>NZ_JBFBCC010000015.1:0-269387 GCF_040682955.1 Amycolatopsis sp. NPDC051045
GGCTGCACTTCTACAATCACCACCGACCCCACTCATCCGTCGGAGGCAAGCCACCCATCACCCGGCTGACCAACCTCCCCGGACATCACATCTAGGCACCCCGGCGGCGGGTGTGCCGGGTCGGGACGGCGGCGGCGGGGTCCTCCGGCCAGGGGTGCTTCGGGTAGCGGCCGCGCAGGTCGGCGCGCACGGCCGGGTAGCCCGACGTCCAGAAGCCCGCGAGGTCGGCGGTGATCGCCGCGGGCCGGCCGGCCGGGGAGAGCAGGTGCAGCACCACCGGAACCCCGGCGAGCACCGGGGTTTCGGTCCAGCCGAAGGTTTCCTGGAGCTTCACGGCCAGGACCGGCCGGTCGCCGGTGTAGTCGACGCGGATGCGCGAGCCCGACGGCACTTCGAGGCGGTCGGGGGCGAGGTCGTCCAGCTTCGCCGCTTCCGGCCAGGGCAGCAGGGCCTTCAACGCCGGGCCCGCGTCGATGTTCGCGAGGTCGGCTTTCCGGCGGGCGTGGCCGAGGTTCAGCCAGCGGTCCACATCGGACAGCAGGGTCGCGTCGTCCACCGCGGGCCACCGCTCGCCGAGGATGCGGTGGAGGAAGGCCATCCGCTCGCGGAGGCGGGTCGCGTCCTGGCTCCACCTCAGGAGGCCGAGCCCCTGTTCGCGGAGGCCGGTCACGAGGGCGTCGTGGACGTCGGCGTTCTTGAGGGGCTTTTCGGACAGGACGATGGCGCCGAGCTTGCGGACCCGCCGGGCGACGACATCACCGTCCCAGGTGATTTCGTCCACTTCGGACACGGCGCCGGCGCGGACGGCGAGGGCTTCGTCGGCGGCCGCGGCCAGGCGGATGGTGCCGTGCACGCGGCCGGGGTCGCGGGTCGCTTCGGCGACGGCGAGCCATTCGGAGTCGAGGCCGCTGCCGGGTGGGAGCTCGGCGGCGGTGCCGCCGGCCATGAGGTAGACGGGAGCCCCGCCGGGACGCCGTTTGGCGAGCCGCTCGGGGTGGGCGAGGGCGACGACCAGTGCGGGGTCGGGCTTTCCTTCACCTCTGACGAGCTTGGTGAGCCGCTGGACTTCGCGCTTCCAGCGCCGCGCGGGCTCGTCCGTAGCCGAGCGCAGGCGGCGCAGCTCCGCGGCCACGTCCGTCAGCGTCGCGCCCGCGTCCAGCAGCGCCACCACCTCCGCCGCGTTGCGTGCGCCCACGGACTCGGTTCCGTCCAGCAGTGCGCGAGCCAGCCGCGGGTGCAGGCCCAGCTCGGCCATCCGCCGTCCGCGCGGGGTCACCGCTCCCGAAGCGTCCGTTGCCCCCAGCGTCACCAGCAGGGCCCGGCCCGCCGCCAGTGCGCCCTCGCCCGGCGGATCCCACCAGGCCAGCCCGCTGCCGTCCGGCGTCGACCAGCACGCCAGCTCCAGCGCCAGCCGGCCCAGCTCGGCCGTGCGGATCTCCGGCTCGGGGTACGCCGGCAGCGTCGCCTGCTCGTGCTCGGCCCAGCAGCGGTACGCCCGCCCGGGCGCCTCACGACCCGCGCGGCCCGACCGCTGCGTCGCCACCGCCGCCGAGACCCGGACCGTGGCCAGGCCCGGCAACCCGCGCCGGTGGTCGACCCGCGGCACGCGCGCCAGCCCCGAGTCCACCACCGCGCGCACGCCCGGCACCGTCAGGCTCGACTCCGCCACCGCCGTCGCCAGCACCACCCGGCGCCCCGAACGCGGCCGCAGCGCGTCGTCCTGGTGCGCCGCCGACAACCGGCCGTGCAGCGGCAGTACGTCTACAGTGTCCGATTCAAACTGTCGTAGCAGTCCCGATGTCCGCGCGATTTCACCCGCGCCGGGAAGGAAAGCGAGTACGTCGCCGTCGCCCGAAGACAGCGCCGTCCGCACCGCCCGGGCGACACAGGCCTCGATGCGCTCACCGCGCGCCGGCGGAACGTACGAGAACGTCACCGGGTAGGTCCGCGCCGAAGCCGTCACCACCGGGGCGTCGCCGAGCAACGAAGCGAGCCGTCCGGCCGCCACCGTCGCCGACGTCGCCAGCAGCCTCAGGTCTTCGCGCAGCCCGGCGCGGACGTCCAGGAGCAACGCGAGCAGCAGGTCCGCGTCCAGGTGCCGCTCGTGGCACTCGTCGAGCAACACCGTCGAGACGCCGGGCAGCTCCGGGTCGCCCTGCACGCGCCGCACCAGCAGCCCCGACGTCACGACTTCGATCCGGGTCCGCGCGGACACCTTCCGGTCGCCGCGCACCGCGTACCCGACGGTCTCGCCGACGGGCTCCCCGAGGATCGCCGCCATCCGGGCCGCGGCGGCCCGCGCCGCCAGCCGCCGCGGCTCGGCGACCACGATCCGGCCGGCACCCGCCGCCGCCAGCGCCAGCGGGACCAGCGTCGTCTTGCCCGTGCCGGGTGGCGCCACGAGCACCGCGGCACCGTGGGCGTCCAGCGCGGCCACGACATCGGGCAGGACGGACCGGACCGGCAGGTCGGGGAGCTTCACTTCGGCGTGACCTCGGGGGGTGGGGGCAGCTGGTGACCGGACGGGCCGATGTTCGCGTTGAGCGAGCGCAGCCATTCGCCGGAGGAGATCATCTTCCGGATCGCGTCGTCGACCGCGGCCACCCCCTGGGTGTCGCCCTTGCGCAGGCCGATGCCGTAGTTCTCCTTCGAGAACGGCTTCCCGACGATCTTCAGCAGCTCCGGATCGCGCGCGACGTAGCCGGCCAGGATGACCGCGTCCGTGGTCACCGCGTCGATCTGCCCGGCGAGCAGGGCGGTCACGCAGTCGGAGTACCGCGGGTACTCGACCAGCTGGACGGCCTGGGCGAACTTGTCCTTCACCTGCTGCGCCGGCGTCGAGCCGGTGACCGAGCACAGCCGCCGCCCGTTGAGCGCCTCCGGCCCGGCGATGTCGGCCGACGTCCGCCGCACCAGCAGGTCCTGGCCCGTGGTGAAGTACGGGCCGGCGAACGACACCTGCTGCTTGCGCTTGTCGGTGATCGAATAGGTCGCCACGACCAGGTCGACCGTGCCGGAGGTGAGGTCCGTTTCCCGCGTCGCCGACGTCGTCTCCCGCCACGTGATGTCCTTCGCGGAGACGCCGAGCTCACTCGCGACGAAAGTGGCGACATCGACGTCGAATCCGACGAAGCGGCCGTCCACGGTGTGCTCCGAAAGCCCCGGCGCGTCGAACCGGATGCCGATGGTCAGGTGATCCGAGGCACTCGCCCGGGTGACGAGCGAGTCGGTGGGCGAGACGGCGCGCGGACCGCACGCCGACGCCGTGACCAGGAGCAAAGCCGAGCCGAGGAGCGTGCGCCACCGCATCCAGCCGCTCCCTCCGCCGCTGTCCTGCCTCACGAAGTTCTCAGGTCCCCCCGTTAGCCTAGGTGCGTGGTGCGACCGTCCCAACCCGTGCTGAACGCCGTCGGCACGCTCGCCCGGCTCGGGCTGGCGGCCGTCTGGCTCGTTTCCGGTGCGCTGAAGCTGGCGGATCCGGGGCAGACGTTGATCGCCGTGCAGGCGTACGACGTGCTGCCGGGCACCCTCGAAAACGTGGTGGCCATCGCGCTGCCGCTCGTCGAACTCGTGCTCGGGCTGTTCCTGCTGGCGGGCCTGGCGACCCGGTGGGCCGCCGGCGCCGCGCTGGGGCTGCTGCTCGTGCTCATCGCCGGCATCGCCCAATCGTGGGCGCGCGGCTTGAGCATCGACTGCGGGTGCTTCGGGGGCGGCGGCCACGTGGCGGCCGGGCAGACGGAGTACCCGCAGGAGATCCTCCGCGACACCGGGTTCGCGCTGCTCGCCGTCTGGCTGCTGGCGCGCCCGCGCACCTGGCTGTCACTCGACGGCTGGCTCGCGCGAGATCGCGGGAACTCCACCGAGCCCGAGCCCGACTACTCGGGTATCGCGGAAGGGAATTGATACACAGTGGGTGGAGCTGAGCGGACCGCTCGGAAGCGTCGTCAGGCGGCGCAGGCCGGTCCGAAGGTGGTCGCGCAGGCCCGTGAGGCGTCCGGCGACCGGCGGAAGTGGATCATCGGGATCGGGGCCGTGGTCGTCGTGGCCGCGCTCGTGATCGGCGGGGTGATCTGGACGATTTCGGACAAGAACAAGACCGAGGGGCAGATCATCGGCCCCGGCGAGACCAGCAGCGCACTGGCGTCGGATGTCACCCAGAAGCGTGACGGCGTCGTCGTCACCGTGGGCAAGACCGGCGCCAAGGCCTCGATCGACGTCTACGCCGACTTCCTCTGCCCGATCTGCGGGCAGTTCGAAAAGCAGTACAAGAGCGGGATCGAGCAGGCGGTCAACGACGGCAAGCTGCAGGTGCGCTACCACATGGTGCCGCTGCTCAACGACCGGTCGAGCCCGCCGGGCTACTCGCTGGACTCGGCGAACGCGGCGCTCGCCGCGGCCGACGCCGGCAAGTTCGTCCCGTTCCACGACGCGCTGTTCGCCAACCAGCCCGAGGAGGGCAAGCGCGGCTACGACAAGGCGCAGCTGATCGAGCTCGGCAAGAACGTCGGGATCACCGACCCGCAGTTCGCCGAGACGGTCAACGCCGGCACCTACGACCAGCAGCTCAACGCCGCGTTCCAGCAGATCGGGAGCGACCCGAAGCTGGAGCAGGACTTCGGCGGCGGCCAGCGCGGGTTCGGCACGCCGACGGTCACCGCGAACGGCTCGATCGTCTCCTGGCAGGACCCGGACTGGCTCAAGAAGGTCACCGGCTGACTCCGGGCAATTCGCCCACCCGGGTGCGGACCGTGGACTAGGCTGAATCCCGCAAAGGGGAACCGGGGGCGCCGCGTGCGCGTCGCACCTCCGGTGACAGGGAGGGCCAGTGGACGGTTCGCATTCGGGGTTTCACGTCGACGACGGCGCGTACACGCGGTACGCGCGCGAAGTCGATCCGCTCGGTGAAGACGTCAAGGGGGCCGCGGAGAGGCACGTCGGCCCGAACGTGACCCTCGGCGGCCACGGCTTCTCGGAGATGGGCGGCGAGTCCGGCTTCTCCGGCGCCTACAGCGGCCGGATGCGCGCGCTGCAGGAGAAGATGCACCGCGTCGGCGGCGGCTGGCGGCAGGTCGGCGAAGCCGCCCGGCAGACCGACCGCAACTACACGGCGGTCGAGGCCGAGCACGGCGACGTCGTCCGGCGGCTCGGCGGCGACCTCGGGCAGGACGCGTGACCGAGCACACCGACCAGCTCGTCCGGCACGGCCTGGACACGACCAACCAGTTCGCGCAGAAGCTGCGCCACGACCCGGCCGCCATCGGTGGCGCGCGGGACGCGCACATCGCCCTGCAGACGTCGGTCGGCACGACCCGCGACCACGCCTCGGCCCAGCGCGTCAACCTCGTTTCCGCCAGCTCGGGTTCGACGACCGACCGCGCCACGGCGACGTCGCAGAGTCTCGAGAAAGAGGTCCAGGACCTCCTCGACGAAAGCGCCGAGATCGAGAAGGCGGTCACCGAAGCCGCCGAGACGCTGCACGTCGGCGAGATCAAGAACGACCAGATCCGCGACCAGATCATCAAAGAGATCTCGGCGTCGATGAAGGCGCTGGAAGCGGTCAAGACCATCCAGCCGCCGGAGAGCCGCGGCGCCGCTTCGCGCGACATCCTGATGAAGCTGCAGACCAAGATCAGCCAGCTCACCGGCCAGGCCGCGACGTTCAGCGAGCAGACGATCAACGACCTCACCGCCATCGGCACCCGGCTCGGTGGCGAAGAGCAGTCGACGTCGGCCAGCAGCGCGTCGGCGACGAAGGTCGGGTCGTCGTTCAACAGCAGCAGCGGCTACTCCGGCGGCTCCGACGGCGGGGGCGGCGGCGGTGGGGGAGGTGGCGGCGGCGGTGGCGGCGGCGCGGTGCACAAGCCGCGGCTGCCGGTCGCGATCCCGCCGCAGCCCGGCACCGGCGTCGCGATCAACCTGCCCGGCGGCAAGCAGGTCATGGCGCCGAACGAAACCGCGGCCAAGGCCGTGCGCAACGCGCTCTCGCAGCTCGGCGTGCCGTACGTCTGGGGCGGCACCGCCCGGGGCGTCGGCCTGGACTGCAGCGGGCTGACCATGACGTCGTACCAGGACGCGGGCATGCAGCTGCCGCGGACGGCGGCGCAGCAGACGGTCGGGGCCGAGGTGCCCTCGATCGACCAGCTGCTGCCCGGCGACCTCGTCGTGTGGTCCGGGCACGTGGCGATGGTGATCGGCGACGGCCAGATGATCGAGGCCGGTGACCCGGTGCAGATCAGCAAGATCCGCACCACGAACGCGGGACAGTCGTTCATCGGCTTCTACCGCCCGACGGGGTGACGTTCCTTGGCTGACTTCGACATCGACCTGGCCGCGGCCCGCGTCGCCGAGCAGGCATCGCGCGCGGGTGCGGAGGCTTCTGCTCGTGTGGCGCGCTCGGGTCCGGTGGTGGGCAAGGCTTCGTCTCCGGACAGCACCATCGAAGTCCAGGTGGCGCCCGGCGGATTGCTGACCGGGCTCACCATCCACCGCTCGGCGCTGCGGCACGGGTCGGCAGTGCTCGCCGACCGGATATTCGAGCTGGCCCAGCGCGCGACCCGGCGCGCGGGTGACCGGATGTACCACGCGCTGGCCCCGGTGGTGGACGCGGCGCAGCTGGAAACCCTGGGCTACGAACCGATCCCGGACGACGACCCGGACGCCGAGACCTACTCGTACGGAGGGGGACCGAGGTGATCACGACCCGCCAGCTGATCGCCCAGGCCCGCGCCCGCGAAGAGGCGATGGCCCGGGTGGAGGAGCTGCTCGCGTCGGCTTCCGGCACGGCCCACGACATCGACGGGCAGGTCGAGGTCACGGTCGACGCCCGCGGCAAGCTCCTGCGGCTGTGGCTGGCCCCGTCGGCGGTGAACCTGGGCGAGCGCCTGGGGCCGCTGGTGGTGGAGATCGCCCAGGCGGCCATGCGCGAAGCGACCCAGGACGGCTACAACAAGGTCGCCCTGCTGCTCGGCGAGGACATGACGGCCATGATCGAGCAGATGACGGGCATCCCGGCGCCGGCCCGCGCGGAGGACGACGACCCGGGCATGACGGTCGAGGAGTTCCAGCGGCAGCGGGCCGAACGCCTCGGTGCGGCTTCGGCGGAACCGGCGCCTTCGAGCGCCGGGGACGAGGACGCCTACTGGGAGTCCTTCGACCCGGCCTCGCTGCGTTCGGATCGCTGAGCAGCCCCCGTTTTCCACGCTACCCGGGGGCACCGGCGGTTTCGCCGTCTCGGCCGGGCTTGTCCACAGCGGTGCGTCAGGCCAGCTGGGCGGTGGAGTTCGCGCCGTCCAGGGATTCCCGGATGATGTCCGCGTGGCCCGCGTGCTGGGCCGTCTCGTGGATCAGGTGCAGGACTATCCGGCGGGCCGACCAGAACTGGGGTTCCGGCGGCGACCACGGTGTCGCCGGCAGCTGGACCTCGACGTCCAGCGAGGGCAGCGAAGCCACGTACGCATCCGTGGCGGCGGCGGCCTCCGAGTAAGCCGCCAGCCAGTGCGACAGCGTCTCGCTCATCGTGTACTGCGTGGTGTCCAGCATGCCCTCCGGGAGGCTGCCGTCGCCGGTGCGGAGGATCTGCAGCCACAGGCGTTCGCCCGTGGCCAGGTGGCGGATCAGGCCGCCCAGGGTCAGTTCGCTGACCGTCGTCCGCTTGGCCGCGTCGGAGTCCGAGATGTCCCGGGCGGGGATCAGCAAGCGCTTCCGGACTTCGGCGAGGAGCTGCAGCAGGTCGTCGTGTTCGCGAGTCATGAGGCGACCGTACGGCGCAATTAGGCCAACTTCTGACCGGAGGCACAATCCCGCTGACTGGCACCCGAGTTCGCTCAGAGGTCTGGACCAACCACCGGCGCCTATGCATTAATTCAAGGCGTGAATTTTGGTCTCTCGACGAGGAGGACCCGCATGCGCCTCGGACGCAGGCTCGGCATCGGCGCGCTGGCGGTGGGGTTGCTGCTGGCGTCGGAAACCCCCGCGCTCGCCGGGAACGGCCCGGCCTACAAGGATTCCCGGCGCCCGGTCAAGATCCGGGTGGCCGACCTGCTGGGCCGGATGACCCTCGACGACAAGCTCGGCCAGATGATGCAGGCCGAACGCCTCGGGGTCAAAAGCCCGGCGGACGTCACCACCGGCAGGCTCGGCTCGCTGCTCTCGGGCGGGAGCTCGCAGCCGATCCCCAACACGCCCGTCACCTGGGCGGACATGTACGACGGCTTCCAGAAGGCCGCGCTCGCCACGCCGCTGGGCATCCCGCTCATCTACGGCGTCGACGCGGTCCACGGCCACAACGGCCTCTACGGCGCCACGGTCTTCCCGCACAACATCGGCCTCGGCGCGACGCGCGATCCGCGGCTGGTCGAGAAGATCGGCCGCGCCACCGCCGAAGAGGTCTCCGGCACCGGCATCGACTGGGACTTCGCCCCCTGCCTGTGCGTCGCCCGCAACGACCGCTGGGGCCGCACCTACGAGTCCTTCGGCGAAGTCCCGCAGCTGGCCACGCAGATGACGTCGATCATCACCGGCCTGCAGGGGCGCAAGCTGAACCAGCCGGGCTCGGTGCTGGCCACCGCCAAGCACTACGTCGGCGACGGCGGCACCACCGGCGGCGTCAACGAGGGCAACACCGAGATCGGCGAACAAGAACTGCGCCAGATCCACCTGCCGCCGTTCAAGGCCGCCGTCCAGCGCGGCGTCGGCTCGGTGATGATCTCCTACAGCAGCTGGAACGGCGTCAAGATGCACGCCGGGTCCTACCTGATCAACGAGGTCCTCAAGAAGGAACTCGGCTTCACCGGGATCGTCGTTTCGGACTACAACGGCGTCGACAAGATCGACGGCAAGAGCGGGTTCACCCCCGAAGAGGTCGAAGCCTCGATCAACGCCGGCATCGACATGGTGATGGTGCCCTACGAGTGGCAGAAGTTCATCGACACGCTGCGCACCCTCGTCCAGGACGGCCGCGTGCCGATGTCCCGGATCGACGACGCCAACCGCCGCATCCTCACCAAGAAGTTCGAGCTCGGCCTGTTCGAGCACCCGCTGACCGACCGGCGGTTCCTGAACACGATCGGCAGCAAGCCGCACCGCGACCTCGCGCGCCAGGCCGTGCGGGAATCCCAGGTGCTGCTGAAGAACGAGGGCCACGTCCTCCCGCTTTCCCGGCGGGGCAAGATCTTCGTGGCCGGCAAGAGCGCCGACGACCTCGGCAACCAGTCCGGCGGCTGGACCGTCGGCTGGCAGGGCACGAGCGGGCCGGTCATCCCCGGCACGACCATCCTGCAGGGCATGCGGCAGAAGTCGTCGACGGTGACCTACGCCAAGGACGGCACGGGGATCGACTCCAGCTACGACGTCGCCGTCGCGGTCGTGGGGGAGACGCCGTACGCCGAAGGCAAGGGCGACCGTCCCCAAGGGATGGGGCTGGACGCCACCGACCTCGCCACGCTGCAGAAGCTGAAGGACTCCGGCGTGCCGACGGTGGTCGTGCTGGTGTCCGGGCGCCCGCTCGACATCGCGGCGCAGCTGCCGGACTGGGCCGGGCTCGTCGAGTCGTGGCTGCCGGGCAGCGAAGGGCAGGGGGTGGCCGACGTCCTCTTCGGCGACTACAACCCGACCGGCAAGCTGCCGGTGACCTGGATGCGCAGCGCCGACCAGCAGCCGATCAACGCCGGCGACGGTAAGCCCGCGCTGTTCCCGTTCGGCTTCGGCCTGCACTACTCGCGCCACTGGTGATCCCCGTCCCCCACCGGAAGGAACACGCATGCCTCGCCGTCCCTTGATCAGGATATTGGCCTTCCTCGCGGCCTGCCTCGGGCTCAGCTTCGCGAGCCCCGCCGTGGAAGCCGCGACACCGTTCAAGGTCCTGGCCTTCTACAGCGGCAGCTACGACGCCGCGCACATCAGCTTCGAGAAGGAAGCGAACGTCTGGTTCCCGCAGCAGGCGGCGGCCAACGGCTTCACCTACACCGCCACGACCGACTGGAACCGGCTCACCACCCTCACCCCGGACCAGTACCAGGTGGTGCTGTTCCTCGACGACCAGCCGCAGTCGCAGGCGCAGTTCCAGGGCTTCCAGCGGTACATGCAGGCCGGCGGCGGGTTCTTCGGCTTCCACGTCACCGCCTACAACGACAGCTCCACGCCGTCGTACGCCAACTGGTTCCACAACGACTTCCTCGGCACCGGCCGGTTCACGTCGAACACGTGGGGCCCGACCCCGGAGACGCTGCGGATCGAGAACCGCACGCACGCCTCGACGGTGCACCTGCCGGCGACGATCCGGTCGTCGACGTCGGAGTGGTACGCCTGGCAGAACGACCTGCGCCAGAACAGCAATATCACCGTCCTGGCGTCGATGGATCAGTCCACCTTCCCGATCGGCACCGACCCGAACCAGACCTGGTACAGCGGCTACTACCCGATCGCGTGGACGAACAAGAACTTCAAGATGCTCTACGCCAACTTCGGCCACAACGCGATGAACTACGACACGAACACCGCGCTGTCGTCGACGTTCGAAAGCGCCGACCAGAACCGGTTCGTGCTCGACGGCCTGAAGTGGCTCGGTGGTGGCTCGACCACGCCGACCGATCCCGGCACGATCGACCCGTCGGCCTGGTACGCCGTGACGAACAAGGCGTCCGGCAAGTGCGTCGACGCGCGCGGTGCGAGCAGCGCCAACGGCACCGTGATCCAGCAGTACACCTGCAACGGCACCACGGCTCAGCAGTACCGGTTCGCCCCGACCAGCGGTGGCTACGACCGGATCGACAGCCGGACGAACCCCGCCCAGGTCATCGACGTCACGAACGTGGCGACGACGGACAACGCCGGGCTGCAGCTGTGGTCCTACAGCGGCGGCGGCAACCAGCAGTGGCAGCCGGTGTCCGAGGGCGGCGGCTACTACCACTTCGTCGCCCGGCACAGCGGCAAGTGCTTGACCGTGCCGGGATCGTCCACCGCGGACAGTGTCCAGCTGGTCCAGGCGGCCTGCAGCGGCAGCGCCGCTCAGTCGTTCAAGGTCGGCTAGCCGGGTGGGCAGGCCACCTCGGGACTCCCGAGGTGGCCTGCACGCTCAGTCGCGTTCGATGAGGTGGCCCACCACGTCCGGGCCGGGGTGGGCGTGGCCCGAACCGTCGCGGCGGACGTCCACCTCCGGGAGTTCCACCGGGTCGCCGTTGCGGGCCGAACCCGCTGGGCGGGGGCCGATCCAAGCCACTCGCAGAGCCGTCTCGCCCTTGAGGAACCGGTGGGCGCGGACGCCGCCCGTGGCCCGGCCCTTGGCCGGGTACTCGCTGAACGGGGTCACCTTCACGCTCTGACCCGTCGAGGTGATCACCATCGGCTCGCCGTGTTCGTCGTCGTCCGTGCGGACCGCGCCGAAGAACACCACCGCACCCGAACCCACGTTGATGCCCGCCATGCCGCCGCCCTTGAGGCCCTGGGGGCGGACCAGCGAGGCCGGGTACTTCAGCAGGGACGCCTCCGACGACACGAACGCCAGTGTCTCCGAGCCGTCCGTCAGCCACGTCGCGCCGACGACTTCGTCGCCGTCCTTAAGGCTGATCACCTCGAACTCGTCCGAACGGACCGGCCACTCCGGCGAACAGATCTTCACGACGCCGGCCCGGGTGCCGAGCGCCAGGCCCGGGGAGGCCGCCGCCTGCTCGCCCAGCGGCGCGATGCCGACGACCGTTTCGCCCTTCTCCAAGGGCACCAGCTCGCGGGCCGCCATACCGCCGCGCAGCGACACCGTGCCGGCCTGCTCGGGCAGCACCGGCAGCGGCAGCACGTCCGTCTTGAACGCCCGGCCGCGGCTGGTCACCAGCAGCACCTGCCCCCGCGCGGTCGTGTGGACCAGCGCCGCCACCGCGTCGTGCTTCACGCGGCCGTTGCGGCGACGCGTCTCTGTCGCCTCTTCGGACTCGGCCGCGGTGCGGGCCACCAGCCCGGTCGCCGACAGGATCACCTGGCACGGGTCGTCCGCGACCTCCAGGGGCCCGGACGGCTTCGAGGCGGCCAGTACCTCCTTCAGGTCGCCGTCGATCAGCGCGGTGCGGCGCTCGGTCGGGAAGTCCTTCGCGATCTTCGCCAGCTCCGACGAGACCAGCTTCTTCAGCACCGACTCGTCGTCGAGGATCTTGGACAGCTCCGCGATCTCCTCGCGCAGCCGCTCCTGCTCCGACTCCAGCTCGAGCCGGTCGTACTTGGTCAGCCGGCGCAGCGGCGTGTCCAGGATGTACGTCGCCTGGATCTCCGACAGCTTGAAGCGCGTCATCAGGCCGTCCTTCGCGGCCTGCGCGTTCTCGCTCTCGCGGATGAGCTTGATCACCTTGTCGATGTTCAGCAGCGCGATCAGCAGGCCGTCGACCAGGTGCAGGCGCTCTTCGCGCTTGCGCCGCCGGTACTTCGTCCGCCGCGTGACGACGTCGTAGCGGTGCCGGAGGAAGACCTCCAGGAGCTCCTTCAGACCCAGGGTCTGCGGCTGGCCGTCGACGAGCACCAGGTTGTTGATGCCGAAGGACTGCTCCAGCGGCGTGAGCCGGTAGAGGTCGGCCAGCAACGCCTGCGGGTTGACACCGACCTTGCACTCGATGACCAGCCGCGTGCCGTTCTCGCGGTCGGTGAGGTCCTTGACGTCGGCGATGCCGGTGAGCCGCTTGGACTTGTTGACCTCGTCGGTGATCTTCTCGATCACCTTCTCCGGCCCGACGCCGTAGGGCAGCTCGGTGACGGTGATCGCCTGCCGCCCGCGGCTGCCCTCCAGGGGCCCGGTCTCGACGCTCGCGCGCATCCGGACCACGCCGCGGCCGGTCTCGTAGGCGCGGCGCACCTCGTCCAGGCCCAGCAGCTTGCCGCCGGTCGGCAGGTCGGGGCCGGGCACGAACTCCATCAGCTTGTCGAGCGTCGCCGACGGGTGGGTGATCAGCCACCGCGCCGCGGCGACGACCTCGCCGAGGTTGTGCGGGATCATGTTGGTCGCCATCCCGACCGCGATCCCGGACGTGCCGTTGACCAGCAGGTTCGGGAACGCCGCCGGCAGCACGGTCGGCTCTTCGAGCGAACCGTCGTAGTTCGGCCGGAAGTCGACGGTGTCCTCGCCGAGCTCGCCGACCAGCTGCATGGCTTCGGGCGACATCCGCGCTTCGGTGTAACGCGAGGCGGCCGGTCCGTCGTCCGGGCTACCGAAGTTTCCGTGGCCGTCGATCAACGGCACGTTCAGCGAGAAGTCCTGCGCCAGCCGCACCATCGCGTCGTAGATCGCGACGTCACCGTGCGGGTGGTACTTGCCCATCACGTCGCCGACCACGCGCGACGACTTCACGTACGCGTGCGTCGGGCGGTAGCCGTTCTCGTTCATCGAGTACAGGATCCGGCGGTGCACCGGCTTCAGCCCGTCCCGCGCGTCCGGCAGGGCGCGTGAGTGGATGACCGAGTACGCGTATTCCAGGTACGAGTCTTCGATTTCGGTCTTCAGCGGGTTCTCGAAGACCTGCGCCCCGGCGGTGTCGAACGCGCTCGGATCGACCTTGGTGGTGGTGCCCTTGCGGCGTGCCACGGCAGAACTCCTTGGTAGCTGAGAAAGTTTAGGCGTCGATGGCTTCGCGGTCGACCCGGTCGGACGAGGCGACCAGCCAGTTCCGCCGGGGCTCGACCTTCTCGCCCATCAGCAGTTCCAGCGCCCCCTCGGCGGCCTCGGCGTCGTCCATGGTGATGCGGCGCACCGAGCGCGTGGCCGGGTTCATCGTGGTCTCCCACAGCTCGTCGGCGTCCATCTCGCCGAGCCCCTTGAACCGCGGCACCGGGGTGACGATGCTCTTGCCCGCCTTCTCCAGCTCGGCGAACTTCTGCTCCATCTCCCGCTGCGTGAAGGTGAAGTGCGTCTCCGGGTTGCGGCCCTTCGTGACGAGCTTGTGCAGCGGCGGCATCGCCGCGTACAGCCGGCCGTCCTCGATCACCGGGCGCATGTACTTCGCGAACAGCGTGATCAGCAGCGTGCGGATGTGCGAGCCGTCGACGTCGGCGTCGGCCATCAGGATCACCCGGCCGTAGCGCATGGTCGTCAGGTCGAACGTGCGCCCGGTGCCCGCGCCGAGCACCTGGACGATCGACGCGATTTCGGCGTTCTTCAGCGTGTCGCCGAGCGACGCCTTCTGGACGTTGAGGATCTTGCCGCGCAGCGGGAGCAGCGCCTGGTACTCCGACACGCGCGCCATCCGCGCCGACCCCAGCGCGCTGTCCCCCTCGACCAGGAACAGCTCGCTGCGGGCGACGCCGGTGGTGCGGCAGTCGACCAGCTTCGGCGGCATCGCCGCGCCTTCCAGCGCGGTCTTGCGCCGGGCGGCGTCCTTCTGCTGCTTCTGGGTGAGCCGGACGCGGGAGGCGTCGACCACCTTCTGCAGCACGACCTTGGCCTCGGACTTCGTCTTGCGGTCCTCGGTCCACGCCTTGACGTGCTTGTCGACGATGCCCTGCAGCACGCGGGTGATCCCGGCGGTGGACAGCTCGTCCTTGGTCTGCGAGGTGAACTGCGGCTCCGGCAGCCGGACGTGCACGACGGCGGTCATGCCCTCCAGGACGTCCTCGGTCGTCGGCATGTCCTCCTTGGGCTTGAGCAGCCCGCGGGTCTTGGAGATCGCCTCCTGCATCGCCTTCGTCAGCGCGCGGTCGAAGCCGCGGCGGTGCGTGCCGCCGTGGACGTTGCGGATCGTGTTGGTGAAGCACTCGACGGTGCGCTCGTAGCCGGTGCCCCAGCGCAGCGCCACCTCGATCTCGGCGCGGCGCTCCACATTGGACTGCATGACGCCCGCCGCGTCCGCCGCGTTCTCCTTGTACGTGCCTTCGCCGGTGATCAGCAGCGTGCCGCAGACCGGCTTCTCGCCCGACGGGGCGAGGAAGTCGACCATGTCGACCAGGCCGTGCGGGAAGGAGAAGGTCTCCTCGTTGATCGTGTCCTCGATCGCCGTGCGCAGCACGTACGTGACGCCGGGGACGAGGAACGCGGTGTTGCGCAGCTTCGCCCGCACGCCTTCGACGTCGAGCGCCGCGCCGGCCTCGAAGTAGCGCGCGTCGTACCAGTAGCGGATCGACGTGCCGCTGCGTTCGCCGCGCTTCATCTTGCCGACGAGGTTCAGCCCGGACCGGCGGGTGAACTTGGCCTTCGGGCCCGGTCCGTCGAACGTGCCGGGGACGCCGTGCTTGAACGACATCTGGTGGACCTTGCCGTCCTGCTTCACCGTGACGTCGAAGCGGTGCGACAGCGCGTTGACCGCCGAAGCGCCGACGCCGTGCAGGCCGCCGGAGGTCTTGTAACCGGAGCCGCCGAACTTGCCGCCGGCGTGCAGGCGCGTCAGCACCAGCTCGACGCCGGACAAACCGGACTTGGCGTGGGTGCCGGTCGGGATGCCCCGGCCGTCGTCGTCCACCTGGACGCTGCTGTCGGCGTGCAGCGTGACGACGATCTTCGTCGCGTAGCCGGCGACACCCTCGTCCGTCGAGTTGTCCACCACCTCGGCGAAGAGGTGGTTGATGCCCCGGCTGTCGGTGGAGCCGATGTACATCCCGGGTCGTTTGCGGACGGCTTCGAGACCCTCGAGATGCGTCAGGTCGTCGGCCCCGTACAAGGTCTCGGCAGTCACAGGGTCGTTCTCCCGGATCGTGGCTCGCGAAAGTGCTGGTGGTGGTGCGGACTCGCCTGCACCGTAGTGCAGGATATCCGCCGACCCCGACAACTTTCGCGCGCTCCGTCTCCGGAGTGGCGGGCGCCGCCCCCTAGCGGGGGTCGTAGCCCAGGTCGGGCCACAGGGCCAGCAGGGCTTCGATCTTCCGCGGGACCTGGAAGCTGTTCCGGAAGTTCGGCTTTTCGCCGATCGCGGCGAGGGCCTTGCGGAGGTCGCCGAAGGCCGGTTTGGCGGCCGACTGCCGGGTCAGGACGTAGCAGTACGTACGGCGGGGGTAGGCGAACTCGTCGATGTACGCCTGCAGGACGAGACCGGGGGCCTCGATCCGCGACCCGACGAGGGGCCGGCCCTGCTTCTGGCTGTAGACGGGGATCACGTGCACCCCCTGGCGGAGCGTGCGCGGCGGGTCCTGGCCCTGGCCGTCGTCGGCCCAGAGCAGCTCGACCCGGAACGGTGATTCGCCGTTCTCGCCGGGGTGGGTGTATTCGCGCTGCAGCTCTTCGAGCCGGTACGCGGCCTCGGCGTTCGGTTCGCCGCCTTCGACGAGGCTGACCAGGTACAGCTCGGCCGGGCGCGGCCAGGACGGCCGGGGCACGTCAGTGGCTTCCGGCTCGGCCGCAACCGGTTCCGCCGTGCCGGCCGGGGAGCCGGGTTCCGAAGTGGGGGCGGTACCGGCCTGCTCCGGCTCCGGGGTGCCCGGCTCGGCGGGGGAGGTGGACGGGGTGGTCGTCACGGGCGGTGGAGGGGCCGGGACGGCCGGCGGCGTGGCTTCGGCCGGGACATCCGGGCGGGCCGCGGACGCGGCGGGCGCGGCCGGGCTGCCCGGAAGACCCGGGCGCACCGGGGAAGCGGGCGGGGTCGCCGGGCGGACCGGCGAGGCGGCGGCCGGGCGGACCGGCGAGGGCGGCGGTGTCGCGGCCGCGGGGCGGACCGGCGTCACCTGGCGCGTGGTCACCACCGATCGGGTGGACGCGGTGGTCCGGGAGGCGGCGGGCCGCGAAGCCGTGACCGGCTTGCCGGCGCCGTACTGCTCCAGCAGCGGCTCCAGATCACCGGCGGTCAGCGAGGGGCCCGCGAGGTCGCACCACTCGAGCCAGGCCTCCTGGGCCTCCTCGACGGTGTGCCGTTCGTGGGAGACGGTGACCGCCTCGAACAGCTGCCGGGGACCGGCGGCGCTGACGTCGGCCGAGCCGACCACGACGAACGACGGGTCGTCCTCGGCGATCACCAGCTTCGCGTTCAGCCCGCGCAGCGAGTGCACGATCACGCCCGCCTTGACCCAGTGCAGCAGCGCGTGCGGGCTCGTCGCGCCGGACAGCACCGTGTCCAGGCTCGCGTCCGTGATCAGCGTGTCGCCGGGTTGCAAGGGCAGCAAAGCCGCCGCGCCGGGGCCGACGTGGCCGAAGGCGGCCACCAGGTTCCGGCGCGGGGCGAGCAAGGGGGTGATCGAGGCCCAGATGTCGCGACCGGCGAGTAGTCGTACCGAACGTTCTGCCAAACCCAGCCGAGCGAGCTCCGCGTCCATGCCCACGACCTTAGCCGGTGCCCTTCGGACGCTTGACGGCCGGAATATCTCTTGCTTGGAAGTAGTTGAACGCGCATGTAAGATGGTGCTCGCGAAGGGAGCAGGTCATGCAGTTCGGAATCTTCACGGTGGGCGACGTCACGACCGATCCCACGAACGGAACCACCCCGACCGAACACGAGCGGATCAAGGCGATGGTCCGCATCGCGCTGAAGGCCGAGGAGGTGGGCCTCGACGTCTTCGCGACCGGCGAGCACCACAACCCGCCGTTCGTGCCGTCCTCGCCCACGACGATGCTGGGCCACATCGCGGCGCAGACGTCCAAGATCGTCCTGTCGACCTCGACGACGCTGATCACCACGAACGACCCGGTGAAGATCGCCGAGGACTTCGCGATGCTGCAGCACCTCGCCGACGGCCGCGTCGACCTCATGATGGGCCGCGGCAACACCGGCCCGGTCTACCCGTGGTTCGGCCAGGACATCCGCCAGGGCATCCCCCTGGCGATCGAGAACTACGCGCTGCTGCGCAAGCTCTGGCGCGAGGACGTCGTCGACTGGTCCGGCAAGTTCCGCACCCCGCTGCAGGGGTTCACGTCGACGCCGCGGCCCCTGGACGGCGTCCCGCCGTTCGTCTGGCACGGTTCGATCCGCAGCCCGGAGATCGCCGAGCAGGCCGCGTACTACGGTGACGGCTTCTTCGCCAACCACATCTTCTGGCCCAAGGAGCACTTCCAGCAGCTGATCGCCTTCTACCGCCAGCGTTTCGAGCACTACGGCCACGGTCAGGCGGACCAGGCGATCGTCGGCCTCGGCGGGCAGGCGTTCATCCGGCCGAAGTCGCAGGACGCGTGGAACGAGTTCCGGCCGTACTTCGACAACGCGCCGGTGTACGGGCACGGCCCGTCGCTGGAGGAGTTCACCGAGCAGACGCCGCTGACGGTCGGCAGCCCGCAGGAGGTCATCGACAAGACGCTGACCTTCCGCGAGCACTTCGGCGACTACCAGCGCCAGCTGTTCCTGATGGACCACGCGGGCTTGCCGCTGAAGACGGTGCTGGAGCAGCTCGACCTGCTCGGCGAGCACGTCGTCCCGGTGCTGCGCAAGGAACTCGAGGCGCTCCGCCCGGCCCACGTGCCGGACGCGCCGACCCACGAGTCCCTGAAGGCCGCGGCGCTGGTCGGGAGCGAAGCATGAAGATCGCCGTCGTGACAGCGGGGTTGTCGGTGCCTTCGTCGACCCGGCTGCTGGCCGACCGCCTGGCCGCGGCGACCGCCGCCGCGGCCGGGGGCCCGGTCTCCGTGGACGTGGTGGAGCTGCGGGACATCGCACTGGACATCACGAAGAACCTGTTGACGGGCTTCCCGAGCCCGGCGTTGCGCACCGCGATCGAGACGGTGACCGGCGCGGACGCCCTGATCGCCGTGACGCCGGTGTTCACGGCGGGGTACAGCGGCCTGTTCAAGTCGTTCTTCGACGTGCTGGACGCGGATTCCTTGGTGGGCAAGCCGGTGCTGCTCGCCGCGACGGGTGGCACGGAGAGGCACTCGCTGGTGCTCGACTACCAGCTGCGGCCGTTGTTCGGGTACCTCAAAGCGGATCCGGTGGCCACGGGGGTGTACGCGGCTTCGTCCGACTGGGGGAGCGGGGAGGCGTCGGGGGCGTTGCAGCGGCGGATCGAGAAGGCCGGTGCGGAGCTCGCTGCGCTGGCCGCGGGGCGGACCGCCGTGCCCGACGAGCCGGCCTTCGTGCCTTTCGACCGGCTGCTGGCGGAGATGTCCACTCAGGACGGGTAGCGCACCGGCCATCGGCACTTCGACCTCGAAGCCCCGTCGAGAAGCTGCCGAAAGTAGGGGGTCCGCCCCGCCGTCCGGCAGCAGTCACGGCCCCCTCCGGTTGCCTACCTTGGCCGCCATGACCAGGCTTTTCCTCGTGCTCGCGGCCCTCCTGCTCGGGACCGCGACCCCCGCCGCCGCGGCGGCGGCGCCCCTCGACGTCGACGGCTACGTCCGCGCCTACCTCGACCACACCGGCCTGCCCGGCGCGGCCGTCGCCGTCACCCACGGTGCCGACGTCGTCCGCGTCGACGGCTACGGCCACGACGCGGCGGGCACGCCCGTCACCGCGTCGACCCGGCTGCCGGTCGCGTCGGTGAGCAAGTCCATGACGGCGTTCGCGGTGCTGCAGCTGGCCGAGGCCGGCCGGCTCGGGCTGGACGAGCCCGTGCGGCGGTACCTGCCGGACTTCCGGCTCGCCGATCCCCGCGGCGCGCGGATCACGGTCCGGATGCTGCTGGACCAGACGTCCGGGATGGCCGACTCCGCGTTCCCCGATCTGACGTTGCCGCAGCCGCACACCCTGGCCGAGGCCGTCGCCCGCCTGCGGGACGCGGGGCTCGCCGACGAGCCGGGCGCGCGGTACCACTACCACAACCCGAACTACGAGGTGGCCGCCCGGATCGTGGAGGTCGTGGCCGGGCAGCCGTTCGACGGCTACCTGCGGACGCGGCTGTTCGCCCCGCTCGGGATGGCGTCGAGCACGACCGTGGACGAGCCGCCCGCGGACCTCTCCCCGGGGTACGTGCGGGCGTTCGGCTTCGAGATCCCGGTCACCGAACCGGACTGGTTCACCGGTGGCAGCCACGGCGTGCTGACCACCGCCGGGGACATGGCGCGGTGGCTGATCGCGCAGCGTGACGGCGGCGGCGTCCTCTCGCCGTCCTCCGTCACGCTCGCGCACACCCCGGCACCCGGCCGCGATTACGCGCTGGGCTGGCGCGCCGGCCCCTCCGGGCAGCTGTCCCACACGGGCGAGTGGTTCACCCACACCGCCGCGCAGATCCTGCTGCCGGACGGTTACGGCATCGCCGTGATGGCCACCACCGGCCTGGCCCTGGACAACGACGCGGAGACGCTGGCGCGGGGCCTGGCCACGCTGGTCCAGGGTGGTTCGCCGGAGCTCGCGCTGCCCGCCGGGGTGGTCGCGGACCGGGTGCTCGCGGGGCTGATCCTGCTCTCGGTGCTGCTCGCCGCGCTCGGGGTCGTCCGCGCGCGACGGTGGGCCGCGCGCCGCACCTCGTGGTGGCGGGCCGGGCTCCGGCTGCTGCCGTGCCTGGTACCCCCGCTGGTCCTGGTGTTCCTGCCCGAGCTGATGAGCTTCGTCTTCGCCGGGCGCCAGGGCACGTTCGGGCAGATCCTGTACGTCTGGCCGGGCGTCGTGGCCTGGCTCGGATTGGCCACGCTCTGCGCGTTAGTCGTGGTCGTGGGGCGGGTATCGGCTCTTGTGAGTGGCACGGCCCGGCTTCGACGGGAAGAATCGGGCGAAACGACGGGAGCGATGGCATGGGACTCGGAAAGCGTATGAAGCGGGTCCTGAAGGTGGTGGGGGGCGCGATCCTGCTGATCGTCGGGGTGCTGCTGCTCGTCCTGCCCGGCCCGGGGTTGTTGCTGGTGCTCGCGGGGCTGCTGCTGCTCGCCTCGGAGTTCCCGGCGCTGGAGCGGTACGTCGACCCGGTCCGCGACCGGGCGATGAAGGCGGCGGAGGACAGCGTGTCCTCGCCGCTGCGGATCGCCGGCTCGGTGCTGGCCGGGCTGGCGCTGCTGGCGGCGGGCATCGTGTGGGGCACGGTGAAATCCCTCCCGTTCAGCGGCTGGAGCACCGGGTCGAGCCTGATCCTGTCGTCGGTGATCCTCTTCGCGCTGCTGGGCTGGAGCTACCGGCGGGTCAAGACGCGGCGGGAGGCCGTGCACCACGGCTGACGCGTTAGGGTCGGCGCCATGAGCGCCGGATTCCAGCGAGCCCGCCGGCCGGAGCAGGTCGAGGAGCGCCGCACCGCGATCCTCGCCGCCGCGCGGGAGCTGCTCGCCGAACGGCCGGTCGCCGACATCAGCCTGCGGGAGCTCAGCTGCCGCGTCGGGCTCGCGAAGTCCAACGTGCTCCGGTACTTCGACAGCCGCGAGGCGATCTTCCTGGAGGTCCTCGACAGCGCTTGGACGGCTTGGCTCGACGACCTGGAGGTCGGCGAGCCGGGCCCGCCGGAGCCCGGCTTCGCCCGCGAGGAGCGGATAGCGAGGACGATCGCGGCTTCCCTGGCCGGGCGGCGGCTGCTGTGCGAGCTGATCAGCGCCATGGCCCCGGTGCTGGAACGCAACATTTCGCTGGACTTCGCCCGCAGCTTCAAACGCCGCGCGGCGGCCAACCTCGAGCGGCTGGCCGCGTCGGTGCGGCTTGGGGTGCCGGAGCTGCCGGCCGAAGCGGCCCGGGAGTTCGCCGTCGGGGTGGTCGTCGTGGTGTCCGGAGCGTGGCCGTACGCGAACCCGACGGAGGCCGTGGCCCTGGCGACGGCCGAGGCGGGTGGCGCGCCGGGGTTCGAAGCGGTGCTGGCGGAGGGGCTCACGAACCTGCTGGTGGGTTCCCTCGCGCGGCGGCGGTGACGATGCCGGCGTTGGTTCGTTCGTAGCCGGGGGTCCGCAGCGGCAGACCGTTACGCGGTTTCCGGGACGGAGACGCGGAAAGGCCGGACCGGGAAGTTCCCGATCCGGCCTTTCCGGTACAAACGGTTACTTACCGCTGGCGTACAACGCGCTCACGTCCGCATCGGACAGTGCCCGGTCGTACACGTGGACCTGGTCGACCGCCCCGTCGAGGTAGTCGACCGGGCCGCCGCCGTACTTGCCGCGGCCGATCACCGTGTGGCCCGTCGACGCTTCGCCGAGGCAGACGCTCTTCGTCGCGGCCAGCCGGCCGTCCACGTAGAGCTTCAGCGTGCCCGAAGCCGCGTCGCGCACGCCGACGACGTGGTACCAGCGGTTCGCCTCCGGCGCGGTGGGCGCCAGGGCCCGCGTGCCCACGAAGCTCATCGCCAGCCGGTGGTCCGCGCCCGAGTACTGCAGGAAGAACGCGCTGGTGCTGTCGCCGTCCTGGCTCACCACGGTCTGGAAACCGTCACCCACGGCGTTGAACTTCACCCACGCCGCCGCGCTGTAGCTGCCCTCGGTGTTCACCAGGGCGGCGCCGGTGTCGGCGTACTGGCCGGAACCGTTGGTGGCCAAGGCCGAACCGCTCTTCCCCGGCGTCCAGGACGCGCCGCCGGCGAGCGTCGCGTCGTGGCTGCCGACGACGTCCTCGGCCACCGTGCCCGCGTTCTCGTCGAACGGGTACGCGGCGATGCCGTCGATCCCGGGCGTGCCCGCGGGAACGGACGGCCCGGACACCGGTGCGCCGGTGGCGCCCTTGATCACCGCGAGGTTCGCCGCGCGGACCGCCGCGAAGTCCATCTTCTTCACCTGCCGGTCGTAGGTGAAGAAGCCGTTGACCTCCTTCTCGACGTCGGTGGTCTGCGTGTAGACGCCGGCCGAGACGCCGCACCGCTGGGCGACCAGCAGCAGGCGCTGCTGCAGCTCGCCGTAGCGCCGGGTCAGCGTCGCGCTGTCGGGCTCCATCTCGTAGGCGAAGCTGCCCGCCGGGTCGAACTCGTGCCCGGCGACCTTGAGGCCGAGGCCGCCGTACTCGCCGTCGACCGCCGCGCGCGGGCCGGTCTGCATCGGCGTGCCCGGGCCCGTATAGGTGTGGTCGTCGTAGATGTCACCCTTGCCGCTGTCCGGTTCGGACCGGCAGCAGTTGACGCCGGATTCGGCGTTCACCAGCCGCGTCGGGTCCCAGGACTTGACCAGGTCGGCGATCCGGCCGACCTCGTAGTCGCCCCAGCCCTCGTTGAACGGCACCCAGCTGACGATCGACGGGAAGCTGCGGTGCTGGTCGATCATCCGCTTCATCTCGGACTCGTAGTTGACGCGCGACGCGGCGCTCGGCTCGACATCGTCCTTCATCGCCGGCATGTCCTGCCACACCATCAGCCCGAGCTTGTCGGCGTAGTAGTACCAACGGTCCGGCTCCACCTTGATGTGCTTGCGCACCATGTTGAACCCGAGCGCCTTCTCCTGCTGCAGGTCGAACTTCAGCGCCGCGTCGGTCGGCGCGGTGTAGATGCCGTCCGGCCAGAAACCCTGGTCGAGCGGGCCGACCTGCATGACGAACTTGCCGTTGAGCAGCATCCGCTGCTTGCCGTCGGCGGTTTTGCCCACGCTGATCGACCGGAGGCCGAAGTACGAGCCGACCTCGTCGCCGGAGGGGACGAGCCGCACGCGCAGGTCGTAGAGGAACGGGTCGTCCGGCGACCACAGGTGCGGCCGGTCCACCTCGAGCTTCAACGGCTTGTTCGCGTCACCGCTGACGCGCCCGACCGGGCGGCCGTGGTCGTAGGCGGTGGCTTCGACGCGCTGCTTCACCGGCCCGCCGACCACGGCGGTCACCGTGACCGAGCCGGCAGCGACGTCCGGGGTGAGGTCGAGCCGGTCGATGCGCGCCGAGGCCACCGGCTCCATCCACACGGTCTGCCAGATACCGGACGACGGCGTGTAGAAGATGCCGTCACCGGGCTTGCGCTGCTTGCCGATCGGCTGCCCGCCCTGGTCGTTCGGGTCGGCGACGCCGACGACGACCTCCTGGGTCGTCTTCGTGGTCAGCGCGTCGGTGACGTCGACGGACCACGCGTCGTAGCCGCCGGTGTGGCGGCCGACGGTCTTGCCGTTGACGATCACGGTGGCGTCGTAGTCGACGGCCTGGAAGTGCAGCAGCAGCCGCTGTCCCTTGCCGACCTGCCAGTTCTTCGGGACCTCGAACGTGCGGCGGTACCACATGTTCGTCTCGTGGCGCATGATCCCGGACAGCGCGGATTCCACCGGGTACGGCACGAGGATCCGCTCGCCGAGCGTCTTGCCGATCGGCGCGGCCTCACCGGGGGTGGCCTTGGCGAACTCCCAGACGCCGTTGAGGTTCTGCCACCGGTCGCGGGTCAGCTGGGGGCGGGGGTAGTCGGGGAGGGCGTTCGCCGGGGAAACGTCCTTGGTCCACGGCGTGGACAGCGGGGGCGTGAGCCGTTGCCATTGCGGCGCGTCGGCGGCACTGGCCGCCGGCACGGTGCCGAGGCCGGCCACCGCGACCGCGAACGCGGCGGCCGCGGTCAGCCATCTCCGGGATTTTCGGGCGGGGCGGAACATCGTTGAACCTCCGGGTAGGGGACAGGGTTCAGCGGGTTCGGGAACGCGCCAGCAGGCGCTGGATCACCACGACGACGAGCAGGAAGGCCCCGCTCACCACCGTCTGGTAGTTGGAGTCGAGGGTGCCGATCTGGTTGATGACGTTCTGGATCAGCGTGCGCAGCAGCACGCCGACGAGCGTGCCGATGATCGTCCCGGCGCCGCCGGTGAGCAGCGTGCCGCCGATGACGACCACGGAGATCGCGTCGAGTTCGGTGCCGACGCCGATCACCGTGACGCCGGACTGCAGGTACGCGGCGGTGAGGATGCCCGCCACGCCGGCGAGCCCGCCGCTGAGCGTGTAGAGGCTGATCTTGGTGCGGGCGACCGGGAGTCCCATGAGCAGCGCCGACTGCTCGGCGCCGCCGATGGCGAACACGGACTGGCCGAACCGGGTGCGGCGCAGCAGCAGGCCGCCGAGCGCGAACAGGACCAGCGTCAGGTACACCGGGACGCCGATGCCGAAGATCGTGCCCTGGCCCAGCCAGAGGAACGCCGAGCCGGGGTCCACTTTGTACGTCGTCGCGCCTTCGGACGTCAGTGCGAGCAAAAGTCCTCGGGCGAACAACAACGACGCCAGGGTGACGATGAACGGCGCCATCCCGGTGCGGGCGATGAGCAGGCCGTTGACGAACCCGATCAGCGAACACACCGCCAGCGGCAACAAGATCGCGACGACCAGGCCGTACTGCGCGCCGTAGGCGGCCAGGACGCCACCGAGCGCGTAGTTCGAGCCGACCGAGAGGTCGATGCCGCCGGAGATGATCACGAACGTCATGCCGAGCGCGATCACCGCGAGGAACGACCCTTGCAGCACGAGGCTGCGGAGGTTGTCCGCGGTGCCGAAGTGCGGGAACGCGAACCACGCGGCGGCGATGCCGAGCACGAGCACGACGGCCGCGCCCTGCCGCTGCAGGACACCCGCGAACGCGGCGTTGCGCGCGACGGGCTCGCTGGTGGTGACGGTCATCGGCTGCTCCGCTCGCGCGCGACGTAGACCGCGACGACGATGATGGCCGCCTGGACCATCTGCGCGGTCGAGTCCGGCAGGTTGTGCTTGATCAGGGTGGCCTGGACGAGCTGCATGAGCAGCGCGCCGAACACGGTGCCGAGCACGCGGACCCGGCCGCCGGTCAGCGGCGTGCCGCCGACGACGACCGCGGTGATCGCGGACAGCTCCATGAGCAGGCCGACGTCGCTCGGGTCGCTGGCGCCCAGCCGCGACGTCGCCAGCACGCCGGCGATGGCGGCCAGTGCCCCGGAAATGACGTAGACGCTGATGAGCACGCGTTTCACCGGCAGCCCGGCCAGGGTGCTCGCGGGGCGGTTGCCGCCGACCGCGACCAGGTGGCGCCCGAACGTCGTGCGCTGCACGACCAGCCCGGCCAGCACCGCGAGCACGCCCGCGACGATGACCATGACGGGCACGCCCAGGAAGTCGCCGGTGCCGAGTTCCAGGAAGTCCTGGTTGTGGAGCTGGACGAGCTGGCCGTGGGCGATGACCAGGGCGAGCCCGCGGCCGCCGACCAGCAGCGCCAGGGTCGCGATGATCGGCTGGATGCCCAGGTACGCCACCAGGTAGCCGCTGAACAGGCCCGAGACGATCCCGGCGATGACGGCCACGATGATCGCCATCAGCGGCCCGGCGCCGAGGTAGAGCGGGATGAGCGCGGCGGAGATCGCCATCACCGAGCCGACCGACAGGTCGATGCCCTCGGTGCCGATCACCAGCGCCATGCCGAGCGCGACGATGCAGACCGGCGCCGCCTGCACCAGCTGGGTGCGGAAGTTGGCCGCGGACAGGAAGTTCTCGGTGAACACGATGTTGAACAGCAGCAGCACGACGACGGCCAGGTAGACGCCGTAGTTCTGCAGCCACGCGGTGACCTTCGCGCGGTCCGGTGCCCGGGTCAGGGTGGCGCTAGACATCGTTGTCACCCCCCGCTGCGATGGCCGTCAGTACGTTCTCCTCGGTGATGCCGTCGCCGGTCAGCTCGCCGACGACCGAGCCGTCGCGGAGCACGACCACGCGGTCGGAGCCGTCGATCAGCTCCTCCAGTTCGGACGAGATGAGCAGCACGCCGAGCCCTTCCTGCGCGAGTTCGTCGATCAGCGCCTGGACCTCGGCCTTCGCGCCGACGTCGATGCCGCGGGTGGGTTCGTCGAGCAGGAGGATCTTCGGGCCGGTGGCCAGCCAGCGGGCGAGCAGCACCTTCTGCTGGTTGCCGCCGGACAGCTCCGACACCTTCTGCTCCGGACTCGAAGCCTTGATCCGAAGGCGCTCCATGAAGATCTTGACGACCTTGTCCTGCTTGGCCTTGCTGACGACGCCGAACGGGGACAGCGTCGGCAGCGCCGCCAGCACGATGTTCTCGCGCACCGACAGGTTGGGGATGATGCCGTCGGTCTTGCGGTCCTCGGCCAGCAGCGCGATCCCGGCCCGCATGGCGGCCTTGATCCGGCCCCTCTTCAGCGGTTTCCCGGCGAGCAGCACGCTTCCGCCGTCGAGGGGGAACGCGCCGATGATGGCCCGTGCGGTCTCGCTGCGGCCGGAGCCGAGCAACCCGGCCAGCCCGACGACCTCGCCGGGCCGGATGCTCACCGAGACGTCGTGCAGCCTCCGCAGGCCGCTCAGGTTTTCCGCCTTGAGCAGCGGCTCGCGCTCGACGTCGTGCTCCTCGCCGAACGCCGTGACACCCTCCTCGCGGATCTGGCGGATCTCGCGGCCGAGCATCAGCGACACGAGCTCGATGCGCGGCAGGCTCTTCAACGGTCCACTGTGGACGACCCGGCCGTCGCGCAGCACGGTGACGCTGTCACACACCCGGTACAGCTCGTCCATCCGGTGGCTGACGTAGACGATCGCGATGCCTTCGGCGTGCAGGCGGTTCAGCACCTCGAAGAGCGTCTCGACCTCGCGCGGCTCGAGCGAGGACGTCGGCTCGTCCATGATGACGACCTTGGCGTCGGTCGACACCGCGCGGGCGAGGGCGACCATCTGCTGCGCCCCGACACCCAGCGTGTGCAGCGGGCGCTTGACGTCGTCGTCGATGCCGTAGCCCTTGAGCAGCTCGCGGGCTTCGGCGTACATCCTGGACCAGTCCACGAGCCCCGTGCGCGTGCGCGGTTCGCGGCCGAGGAAGACGTTGCCGGCGATGCTCATCAGCGGGACGAGGTTGACCTCCTGGTAGATCGTGGAGATGCCGGCGCGCTGCGCGTCGATCGGCCGCTTGAACGTCACCGGCTCGCCGAGGTGGCGCACCTCGCCCTCGTCGGGCTGGTAGACGCCGGTGAGCACCTTGATCAGGGTGGACTTGCCGGCGCCGTTCTCGCCGACCAGGGCGTGCACTTCGCCCGGCTTCAGCGCGAAGCCGACGGAGTCGAGCGCGAGGGTGCCGGGGAACCGCTTGGTCACCCCGGTCACCTCGAGCACCGGTGCGGTCGTCATGGCGACGTCCTCTTCGGTGGCTGCCGTCATTTGTACGAGTTCCCGACCTTCTGGGCCGCGTTGGTCTCGTCGTACTGGTCGTCGGTGATCACGATGCTCGCCGGGATCGGCTCGCCGTTCTCGAACTTCTGCAGCGTCTGGAAGGCCAGCGGGCCGAAGCGCGGGTTGGACTCGATGACGGCGTTGTAGCTGCCGTCGACGATGAGCTGCACGGCGTTGCGGGTGCCGTCGATCGAGATGACCTTGACGTCCTTGCCCGGCGCCTTGCCCGCCGTCTTGAGCGCGTTGACCGCGCCGACGCCCATTTCGTCGTTCTCGGCGTACACGGCGGTGATGTCCGGGTGGCTCTGGATGAGCTGTTCCATCACGGACTGGCCCTTGGACCGGTCGAACTCGCCGGTCTGCTCGGCGACCACGGAGAGCCCGGGCGTCTTGGCCAGTTCGTCCTTGAAGCCCTTGGTGCGGTCGGTGGTCACGTTGTTGCCGGACGAGCCGAGCAGGATCGCGACCTTGCCGGTGCCGCCGGTGACCCGCGCGGTCTCCTGGGCGGCGCGTTGGCCCTGTTCGACGAAGTTGGAGCCGATGAAGGTCAGGTAGTCCGTGCACGGCTGGGACGTCACCTTGCGGTCGATGGTGACGACCGGGACCTTCTTGGCCTTCGCCGCGTCGAGGGCGGGTTGGAGGCCGTCGGAGTTCAGCGGCGCGACGACGAGCAGCTGGGCGCCCCGGTCGAGCAGCGACTTGATGTCGCTGATCTGCCGGTTGAGGTCGCTCTGGGCGTTGGTGACGAGCAGCTTGTCGCTCGGGATGCCCAGCTTGGCGGCTTCGTCCCGGATGGACTGCGTCTCGGCGATCCGGAAGGGGTTGGCTTCCTTTTCGGACTGTGAGAAACCGACCACCGCGGTCTTCAGGTCGACCTTGGGGTAGCCGGTCTTGTCGAGCGTGCAGCCGTCGGCGCTCGGGGCGACGGACTGGGCGCTCGCGGCGGGACCGCCGCCGCTCGACGGGGCGGCGGCGGTTTCCTCCCGGCTGGTGCAGGAGGTGAGGGTCAGCGCGGCGGTGGCCGCGGTGACCAGGACCAGTAGGGGACGGGAGGACAAAAGCACGGCGAACTCCTCGGGCAGCGTCGTTGGTGGCCCGCTCGCCGAGGTGATCGGGGTCACCGCGGGAGCCTTGAGGTACTTTTTACATCGTTGGAACAACGTTGTAAACCGGCAGCGGCTCGCTACACTTCGTGCTCACTCTCTGAAGGGACCCGCCTGTGACCGTGACGCTCAAGGACGTCGCCACGCTTGCCGGAGTGTCGGTGAAGACGGTGTCGAACGTCGTGAACGGCTACGCCTTCGTCAAGCCGGAGAACCGGCGGCGCGTCGAGGAAGCCCTGGCGGCGACCGGGTACCGGCCGAACGTCGGGGCCCGCAACCTCCGCCGCGGCCGCACCGGGTTCCTGGCGCTGATGGTGCCGGAGCTGTCGATCCCGTACTTCGGTGAGCTGGCCGGCCTGGTGATCACGGCGGCCCAGAAGCGCGGCTGGAGCGTCCTGATCGAACAGACACAGGGGACGCGGTCGCGGGAGCGGGAGACGCTTTCGTCGTTGGGGCCCCACCTGGTCGACGGTGCCCTGGTGCACCCGGAGGCCCTGGAGGCGACGGACTTCCCGGCCGATCCGGGCGGGCTCCCGCTGGTCATGCTGGGCGAGCACGCGGTGGACGTGCCCATCGACCACGTGGCGATCGACAACGTCCTGGCGGCGCGGACGGCGGTGTCCCACCTGGCCTCCCTGGGCCGGACCCGCATCGCGGCGATCGGCCGCAACCCGGCGCGCGGGACGTCGTCGCAGCGGCTGGCCGGCTACCGGTCGGCGCTGGCCGAGGCCGGCTTGTCCTATTCGGACGGTCTGGTGGCCCCGGCGGAGAAGTGGCACCGATCGGTGGGAGCGGCGGCGATGAAGGCGTTGCTGGCGCTGCCATCGCCGCCGGACGCGGTGTTCTGCTTCAACGACCTGCTGGCGATCGGCGCGTTGCGCGCGGTGGCCGAGCTGGGGCTGCGGGTCCCGGAGGACGTGGCCATCGTGGGTTTCGACAACAACGAAGAGAGCGCATTCTCACTGCCGTCACTGACGACGATCGCCCCGGACAAGACGGCACTCGCCGAGGCGGCGGTGGACCTCGTGCACCGGCGGATCACCGGGGACAAGACGTCACCGCCGCAGGACATCCAGACGCCCTTCGCGCTGGAGATCCGCGAAAGCACCGGCGGCCGCTGACCGGTCAGCGGGCCGGCCAGTGCCAGGAGGGGCGGTCCAGCCGGCCCTGGCCGGCCACCTTCGTCTCGCCGTACTCCTTCTCCAGTTCCACCGTGCTCACCTCCGCCACCGCCGCGAGGGCGCGGACCAGGGGCTGGGCGTGGGACACCACCACCAGCTGGGTCTCCTTGGCCGCCGTCGCGACCAGGGCCGCCAGGGCCGGGAGGAGGTCCGGGTGGAGACTCGTTTCCGGCTCGTTCAGCACCAGCAGCTCCGGCGGGCGCGGAGTCAGCAGGGCCGCCACCCACAGCAGGAACCGCAGCGTCCCGTCCGACAGCTCCGCCGCCGACAGCGGGCGCAGCAGCCCGTGCTGGCGCAGCTGGACCGACAGCAGTCCGTCCTGGGAACGCACCTCCAAGGTCGAGCCCGGGAATGCCGCGTCGATCACTTCCGCGAGGTCCTCGGCGTGGCCGATCTCGATGATCGTCTGCAGCGCCGCGGCCAGGTCCGCGCCGTCGTGGGACAGGACCGGGCTGCGCGTGCCGATGCGGGATTGGCGGGCCGGGGCGTCCGCGTCCGTGCGGAAGTGGTCGTAGAAGCGCCACGACCGGATGCGCTCCCGCAGCACCAGCAGCTCCGGGCACGCCCGCGGGTCCGCGAACTCGCTCAGCATGCTGTCCGTCAACCGGATCTTGAACCGATCGTCACCCCACGCCCCGGAAGACACGCGGGTGCGCACCGACGGGCCCGCCCGGTCCGCGAGCAACGCGGCCGGCCGCAGGTACGGCCCCGACCACACCGCTTCCCGCTTGAACTCCGGGTCGAGGTTGAACAGCGTCGCGGACGGCACCGGCAGTCCCAGGTCGAGCGCGTAGCCGAACTCGTCGCCCGCGAAGCCGAGCCGCAGCCCGACGGCCTTCGTGTGCACCTTGCCCTGAACCCGCGTAGTCCCCCGTCGCACGCCGTTCTCCGGGCCGGCCCACAGCGTCGACGGCAGCCCGCCTTCCCGGGCCAGCGCCGCCACCGCGCCGTTGCGCGACGCGTCCGCCAGCAGCCGCAGCGCCCGGTACAGGCTCGATTTGCCGCTGCCGTTCGGCCCGGTGACGACGGTCAGCCCGGACAGCGGCAGCACCAGGTCACGCAGCGAACGGTAGTTCTCGACGGCCAGCGTGGTGAGCATGCCCCGAACTTACCCACCTGCCCTCCGCTACCGGGCCGGCCGGTTCGGCTCAGCCGACGGGGTCCGCGAGGGGGATTTCGCCGTCGCCGAGCCAGGAGCCGCGCCAGGCCAGGTCGTCCCTGGCCAGGGGTTTTCCGCAGTTGTCGCACTTCGCGCCCGGGCGGGTGAGCCGGCCGCAGCGGGTGTGGACGAGCTTCATCGGGCCGCGCGCGTTCTCCGACGACGTGTGGGTGTCACCCCAGGCGCCGAGGGCGTGCAGCACGGGCAGCGCGTCCGAACCGGCCTGCGTGAGGCGGTACTCGTGGCGGGTGCGGCCGCCGTCGCGGTAGGGGAGCTTCGTCAGCAGCCCGCGGTCGACGAGCTTGGCCAGCCGCGTCGTCAGCACGTTGTCGGCGATGCCGAGCTGGGCGCGGAAGTCCTCGAACCGGGTGGTGCCCGCGGTGGCGTTGCGCAGGATCAGCAGCGTCCACGGTTCGCCGAGGACGTCGGCGGCGCGGGCGATCGGGCAGGCGGCGTCCTCCCAGGTGATGCGGCGGCTCATGGTGTGATCCCTTCGACCCTGGCTTGCTGCGAGCAAGTTTACGCCGTAGGGTCGGCTTCAGCTAGCTTGCAATGAGCAAGCCAGGTCGGAGAGGAGCTCGTCATGCAGATCACGGGTGCGGTGGCGCTGGTCACCGGAGCCAACCGGGGGCTCGGCCGGCGGTTCGCCGCGGCTCTCATCGAACGTGGCGCGGCCAAGGTCTACGCCGCGGCGCGCAATCCAGAGTCGATCGACCTGCCGGGGGTGGTCCCGCTGCGCCTCGACGTGACCGATCCGGAGTCGATCCGCGAAGCCGCGAAGACCGCCGGCGACGTCACGCTGCTGGTGAACAACGCCGGTTCGTCGACCGGTTCGTCCATGCTCGGCGGGTCCATCGAGGACATCCGGCTGGAGATGGACACGCACTACTTCGGCACCCTCGCGGTCACGCGCGAGTTCGCGCCGGTCCTCGAGCGCAACGGCGGGGGCGCGGTGCTCAACGTGCTGTCGGTCCTTTCCTGGTTCACCGCACCGCAGGTCGCCGCGTATTCCGCGGCGAAGGCCGCGGCCTGGTCGCTGACCAACGCGCTGCGCCTGGAACTGGCCCCGCAGAAGACGCAGGTGACGGCGCTGCACGTCGGCTACATGGACACCGACATGGCCAAGCACGTCGACGGGCCGAAGAGCGACCCGGCGGTCGTGGCCGGCCTGGCGCTCGACGGCGTCGAGCAGGGCCGGTTCGAGGTGCTCGCCGACGACCTCAGCCGGAACGTGCGGGCCGGGTTGTCCGGCGAACTGCCGGCGCTGTACCCCGCGCTGGTTTCCTGACCGCGTTCCGGGTGTCGTTTTCCGGACCCCGGAATACGACACCGGACCCCGCGGGCGTATGAATGGGCGGGTGCCGGAACACGTCGAAGCCGGAATCGGCCGAACGAGGAACCGCTGGGGCGAAGGTGAACGGTTGCGCGGCGAGATCCTGGCCGCGGCCGGCCGGTTGCTCGCCGAGCTCGGCGGCGAGGACGGGCTGACGATCCGCGGGGTGGCGCGCGCCGTCGGCATCGCCCCGGCGAGCATCTACCAGCATTTTTCCGACCGCGCGGAATTGGTGCGCGGTTTGCTCGACCACGAATACAGCCGGCTGCGGGATTCGATGCGCGCGGCGGAGGAGACGCTCGGCGAAACCGACGTCGTCGGCCGGGTCCGGGCGCAGATTCACGCCTACTGCGCCTTCGCCATGGAAAATCCGGGGCATTACCGGCTGATGCTCGCGAACGGCGCGTCGCGGCCGGCCCCGGACGCCCGCGCGGAAGGCCCGCTGCTGGACGTGATCGACCGCCTGGCCGCGGGCTTCGAGCGCTGCATCGAGGCGGGCCACCCGCTGCGGGTGACCCCGGGCCGCGCGGCGGCGGTGGTCTTCGTCGGCGCGCACGGGCGGGTGGCGTTGTTCCACAGCGTGCTCAACCGGACCGGGGCCGAGCTGGTGGAGCCGTTCGTGGACGAACTGGTGTCACTGGTCTTCGCGTGATCAGCCGCCGTCGCCGAAGACCATGCGGTGGCCGCGAGCCGTGTCCATGTACTCGCGGACCCGGTGGATGAGCCCGGCGCGCAGTTCGAAGACGAAGCAGTAGTCGTTGGCGTAGTGGTTGCCGTTGGCCAGCGTCGCCGTCATGGTCTCTTCCACGACGACGCGCTCGCCGTCGGTGTGGAACCCGTGGAAGGTCACCGTGACATCGCTGACGAAGAAGCGTGGGAAGTCCTCGGCGAGGAACCGCACGATCGCCTTCTGGCCGATCAGGTGCGAGGGGCCACCCAACGCGACGGCGGTGGCGTTTCCCGGCGGTGCCAGCCACTCGGCGTCCTCGGTGAAGACGGCGGAGATCCGGTCCGCGTCGTGGGTGGCGAAGGCCTTCCAAGCGTTCTCGACGACGTCGCGACTCGGCATGCCCGCGACCCTAACCGGGCGCGGGCAGCCGACGCTGGCAGCTTTCCGACGTCACCGGTGAGCCGGGCGACGCGCTGCCATCAGGCGCCCAGCTTTTCCGCTGCGTCCGCCAGGTCCTCCGAAGTCGGTGCGTCGTCCTGGGTCAGGCTGCGCCGCCAGTACCCGGTGAACTCGATGGCGCTCTTGCCGATTCCGCGGTCGGCGACGAGGTGGCGGCGCAGCGACCGCACCATCCCCGCTTCGCCCGCGAGCCACGCCGCCACCGAACCGTCGGGGAGCTTCGCGTCGCGCACGGCCGCCAGCAGCTTGGCGCCGTGCTCGGCGCCGTCCCGGTGCAGCCAGTGCACCTCGCCCGGCAACGGCTGCTCTTCGGCCGCGTCCGCGACCTCGATGAACACCACCGCATTGTCCACTTCGGACAATATCGTCGCGATGGCGGGCAGCGCCGTCTCGTCGCCCGCGCACAGCAGGGTGTCCGCTGTGGACAGCGGACGGCGGTAGGCCGCGTCCGGGCCGTACCGGCCGAGGACGTCGCCGGGGGTCGCCGTCCGGGCCCAGGCCGTGGCCGGGCCCGCCGGGCCGGCGTGCAGCACGAAGTCCACGTCGATCGCCGCCCGGCCCGGGTCGCGGCTGCGCACGGTGTAGCTGCGCATCACCGGGCGTTCGTCCTCGGGGATCGCGAGGTACGCCTGGTACCAGCGCATCACGTCGTCGTCGGCCGACGGCAGCCGCACCGGGCGGCCCGCCGGCGGGAACAACAGCTTCAGCTGCTGGTCGGGCCACGGCTCCAGTTCGCCGAGGCCGTCGCCGGTGAAGGTGACGCGCACGGTGCGCGGGGTCACCTGCCGCACCGCCGTCACCTCGAGCAGACCGGTCGGGTTCATCGCTTCTCCAGGTATTCGCGCAGGTGGCGGGCGGTGAGCGTGGAGGCGTCGGCCACAAGGGCGGCGGGCGTGCCGGTGAAGACGACGCGGCCGCCGTCGTGGCCGGCGCCGGGGCCGAGGTCGATCAGCCAGTCGGCGTGGGCCATCACGGCCTGGTGGTGCTCGATCACGATCACCGTGTTGCCCGCGTCGACGATCCGGTCCAGCAGGGCGAGCAGCTGGTCGACGTCGGCGAGGTGCAGCCCGGTCGTCGGCTCGTCGAGGATGTAGGTCGACCCCCGCTCGGCCATCCGGATCGCGAGCTTGAGCCGCTGCCGCTCACCGCCCGACAGCGTCGTCAGCGGCTGCCCGAGCGTGAGGTAGCCGAGGCCGACGTCGGCGAGCCGGTCGAGCACCCGCCGCGCGTTGCCGGTGGGGAAGAACTCGCGCGCTTCGGCGACGGACATCGCCAGCACCTCGCTGATGTTCTTGCCGCGCAGTTCGAAGGTCAGCACCTTGGGCGTGAACCGCTTGCCCTCGCACTCTTCGCAGACCGACGCGACCCCGGCCATCATCGCCAGGTCGGTGTAGATCACGCCGAGGCCCTTGCAGCGCGGGCAGGCCCCTTCGGAGTTGGCGCTGAACAGGCTCGCCTTGACGCCGTTGGCCTTGGCGAACGCGGTGCGGATCGGGTCGAGCAGGCCGGTGTAGGTCGCCGGGTTGGACCGCCGGGACCCGCGGATCGCCGACTGGTCGACCACGACGACGTCGTCGCGGTGGGCCAGGGAACCGTGGATCAGCGACGACTTCCCGGAACCCGCCACCCCGGTGACCACGGTCAGCACGCCGAGCGGGACGTCGACGCTGACGTCACGGAGGTTGTGCAGCTTCGCGCCGGTGATCGGGACGTGCCCGGCCGGGGTGCGGAACCGCTCCTTCAGCGTGACCCGGTGGTCGAGGTGGCGGCCGGTGAGCGTGCCGGACGCGCGCAGGCCGTCGACGCTCCCGGTGTAGCAGAGCCGCCCGCCCGCGGTGCCCGCTCCGGGGCCGAGGTCGACGACGTGGTCGGCGATCCGGATCGTCTCCGGCTTGTGCTCGACGACCAGGATCGTGTTCCCCTTGTCCCGCAGGCAGAGCAGCAGGTTGTTCATCCGCTCGATGTCGTGCGGGTGCAGCCCGACGGTCGGCTCGTCGAAGACGTAGGTGACGTCGGTGAGGCTGGAACCCAGGTGGCGCACCATCTTCACGCGCTGGGCCTCGCCGCCCGAGAGCGTCGCGGACTCGCGGTCGAGCGAGAGGTAGCCGAGGCCGATCTCGACCAGCGAGTCGAGCGTGTCGCGCAGGTTGCCCAGCAGCGGCCGGATCGACGGCGCGTCGAGGTTGCGCACGAACTCGGCGAGGTCGCTGATCTGCATGGCCGCGCAGTCGGCGATGTTCTTCCCGTCGATCTTCGCCGACAGCGCGGCCTGGTTGAGCCGCGCGCCGCCGCATTCGCCGCAGGTCTTGAAGGTGGCGGCCTGCTCGATGAACGCGCGGATGTGCGGCTGGAGCGACTCGGTGTCCTTCTGCAGGTAGAGCCGCTTGATCTTGACCGCGAGGCCTTCGTAGGTGAGGTTGCTGGTGCCGACCTTCACCTTGCACGGCCCCTTGTGCAGCAGGTCGTCGAGCTGCTCCGGCGTGAAGTCGCGGATCTTCGTGTCCGGGTCGAAGAAACCGGAGGAGACGTAGATCTGGACGTACCAGCTGTCGGGCGCCCAGCCGGGGACCAGGACCGCGCCCTCGTTGAGGGAGCGGTCGAAGTCGAGCAGGGTGCGGACGTCGAGGTCGGACACGCGGCCGAGACCCTCGCACGCCGGGCACATGCCTTCGGGCAGGTTGAAGCTGAACGCGCCGGACGTGCCGACGTGCGGTTCGCCGAGCCGGGAGAACGCGATCCGCAGCATCGCGTAGGCGTCGGTCGCGGTGCCGACCGTGGAGCGCGAGTTCGCGCCCATCCGCTCCTGGTCGACGACGATGGCCGCGCTGAGGTTCTCCAGCAGGTCGACGTCCGGGCGCGACAGGCTCGGCATGAACGACTGGAGGAAGGCGCTGTAGGTCTCGTTGATCAGCCGCTGGGATTCGGCCGCGATGGTGCCGAAGACCAGTGACGACTTGCCGGAGCCGGAGACGCCCGTGAACACCGTGAGCCGGCGCTTCGGGATGTCCAGGTCGATGCCGGTGAGGTTGTTCTCCCGGGCGCCCCGGACCTGGATCACGTCGTGGGTGTCGGCGGCCCGCCTGGGTGAGGTCATACCGTCCTCTTGATACTTTAGGCTGTAAAGTGATGGTCCATCGTAGATTACTTTAGGGTGTAAGGAGTCGGCAAGGTGGTCGTCTTCGCGGGTCAGGGCGACGCCCGGCGGTCCATGGAGCTGCTGTGGGGGCCGCGGGTGGTGGCGCCGCGCACGGGCCCGGGGCCCAAGCCGGGCCTGTCCGTCGAGGCGATCGTCGCGGCGGCGATCGACATCGCCGACGCCGAGGGCATGGCGGCGCTGTCGATGCGCGCGGTCGGGGAGCGCCTCGGCCGCACGGCGATGGCGCTGTACACGTACGTGCCGGGCAAGACCGAACTGGTGGACCTCATGTACGACCGGACGCTGGGGGAGCTGCCTTCGTCGTACCCGCTGTCTTCGGGGTGGCGCTCGGCGGCGTTGGCACTGGCCGGTTCGCTGTGGGACCTGCACCTGCGCCACCCGTGGCTGCTGCAGGTCTCGCCGGCGCGCCCGGTGCTCGGACCGGGGGAGTTCCACGTCCAGGAGACGTTGCTTTCCGTTCTGGCGGCCACGGGGTTGCCGTTGCCGCGGGTACGCTGGGTGGTGTCGGCGCTGTTCAACATCGTCCGCGGCTCGGTCCAGGCAGCAGCGGAGTCCCGCCAGGCGACGCGCGAGACGGGACAGTCCGAAGAGGACTGGTGGTACGCGCGGTCGGCGTTGCTCGAGGAGCTGGCGCCCGATCTCTCGGCGCGGTTCCCGACGGTGGCCAGGCTGGGTGCGGAGGGCGAGTACGAGGCGTCGTCCTCGGAGGAGCCTTACCTGGAGCGCGAGGCGCGGTTGTCGTTCGAGGCGGGCCTGGAGTTGTTGCTGGACGGAGTCGAGCAGGCGATCGTGCGGCAGGGCTGACGCTGGAGGCCGGGATGGGGTTCTTCGAGCAGGTGGTGCCGGAACCCGCGCAGCTGCCGAACGTCGACGCCCGCCGCCGCGGCGGCTCACTGCGTCGACGTGTTCGAAGCTCGCTAGTCAGGGCTTCCGGGCCTCGATGAGGAACCTCGTCGTGTGGGCGACGAACGGGCCGTCGCGCTCGATCAGCTCGTGCAGCTCCCGCAGCTTGTCCCGGTACCTCTCGACCGTGAAGCCGGGAACCATCCAGATCACCTTGCGCAGGAAGTAGACCACCGCGCCGATGTCGAAGAACTCGGTGCGCAGCGACTCCGACCGGAGGTCGGCGACCTCCAGTCCCGCGGCGGAAGCGGCCGCCACGGCGTGGTCCGGGTGGCGGTTCTCCCGCACCGCGGGCGGCTGCGGGCCGCGGAAGAACTCGACCAGCTCGAACACGCTCGCCGGGCCGACCTGCTGCGAAAAGTACGTGCCGCCGGAGCGCAGGACGCGGGCGATACCGGCCCAATCGGTCGTCACCGGGTGGCGGCTGGAGACCAGGTCGAACACGCCACCGGCGAACGGGAAGCCCGTGGTGGCCACCACGAGGACCCCGCGCGGCCGCAGCCGGGCCGAGGCGCGAGCGACATTCGGCGGCCACGACTCGGTGGCGGCCATCAGCGGCGGCAACGACGGGCAGCCGTCGAGCACCTCGCCGCCGCCCGTTTCCAGGTCGAGCGCCGCCTGCGCGACACCGAGGCGTGCACCCAGCAGCCGCTGATAGCCCCACGAAGGGCGGGCTTCGGTGGCGCGGCCGTCGAGCCACGAGAAGTCCCAGCCGTCGACGGACACCGCCGAAGCCTCGGCCACCAGGTCCTCGAACATGGCTGCGATCGTCACAAAGCCGTCGACGAGCCGCCACCCGATTTCCGGACCGGCGGCGGGGGCACCGGCTTGGCCAGCGAGACGGCGTCGAACGCCACCACGACCGAGCCGCGCCGGGTCTCCACGGTGAAGGAGACTTCGTCGCGCGCCACCAAGTCGCCGAGCGCGTCGGTGAAGCCACCCTCGATGCGGTAGCGCACCACGACGCGCGTGCCCAGCGGTAGTTCCCGCAGCAGTTTCACAGCCGGCCGCTCAGCTCCGCGTCCGACGGCTCGACCAGGAACGAGCCGTCCTCCCAGACGATGGTCGGGATCCGGCGGGCGCCGTCCTGCAGCTCGCGGACCCGCCGCTCGGCGTCGGCGTCCGCCTCGACGTCCACATAGGAATATTCGACGCCTTCGCGGTCGAGCAGCGCGCGGCTGCGTTTCACGTCCGGGCACCAGCTCGCGCCGTAGACCGTCAGTTTCACGAAACTACCTCCGTAACCGGGGTTTCCACCGGGGCGTGCCCGAGGTCCGTCAGCCAGCCGCGGAACACCCGGTGCAGCGCCTCCGCGCCGACGACCTCGCCGGGGAAGGCGAGCTCGCGCGGGTGCACGACGAAACCGCGTTGCTGCGGTCCGCCGAGCCCGCCGTGCGAGCCCACGTGCGTCTCGAACGGCGACGCCTGGTCCGAGTCCGGGTCGTACCGGCTGTTGATCATCACATCCGCACAGTGCGGGAACGTGTCCACCCGCCGGATCAGGTCCGCGGCGTGCGGGCCGTACGGCAGCAGCGGGTCCTCGCCGATGACGGCACCCGTCGCGAGCCGGTGCAGGCCGTCGCGGCCCAGCACCACCGGGCCGAACTCGCGGCTGCGCACCAGCAGGAACCCGACGCCGGGGTGGTCCACCAGCGACGGCAGCAGGTCGGGGTGCTCCCGCTCGATCGTCTCCAGCTCGACGCGGCCTTCGTGCTCGGTGAACGACACCATCGCGACGTGCCCGGACACGACCACCACCACGCCGGGCGCCACGCGGGTGACCGCGCCGGGCGCGCCGGACGTCGTGCGCGGTGCGTCTTCGGCGCACTCCGCGTCCTCCACCCGGGCGCGCAGCCGGCGCGCGATCAGGCCGCCGCTCTTCGTCGCCTCCGCCAGCGCCGCGTTGATCTGCCAGCTCTCGGCCTGTCGCCGCTTGCCCGCCGACGCCGGTGGCGAGCCGCCGCACAGCCGCCCGACGCACGCCTCGATCGTCTCGCCGAACCGCTGCGAAAAAGCCTGGCCCTGGGTCTGACCGTGGTCCGACAGCGCCACCACGTGGTAGCGGCGCGGCGCCAGCCTGCTCGCGCGGTGCAGCCGCGCGATCTGCTGGTCGATCGAGCGCAGCACCGACAGCGTGTCGAACCGCTCGATGCCGGAGTGGTGCGCCACCTCGTCGTAGCCGAGGAAGTCCGCGTACACCACCGGCCGTCCGGCGAGCATGTCGCCGAGGATCGCCGAGACGACGACGTCCCGCGCGATCACCGTCGTGCCCGGCCGGGCCAGGGGGTACCAGCCGCCGCGCGGGACCCGCGGCACGACGCCGGCGCGGCGCTGGCGCACCGAGGCGCTGATCTCGCGGAAGACGTCGACGAGCGCGACGGCGAACGTACGCAGGGCGTTGACCGGGTTCGCGAAGTAGGCGTAGTAGCCCGCGCCGAGCCGGTCGCGGTGGCGGCGCAGCAGCTTCTTCGGCACCAGCACGGGGATCGAACTCATGGTGAGGCTGACGTGGTCCGCGTCGCCGGAGAAGAGGTTGCCGCGGCTCGCGCCGTCGCCGGCCAAGAGGCCGCGCCCGTCGGAGTGCCGCCGCTCGATCTCGGCCGCGTCGGTCGGGTGCGCGCACGCCATCACGTGGTCGCGGTCCTTTTCGTACCAGCGGAAGCCGAGGATGTCGTGGTTGGAGCCGTGCAGGATGCCGCAGACGCTCGCCCCGGTCTGCGAGCTCCAGTCGGTGTGCCACCGGGTCAGCGTGTGGCTGCCCTCGGTGAGCCACGCGGCGAACGTCGGCATGTCGCCGTCGCGGATCGCGCGGCGGGCGGTGTCGTACCCGAGGCCGTCGATCTGCAGGAACACCACGCCGGGCGGCCGCTCCCTCCGGCCGGGCTCGTGGCGGTGCCGCCGCCGGCGCCGGGCGGCGCGGCGGAAGAAGATCTCGTCCTCGTCGATGGCGAGGACGCTGGAGATGACCGCGCCGACGGCGGCCATGCCGAGCGTGACGGTCACCGCGGTCCGCAAGTCCGCGATTTCGACGCCGGGCACGGTGCGGAACACGGCGAGCGTGCCCCCGCCCAGCAGCAGGAGGCCGAAGAGGCCGAAGGTGAAGAACGCCAGCGGGTAGGCGATCCGCATGACCAGCGGCCAGCCCACGGCGGCCAGCAGGCCGAGCAGCAGCGCGCAGACCGCCGGCTGCCACCAGTGCGTCATCCGGAAGCCGGGCAGGAGCACGTCGAGCAGGCGCAGCGCGCCGGTCACCGCGACCCACACGAGGAGCGCGCGGGCGACGGTCCGGCCGCCGCGCAGCAGCCTGCCCTTCGGCGCCGTCGTCGTCACACCCGCTCCTTGGTCTTGCGCCGCCACCGGGCGACCAGGTTGGCCAGCACCGTGACCACCAGGACCAGCACCGTCGCCAGCAGCGTCGCGATGAGGGGCGAGTCGAAGAGGCCGCCGCTGAGGATCCCGAGCAAGGCGTACGCGGCCGCCCAGAGCACGCACGCGCCGAGCGCGGCGGGCAGCAGACGCCGCCACGGGTAGCCCAGCGCGGCCGCGGCGAGCAGCACCGGGATGCGGCCGGCCGGGACGAGCCTGCCGACCACGACGAGCTGCCAGCCGCGGCGGGCGAACTGCTCGCGGGCCTTCTCGAGCCGTTCCGCGGGCTGACGGCGGCTGATCCAGCGGAACGCGGCTTCGCTGCCCAGGCGCGGGATCCCGAACGTCACGACGTCGCCGAGGTACGCGCCGAGCGTGGCCAGGACGAGCACGAGCGGCAGGGACAGGTGCCCGGTCGTCGTCGCGACGGCGGCCGCGGCCCCGACCACCGCGCCGGTCGGCACGATCGGGACGATCGAGCCGAGCAGCACGCCGCCGAACACCGCCGGGTACCCGACGGCGGCCGGGTCGGTCCAGTTCACGCGTGGTCCGTCGGCGCGGGCAGGACGACGTCGGCGCCGGGCTCGGTGAACAGGACCTCGGTGGCGATGCCCGCGGCTTTCACTTCGGCCGCGAAGACCCGCGGCGGGTCGGCCAGCAGCCGCCGCATCCGGGCGGTCCGCCGCAGGCCGGGGAGGGCGAGCGTGCCCCAGTGCACCGGCACGGCGGCGCGGGCCCCGACGATTCCGGCGGCCCGCGCGGCGCGGACGGGATCGAGGTGACCGGGGCCGAGGTTCGGTCCCCAGCCCCAGACGGGCAGCAGGGCGACGTCGACCGGGCCGAGGTCGCACATGCCGTCGAAGAGGTCGGTGTCGCCGGCGTGGTAGACCTTCCCCTCGTCGCTCTCCAGGAGGTGCCCGATGGCGGGACTCTGGGGACCGTGGGTCAGCCGCGGCCCCCACCGGTGTCCGGAGTGGACGGCTTCGGTGGCGGTGACGGTGAGGTCGCCGTCGGTCAGGGTCTCCCCGGGCGCGATCTCCTCGACGCGCTCGAAGCCCTTCCCGGCGAGCCAGCGCCCGGCCCCGCGCGGCACGACGATCCGGGTGCGCCTGCCGAGCAGCCTGAGCGACGGCAGGTGCAGGTGGTCGCCGTGCAGGTGCGAGAGCAGGACGAGGTCGACGCCCGCGTAACTCTCGGGCGGCGGCACGGGAACGACCCGGACCAGCCCGCCGGCGCGCGCGGTGAGCACGGGATCGGTCAGCACCACCCGGCCGCCGAGTTCCAGGCGGACGGTCGAATGGCCGAGGAATCGCAGGGCGAAGCCGCTCACGCCCCGAGTATCGCCTCCGCCGGCGGCAATCGCCCGGCGGAGTGGCCAGGGCAACGCGGGCGTGTGACCCGGAGGCCGACACACGTGATCAAAGAGTCGGCCCGTTGGAGCACGGGGGTCAGTGGCCTGCGGGGAGCAGGGAGGAGATGCGCAGTGACGACGTGCCGATGCCGGTCGGGCCGCCGAACACCGATCCGGCCACCGGGTGGTAGCGCAGCTCCGTCTCGGTGTAGCGGCCCACGTTTTCGTGCCAGTTCAGGATCCCGGCCATCCAGTCGCGGAACTCCTGGACGTACTCCAGCAGCATCTCCTGGACGTCGGGCTCGATGGCGTAGTCGCGGAACAGGGCGGGCAGCTCGATCGCCGACGCGTGCTCGAACTCCGCCAGCCGGGCGTGGACCAGGTCGGTCACCACCTCGAACGCGCGCTGCTCCGGGCAGTCGAGGAAGTTCCGCACCACCAGGACCGCGTTGTGCAGCTCGCCCTCGTACTGGATCTCCTTGCGGTAGGAGTACAGGTCGTTGATCAGGCACGCCACGTCCGTCGCCGAGTGCTCGATCGCCTGCACCGGCCGCGTGCGGTACAGCGAAGGCGGCACCGCGCGGCCGTGCGAGAACCGCGAGAGGCTCATCGTCAGGTCCGAACCGAACGTCCGCCGCCGCATCTCGACGTAGTCGATCGGGTCGGGGATGCGGTTCTGCGCCTGGTTCGCCAGTTCCCAGAGCCAGCTGGACGTCATCGACTCGACCGCCCGGCGCACCGCGCGCCGGTTCTCCGGCGACATCTCCGCCGTGGTCCGCGGCCAGAGGTCGGCCAGGCCCGTTTCCAGGGCGGTCGACGGCGTGGGCATCGGCGAGTCGTCCACCGGCATGAACGCCGACAAGCGGAGATTGCACGCCTTGGCGCCCGCGAGGTCGCGGGTCGCGCCGAACACCACCGGGTAGTAGTCGTCGGCGTAGGTGCCCCAGGTCAGCCAGTCGCTGGTGACGTCGAGGCCCTCGGCCGTGGCGTCCGGGTGGATGCCCGCCGCGCACAGCGGCAGGTCGGTGGCCCGCAGCTTCCGCTCGTCCCACACCACGCCGTCGAGGAAGCCCGTGCGCCGCGCCCAGTCGACGTTGCGGACCCGGCACGTGCCCAGGTGCGGGCTGAGCCGCAGCGGGAACGGCACGTCGATCGACGGGTGGGGAACGTCGACCGCGCGGAACGGCGTCGAGCTGTACGCCCGCAGCCGCTGCGGCGCGGTCGCGAGCACCGACGAGAAGATGCGTGCCGCGGACGTCCCGATGCCCGTCACGCCGCCAAGGTCCGGGCCGCCCCGGCTGGCCAAGGCCCCTTCGTTCATGTACCGGCTGGACCGCAGGTGCCATTCGTGCCCGCCGGACTGCCAGTCCTGCAGGCCCTTGACGTAGGCGAACGTCGCCGCGCGTGCGGCCGGGTCGACGCCGTGTTCGTCGAACAGCGCGGGCACCTCGGTGAGTGCGGTGTGCTCGAACTGGTGCAGCCGGGAGGTGATCAGGTCGTTGACCGCGTCGGCCGCCTGCTGGGTGCTCAGTTCGAGGAACTTCTCGAACACCAGCACGCCGTTGGACAGCTCGCCCTCGTCCTGCACCTCGCGCTGGTAGGAGAACAGGTCGTTGCGGAGGTGGACGCTGTCGGCGAAGCAGTCGCGAAGGACTTCCATCGGCCGGGACGCCGCGATCGCGTCGGGGACCTCGGCGTGCACCGAGTGCTCGACCAGGTTCGCCGACCACGGCGCGCCGCCGACCTTCCGCCGCATCTCGACGTACTCGATCGGGTTGGCGAGCCGGCCTTCGTTGATGTTGGCCAGCTCCCACAGTGACTCGTCCAGCAGCGCCTTCGTGCTCTCGACGAACCGGCGCCGCCAGCCGGCCGACCGGTGCGGGACCGTCCGGTTCCACAGGTCGGTGAGCCCGCGCTCCACCGGGTTCTCCGGCGTCGCGGTGATTTCGCCTTCGGCGGGCATGAACAGGGTGAGCCGGTCGAGGTAGTCCCGCGCGCTGTCGATGTCGCCGGTGCGCTTGAACAGTTCGAGGAAGTGGTCGTCGAAGTAGAAGACCCAGACGTACCAGTCGGTGATCAGGTCGAGCTCTTCGGCGCCGGCGTCGGGGTGGGTGTAGGCGCAGAGCAGCGCGTAGTCGTGGGAGTCGAGGTCGTGCTCGGTCCAGATCACCGTGCCGTGCTGTGGCACGTCGATCATGTCCATTTCGTACGCCCACGCCTTGCTGTGGGTGCGGGCCCGCTCGAGGTGCGGGTTCACCCGCGCCGGGTAGGGCATGTAGAACTCGGGGAGGACGAACGGCTGCTGAGGCACCCCGTGAGGCAACCAAACGAGGCCGGTGCCCGCCAAGGGAAGCCGGCCGGATGCACACGAACGGGACGGCCGTCTCCCCCGGCCGGCCCAGCGGGGGCCCGGCCCGGTCAGCGCGCGGTGGGCAGCCGTCGCACGATGGTGGACGTACCCGATCGAGGAGAGCTGATGACCGACGAGAACCGAGTGGTCGACAACCCGGACGAGAGCCGCTACGAGCTGTGGGCGGGGGAGAAGCTGGCGGGCTTCGCCGCGTACGACCTGCGTGGCGAGCGCACGGTGTTCACCCACACCGAGATCGACGACGCCTTCTCCGGGCAGGGCCTGGGCAAGGTCCTGGCCGCGGGCGCCCTCGACGACGTCGTCGCGAACGGCCGGACGATCGTACCGATCTGCCCGTTCATCGCCGGGTACCTGAAGAAGCATCCGGGCTACGCGGAGCACGTCCGCTGGCCGCACGAGTAGCCCGGAAGGGGTGGCGCGTTACGCCGTTCGGGGTAATCTGAGAGGTATGTCCGCTTCCATTGGTTATTAACCAACCTTCGTCGGTAGTGCGTTGGTTGCCTGGCAACGAAAGTGTCGGCACCGGCTTCGAACGCCCAACCTGGAGGAAGTTGATGACTCCCCGGAAGACCGCCCTCAAGACTCTCGCCGTCTTGTCGGCCGCCGCGCTGACCAGCGGTGTTTGCGCCTCGGCGGCCACCGCGTCCCCGCTGGCTTTCGCGGAACTGCAGGCCCGCGCGATCACCGGCGCCACCCAGGTGGCCGACACCCTCGGGGCCGCGTCCGGCGGCATCTACCTGGAAAACGGCAAGGCCGTCGTGAACGTCGTCGACGACGCCGCGATGCAGCAGGTGCAGGCCGCCGGCTTCACCGCGAAGAAGGTCAAGCACACCTTCGCCGCGCTCACCGGCGTCAAGAACCAGCTGGACGCGGTGAAGAACGTGCCGCAGACCGCGTGGGGCATCGACACCAAGACGAACCAGGTCGTGGTGAAGGTCTACGACGCGGCCAGCAAGGAGACGGCCGACAAGGTCGCCGCGGCCGCCGCGAAGTACGGCGACAGCGTCCGCGTCGAGCACCGCACCGGCAAGCTGGAGCTGTACATCGCCGACGGCGACGCGATCCAGAACAGCCAGGGCCGCTGCTCGCTCGGCTTCAACGTGACCCGCGGCGGCTCGCCGTTCCTGCTCACCGCCGGCCACTGCACCAACCTCGGTGGCACCTGGTCCGGTGGCGACGTCTCCGGCGCGCAGGTCGTCGAGAGCGACTGCCCCGGCGCGGACTCCGGCCTGCTGACCCGCCCGAACGGCACCGGCCCCGGCGAGATCAACACCGGCCGGCAGATCACCAGCGCGGCGACGCCGACCGTGGGCGAGCAGATGCAGAAGCAGGGCTCGACCACCGGCGGCGGCAGCGGTGAGGTCACCTCGGTCGACGAGTCGGTCAACTTCGACGTGGGCGTGCTCAACCACGAGTTCGGCACCACCGCGCACACCGACCACGGCGACTCCGGCGGCCCGGCCTACGACGGTTCGAAGGGCCTGGGCACGCTGTCCGGCGGCGACACCGTGACCAGTTACTTCTACCCGCTCACCCTCGAGCTGCAGGCCTACGGCCTCGAGCTCGCCTGATCCCGGCGGGGGCCCGCTCACCGCCGTCGGGGGAGGTGAGCGGGCCCTCGCTCGTGGCTCAGGCTTCGAGCCGCCGCGCGCGGTAGACGGCGTCGGTGTGGTGACCCTCGCCGCGCGTTTCGCACGTCTCGACCACCCACGGCCACGGGTCGCCGAGGTAGGTGGTGATCTCCTCGGGCTCGAAGTACAGCTCCTCCGGCGGCTTCTGGCCGTCGAACTCCCGCATGGCCTTCGGCGAGTGCCCGACGACCAGCAGCGAGCCGCCGGGCCGGATCGCGGCCGCGGCCGCCGTGAAGACATCGCGGCGCAGATCCGGGGGAAGGTGCATGTACTGCGCGGAGATCAGGTCGTAGGTCTCCTCCGGCGGCCAGGTCAGGATGTCGCGGTGCAGCCACCGGACGTCCACCCCGGCCTCCCGGCCCGCGGCTTCCGCCCGGGCCAGCGCGACGGTCGAGATGTCGGCGGCGTCGACCGTCCAGCCCTGCTTGGCGAGCCAGATCGCGTCGCCGCCCTCGCCGCAGCCGAGGTCGAGGGCGCGCCCGGGTTTCAGCCCCTCGACCTCGGTGCGCAGGTTGACGTTGACGTTCCCGCTCCAGATCTGGTCGTCGCGCTGGTAGAGCGCCTCCCAGAACTCCTGCTTGAGCAGGTTCTCGACGGTCATCGGCTGGTCGTGTGCGTGGGGCATGGCTCCTCCTCGGTGACGTCCCCCGAGCATGCGGAAGACGTCCCCGGGAAGGCAAACTTCGTTGCCGGTTCAGCAACTCAAGCGGTGCCGTACACCTGCATCTCGTACAGCGAGTAGCCGTACGACGTGCCGCGCGTGACGCCGTTCATCCGCACGTACCGGCCACTGCCGGAGAGCCCGGTGAGGTCGTCCGTGGCGCCGTTGCCGGTCGTGGTGCTGTAGATCGTCGTCCAGGTCGTGCCGTCGGCGGACGTCTGGATGCTGTACGCCTTCCCGTACGCGGCTTCCCAGCTCAGCTTGACGTGCGAAAGGGAGGCGGTCGCACCGAGGTCGACCCGCAGCCACTGCGGGTCGGCACCCTCCTTGGACGCCCAGCGCGTGCTCGTCAGGTTGCCGTCCACGGCCGCGCCGGCCGGGTACGAGGACGATTCGGTGGACGACGCCGTTGCGGCCTTGCCCTGCGACAGCAGTTTTTCCGTGCCGCCGCCGGTCACCGTGACGCCCAGTGAAGCCGTCTTCGTCCCTCCGGTGAGCGTGATCGTCGCCGAGCCGGGGGAGGCCGTGGCGGCGGCGGTGACCGTGACGGTCGAGGTCCCGCCGGCCGGCACCGACGCGGGCGAGAAGGACACGGTCACGCCCGCGGGAGCGCCGGTCGCGGACAGCGTGACGGCTTCGGTGGCCGTCACGGTGGCCGTCGCCGCAGCGCCCGGCGCGACCGACACCGAGGAAGGCGTCACGCTGAGGCCTGACGCACCGGCCGAGGTGAACGTCCAGCGGGCGGCGGTGCCGGAGCAGCTGCCCGCGGTGAGCGTGGTGCCCGACGCGCGGAAGCACTTGCTGCTGGACTGGATGTCGGAGATGGTGCCGTCCGGGTTGATCGACCACTGCTGGGCCGGGCCGCCGGTGCAGGTCTGCAGCACGATCGAGCTGCCGGAAATCCCCGCACAGCGGTCGTCGATGACGAGGAACGCGCCGTGGAAGGTGAACCGTTGCGCGGCGCTTCCGGTGCAGGCGGCCACCTTCAGCGTGGTGCCGCTGCTCGGCGCTTCGAGGCAGGTGCCGGTGGAGTTGTTGCGGTACTGGCCGACCGTGGTGTTCGGCTGCGCGCCGCCCCAGCACTCACCCGTGCTCGTGTCGAAGATCGGCGTGGCGTCGTAGGGCTCGTCGGACGGCGGGTCGACGACGACCGGTTCCATGACCGGCGTGTTGTCGGGGTTGTAGTGCGTGAGCGCGTCTTCGCAGTCGATCGCGTCGAAGGCGCTGCCGCCCTTGCCGCCGAGCCACAGGTCGATGTGGCGCAGGCCGGGCCCGCCGTTGGGGCCCTGGCTGTTCCAGTCGTCGGAACATTCGTCGCAGCCGTCCTCCATGATGAAGTACTTCCGCACCCGCGGCACCCAGACCTTGGTGCCGGGCTTCAGCTCGTCGCTGCTGGTGGCGAAGGTGATCGGGTCGGCGTAGGCGCCCTTGCCGCCCGCGGTGGCGTGGATCTGCGGGTAGGAGATGTCCCCGCCCGGTGGGGTGTTGTCCCACCAGCCGTAGAAGGTGAGGAAGGTCGGCTGGGTGGTGGCCGCGCTCGCTCCTGTGCCGCCGGCGAGCGCGGCGGCCAGGGCGAGGAACAGGGTCACGACGAGCACGAGCGCGCGCCGGGTCATGCTGCCTCCGGGAGGACTGGGCGGACGATGACTGCGGCGTGCGTTCAGGTTCGCCGGGGAGCGGCGGCTCGTCAAGTCCTGTTCGTAAAGTTTCCTAACTAACGCGGGTTCGTGTCCCGCTCGCTGGGAAAACCCGGTGGGAAAGCGGTTTCCTGGGCGAAGATGGCGGCATGAGCGAACAGCGGGAAATCGTGGTCACCGGGGGCGGCACCGGCATCGGGCTGGCGATCGCCGCCCGGTTCACGGCGGCGGGCGAGCGGGTCACCGTCACCGGGCGCCGCAAGGACGTCCTCGAAGCGGCGGCGGAGCAGATCGGCGCGCGGGCGGTGGCCTTCGACGCGAGCGACCCGGCGGCCGTGCGGTCGGCGCTGGCCGAGCTGCCCGAACGGGTGGACGTCCTGGTCAACAACGCCGGCGGCAACACCGACCGGGTGCGGGAGGCGCCCGCGCCCGGTGACCTGCAGGGCCTGGCCGACGCGTGGGAGGCGAACTTCGAGGCCAACGTCCTCTCCGCCGTGCTCGTCACCGCGGCGCTGAAGCCGCGTTTCGCGGACAACGTGCGCGTCGTGACTCTCGGCTCCATCGCGGCGAAGCAGGGCTCGGGTTCCTATGGCGCGGCCAAGGCGGCGATCGAAGCGTGGAACACCGACCTCGCGCGGCAACTGGGCGCCCGGGGAACGGCCAACGTCGTGGCGCCGGGCGTCGTCCTCGACACGGAGTTCTTCCACGGCACGCTCACCGACGAATGGCTGAACTCCCGGATCTCCGTGGCGTTCAACCAGCGGGCCGGCCGGCCGGAGGAAATCGCCGACACCGTGGGGTTCCTGGCCGCGCCGGAAGCCGGGCACGTCACCGGCCAGGTCGTGCACGTGAACGGCGGCGCGTACGGAGCTCGCTAGGCCATCCGGGTCGCAAGTGGGGCGGCCGGCCCACGGGAGCCACGGTCCTCTCCATGGTGGGAAGGGTCCTGACCACCGGAAGAGAGGGGTGATCCGCCGTGACGGCCGCACCCGCAACCCCGGCCCTCCCGACGAATCGACCGGCCGGCTGCCCGTTCGACCCGCCCGGGACCTACGAAACCCTCCGGGAAACCGAGCCCACGTCGAAGGTGCGGTGCCCGGCGGGCATGGACGCCTGGCTGGTGACGCGCTACGCCGACGTCCGCGCGGTGCTCGCCGACCGCACGATGAGCTCGCGCGGCGCGTCTTCGGTGCACGTGAACCCGAACGCCGACCTCGACGAGGAAGTCAGCCCGGGCTCGATCATCCAGCTCGACGGCGCCCGCCACGCGCGGCTGCGGAAGAAGGTGATCGCCGAGTTCACCGTGCGGCGCGTGGAAGCGTTGCGCGGCTACGTCCAGGAGCTGGTGGAGAGCCACCTCGACGCGATGCTCGCGAAGCCCGGCCGGGCGGATCTGGTGCAGGACTTCGCGCTGCCGATCCCGTCGCTGGTGATCTGCGAACTGCTCGGCGTCCCGTACGCCGACCGTTCGCGTTTCCAACGGCACAGCACCACGCTCGTCAGCACCGACGCCACGCGGGAGGAAGGCGAGCAGGCGTACGACGAGCTTTCCGGCTACCTGGCCGGGCTGTTCACCGAGAAGCAGCGGAATCCGCAGGACGATCTGTTCAGCAGGCTGATTTCCGGCGGCGGCGCCGACCCGCTCACGATGGAGGAGCTCGTCGTGCTCGGGCTCAGCCTGCTGGTGGCCGGCCACGAGACGACGGCGAACATGATCGCGCTGAGCACGCTCGTGCTGCTGGAGCACCCCGGGCAGCGTGACGTCGTGCTCGCAGCGCCGGAGCGGGCGGTCGAAGAACTGCTGCGATACCTGTCGGTCGTCCAGTTCGGCGTCCTGCGGTACGCGACTTCGGACGTCCGGGTCGGGTCGCGGGAGGTGCGCGCGGGGGAGTGGCTGGTCGCCGCCCTGAACTCGGCCAACCGCGACGAGGAGGTGTTCCCGGCCGCGGACAAGCTGGACTTCGACCGCGAGCACCCGCGCACCCACGTGGCCTTCGGGTTCGGGGCGCACCAATGCATCGGCCAGCAGCTGGCGCGCGTCGAGCTGCAGGAGGCGTTGACGCGGTTGTTCCGCCGGGTGCCGGACCTGCGCTTGGCGGTGCCGCGGGAGACGTTGGCGTACAAGCACAACACGCTGGTGTACGGCGTCCGGGAGCTGCCGGTGGCCTGGGGCGGACGTCCGGGAGGAGGGCGGTGACAGCTCGTCGGCTCTGGGCGGCCGTGGAGCCGTTGCACGCCGTCGTCTACTTCGCGCCCGAGACGGCCGAAGCGGCGAAGGCGGCCGGCTTGCGCGGCTACTGGATGGGGTACTTCGCGGGCCGGCTGGCGCCCCTGGGCCCGATCGGCCCCGGACCGGCGACGGCGGTGTTGTTCGGCTTCGCGCCGTCGATGGTGGCACGGGCGTTGCCGGACGCGTGGTCGTTCGCCTCGCCCGCGGCGGTCGTCGAATCCCGGCTCGAGGCGGTGGCGTCGGCGTTGCGGCCGGTGGCGGGCGAGGTCTCGGAATTGACCGGGCTGCTGTGGCGGGCGGTGGACGCGTGCGGCTTCGACGGCCGCCCGTTGGCGGCGGCGTGGGCGGCGGTGCCGAAGCCGGCGGATCCGCTGTCCCGGCTGTGGCTGGCGGCGACGATCCTGCGCGAGCACCGCGGCGACGGCCACGTCCTGGCGGCGGTCCACGCCGGGTTGGGCGGCTTGGAGACGACGCTCACCCACATCGGTGACGGAGTGATCGGCCGCGCGGACGTCCAGCCCCACCGTGGCTGGTCGGACGCGCAGTGGGACGCGGCGGTGGACCGGTTGCGGGCCCGCGGAATCCTCGGTCCGGACGGCCGCCTGACCGAAGCGGGCCGTGAGCTGCGCCGCCGGATCGAGGAGGACACGGACCGCTTGGCGGCGGCGCCGGTGGCGGAGCTGGGCGACGACGTCGAGCGGCTGCTGGAGCTGGCGGTGCCGCTGAGCCGGGCGGTGATCGACCGCGGCGTGGTCCCGGTGCCGAACCCGATGGGCGTGCCACGGCCGTGACGTGTCGATTCCGGGTGCGGCCGTTCGACGCACTGGTGAACGCACCCGGATGATGGAGGACTCCATGACGTTGCTCGCCGGCAAGAACGCGATCGTCTACGGCGCGGCCGGGCGGATCGGCACGGCCGTCGCCACCGCTTTCGCCGAGGAAGGCGCGCGGGTGTTCCTCGCCGGGCGGACCCGGGCCCGGCTGGACGAGGTCGCCGGCCGCATCCGCGCGTCCGGTGGGCGGGCCGAGACGGCGGAGGTCGACGCGCTCGACGAACAGGCGGTGGACGAGCACGCCGCCGCGGTCGCCGCCGAGGGCGGGATCGACATCTCGTTCAACCTCGTCGCCCACGGCGACGTCCAGGGCACGCCGCTGGTGGACATGACGCTCGCGGACTACGAACGCCCGGTGGTGACCGCCGTGCGCACCCAGTTCCTGACCGCCCGCGCGGCGGCCCGGCACATGACCGGGCAGCGGTCCGGGGTGATCCTGTTCTTCGGAGGCGAGGGCGAGCCCATGCGCGAGTTCGCCGTCGGCGGGCTGCAGGTGGCGTTCCACGCGGTCGAGGCGATGCGCCGCCAGCTCGCCGCCGAGTTGGGCCCGCACGGGATCCGCACGGTGACGCTCCGGACGGGCGGCATCCCGGAGACCCTCCCGGCCGGCTTCCCGGGCCGGAAGGCGATCGAGGAGAACATCGCGGGCAAGACGATGCTCGGCCGCCCGGCCACCCTCGCGGACGTCGGCGCGGTGGCGGCGTTCATCGCTTCGGACCGCGCCCGCACGATGACGGCCGCAACGGTCAACGTAAGCTGCGGCGCCCTGGTCGACTAGCTCGGCGCGGCCCGCTCCTCCCTACGCCCCCACCGCCACAGCGGGCCGCTTCACGGGGATGTCTCGCGCTGCTCGACCACCAGGCGGTGGTGCCGGGCCGCGCGGACCCGGTCGCCGCATGTTGTCGAGCACCAGCGGCGGCGGGCGTGCTCGCGGAAGAAGAACCGGACACACCCGTGGGCCTCGCACGGGCGCACCAGCGGGCCGAGGTCGCCGCCCGCCACGTCGATCGCGTCGCGGGCCAAGGCCGCCGCCGCCGCGTCGATCGTGCCCGGCCGGGTGCTGTGCCACTCGCGTCGCGGGCCGCCGCGCCACGCGAGCTGGGGTGCGGCCGCGTCGGCCCGGGCGGCCGCGTTCACCGCCTCCACCGCGGCGGCGTCCGGTGCGCGGCCCTCCGCCAGTGCGGCCAGCAGTTCGCGGACCGCGGTGCGCAGCTCCGTCAGGCGGCTCAGCTCCTCCGCGCCGGGGACGGCGGCCGCGAGCGCATGACGATGCAGCCACGACGTCGCCTCGCCGGGCGAGCCCAGGTCGTCGACCGGGCCTCCCGGCGTCAGCCGCCAGGTGTTGACCAGTGCCAGCGCGGGCGAGCGGTCCTCGCCGGGTGCCGCAGTGACCACGTTCGCCTCCCGAGTCCGTCCCCAGTTTCCCCGACTCGTTGACAGCCTACTCCATCTCATGGATAAATAGAAAAGTATCCATGATACGTGAGGAGAACACCGTGGTCACCGTGCAGCACCGCTACGCCACCGTCGCCGGGCACCGGCTGTTCTACCGGGAGGCCGGGCCCGCCGGCGCACCCACGATCGTGCTGCTCCACGGGTTCCCGACGAGCTCGCACATGTTCCGGCACCTCATCCCGGCGCTGGCCGATCGCTACCACGTCGTCGCGCCGGACTACCTGGGCGCGGGCGCGTCCGACGCGCCGCCGGCCGGTGAGTTCGACTACACCTTCGACGCGCTCGCCGAACTCACGCTCGGCCTGCTCGACCGGATCGGCCTCGGCCGCTTCTCGCTCTACATCCAGGACTTCGGCGCGCCGGTGGGCCTGCGCATCGCGGCCGCGAACCTCGAGCGGGTCACCGCGATCGTCACGCAGAACGGCAACGCCTACGTCGAGGGCCTCGGCGCCGGGCTCCCGCAGAAGCTCGCCGCCGGCACGCTGACCGAGGACGACCTGCGCGGCATGGTCACCCTCGAGGCGACCAAGGCGCAGTACCTCGACGGCGTGCCCGACCCGTCGCTGGTCAGCCCGGACGTCTGGATCCACGACCAGGCGCTGCTGGACCGGCCCGGTGCCGCGGCGATCCAGCAGGCGCTGCTCGCCGGCTACCACCACAACATCGGCCTGTACCCGAAGTTCCACGAATACTTCCGGACCAGCCAGGTCCCGCTGCTGGCGGTCTGGGGCGGCAACGATGAAATTTTCATCGCCGACGGTGCCCGCGCCTACGCCCGTGACCTGCCGGACGCCGAGATCCACTTGCTCGAGTCCGGCCACTTCGCGCTGGAGACGCACCTGGACGCGATCGCCGGGTACATCCGGGGCTTCCTCGGGCGGGTGCTGCCGGGCTGAATGCGCTTTCGGCCATTCGGACCCGTTGAGCGGGATGCCGGTTGACCACCCGGACGGTCCGCTCGTAGCCTCTTTTTCGAGATCGTCCTGGCGTCAGGTCGGTCCGGGAGCGCTCCGCCGTCGTCATCACGTATGGAGGACGGAATGAGCAGACGGATTCGGGTGGGGGCGATCGCGCTGGCGCTCGCCGCCGGAACGATCGCCACGGCGGGGCCGGCGCAGGCCGCCGATCCCTTGCTGTCACGGGGAAAGCCGGTGACGGTGTCGTCGTCGGGCGGGTGCTGCCCGGCGGCGAACGCGGTCGACGGCAACGCGGGAACCCGCTGGGCCAGCTCGGCCGGCGTCGATCCACAGTGGATTTACGTCGACCTCGGCGCGGCCGTGCACGTCAGCCGGGTGCGGCTGCAGTGGGACGCGTCGTGCGCCACGGCCTACGAGGTCGGCACCTCGGCCGACCGCGTCACGTGGACGAAGATCTACGCGACCACCGCGGGGAAGGGCGGCGTCGAGGACCTGACCTCCCTCGACGGCACCGGCCGCTACGTCCGGGTGTACGGCACGAAACGCTGCCGCACCGACGCGTCGAGGGGCTACTCGCTGCAGGAGTTCGGCGTCTACGGCTTGGCCGGGGACGTCGTGCCGCCGTCGCCGCCCGGCACGCCGACCCTCGTCGGGGTCACGTCGACCAGTGCGACCATCTCGTGGACCGCGGCCACCGACGACGTCGGCGTCACGGGCTACGACGTCTACCGCGACGGCCAGCTCTGCGCCAGCACGACCGGCGCGCTGACGGCGACCTGCGGCAACCTCGGCCCGAACGGCAACTACGGCTTCTACGTCAACGCGCGCGACGCGGCCGGGAACGTGTCGCAGGCCAGCGGCACCCTGTCCGTGAAGACGCCGCCGTCCGACGACCACACGCCGCCGTCCGCGCCGTCGGGCCTGCACACGACCGCGGTCAACAGCACCTCGATCGGCCTGGCGTGGACGGCGTCGACCGACGACACCGGCGTCACCGGTTACCGGATCTACGACTCCGGCACGCAGATCGGGACGTCGGACACGGCGAGCACCACGCTCGGCGGCTTGACCCCGGACACGGCGTACCACTTACAGGTGCGGGCCGTCGACCGGAACGGCAACCTCAGCGAGCCGAGCACGCCGGTCCTGGACGTCCGCACCGCCGGCGGATCGACCTGCACGCCGTCGCAGGGTGTCTGCGGCGCCACGCAGATCGCCACCGACGACGACGTCGTGTGGGGCCTGGTCACCCTGCCGGACGGCACGATCCTCTACAACCAGCGCGACGCGCACGTCATCGTCCACCTCGATCCGGCCACCGGGGTGAAGAAGACGGTCGGCACCGTGCCGGACGTGGACAACACCGACGGCGAAGGCGGCTTGCTGGGGCTGGAGATCAACCCGGCGTCGTTCGCCACGGACCACTGGCTCTACCTCTTCCACACCACGTCGAGCGACAACCGGATCGTGCGGATCCAGTACGACCCGGCCGCCGACGCGCTGGTCACGAGCACCGAGCAGGTCCTGCTGACGGGCATCGCGCGCAACAAGTACCACAACGGCGGCCGCCTGCGGTTCAGTCCGGACGGCCGGTACCTGTTCGCGGCCACGGGTGACGCGCAGAACAGCGCCACCGCGCCGAACACCAGCAGCCTCAACGGAAAGGTGCTGCGGATCAACCCGGACGGCTCGATCCCCGCGGACAACCCGTTCCGCAACGCGGTGTGGAGCTACGGGCACCGCAACGTCCAGGGCCTGGCGTTCGACTCGCAGGGCAGGCTGTGGGAGCAGGAGTTCGGCAACAGCATCATGGACGAGACGAACCTGATCGTGAAGGGCGGCAACTACGGCTGGCCCTCGTGCGAAGGGACGTCGGGTTCGTGTGACGGGTCCATCGCGCCGAAGCAGACGTACCCGGTGGCGCAGGGCTCGTGCAGCGGCATCGCGATCGTCGGCGACGCGCTGTACGTGGCGTGCGAGCGCGGGGCGCGCCTCTACCGGGCGGTGATCAGCGGCGACGCGCTGACGAACTCCCGGTCGTTCTTCACCGGAACGTACGGCAGGTTGCGCACGGTCGAGCCGGCGCCGGACAGTCAGCTCTGGCTCGCCACCAGTGTGGACGGCGACAAGGACGGCGTCCCGCACAACAGCCACAACCAGATCCTGCGGGTGTCGGTGGGCTAGCTCCGACGTGCCGTGAATGCCACCTTGAGGGACTTTACGTCCCTCAAGGTGGCATTCACGGACTTGGGCGGGAGGCAGCCGGGGCGGGTGGGTCAGCGCCAGGGGTCGTCGCCGAAACCGAGCGTCACCGGGCCGCGGCGGATGCCCGCCACCGTCTCCGATGGCAGCACCTCGTCCAGGAACGCGTACTGCGGGCTGCGCGTCCGCGCGTGCCACTGGGCGATCTCGTGCCAGCCCGGGGCCGCCAGTGCGCCGCCGAAGTGCTGGACCGACAGGCTCGCCGTCAAGCAGGCGAACCGGAGACGCTCCACCAACGGCCAGCCCGTCAGCGTCGCGGCCACGAAGCCGGCGCCGAACACGTCGCCCGCGCCCGTGGCGTCCAGCACCTCCACCGGGAGCGCCGGGACCGCCGCCGTCTCGCCGGTCGTGCCGTCCACCGCCAGCACGCCCTCGCCGCCGCGGGTGATCACCGCGATCGGGACCAGGTCGGCGAGCTTGGCCAGCGCCGCTTCGGGCGTGTCCGTGCGGGTGTAGCGCATCGCTTCGACGTCGTTCGGCAGGAACGCGTGGCAGCACGCCAGCTGCTTCAGCAACGCCGGTGACCAGGCCTCGGACGGGTCCCAGCCGACGTCGGCGAACACGAGGCTGCCCGACTGGTGCGCGGTGTGCACCCACTCGGCCGTGTCGAGGCCGATGTGCACCACCGTCGCGCGGCTCGGCGGCGGCGAACCGGCGAGCTCCGCGACCGGGACGGGCGGCGGGTGGCCGTGGGTGATCATCGCGCGGTCGCCGGCGTAGGCCAGCGAGACCGTCACGGGCGAGTGCCACTCCGGGAACCGCCGCGACCGGGACAGGTCGATCCGCTCCTGGCGGGCCAGCACGTCCCAGCAGTACCGCCCGTAGACGTCGGTGCCGAACGCCGCCGCCAGCGACGTCCGCAGGCCGAGCCGGCTCAGCGCGACCGCGAAGTTCGCGATCCCGCCCGGCCCCGAACCCATGCCGCCCGTCCACACCTCGGTGCCCGGCGCCGGCGGGTGTTCGAGCCCGGTGAAGACCAGGTCGAAGAACAGCAGACCGGACAGGAAGACATCGATGTCGGGTGCGGGCTCGGCCGGCACGGGCGCCTCCAATCCGGTCACGCAACGGTCGGCCCGAGCCTGCGTCAGCCGCGCCGGATTCGCAAGTGCCACCGTTCTTCGACGATGGATCGCGCGATTCCGGCTGCTATGGTCGCCGGATGCGGCACGAGCTGAGCGGGCCGGCGCGGAGCGGCCATCACTCGACCGGGGGAATCCGAGGCGGTGCCCGGCGATGAGGCTGGCGATCCTCGGCGGCGGCGGGTTCCGCGTGCCGCAGGTGCACGGGGCGCTGCTGGCCGGCGGCGAGGTCACCGAGCTCGTCCTGCACGACGTCGACGCCGGACGCCTCGCCGCGATCGAACGCGTCCTGGCCGAGCAGGCCGCCGGAGCGGGGAACGCGCCGCGGGTGCGCACCACCACCGACCTGCCCACCGCACTGTCCGGTGTGGACTTCGTGTTCTCGGCCATCCGGGTCGGTGGCCTGAACGGCCGCCGGCTGGACGAGCGGATCGCGCACGCGGAAGGCGTGCTGGGCCAGGAAACGGTCGGTGCGGGCGGGATCGCCTACGGGCTGCGGACGGTCCCGGTCGCGGTGCGCCTCGCCCGGGTGATCGGCGAGCTGGCGCCCCGCGCGTGGGTCATCAACTTCACCAACCCCGCCGGGATGGTCACCGAAGCGATGGCCGCGCACCTCGGCGGCCGCGTGATCGGCATCTGCGACTCGCCGGTCGGGCTGTGCCGCCGCGTCGCCCGGGCACTGGGGATCGATCCGGCGACGGCGCGGTTCGGCTACGCGGGACTCAACCACCTGGGCTGGCTCCGCTCGGTCCGCGTCGGCGGCGAGGACGTCCTGCCGCGGCTGCTCGCCGACCCGGCCGCGTGCGAGTCGTTCGAGGAGGGCAAGCTCTTCGGCGCGGACTGGCTGCGCGCGCTCGGCGCGGTGCCGAACGAATACCTGCACTACTACTACTTCGCCCGCGAGGCCGCGGGTTCGGAGTCGCGCGGCGCGTTCTTGCTGGAGCAGCAACGCGGCTTCTACGCGGAACCTTCGCTGACGTCGTGGGAACGCACGCGCCTGGAGCGCGAAGCGACGTACATGGCCGAGACGCGCGAAGGGGCGCGAGACGACCTCGAAGGCGGCGGCTACGAGAAGGTCGCCCTGGCCCTGATGCGCGCCCTCGCCCACGGCGAGCGCACGACGTTGATCCTCAACGTCCGCAACGGTTCTGCGCTCCCGGGCGTGCCGGGCGACGCGGTCGTCGAGGTGCCGTGCGCCGTCGACGCGAACGGTGCCCGCCCGATCGCCGCCGCGCCGCTGCCGGACCACGCGCTGGGCCTGGTGACGGCGGTCAAGGCCGTCGAGCGGGCGACGATCGAAGCGGCGACGACGGGTTCGCGGGAGGCGGCGCTGCGGGCGTTCGCGCTGCATCCGCTGGTCGACTCCGTGTCGGTCGCGCGGCGGCTGCTCGACGGCTACGCCGCCGCGCACCCGGAACTGTCCTACCTCGCTTAGACCGCAGCCAGCGCGTTGAACTCCGCTTCGGCGGCGTCCCGCTCGGCGTACAGGGACCACGCCTTCTCGGCGATGTCGTCCGGATCGAGCGTTCCCGGGGTGAAGCCGTGGTCCTGCGCGGTGAACACGCGGTGGATGTCGCCGCGCTCGATGAGGCCGCCGACGGTCAGGATCCCGGCGTAGACGCCCGTTTCCCGCAGGGCCGCGTGCAGCGTCAGCACGTACATGCGCAGCGCCGCCGACGCCGGGGCGAGGCTGCCCAGCATCGGTATCGGGTACTTGCCGCTCAGGCCGCCGGCGAAGAGCAGCGAACCCGAGCCGCGCTCCAGCATGCCCGGCAGCACGGTTTCGACGAGTCTCGCCGCCGGGAGCACGATGGAATCGAACGATGTGCGCAAGGCGACGGCGCCGGCTTCGGTGAGGGGTGTGATCCCCGGACCGGACGTGGCGTCGGCCGGCCCGAAGTACACCGTGTCGATCTCGCCGGCGTCGGCCGTGATGCGGACGAGCACGTCGCGGAGCTGGGCTTCGTCGGTCACGTCGGCGGTGTAGGTGGGCGCGTCGACCCCGGCCAGGGACGCGCGGTACGTCGCGTGCCGGGCGTCGGTGCGGGAAACCAGCGCCGTCGTGAAGCCTTCGCGGCCGAAGCGGTGGGCGATCGACAGACCCAGCCCGGGACCTACGCCCAGGACTGCGAGCACTTTCGGCAAGGGAACCTCCTGCAGAGAAATTGAGAGTGTCCTCAACTTAGTCATAAACTGAGGACGCCGTCAACTTTCTTCGGAAGCCGCGACTGTCCACAACGGACGGAGAAGGCCCGGTCGTGCGGCCGTCCGGGCGGTCTCCGGCGTCCGGACGGGTTTTCTGCCGGCCCACGCCTTCCGCGACGCCGTGAACGGCGCCCATCATCGGCGTCATGACCGCTGCCTATCCCGCCGCGAAGGACCATCCCGCCGTCCCGCTGGGGGCCGTCTACGCCGGGCACCCGCCGGTGTCCCGGATCGCCTTCCCGAGCGGCCACGAGGGCTGGCTGGTGACGCGCTACGACGACGTCCGCACGGTCTTCTCCGACCCGCGGTTCAGCCGCAACCTGCTGTACCCGGGTGCGCCGTGCCTCATCGAGCCGGGCGACTTCTCGACCGGTGAGCACAGCATCCTCAACATGGACCCGCCTGACCACACGCGCCTGCGCCGGCTGTCCGCGCAGGCGTTCACCGTGCGCCGGATCGCCGCGCTGCGGTCCCGGATCCAGGAGCTCGCCGACGAGCTCCTCCGGGCGCTGGTCGCGCACGGCCCGCCGGCGGACCTGGTCGAGGAGTTCGCCTTCCCGCTGCCGACCGCCGTGATGTGCGAGCTGCTCGGCGTCCCGTTCGCCGGCCGCGAGCGGTTCCGGCAGTGGTCGCGGGTGATCGTGACCCCGATGCAGCACGCACCCGCCGACGTCGAGCGGGCGCGGCGCGACGGCGCCGAGGACATGGCCGCACTGGTGGCGGCGAAGCGCTCGCACCCCGCCGACGACTTCCTGAGCGCCCTCGTGCACGCCCGGGACGAGGACGGCGACCGGCTCACCGAGCCGGAGCTGGTCGATCTGGCCGCGCAGCTGCTGCTCGCCGGGCACGAGACGACGGTCAGCCTGATCGCTTCCGGCGTCGTCCTGCTGTGCCGGCACCCGGAGCAGCTCGCCGCGTTGCGCGCCGATCCGGCGCTGGCGCCGGGCGCGGTCGAGGAGATCATGCGCTACGACGGCCCGGTCGACTCGTCCCTGCTGCGCGTGGCGCTCGAAGACGTCGAGCTGGGCGGGGTGCTCGTGCGGCGCGGCGAGGCGGTGCTGGCGCACGTCGGTGCCGCGAATCGCGACGAGAACGTGTTCCCGGCAGCGGCCGAGTTCGACATCCGCCGGAAGGACGCCCCGCAGCTCGGCTTCGGGCACGGCATCCACTTCTGCCTCGGCGCCGCGCTGGCCCGGCTGGAGGGCGAGATCGCCCTGCGGGCGCTGCTGGACCGGCTACCCGGACTGGACCTGGCCGTGGCGCCGGAAACGATCGCCTGGCGGCCGCCGCTGTCGGTGCGCGGACCCGAGGAGGTGCCGGTGACCTGGAAGGTCTGAGCCTGGGCCGAATGCCGCCGCCGGTTGGCGCCACCGGACGAGCGGACCGGGTCGCGGCTGCTCCAACCGGGTAGAACAGGTTTCAGTTCTGCGCTGGTGTCGAGATCATGGCCCTCGCCGTTCCGCGAGCTAGGAGTGCGCCATGGATGCCGACCTGACCCGCCGCCAGCTCCTCCGCGGCAGTGCCGCGGGCGTGGGCCTCGCCGTGACGTCCGGGCTCGCGGCCCCGGCCGCGAACGCCGCGGCGCCGCTGGGCGAGTACGACGTCGTCGTGGTCGGCTCCGGGGCGGCGGGCATGACCGCGGCGCTGACGGCGGCCAAACGCGGGCTGAGCGTCGTCGTGGTCGAGAAGGCGCCGACGTTCGGCGGGTCCGCGGCGCGGTCCGGTGCCGGCATCTGGATCCCCAACAACCAGGTGCTGCTGGCCGCCGGTGTGCCGGACACCCCCGCGAAGGCCGCGCAGTACCTCGCCGCCGTCGTCGGCCCGGAGGTGCCGGCCGCGCGGCAGGAGGCGTTCCTGCGCCACGGCCCGGCGATGATCGCGTTCGTCCTGGCGAACAGCCCGCTGCGGTTCCGCTGGATGGAGGGCTACAGCGACTACTACCCGGAGCTCCCGGGCGGCCTGCCGAACGGCCGGTCGATCGAGCCGGACCAGTTCGACGGGAACCTGCTGGGCGCCGAGCTGGCGAACCTGAACCCGCCCTACCTCGCCACGCCGCCCGGGCTCGTCGTGTTCAGCGCCGACTACAAGTGGCTGAACCTCGCGGCGGTCAACGCCAAGGGCACCGCGGTCGCCGCCGAGTGCCTCGCCCGTGGCACGGCCGCCGCGCTGGCCGGGCAGAAGCCGCTCACCATGGGGCAGTCGCTCGCCGCCGGCCTGCGGGTGGGCCTGCTCCGGGCGGGAGTCCCGGTGTGGCTGAACACCCCGCTGATCGACCTGAACGTCGAAAACGGCGCGGTCACCGGCGTCGTGGTGCCGCAGGGGCTGGTCCGCGCCCGGCGTGGGGTGATCGTCGGCTCGGGCGGGTTCGAGCACAACGCGGCGATGCGCGCGCAGTACCAGCGTCAGCCGATCGGTACCGACTGGACGGTCGGCGCGAAGGAGAACACCGGCGACGGCCACCGCGCCGGCCAGCGCGCCGGCGCTGCCCTCGACCTGATGGACGACGCCTGGTGGGGCCCGGCCATCCCGGCGCCCGGCGACCCGTACTTCTGCCTGGCCGAACGCACCCTGCCCGGCGGGCTGATCGTGAACCAGGCCGGGCAGCGGTTCGTCAACGAAGCCGCGCCCTACAGCGACGTCGTGCACACCATGTACGACAAGAACCCGTCGGCGCCGGACATCCCGGCGTGGCTGATCGTCGACCAGAACTACCGGAATCGGTACCTGTTCCGCGACATCCTGCCGTTGCTGCCGTTCCCGGACGCCTGGTACGCCGCCGGTGCGGTCTTCAAGGCGTCGACCGTTCAGGGTCTCGGTGCGCAGATCGGCGTGCCGGCCGCCGCGCTCAAGTCCACTGTAGACCGGTTCAACGGGTTCGCCCGGTCCGGTGTGGACAATGACTTCCGGCGCGGCGCCAGCGCGTACGACCGCTACTACACGGATCCGTCGGTGCGGCCCAACCCCGGCCTCGCGCCGCTGTGGGCGCCGCCGTTCTACGCGTTGCGGCTCGTCCCCGGCGACCTCGGCACGAAGGGCGGCATGCGCACGGACGCCCGGGCGCGGGTGCTCCGCCCGGACGGATCCGTGATCCCCGGCCTGTACGCGGCCGGCAACGCGAGCGCGGCGGTGATGGGCCACAGCTACGCGGGCGCGGGGTCGACCATCGGCCCGGCGATGACGTTCGGCTACATCGCCGGGAACGACGTCTAGAACTCCTTTTCCACCAGCGGAAGGACCTCGGTGCCGAGGAGCTCGATGGCCCGCATGACGTCGGCGTGCGGCACGCCGGACCAGTCCATCTGCATCGCGTACCGGTCCGCGCCGGTGAGCTTGCCCACCTCGATCAGCCGCTCGGCGATCTCCTGGGGGCTGCCGACGAACAGCGCCTGGGCGTCGCGGGTGTACCCGTCGTACTCGGCGCGGGTCGGGACCGCCCAGCCGCGGGCGCGGGCGCCGTACTTCATCGTCTCGAGCCAGTACGGGTAGAAGATTTCCCTGGCGTCCTGGGACTTCTCGGCGAGGAAGCCGATCGCGCCCATGGTGACGTGCAGGTCCGCGGGGTCGTGCTCACCCGCCTCGCCGGCCTGGCGGTAGAGGTCGACCAGCGGGCCGAAGCGCTCGGGTCGTCCGCCGATCACGGCGTACACCACCGGCAGGCCGAGCAGCCCGGCGCGGATCGACGACTCCGGGTTGCCGCCGGTGCCGATCGAAATGCGCAGGCGCCTGCCGTACGGCCGGGGCAGGATCCGCGCGTTCTCCAGCGGCGGGCGGAACTTGCCGGACCAGGTCAACGGGTCCTCGCGGTCGATGCGCAGCAGCAGCGCGAGCTTCTCCTCGAAGAGCTCGTCGTAGTCGCCGAGGTCGTTGCCGAACAGGGGGAACGACTCGGTGAACGACCCGCGCCCGGCGAGCAGCTCGGCGCGGCCGTGGCTGAGCTGGTCGAGCGTGGTGAACTGCTGGTAGACGCGGACCGGGTCCTCGGTGCTCAGCACGGTGACGGCGGAGCTCAGCGTGATCCGGTTCGTCATGCTCGCGGCCGCGGCCAGCACGGTGCCCGGGCTGGAGATCGCGTACTGGTCGAGGTGGTGCTCGCCGAGGCCGTAGAAGCCGAGGCCGAGCTCGTCGGCGAGCTTGATCCGCTCCAGGGTGTTGGCCAGCGTCTGCGCGACGGTGGGCTGCTCGCCGGTGCGCGGATCCGGCGCGCGGTCGCCGAAGCTGTAGATGCCGAGTTTCATGAAACGTTCAACTATATTCCGGCCCGATTCGTTCCCTCAGCCGAAGCGGGCCTGGATGGCCTCGAGGTTCTGCTCCGACAGCTGCAGCGCGGCGGCGCGGAGGCTCGAGCCGTCCAGGGTGGCGACCTCGAACATGCTGGTCACCAGGGCCCGCATCCGGGCGCGGACCTTTCCGAAGGCTTCCTCGGCGTCCGCGCCGACGTCGCCGAACAGGGTCCACCACCACCACGAGTTGGTCGCCGAGTTGGCGACGAAGTCCGGCACCACGCGGATGCCCCGGGCGTCCAGCAGCTCTTCGGCGTCCGGGGTGACCGGCAGGTTCGCGGCCTCGACGATGAGCTTCGCGCCGATCTTGGCCTGGTTGTCGCTGTCGACGCAGTACGAGATCGCCGCCGGCACCAGGACCTCGGCCGGCACGTCCAGCCACGCTTCGGGCGGCAGGAGCTCGTCGCCGGGCTTCAGGTTGTCGCGGTCGATCCCGCCGAAGCGGTCGCGGTGCCGCAGCAGGTTTTCGACGTCGAGCCCGGCCGGGTTGGCGACGACCCCGCGGACGTCCGAGACGCCGACCACGCGCAGGCCGGCGTCGGCGAGGAAGCGTGCGGTGGCGCCGCCCATCGAGCCGAAGCCCTGCAGCACGACGCGGTTCGGGTGCTGGTCGAGCCCCAGCATCTCGAGCCCGGTCAGGGTGGCCTGCGCGACGCCGAGGCCGCCGACCAGCTCGTCGAGGCCCAGGCCGCCGACGTCGATCCGGAACGCCGCCGCCAGCCGGGCGGTCGCCGCCTCGCGGTCTTCGAGCAGCGGGTAGACCGCCTGCACCGGGCTGAGCAGGCCGATCTCGGCGATCACGCCGTCGATGACGTCTTGTCGCAGGCCCAGGTCCTCGCCCATGGTCCAGTACTGCTCGATCAGCGGCCGCATGGCGCGCAGGTAGCGGGCGACGACGTCGCGGGCGCGCTCGTCGTAGGGGTCGAAGTCGATGCCGCCCTTGGCGCCGCCCAGCGGGACGTACCGGCCGTCCGGGTCGTAGTTGAGGCCTTCCTTCAGCGTCATGCCCCTGGCCAGGCCGCGGACCTCGAAGAGCGAGCAGCCGCGGCGCATCCGCAGGCCCCCGCTGGCCACGCCGCGGACGAGCCGGTCGATCACCAGGTACCCGCGGCACCCGGTGACCGGGTCGGTCCACGCCACTTCGAGCAAGGCCGGTTCCGTCATCGCCCCTCCTGATCCCCCGGTCAACAGCCGAGCTCGTACGCCATCGCCTGCTCGACCCACCGGGCGCAGTCGTCGGCGGTGACCGTGCCCCGCCGGGCGACGACCTGGACGGCGAGCCCGTCCAGCAGCGCGGTCAGCCGCCACGCGGCACCGTGCGGATCGGGACACCGGAAGACCCCGGCCCCGACCCCCTCGGCGATCAGCGCCACGACGGCGTCACGCCACCGCAGATCCAGCCGCTGCAACACGGCCCGCAGGGCGGCGTCGCGCATCGCCGCCGCCCCGGCTTCGATCCACAGCTGCCAGCCGTCCTGCGTCGAGGGCCCGTACAGGGTGAGCACCGCGCGCAGCCGGGTGTCGGCCGGGCCGCCTCGCGCCAGCTCGTCGTTCAGCTTCGCGAGCTCCTTTTCCGCGGCCTGCCGGAAGGCCTCGATGACGAGCGTTTCGAGGGTGCCGAAGTGGTAGAAGATCAGCGCGGTGCTGACGTCGAGCGAGCGGGCGACATCGGCGGCCCGCACACCGGCGATCCCCCGGGCCCGGATCTGTTCGAGCGCGGCGAGCACGATCTCCTCCCGCCGCACCGCGACCGCCTTGCGCATCATGCGGTCACCGTACCCAGGGGTTCGGGGTGGCGGGAGGCGCCGAAGGTGGGTACCTCGGCTGTGCGGAGAGTCAGGATCGCAGGTGGAGGCGGGTTTGACGGGGATGGCGGGCGAGGGAAGAGCCGCGCTTGGCCGGTGCTTGCCGGTGCGGGGGCGGGGGAGTTGGGTGGCGGCCGGGAGTCGGGCACGGCGGTGCGGAGCCGGGGGTGGCCGGGCCACTGAAAGCGGCCGGGTTGGTCGGTGGCTGGGTGGTGCTGGTGCGCCGGTGAAGCAGGCGCCGGCTGCGGGCTTGCCGGGATTCCCTGCCGCCGCACTGTCTGCCGCGCTCTCCGCCGCACTCGCCGCCGCACGCGGGTTTGCCGGGGAACCGCCGTGGTTCCCCGGCAAACCCGTGGCCTCTGTCAGGCCGTCCACTGTGGATTGCGGCCCAGGTACCGGAGCAGCGTCGACACCGCGTCGTCGTCGGGGGTGGCGTCCAGTGCCGGGGCGTACGCGAAGCCGCGCAGGGGTTCGGCCAGCTGCTGGGCCACCGGCAGGAGCTGCTCGGCCAGTTCCGGCGTCAGCGGGGACGCCTGGCCCGTGGCCACCGCGATGTCCCAGGCGTGCACCGCCGCGTCCAGGGCCGCCGCTCCTACCGCCACCGGGGCCGGGAGGGCGCCCTGCGGCAGGGGGGTCGGGACCTCCGTCGCGTCCCGGCTCACCGTGGCGAACGCCGCCGCCGCGGCCGTCAGCGTCGGCTCCAGGAAGTCCGCTGCCGGGCCGGTGAGCTCACCCGAGGGGGAGAACGGGTCGAAGTCGGGGCCGCCCGCACCCGTGATGAACGCCGCGTAGCCCAGCTGGTCGCCCGCCGCGTGCTGGAGGACCTGGGTGACGTTCCACGCCGAGCACGGCGTCGGGGCCGACCACGCCGACCGGTCCGTGATGCCCGCGATCGCCGAACGCAGGGCTTCGTGGGCCGACGCCAGGACCGGCCACGACGAGCCGCGGCTCAGGCTCGCGAAGAACCGGCGGAGGTCGCCCACCAGAACCTCCGGGGCCTCGTGCGCCGCGTAGTGGCCGGCCGCGTCGCGGGGGCCGCCGGTGCCCGTCGTCGTGTCATAGGCGTTCCAGCTGACGATGTTCGCGTGGTCGCGCTCGGCGAACCGGCGGATCGACTGGAAGTCGCCCGCGAACATCGCCAGGCCCGTCGGCACCGTCGTCGGTCCGTCCGGGTGCGCCTTCGTGTGCGCGTCCTCGTAGTAGAAGCGGATCGACGAGCCGCCGGTGCGGGTCAGCCAGTACAGCGCCACGTTCGCCAGGATGAAGTCCGCGTCGAGGTGCTCGCCGAACAGCTGCGCGTTCCACGCCAGCAGGCCCAGCGGGGAGTCCGCGAGCGCGAACGCCAGCGTGTGCGGCTGCTGGCTGTGCAACGTGTTGAAGGAGAACATGTTCTCGTAGAACCACTGCAGGTGCGCGAGTGCGGCCTGGTCGGCTTCGCTCAGGTCCGTCATCTCGGCCGGGTCACCGGACGGGAACGAGAACAGCTGCGTGACGTGCACGCCGACGACCTTGTCCGGCGCGATTCTGCCGATCTCCGGCGAAATCATCGACCCCGCGTCGTTGCCGGCCGCGCCGTACGACTCGTAACCCAGGCGGTTCATCAGCTCCGCCCACGCCGCCGCGGTGCGGTGCGTGCCCCAGCCCGCCGCGCGGGTCGGGCCCGAGAAGCCGAAGCCCGGCAGCGACGGGATGACCAGGTGGAACGCCGGCGCGTCGGCCGATTCCGGTTCGGTCAGCGGGCCGATCACGTCGAGGTACTCGACGACCGAGCCCGGCCAGCCGTGCGTCAGCACCAGGGGGGTCGCGTCCGCCCGCGACGACCGGACGTGCAGGAAGTGGACGGTCTCGCCGTCGATCTCCGTCAGGAACTGCGGGTACGCGTTGAGCCGCGCCTCGAACGCCCGCCAGTCGAACTTCTCCAGCCAGTACTCGGCCAGCGCGCGGACCCGCTCGTTCGTGACGCCGTAGTCGGCGGGCAGGTCGTCCGGCCACAGCGCCCCGCGCAGGCGGTTCTGCAGGTCGTCGAGGGCAGGCTGCGGGATCTCGGCGCGGAACGGGCGGAGGGCGGGGACCGTCATGACTGGCTCCTCAGGGTGGAACGGAATGCTTCGTTCCGAACTGTAGCAGACCGGAACGATCCGTTCCAGTGCTAATCTCCGGGGCATGCCCGAGACAGCCCTGCCCGGCCGCCGCGGCCAGGCCGCCCGCAACAACCTCGTCATCCTCGACGCCGCGCGCCACGTCTTCCTGGGGGATCCGAAGGCGCCGATCGCGCACGTCGCCGAACGCGCCGGCGTCGGCATCAGCGCGCTCTACCGGCGGTACCCCAGCAAGGAGGCCCTGCTCTGCCGCCTCTGCCACGACGGGCTCCGCACCTACATCGACGAAGCCGAAGCCGCCGCCGAGGAGCCGGACGGCTGGGCGGCGCTGACCGGGTTCCTCTCCCGGGTCGTCGACGCCGACGTGCACTCGCTGACGGTCCACCTCGCCGGCACGTTCACCCCGACGACCGAGATGGGCCAGGACGCGCGGCGGGCGGGCGAGCTGACGGCCCGCCTGGTGGAGCGGGCGCGCGAAACCGGGCGGCTCCGCCACGACGCCGTCACCGAAGACATCGGCATGATCCTCGAATGCTGCGCCGCGATCCGCGTCGACGACCCGGAGCGCACGGCGCAGCTGCGGCGCCGGTACCTCGCACTGCTGGTCGAGGGACTGTCGGCGGGCGGCCCGGACCTGCCGGGCCCGCCACCGCGGCCCGGTGAGATGAACGGCCGCTGGCGTCCCTCCTGACGGAGGCACCGCGGCGCGTCCGGATGGCGGTAACGAATTCCGGGAGTGCGACGACTGATCAGCGTTGTCCGAAAAAGACCACGCAACATCTGTCAGAGCGGCATTCCCCGGACGGAACAGCGAGATGACGACTATGCGAAAAAGCTGGCGAAGAACCACAATCCTGTCCTCGGTGGCCGCACTGGCCACGGCGTTCATCGCCATTGCGCCCGCTGCGCACGCGGATACGCCGACCAGTTCCGTCGAAGTCAGCCCCACCACGGTGCTGCCGGGACAGACATTCACCGTCACGGCAACCATTCACAACCCCACCGATTTCACGGTGACTTTCGCGAAGGCCGCCATTTACGGCTCGCCCACCGCGATCACCGACGTCGCCGACCTCGTGTCCTGCACCGGTGTGACGGCGCTCGGCTGCTTCCAGGCGGGCAGCAGCTACCGCGCACCGTTCGGCGACCTGGAGGCGGGCGGCACCAAGACCGCCGTGTTCACCTTGCGCGTCAAGGAAACCGCGGCACCCGGGTCGTTCACGCTGCAGCACCAGTTCGTCGGTGACAACTACGCCTTCGAGACCCTCGACGGCCCGGTCGTCACCATCGCCTCACCGTCGACCCAGGCCGACGTCAAGGTCGCGCTCGCCGCGACCGGGCACGGCGGGCTCAACGCGCGGATCGACTACACCGTGACCGTGACGAACACCGGCCCGGCCACGGCGACCGGAATCCGCGTCGTGGCCACGTACGCGCCGGCCCTGTCGTTCGCCAGTGGCACCGGGTGCGCCCACGTCGGCACCACCCGGAACGTGAACTGTGACGTCGCTTCGCTGGCCAGCGGTGCGTCGGCGACGGCCAGGTTCTCGGTGAACGGCGGCCTGCTCGCGCTCGGTTCGTACACCACCACGGCGCAGCGGACGGCGAGCTCGCCGACGGATCCCAATCCCGCCAACGACAGCGCCTCGAAGACGTGCTCGGCGCTCACGGGGCTCATCGTGACCTGCTGAGGGTTCGCGAGAGGTGAACCGGGCTCGTGTCCTCCGCCAGGGATGCGGGCCCGGTTCGCGTTTTCAGCCGGTGACGGACGCGTACAGCTTCGCGATGTCGTCGTCGAAATACGCGCTGTAGGAAACGTCCGGGGTGTCGCCGCCGAGCTGGTAACCGCCGATCACGCCGATGACCGCGCCGTCGGTGACCCACGGCCCGCCGCTGGTGCCGTCGGGGAAACCCGGGCACGCCACGCGCAGCTGATAGGTGTCCGACCGCGTGGTGTTCCCTTCGCAAACCACCGGGGAATCGGTGGTGTCGGGGTAGCCCGTGAGGGTGATCCGGTGCTCGAATCCGCGGTTCGTGCCGAGCGTGTTCGCGCCGGTGAGGCTTTCCAGCGAGGCCGGGTTTCCGTCCTGGCGGACGGTCAGGAAGGCGAAATCCAGATCCGGGTCGGCCGAGGACGTCCAGCCGTCGGCGACGGCCACCGAGGTCACCGTCCACCTTCCCAGCGGCGCGACGCCGTCGCGGTAACCGGGGGCGAACGTCATGCCGTCCTTGACGCAGTGCGCGGCGGTCAGGACGACGTTGCCGGCGGCGGAGTGCACGACGCTCGCCGTGCAGAAGTGGCTCCCGTCGGCGAACAACGCCCCGACCGGCGAAGCGGCGGGTTTCGCCGGAGCGGGCGAGGTGGCGGCCGGGGTGCTGCCCGCGGCGTAGGCGTCGTCGGCGGTCGTGTCGGTGCCGGCCACCAGGCCGGCCCCCAGGACCAGCACGGCCGCCGCGGCCGTCAGCGCGGAGCGGGGAAACTTGATCGCCACCACTTCAGATCACCACAGCACAGCCGGATCCGCAGCGTGTGCGGCCGGATGCACAGGGACTGCACAGCGGTGGCCCGGAAGCGCGGAACGGCGTCGGGGGCGTGGATTCCGCCCCGGACGGGGACATCGGCGCGGTGTTCGCGTTCAGCCGGTCGTGCGGTCCCGGCGGAGCGCCCAGGCCGCGACCTCCGTGCGGTTCGCCAGTCCCAGTTTGGCCAGGACGCTGCGGACGTGGCTCTCGACCGTGCGCTCCGACAGCACCAGCCGGTGGGCGATCTGACGGTTGCTCAGCGCGCCGGCCACCAGCGCCACGACCTCCCGTTCGCGCCCGGTCAGCGGGTCGGCCTCGGCTCGCGCCCGGTCGAGCAGCGCGGTGGCGTCCCGCACCCAGCCGGGCATGCCGAGCCGCCGGGCTTCGGCGGCGGCCTGCCGGGCCAGGGTCTCCGCGCGCGGCAGCTCGCCGAGGGCGGCCAGCGCGGCCGCCAGACGGACGCGGTTGTGCACGACGTACGGCCGGGCGCCGAGCCGCGTGTCCCACGCGATCGCCTCCTCGAACAGCGGCACGGCCTCGGCGTGGCGCCCGAGGAGTGCGGCCAGGCGGCCGGCCCAGCTGCTGGAGCAGTCGCTGCAGAAGGTGCCCGCGCCGCCCGAGCCGAACGGCGGCTCGCCGGCCATCCGTTGCGCGAGCCACTCCGCGGTTTCGAGGTCCTCGAACGCCTCCAGCAGCGGCAGGAGGGTCGGGCCGACCCCCGGTGTGAGCCCGATGAAGCCGGGATCGCGCAGGCGGGGACGCAGGGCGTCGTACGTCGCCCGGGCCTCGTCGCGGCGGCCGGTGAGCAGGGCGCAGAGCGGCCGGGAGAGGATCGTGACCGGCAGCGGCGGCGCGATCGCCAGCAGCTCGTCGTACCCCGCCGGCAGCTCGGCCGGGTCGCCGACCACATCCGCCAGCTGCTGGGCGAACGCGAAGGACATCCCGACCGTGGACCGGTCCTCGGCCAGTTCCGCCCGGGCGAGCTCTCCCGCGAGCCGGTTCAGCTCGCGGCCCTCGGCGAACGCGCCGCGGTAGGCCGCGACCGACGCCCGCAGCCGCAGCTCGTGCCAGCGGACGAGCGGCAGCCGCGTCGTCGCCGCGAGGTCGGAGATCGCGGTCAGCTCGGTGTCGACCACCGCGATCGTGCCGACCTCGAACGCCGCGTCGATCCGCCACTTGTGCCCCCACAGCGCCACGAGCGGCCGTCCGGGGCCGCCGAGGGACACGGCGAGCGCGCCGAGCCGCAGCCGTTCGGCCAGCGGCAGTTCCCTCGGGTGCGTCTTCAGCCGGGCGCGGACGGCGTCGAGCCGGGCCTCCTGGTCGCCGGACAGTTCCGCGAGGGCCAGCGCTTCGTCGGCGGCCTTCACCGCTTCGCTCGTCTTCCCGCTGTCGGCCGCCACCGAGGCCGACTGCGCCAGCAGCTTCGCCCGCACCGCCGGGTCGCCTCCGGGGCCGATCGCGGCCAGCGCGGACGCCGCGAGCGCGGCCATCTCCGGCAGCAGGCCGGGCGCGGCGGTGTCCCGGACGACGAGCGCCGCGGCGACGGCCAGCGCCGGGTCGGACGTCAACCCGGCGGCCTCGCGCGCGTGGTCGAGGCTGCGGGCGAACCGGCCCGCCCGGTACTCCGCGGTCGCGAGGTCCACGAGCAGGGCGGCGAGGCCGTCACGGGTTCCGGCGCGGCGACGGCAGCCGAGCGAGAGGTCCAGGAAGCGCGCCGCTTCGGCGAAGGCGAGCGAGCGGGTGGCGTCCCGCGCCGCCGTCTCGGTCCAGTCCGCCGCCCGGGCGAGGACATCCGGGGTCGCCGCGGAGCGCAGCCAGTGCCCGGCCACCACGCCCGGCTCCGCCCGGTGTTCCAGCGCGGCCGCCGCCCGGGCGTGCAGTTCCTCGCGGACGCCCTGGTCGAGGTCGCCGTAGATCCCGTCGCGCACGACGGCGTGGGCGAACCGCCGGGATCCGGCGACGGCGGGCCGCAGCACCCCGGCGCGCACCGCCCGGTCGAGCGCCGCGACGACGCCGTCCACCGGCTGCCCGGCCACCTCGGCGACGACGTGCGCGTCGACCTCCTCGCCGAGGACCGAGGCGATCGCCAGCAGCTCCCGCGTCCCGGCGTCCAGCCCGGCGACGGTGGTGCGGACGAGGTGGCGCAGCTCGGCCTCGCCGCCGGCGGTCGCCGAGGACCGGGCCACCGCCCGGAGGTAGAGCGGGTTCCCGCCCGACCGCCGCAACGCGTCCCGGACGTCGACGCCCGTCCGGCCGATCCCGGCGAGGTAGGCGCGGACGTCGGACTCGGTCAGCGGGTCCAGGCGCAGGCTTTCCGTGCCCGGCCGGCCCAGCAGGTCCGGCAGCGCTTCGAAGAGCGGGCCCGCCGAGGCGGTGTCCCGGTACGTCGCGACCACGGCGAGCCGGGACCGGCGGAGCTCCCCGGCCAAGTGCCGTAGCAGCCGCAGCGACGCCTCGTCGGCCCAGTGCACGTCTTCGAGGACGACGACGAGGCCGGCCGGCTCGGCCGCGGCGATCAGCGCGTCGGCGGCCACCGCGACGAACCGGAACCGGGCGGCGACCAGGTCGGCGTCGTCGTGGCCGTCGAGGTCGGCGAGGGCACCGTCGACCTCCGCGCCCGCTTCCGGCAGCGCGCGGAGCACCCGCCGCCACGGCCACAGCGGCGGTGCGCCCGGGTCGTCGACGCACCGGCCCCAGACGGCGGCGCGATCCGTCACCGTCTCGACCAGGCGGGTCTTCCCGATCCCCGCCGGGCCGCCGACGAGCACCAGCGCGCCGGTGCCGCCGTCCGCCGCCGCGAGCCACGCGCGCAGGTCGGCCGCGGCATCGGCCCGCCCGACGAACGGTTCGCTGCGCGTCACCCGAGCAGTATCCCCTCCGTGCCCGGTTTCCGCGTCGGTCTCCGTACTGGCACTGATGTCCGGGACGCGGTACCGGACGAAAGTGGCTCCCAACGCCTTGACCAGCGAAAAAGGAGCACCTCATGTACGCCACGATCCACCAGTTCCGGGGTCCGCTGGGGACCCGCGACCCCGGCCAGGGCGCGCTCGGCGCCTGCACGCTGACCCAGCTGGGCGGGCAGACCGGCGCCGTCGTCGCCTTCTGGCCCGACGCGGCCGGTGCGGACGAGGCCGCGGCGCGGCGGCCCGCCGGGACCACCTGGCTCGACACGGGTGTCTACCGGGTCGCCGACGTGTACTCGGCGTCGCCCGCGGCTGCCTACGCCCAGCTCACCTGGTTCGACGGGCCGCGCAGCGCCGACCAGTCGGCCGCCGAGCGGCGCGCGGGCCGCGAGCGGATCTGGCCCGCCGTGCGCGACATCGAGGGCGTCGGCTCGACCTACGTCCTCGTGGCCGAGGACCGGTCTTCGGTCATCGTGGGCTTCACGGCGTCGCTGGAGACGGTCGAAGCCGTCCAGGACGCGATCATGGGCACCGAGCTGCTGCCGGGCGAGGACCCCGCGCTGCTGCCCGGCTCAGACCGGGTCGACCTGCACCGCGTGCTGCACGCGGCCCTGCCGGCGCCGGCGGCTGCGCGATGAGCCCGCACACCGCCCCGGCATTGCGCACCGGGACGTGGACCGTCCGCAGTGGACGGTCGACGGCGGCCTTCGAGGTCCGCAACTTCGGGTTCAACCGGGTGCGCGGCACGATCGGAGTCCGCACGGGCACCGTCGAGGTCCGCGACGGCGAGGTGACCGCGGTCCACGCGGAGCTGGACCTCGGCGCGCTCGACACGCAGAACCCACGCCGCGACGCCGACCTGCGCAAGCCGCACCTGCTGGACAGCGCCGCCCACCCGGCCATGACCTTCACGGCCACCGGAGTCCGGCGGCGCGACGACGGCTGGGAAGTGACCGGCGAGCTCCGGCTGCGCGGGACGTCGGGCCCGCTGACGCTGGCCGTCGAGCCGGCCGGCGGCACCCGGGTCCGCGCCACCGGGACGCTGGACCGGGCCCCGCTGGGTATGCGGGCGCCCCGGCCGCTGATCGGCCGGTACGTCCGGATCGTCGTCGAGGCGGAGCTCGGGCCGCCTAGCTGAGGTCCCTGGGGAGCAGGGTGGTCGCCGCGTCCGGGGCGGCGACCGCCTTGGGCCGCCGGTCGCGGAAGATCCAGCCGCCGATGATGCCGCCGGCGAACCCGAAGAGGTGGCCCTGCCAGCTGACGCCCTCGTCGGTGGGCAGCAGGGAGGTGAACTGGTAGGCGAAGCACAACGCCATCACGAGCCCGATCACGATGTCGATCGGGTGCCGGTCGAACAGCCCGCGCACGATGATGTAGCCGAAGTAGCCGAACAGCAGGCCGCTGGCTCCGACGGTGACCGTGTTCGACGGCGTGATGAACCAGACGCCGAGGCCGCTGGCGATGATGATCAGCACGCTCACGCCGAGCCACTTCTTCACCCCGCGGTAGGCGGCGAGGAACCCGAACACGAACAGTGGCCCCGAATTGGCTTCGATGTGCATCCAGCTCTTGTGCATCAACGGCGAGGTCAGGATGTCCGGCAGCGACGCCGGGTCCCGCGGCTCGATGCCGAATTCGCGGCTCAGGTCGTACCCGTCGACGGCGTTGATGATCTGCACGAGCCACAGCACGGCCAGCAGGCCGACCATCGCCCACAGGGCCTTCTTGGCCTCGGCGATCATCGCCTCGGCATCGCTGCGGGCCGGGCCCTCGCTGGTCGTGCTCATTGCGCCCCCCTGATCGGTTTTCGCGCCCGAGGATAGCCGCCGGGAGGCCCCGGACGCGGCGTTTCGGACCCAGCCGTGACCTGGCAGGGTTGGGAGCATGACGTCACACCGGCCGGAGGTGGTCTTCCGGGGCCGTCGCATGCCCGGCGACCGCGCCCTGGTCATGGCCATCGTCAACCGCACGCCCGACTCGTTCTACGACAAGGGCGCGACCTTCGCCGACACCGCCGCCATGGCCGCGGTGGACCAGGCGGTCGCCGCGGGCGCCGACATCGTGGACATCGGCGGGGTCAAGGCGGGCGACGGCCCCGAGGTCGACGTCGACGAGGAGAGCAGGCGGGTGGTGCCCTTCGTCGCCGAGGTGCGCCGCCGTCACCCCGGGCTGGTCATCAGCGTCGACACCTGGCGGCACGAAGTCGGCCGTCAGGTGTGCGAAGCGGGCGCCGACCTGCTCAACGACACCTGGGCGGGCGCCGACCCGAAGCTGGTCGGGGTTGCCGCGGAGTTCGGCGCCGGGTACGTGTGCTCCCACGTCGGGGGCATGCCGGTCCGCACCGACCCGTACCCCGCGCCGACCCCGGACCGGCCGTTCTGGCCCCGCTACGACGACGTCGTCGCGGACGTGGTCGCCGAGCTGACGGCCGCGGCCGAGCGGACCGTCGCCGCCGGGGTGCCGCGGGGCGGGGTGCTCGTCGACCCGACCTTCGACTTCGGCAAGAGCACCCGGCACGGCCTGGAACTGCTCCGGCACTTCGACCGGCTGGTGGCGACCGGCTGGCCGGTGCTGGTGGCGCTGTCGAACAAGGACCTCATCGGCGAGACCCTGGACGTCGAAGCCCACGACCGCCTGGCGGGCACCCTGGCGGCCACGGCGATCGCGGCGCACGCCGGGGCCGCGGTCTTCCGCGCCCACAACGTCCGGGAGACCCGGGAAGCCGTGGAGGCGGTCGCGGGCTTCCGGTCCACTATGGACTGAGTCGCCAGAGCGACGTGACTTCGGCAGCTCGCGCCCGGTGCAGCGGGTCGGCGGGGTCGAGGGCCCGGCGATGCCGTGGGGTCGCTTCGGACCGGCCGACGACCCGCAGGCCCGCCGCCTCGATCCAGCCCAGGAGCTCGCCGCGCGTGCGCAGGCCCAGGTGCTCGGCGAGGTCCGAAAGCACCAGCCACGCTTCACCGTCCGGGGTGAGGTGCTTGCGCGCCCGGTCGAGGAAGCCGCGCAGCATCCGGCTGCCCGGGTCGTACACCGCGTGGTCGAGCGGGGTGCGCGGCCGGCCGGGCAGCCACGGCGGATTGGCCACCACCAGCGGTGCCCGGCCGCGCGGGAACAGGTCCGCCGGCACGACCTCGGTGCGGTCCCCGAAACCCAGCCGGGTCAGGTTCTCGGTCGCGCACGCGACGGCACGCGGGTCGGAGTCCGTCGCCACCACCCGGCCCACCCCGCGGTGGACGAGGACGGCGGCGAGCACGCCGGTTCCGGTCCCGATGTCGAACGCCAGTTCCGTGGCGGGCAACGGCGTCTGCGCGACGAGGTCGACGTACTCCTGCCGCACCGGCGCGAAAACGCCGTAGTGCGGGTGGATCCGCGCGCCGAGCGCCGGAACGGTGACGCCCTTGCGGCGCCATTCCGCGGCGCCGAGGACGCCGAGCAGCTCCCGCAGCGGCACCGCCGCGGGTTCCCGCAGCGGCCCGTAGACGGCGGTGCACGCCGCGCGGACGTCCGGCGCCCGCCGCAGCGGGATCACGTGCCCCGGGTCCAGCGGCACGTACAGCAGGGAGAGCAGCTGCGCCCGGCGGGCCCGGTTGGCGCGGTAGCCGGGGTAGTCGTCGGGCGGGGGCGGGGGGATCCGCCGGTTCACGGCGTCGAGCAGCTGCCGGGCGGCCGGGTAGTCGCCGCGCCAGAGCAGGGCGACGCCGTCGGACACCGTGCGGAGGGCGGCGTCGGCGGAGAGGCGGTCGTCGGCGGCGACCGCGCGGCGCGTTGGGGGTGAGAAGAGCCGGCGATCGGGTTCGCCGGGCAGGACGAGGTGAGCCACGGGAAAGGGGTTTCCGTTCTTGCTGCGGGCGCGTCGAAGAACCCGCGAGAGGTGCGGGGTGTGTGGAGGACGGGAGCGGGAACTAGCTCAGGACAGCAGCATGAACGGGAGTCGTCACCCCTTCGACCCTAGCTGCGCGCCGGGGTCCATGGCGTACAAAGGACGGAAGAGGTGATGCCGGATGACGCCCTCGGTGGTGCGGCACGAAACGCGGCGCCGGTGGGCGGTCGTCGCCGCCGTGGCCGCGGTGCTGGTTTCCGCGCCGTCCGTCGTCGCCGCGCTCGCCCCGGTTCCGGCGGCGACGGACCCGGCCGAGCTGCGCGCTCTCGTGCTCGGCTCCGCCGGACGGCCGTACCAGGGTTACGCCGAAAGCGCCGGTTCGCTCGCCCTGCCGGAGCTGCCGAACCTCGCCGCCGTCACCGCGCTCTTCTCGATGCGGACGCCGATGCGCGCGTGGTACGCCGGGCCCGACCGCTACCGCGTCGACATCCTCGGCACCGCCGGCGAGCACGACGTCTACCGGCTCCCCGACGGCGAATACACGTGGGACTACGGCGACAACACGCTGACCGAGCTGATCGGCGAGCCGGCCGTCCGGCTGCCGCGGGCCGGGGACCTGCTGCCGCCCGAGCTCGCGCGGCGGATCCTGCGCGCGGCGAAGGGCGATCCGGTGAGCGCGCTGCCGGGGCGGAACGTCGCCGGCGTCGCCGCGTCCGGGTTGCGGCTCACCCCCGCCGATCCGGCCACGACCATCGGGCGGGTGGACGTCTGGGCGGACCCGGCGACCGGGGTGGCGGTGCGGGTCGAAGTGACCGCGCGCGGTCAGGAGGCGCCGATCCTGGTGACCGAGTTCCGGCAGCTGGACCAGACGATGCCGGTCGTCGAGGCGCCGCGGCCGGTGCTCGGGTCCGGGTTCACCGTGGCGAGCGCCCCGGATGTCACCGACACGCTCGGCGCGTACAGCCAGGTCCCGCTGCCGTCGAGGCTCGCCGGCCGTCCGGTGGCGTCGTCGGACTTCGGGGGCGTCCAAGGTGCCGCCCTCTACGGCACGGGGCTGGCCGCCTTCGCCGTGATCGCCGTCCCGCGCACCGTGGCCAACGCGGCGAGCGACGCCGCCGCGAAGGCCGGTGCGGTGCAGGCCAGGCTGGCCGCGGGGAGCGTCGTGCAGCTGTCGATCACCCCGTTGTCGCTGGCGATCGTGCGGTCGTCGGTCTCGCGGCGCTCCTACCTGCTGGCCGGGACGGTGACGCCGGACGTCCTGAAATCCGTGGCGGACGAGCTCGCCCGAGCGCGCCGGAGCGGACCGTGATCGTCACGCGCGCGCTGACCAAGCGGTACGGCCGCACGGTGGCCGTCGACGCGGTCGACCTCGAAGTCCGCGAAGGCGACCGCTACGGCTTCCTCGGCCCGAACGGCTCGGGCAAGACCACCCTGGTCCGGATGCTGCTCGGCCTGGTCTACGCGACCGCCGGGGAGATCGAGGTGCTCGGGAAACCGGTGCCGAAGCGGGTCGCCGAGGTGCTGCCCGACGTCGGTGCGCTCGTCGAGGGCCCGGCCGCGTACCCGCACCTGTCCGGGCGCCGGAACCTGGCGCTGCTCGACGCCGCCGGACGCGGTGGCGGGCGGCGCACGCGGCGCCGTCGCATCGACGAAGCCCTCGAACAGGTCGGGCTCGGCGGAGTCGACCAGCGGCCGGTGAAGGCGTACTCGCTCGGCATGCGGCAACGGCTCGGGCTGGCGGGCGCGCTGCTGCGGCGGCCCCGGCTGCTGATCCTCGACGAGCCGACCAACGGCCTCGACCCGCAGGGCATCAAGGAGATCCGCGAGCTGCTGGCCGAGCTGAACGCGGGCGGCACCACGGTGTTCCTGTCCAGCCATCTGCTGGCCGAGGTGGAGCAGCTCTGCACGCGCGTCGGCGTCGTCGACCGGGGCCGGCTCGTGCTGGAGGAGGACCTGGACACGTTGCGCGCGGCGACCGGCCGGATCCTGGTCGGCACGCCGGACACCGCAGCGGCGGCCGCGGTCCTCGACGGGCAGCTCGAAGCCCGTGACGGCGACCGGCTGGTCATCCGGCACGACGACCCGGCGGCGCTGAACGCGCTGCTCGTCGAGGCGGGGGTGCGCGTGCGGTCCATCCACGCCGAACAGCGGACGCTGGAACAGGTCGTCCTGGAGGTGACGGGTCCGGGGTCGGACCGGTTCGGGGCGGCCGGATGATCGGCGTCGAACTGCAGAAGCTCGCGCTGCGGCCGCGGGTGTGGTTCAGCGTGCTGCTGCTGTGCCTGCTGCCCGCCATCGTCGGCGTCTTCCTGGCGACGGCCGACTTCGCACCGCCGCCCGGGCAGGGCGGGGCGTTCCTCTCGGCGGTGGTGAACGACGGCGCGCTGTACCCGGCCGCCGCGCTCGCGCTGGTGCTGCCGCTGTTCCTGCCGATCGCGGTCGCGGTGGTCGCGGGCGACTCGATCGCGGGCGAGGCCGCGGGCGGGACGCTGCGGTACCTGCTGGTGCGCCCGGTCGGCCGGACCCGGTTGCTGGGCGCCAAGATGGTCGCGCTCGCCGTCTACGTCACCGCGGCGATCGTCATCGTGGTGCTGACGTCGCTGGTGCTCGGGGTGATCCTGTTCGGCACCGGCGGCACGCCCGGCGTCGCCGGGCCCGGTGGCCAGCCGACCGGGGTGACGTCGTTGTCGGGGCAGTCGCTCAGCTCGTCCGGGCTGGGTCTGCGGCTGCTGGGCGCGGTGACCTACATCGTGGTGTCGATGCTCGGGTTCGCCGCGATCACCGTCTTCCTGTCGACGGTGTCCGACTCGGCGCTGGGGGCCGCGCTGGGCGGGCTCGCCGTGCTCATCACGAGTTCGGTGCTGGAGACCTTGGACGCGGCCGCGTCGGTCAAGCCCTACCTGCCGACGCACTACTGGCTGTCCTGGATCGACTTCTTCCGCGATCCGGTGCTGTGGCGCAACATCGACCACGGGCTGCTGCTGCAGGCCGGCTACATCGTGGTGTTCTTCGGTGCCTCGTGGGCGAACTTCGCGACGAAGGACGTCACGAGCTGAGGCATTCCGCGGGGGCTTCGAGCGGGGTGGTGCCGAGGGCCTGCAGGACGATCTCGGTGACGGCGGGGTCGGTGGGCAGGTCGCCGTGGCCGGCCGGGTTTCCGGGGCAGACCTGTTGCAGGGCGACGTTGACGGCGCCGTCGAGCCGGGCGGAGTCCGGCGGGGTCACCGTCTCGTCCCGGTCCGTCCAGAGCGACAGCCACGGCAGGGCCGGCGGGATCGGCTGCTTCGCCAGCTCCTGCAGGAGGCTGCTGCCCGGTGCCAGCTGCACGCACGCGGTGGGACACGCGTCCGGGAGCAGCGCGCCGCCCGCCGTGGCCAGGCCGGTGCCGTGCATCGGCGCGCCGAGCGTCACGACCCGGCGAGCCTGGTGTTCCCCGCCCTCGCGGCCGACCCACAGCCGGGCCACGACGCCGCCCGCGGAGTACCCGACGACGTCGACCGAAGGCGCGCCTTGTTCGTACGCCTTCTCGACGGCTTCGGCGAGGACGGCGGCCTGTTCGACGAGGTCGCCGGTGCCGTCGCCGGCCAGGGTGAGCACTTCGGCGGAGCGGCCGGTGGCCTGCCGGATCCGCTCGGCGAGGGTCTCGAGCGCACCCCGGCCACCGCCGTAGCCGGGCACGAGCAGTACCGGACCAGGCTTGTTCTGGTCGGGCGTCCCGGCCTCCGGCGCGGCCTTCGCGCCGGAGGTGGCGATGACCGTGGCGACGACGACGGCGACCACGACGGCGGCGACGCTGCTCAGCATCAGCCGCCGCCGCGGGCTGATGCCGCGCCACCAAGCCGTGATCCGCACCGCTCCATGATGACCCGGTTCGCGCCACCCCGGCGTGATCAGGCTCGTAACTGGCGTGATTGAACCCGGAACTGGCGTGATTGAAGCCGGAACTCGCGAGTTACGGCCTTAATCACGCGAGTTACGGGCCTGATCACGCGGGTTGCGGGGTGGATCACGCGGGTTACGGGCTGGATCACGCGGGTTGCGGGGTTAGCCTGCGCCGTAGCAGACGTAACTGGCTGCGGCGGGGGAGTCCGGGAGGTCGGCCTGGGCCCTGGCCAGTGCCGCGGCCGGGCCGAGGCCCGCCGCGAGGTGCCGGTGGTGGCGGACCATCAGGGCGCGCCCGGCGTCGTCGGGGATCGGGAGGACCGTCGCCACCAGGCTCGTCGTGCCCAGCGCGAGCAGCGCCGAAGCCAGGCCCAGCAGCTCGTCGCCCGCGTGGATCGCCGACCGGCCCGAGTCGCAGCCCGACAGCACGACCTGACGCGGCGGGCGCGCCAGCCGTTGCAGGTCGTACACCGTCAGGGGGCCGTCGGCGAGCCGGAGCGACGAGAACAGCGGGTTGTCCGTGCGGAACACCCCGTGCGCGGCGAGGTGGCCGAGCGCGGCGCCGTCGAGCGCGGCGAGCACCGGCTCCACCCGCGCGGTGCGGCCGGTGAACCGCCGGGCACCCGGGTAGCGGCGGGCCAGCGCGGCGGCTTCCGCGGCGGCGTGGGGCAGCCCGGGACCGGCCACCACGACGTGGTCCCCGCCTTCGCCGCGGGGCGCGGTCGCCGCGCGGTGCCACAGCGCCGCCGACGGCGCCAGGGACACCGGACGTCCCCGGCAGGACGGCAGCGCCGGCCACGGCAGTTCGTGCAGCCGCCCGGTCGGCACGATCACCAGCGGGCCGTCGGCGAGCGGGAGCGGGGCCAGCAGCAGGTCGTCGAGGCGCCGTGCCGTCCGCCCGGCGAGTTCCGCGAACGAGCCGAGGCCGAACGCCGACCGCCGCAGGGCGAACCGCAGCTCGTCCAGGTGTTCCGCGGCTTCGGCCGCCAGGCCCAGTTCGCACCGCCGGAGCCGGCCGCCGCCGAGGACGAGCGCGGTCAGCCGCCCGTCCAGTTCCAGGTACTCCACCAGCGTGGCCGGGCCCAGCGCCGCGGCCAGCTCCGCGCGTGCCGGGATGCGAGTGTCCGAAGCAGACACTCCCGCGGTGTGCCGGGCCCGGTCGCGCACCGCCTTCTCCAGCCGGGCCTGCCGGCGCAGCAGAGCCGGCGCCTGGCCGGTGCCCGTGGCGAGATCGACGGCGACCTGGCGCAGCGCGGCGAGGTCCGCGGCCAGGCCTTCGTCGTCCGGCGGCCGGACGGGCCGCAGCCGCAGCGCGCCGGCGTGCCGCTGCTCCGCCCAGCGCAGCACCGCCTCCGGGTGGCCCGCTTCGACGGCGAGCCGCAGGCCCAGCCCGGTCAGCTCGCTCGCGTGGCCCGACGCGTGGGCGCGCAGCTCGCTCGCCCCCAGCCCGGCCCGGAACCGGTCGATCACCCGGACCCCGGCGCGCACCGCGGCGTCCGCGCCCCGGCGGTCGCCGTGGACCAGCCGCAGCAACGCCGTCGCGTGCCAGGCGCGGGCCCGCATCTCGGCCGGGCCGCCGCGCCCGGCCCGGCCGACGACCGTCAGCTCCGCCTCCGCGACTGACGGACGGCCGAGCGCCAACGCGAGCGACGCGACGATCAGCCGCGCGTCCAAGGCCGGGACCACCCAGCCCGCCTCGGTCAGCGCCGCCACCGTGCGCCGGCCCGACCGGAGCATCGCCGTCGTCGGGAGCCCGCTGTCGCGGCGGGCCCGCAGAGCCAGGTAACCGCCGAGCGCGGCCCAGCCCGGCCGGTGCTGCCGGGCCGCGGATCGCCGCGCCAGCGACGCTTCGCGCAACGCCGTGCCCGGGTCGCCGTCGAGCAGCGCGACCTTCGCCAGCAGCAGCCGCGCCTGCACGAGGTCGACGGCGTTGCGCCGGCGTTCGTAGTCGGTGACGGCGGCGGTTGCGGCTTCGCGCGCTTCGGCGATCAGCCGGACGGACAGCAGGGTTTCGGCGCGCTCGATCGGCAGCAGGCCGGGGTCGGTGCCGGCCTCCCGGTACCGCGCGTCGGCTTCGTCGTAGGCGGTCAGCGCGGCCGGGACGTCGCCGCGGACGGTGGCGGCGAGCCCGCGGTTCTGCCACACCATCGCCGTCCGTCCGATGTGGCCGGTCGCGGCGAACCCGCTTTCCGCTTGGCGCAGGTCTTCCTCGGCGCCCCGCCAGTCGCCGAGCCGGGCCAGCACGATGCTGCGGTTGGTGCGGATCGTCGCCTCGATCAGGTCGTCCCCGCCCGCCGCGCGCAGCGTGTCGAGCGCGGCCGCGAACTCCGCGGCGGCGGCACCGAACCGGCTGATTTCGGTGAGCACGACAGCCCGCTGCATGCGCAGCCGCGCCGCCGGCGGCCCGGTCAGCTCGGGCATCGCGCGGTCCAGCTCGCGCAGCGCTTCGGCCGTGCGCCCGGTCAGCGTCAGCACGTAGCCGAGCACCCCGCGCGTCTGGGCGGCCCGTTCGCGCAGCCCGGCGCCGTCCGCCAGCCGCAACGCGGTCCGCAACCGGGTTTCGGCGTCGGTCAGGTGGCCCATGGACACCCCGGCGAGGCCGAGCGCGTGCTCGGCCACCGCGGCGGCCTCGGGGTGGCCGCCGGCTTCCGCGAGTGCGGCGCCGGCCAGTGCCCGCGCCTTGGCCGGCGCGGTGAACGCGAGGTCCGCCGCGGCGACGGCCTTGGCCAGTGCACCGGTCATCAGCGCTGGTGCCCGCGCCGGCCGGGGTGTATCGATCGGGCCAAAAGCAGGCCGGCCCCCGCGCGGCAGGTAATCGTCATTGCGAAGTCATTCGGCCGTGGCTGTGGTCGGATCGGTACCGATCGGCGCAGTATCAGATGGAGGAGTTCGCGGATCGGGCTGCCGACCCGTTCACCCATGACCGGTCCCGGAGGGGAAGACATGCCGCGATACCGCCATCGAGCAGGCGAGCTGCTGGTCCATGCCGACGATTGTGCCGCGATCCAAGCCGAACTGGCAGGGTTCGGCTATCACCCGGCCGGGGGTGCCGGCTCGCTGCGCCGCTTCACCGGCGCGCGCTCCGTCCCGGAGGTGCTGGCGGCGCTGCGGAGCGGTGGCGCGAGCCCGAACCACCTGTTCGGGCTGGACCGGATCATCTGGAGCGATCTGCGCCCGAAGCCCACGGACGACACCTTGACGCCGGTGCCCGCGGGCGACATCCGGCACTGGGCCGGGGTGATCGACACCGGGATCGTGCTCCGGGAGCGCCACCCGCACGAGTTCCTCGGCGAACGCGTCGCTTACGAGCCGGAGGACACGGTCCGGGTCGTCCGCGGCGAAGACGGGAACCCGGCCGGCTCCGCCGGGCACGGGACGTTCGTCGCGGGGGTGGTGCTGAAGCAGGTGGGGCCGGACGTCGGTGTCCGGGTGAAGGGCGTGATCGACGAGCAGAGCGGTGACGCCGAGGACCTGGCGGTCGCGAACGCCCTCGACGACCTCCGCGGGGAGGGGGTCACCCTGATCAACCTGTCGTTCTCGGGCCAGACTTTCGAGGACCGGCCGCCGAAGGCGATCGAGGATGCGCTGCGCCGGCTGTCCCCGGACACCGTCGTGGTCGCCTCCGCGGGGAACCGGGGGATGCGGCAGCGGGTCTACCCGGCCGGGATCAAGCTCGCGCCCACGGTCCCCGGGGAGGTCGACGACAAGCACGCGCTGGTGCTGCCGGTCGGCTCGGCCGACCACTCCGGCACCCTTCGCGTCGCGGACTTCAGCAACTTCGGGCCGTGGATCGCGGCCTACGCCGACGGGGTCGACGTGGTCGGCCCGTACTTCCACCCGGGCTACCCGGCACAGCCGCCGGACGAAGAACCGAAGTTCAACGGTTACGCGGTTTGGAGCGGTACTTCCTTCTCGGCGGCGATCGTCACCGGGAAGATCGCCGCGCTGATGGCCGCGAACGGGCTCAACGCCCGGGAAGCCGCCGCGGAGGTGCTCAAGGCCGCCGAGCCGATGACCGTGTTCGACCTGAACGGCAGCATCGACGTGCCCCACGTGTCCGAGTGACCTAGAGGCTCGCCCAGCCGGTGGTGACCGCCGTGCCGTCCGCGGCGGTCACCCGCACCCGGGTCGCGCCGCGTGGGAGCCCCGCCGCCGTGAACCAGCCTTCCGCGCCGATCGGGCGGACGTGCCGTTCGCCGGCCACCTCGATCACCGCGTCGCCCGTCGCGCCGGTGATCAGGCCGCGCAGCGCGACCCGGCCGTTCGCGTACTCCACCTGCAGTTCCACCGACACCTGCGCCGACTCGAACGACAGCAACCGGACGTCGTCGCCGTCCGCGCGGACCGCGCCGGCTTCCGCCAGGTCCGAATCGAAGGCGAGGGCGGCGAGCTCGGCGTCGAGGTTGCGGGTGACCAAGGCCGCGCGGGCCTGGCGCAGCACGAGGTCCGGCACCGGGTCCGCCTGCGCCGCGGCTGCCCGCAGGACGTCCATGAGTTCGTCGTCGCCGGTCATGTCCGGTCCTCCGTCCTGAGCCCGGCCTGGCCGGCCCGCTCGCGCAGCCGGCCCAGGCAGCGCTGCCGGGTCGGGCCGATGCTGCCGATCGGCATGTCGAGGGCGGCCGCCACCTCCGCGTACGACGGCGGGGGCGTGGCCATGAGCACGCGCAGCAGCCGGCGGCACTGGTCGGACAGCAGGCCGAGCGCGCGCCAGAGCGTGGCGTCGCGCTCGTCGAGCAGCAGAGCCGCGTCGACGCCCGCGCCGGGCGCCGGCTCGCTCTCCCAGACCTGGTCGTCGGTGGGGCGTTCCCGGCCGGCGCGGCGGATCTGGCGGAGGCACTCGTGCCGGGTGGTGGTGGCCAGCCAGCCGGGCAGCCGCTCCGGATCCTTGATCCGGCCGAAGTTTTCCACGAGCTTCAGCCACGTCGTCTGGACGACGTCGGCCGCGTCGGCGTCGGAAAGCCGGTGGGCGCGCGCGATCGACCAGAGCAGGCTGGCGTACCGGTCGACCAGGGCGTCCCAGGCCGCCTGGTCGCCGCGCGCGGCGGCCTCGAGCAGGGTCGTGGTGTCCACTTCACCTCCGCTTGACCCACTCAGCCTAGCCAAGAGCGACCCTTTGGACCCGTACGCCATCAGGGGACTCCTTCACGGTCTTCCCCCCGCTCATCCGATCCGGTGAGGGCGCGGGAAATACCTCGTTCGCGCTGAACCGTCTCCGCGGCGGCCGCCGTGTGCCCGGTGGGAGTGGTGGAGACGGATCGGGGTGAACCGATCATGCGAATACGGCTTTTCGGGGGTTGCGGGTGGCGGAGCCCCCGGCCCGGGGCGAAGGCCCGGATGTCACAGGGGCTTTTCGGGGGTTGCGGGTGGCGGAGCCCCCGGCCCGGGGCGAAGGCCCGGATGTCCCGGTGGACCGCGGTGGTCGTCGTACCGGTGCTCGTGGTGGAGCTGGTGGTGTGCGGGCCGCCGGTGGTGGAGGTGAGGGGCCGGGCGGTGCCCGTTCCGGCGAGCACCGGCGCACCCCGGGGCACGTCGCTCGGGGATACGCCGGTGTCGCCGGTCGTGGTGAGGCTCTAGTTGAACGGATCCAACGTCAGGTAGGCCGTCGCCGGGTTGCCGTCGTTGACCAGGGATTCGTGGTGGCCGACGTCGTCGAACGCGAACCCGTAGGCCTTGCCGTCCACCATCTGCGCGTGGATCTTGCGCGCGTAGTGGTTGGTGACCGCGTCCTGGTAGAAGCCGGCCGCGCTGGTGTCCGGCTGGTTCGCGTTGGTCAGCAGCGTCGAGCGGTTGAACCCCGCGCAGAGGGTGCGTGAGATCTGCCCGCGGACGTCGTTGGGCGCGTCGAGGTTCTTGTAGCAGCCGAAAACGCTGTCGGAATCCGGTTTTTGGAACGCCGTCACGAACCCGCCGGAGGTGTTGGTGAAGTTCATGGTGCCGCCCGAAACGCGGCCGTAGTACTTCACGTTCGGCTGGTCCGCCACCGGTGTCACGGTCAGCGTCGAGGAGCTGTACTTCGTCCAGACGCGGTCGATGTAGTCCTGCAGCACGTTCGCGGGCAGCGCGCCGGCTTCGATCCCGTGGCTCGGGGCGAGCGCGCGCAGGACCGTGCCGTCGGAGCGGGTGCGGATGAGGTTGGCCCAGCCGCCGGGCTGGCCGCGCAGCGCCGTGTAGAAACCGTTGTAGCCGCCCGGTTTGAGGTGGCCGGTGCTCCTCGTGGTGCCGCCGGCGGGCTGCACCCCGACCGCGTACGGCGCGGAGAACATGTCCACCTGGGTGCTGTTGATCCAGAGTCCGCCGTCGTTGAGCGTGTACTCCGACCAGTTGAAGAGGATGTTCACGTTCGGGTCGGCCGGGTTCTGGACCGCCGGCTGCACCAGCCCGCCGGTGGCGAGCTTGAACACCAGCTTCTGCCCGTAGGAGAAGTAGATCCGGCCGGAGAACTTCGGGATCCGGATGGTGCTCGACTGGCCGTTGGCGGGGCCGGGGATGGCGGCGTCGGGGGCCGGGATGGGCGGCACCGCGCCGCCGGGCCAGGCGTGGAACGTGCCGTTCGCGTCGGCCCAGCCCTGCTGCCCGGTCGCCAGGTTCGTGCCCAGGTCGTAGACGTAGACCGGGTCGCTGCGCCCGGAGTTGTTGGTGATCTTCAGCGGGATGGTGGCCGGTACCGCGTCGGCGGCGGGGGCGATGGCGGTGGCGAGGCCGGCCGCGGTCGCGGTCGCCGCGGCGAGCACCCCCAGCCGCCGTCGGAAGGGCATTGTCGTGCGCACGGGCGCCTCCTCGTCGAGGCCGATGATCGCAAGTTGTTCAGACCATTTTAGAGTCGGTGTCCCGGTGAGCGGTTGTCAAAGGCTGATAATTATCAGCCCCCGACCGGAGCAACGCCCGCCGCTGGGCGAGGACGACGGCGGCGAGCACGATCCCGGCGCCCAGCAGCTGCCACGGCGTCAGCCGCTGGCCGAGCACGAGCCAGCCGAGCAGGGTCGCGACGAGCGGGCTCAGCAGCCCGAGGAACGTCACGTGCGTGGCCGACAGCGCGCGGATCCCGCGGAACCACAACGCGTACGCCAGCGCCGCGCCGATCAGCGCGAGGTAGCCGTAGCCCGCCAGGTTCGCCCCGGACAGCGTCGGCGGCGGTGCGCCTTCGACGGCCAGTGCGACCGGCACGAGCACCAGCCCGCCCGCGACGAGCTGCCAGCCGGTCGTCGCCAGCAGGGGTGCGGGGGACGTCCAGCGCTTGCTCAGCACGACGCCGGTGGCCATGACGACCGCACCGCCGGCCGCGGCGGCGACGCCGATCGCGTCGAGGCGCGCGTCGGACTGCAGGACCAGCAGGCTGACGCCGGCCACCCCGGCGACGCCGGCGAGCACGGTGCGCCGGGTCAGGCGTTCACCGAGCAGTCCGGTGGACAGGCCCGCGACCAGCAGCGGCTGCAGGGCGCCGAGGGTGGCGGCGACCCCGCCGGGCAGCCGGTAGGCGGCGACGAACAGCAGCGCGAGGAAGGCGCCGATGTTCAGCGTGCCGAGCACGAGCGACCGCCACCACCAGTCGCCCTTCGGCAGCCGGCGGGTGAGGGCGACCAGCAGCAGGCCGGCGGGCAGGGCGCGGATGACGGCGGCCAGCAGCGGGCGGCCGGGCGGCAGGAACTCGGTGGTGACGAGGTAGGTGGTGCCCCAGATGGCCGGGGCCAGCGCGGTCACGAGGAGGAGGGCGAGCCGATTGTTTAGCACTAAGTCAGTTTACCTCACAGCTAAGGTAAATAGCACTACTTACTTACCGCTAAGGCATCGGTTACGCTGTGAGGATGGCCGACCACGTGGACCGGGTCCTGGCGCAGTGGCACGCCGAGCGCCCCGACCTCGACGTGTCCCCGATGGCGGTGATCGGCCGGCTGTCCCGGCTCGGCGCGCTGGTCGACGCGGAACTGCGCCGCACGTTCGCCCGCCACGGCCTGGACCGCGCGACCTTCGACGTCCTCGCGACCCTGCGCCGCAGCGGGCCGCCCTACCGGCTGACCCCGACGGAGCTGATGCGCTCGGCGATGGTCACGTCCGGAGCCATCACCCAGCGCCTCGACAAGATGGAGGCGCTGGGCCTGGTCGAGCGCACCCCGAACGAGGCGGACGGCCGCGGAGTCTGCGTGCAGCTGACCGAAACCGGCGGCGAGCTGATCGACCGGGCGCTGCCCGACCACGTCGAAACCGAGCACCGCATCCTGGCCGCGCTGGACGCCGGCGAGCGCGAGGAGCTCGCCGCGACCCTGCGGACGCTCCTGGAGAGTTTGGGTGGCGCGGGCTCCTGACCCGTCTGGGGCCTAGGAAATCCGGCGGACCGGTTCGCTGCCCAGCAGGGAGTCGAGGTCGATGCGGCCGCCCGCGGCGGCCAGCACCGCGTCGATCGCCAGGTCGACGTCGAGCTTGCGGTCGTGCTGGTCGGCGTAGGCGCGCATCAGGTTCCCGATGTGCCGCTCCGGGTTGCGCCACGTGGGCCACCGCAGGGACGCCTGCTTCGCCAGCTTCGCGAAGTCGGCCTGGCGCGCGGTCGCCTCCAGCAGCCACTCCAGGTAGACGCGCATCGCGTGGAAGGCCGTGTGGCCGGGATTCGCCACCGGGCCGTGGCCGGGCACCAGGGTGCGCGGGCGGAACGTGTCCTGCAGCCAGTCGAGCGCGTCGAGCCAGCCGGGGATCGAGCCGTGCACCGCCATCGGGGTGTCGCCGATGAACACCAGGTCGCCGGTGAACAACGTGCCCGACCGCGGCTCGTACACCACCAGGTCGCCCGCCGTGTGCGCGACGCCGGGCACGGCCACGACGTCGGCCGTCGCGCCGCCGAGGTCGAGGCGGTGCCGGCCGGTCACCGGCCGGACCGCGTCCGGCTCCGGCGGCTCCAGCACGCCCCACCGGGTGTAGGTGAAGACGTTGCCGTAGGTCTGCGGCCCGGCCTTGACCAGTTCGAGGCTGCCGGGGGCGGCCAGCGCGGTCCCGCCGTCACGCAGCGCGACGCCGAGACCGTTGTGGTGTTCGCCGTGCGCGTGCGTGATGACGACCGTGAGCTCCTGGTCGCCCGCGTACTTGCGGACGTCGCGCAGCAGCTCCAGTGTCGCCTGCTCGGTGCCGCAGGTGTCGATCAGGGCGACGCCCTCGCTGCCCTGGATCCAGCCGCTGTTCGCGACGAACCACTCGGCCGGGCTCTTCACGTACGCCACCACTCCCGGCCGCGCGTGCCGGAGCGGGACGATGTTCGATCTGACGGCCGGCATGTTTCCTCCCCTGGACGGACGATGCGGTTAACGACGGTGGCCGGGCCAGGTTGCGCGGATTCTCCCGGAATGTTCGCGCTGGGTGACCACGGTGGCGGCCCGGTCGCGGTCGTGTCGGCCGCCTGCATTTCGCGAAGGTGAATTTCGGCAATTTCGGTCGGTTGATCGGTCGAGAATTTCCCGGATTGTTCCGCGGTCAAGGTCTTGACAGTCGATCACGACCGTTCATACTGGTATATACCTTTATGGGAGGGTCCGGGAGAAAATCCAGGGGGACTTCGCGCTCGTGGGCTGACGGAAGGTCTGAGGGGTCCTTCCGTCGGCCGCGCGGAGGCCGGTCACCGGCAGTTGACACACATACTGGTACGAACCAGTATGTCTCCTGCCGTCCGGGAGGAGAAACATGGCGGGGGCACACGTCCGGATCGACAACCGGCTGATCCACGGGCAGGTCACCGTCGCGTGGACCCGCCGCCTCGGCGTGCGCCGCCTGATCGTCTGCAACGACGACGTCGCCGCCGACGACCTCCAGCGGATGCTGCTCCCGCAGGCCGCCCGCGGGCTGCCGACCGACGTGCTGTCCGTCGAAGCCACGCTGGCCGTGGAAGCCGGCACGGACATGATGATCATCGCCAAGCACCCCGAGGACGTCTTCCGCCTCGTCGAGGGCGGGCTGCGGCCCGAGGTCGTCAACGTCGGCAACGTCGCACCCCGGCCGGGCGCCGCGTACACCATGGTCACCCGCTCGGTCGCGGTCACCGCGGACGAGGCCGACGCCTACCGCAAGCTCGCCGCCGCGGGCGTCCCGCTGGTCACGCAGCTGCTGCCGCAGGACAAGCCCGCCGAGTTCGTCCCGTTGCTCGACCGGAAAGGGCTGTAGCCGGAGCATGCTCGTCGCGTTGGCCCTGACCCTCTGGGCGATCTACTGCACCTACGACGGGCTCGGCCCGTTCCTGATCTACGCCCAGCGCCCGCTCATCGCCGGCTCGGTGGCCGGCCTGATCACCGGCCACCCCCTGCTCGGCCTGCTGATCGGCGCGACGCTGGAGCTGGCCGCCCTCGGCGTCTACACCTACGGCGGCGCGACGATCCCGGACTACCAGACCGGCGCGATCGTCGGCACCGCGCTGGCCGCGGGCGCCACCGGCAACCCCGCCGCGCAGGCCGCGATCGGCCTCGGTGTCGGGCTGCCGGCGGCGATCCTGCTGTCGGCGCTGGACCCGGTCGGCAAGATGGTCACCACCGCGCTGGTGCACCGGGCCGACGGCCACGCCGCGGACGGCAACGCGCGCGGGCTGGCCGTGATCCACTGGGTGAGCCTCCTCCCGTGGGTCGCGGTGCGCGCCGTCCCGACGTTCCTCGCCGCGCTCGCCGCGTCCGGCGGGCTGGTCAAGGACATCACCGCGAGCATCCCCGCCGGGTTCGTGCAGGGCATGACGCTGGCCGGGTCCCTGCTGCCGGCGGTCGGCTTCGCGCTGCTGCTCGGCATGATGGAGCTGTCGCGGTACTGGTACCTGCTGCTCATCGGGTTCGTCGGGTTCGCCTACCTGCACCTGCCGGTGCTGGGCATCGCGCTGATCGGCGTCGCGGTCGCGATGCTGTTCGTGACGCTGAAACGCGACGAACCGGCCATCGTCGTCCCCGAGTCCACGGAAGGGTCCCCCGAAGAGTCCCCGGTGGACCCTCGGTTGACGAAACAGGACCTGCGCCGCGCGTTCCGCCGGTACTTCTGGTCGAGCCAGATCTCGTGGAACTACGAGCGGATGCAGGCACTCGGGTTCGCGTATTCGATGGAACCGGTGCTGCGCCGGCTCTACCCGGAGAAGGCCGACTACGTCGCCGGCCTGCAGCGGCACCTGCAGTTCTTCAACACCTCCGTGCTCATCGGCGGCCCGCTGATCCTCGGCTCCAGCGTCGCGCTGGAGGAGGCGGGCACACCGAAATCGGCGGCGAGCACCAAGGTCGCGCTGATGGGCCCGCTGGCCGGCATCGGCGACACGCTCGTCTTCGCGCTGTACAACAGCATCGTCTTCACCATGGGCGCGTCGTGGGCGCTGCAGGGCAACTGGCTGGGGCCCGCCTTCGCCGCGGTGATGGTGCTCGTGCCGTACGCGCTGGTGCGGCGCTGGCAGTTCGGGTTCGCCTACCGTGAAGGGAAGCGGCTGGCCGGGCACCTCGCCGCCGGCGCGCTCGCGCGCGTGGCGCAGGGGGCGACCGTGCTCGGGTTCGTCGTGCTCGGCGGGTTCATCCCGTCGATCGTCAAGGTCGTCACCACGCTGACCTACCGGCAGACCACCACGGTCCAGGGGCAGCCGGTGACCCAGGCCGTGGCGATCCAGGACCGGCTGGACGAGCTCCTGCCGTTCCTGCTGCCGGTGCTGGTCACCGCCGGGGTTTACCTGCTGACGGCCAAGGCCCGGCTGCGGCCGGTCTGGGTCATCGCGGTCGTCGTCGCCGCCGGAGTCGTCCTGGGGTGGCTCGGCTGGTTCGCGCCGGCCCCGGCGAAGAATTAGCAATCCGGCCAAAAGCAGGCCGCCCCACGAGCGATAGGGAGCCGTTGCCACGAAAGCCATCCGGCCGTGACTGTGGTCGGATGGCTGACGAACGACACAGCTTAGGAGAGGCGCCATGTCCGTCCCGATCATCCTCGCCGGCCACGGCCGCCTGCCGTCCGGCGTCGGGGAGGCCGCCGAGATGATCCTCGGCCCGCAGTCGCGGCTGAAGGTCTGCGAGCTGAGCCCGCGCGACAGCCCGGAGGAGTTCGGTGCCCGGCTGCTCGCGCTGGCCCACGACGCCGAGGGCGTGCTCGTGCTCGCCGACCTGCACGGCGGCTCGCCGTTCAACGCCGTCCGCGCGCTGGCCGCCGTGCCCGGCGTGCGCCCGCGCATCGAGCTGGTCTCGGGGCTGAACCTGCCGATGCTGCTGGAAGTCCTGCTGCACACGACCGGCGACGTCACCGAGCTCGCCGGGGTGGCCCGCGCCGCCGGCCGCGACGGCGTCGTCGACGTCCTGGAATCGACCTGGTGACCGCCGCGCTCCTGCTCGCCGCGCAAGACGTCCGGATCACGCCGGGGCCTGGGCACCCGCTCGGCGGCTACCTGGCCCGCGACGGCGTCGCGACCGGCACCCACGACGACCTCGAGGCGTCGCTGATCTGGCTGTCCACCGAGGACGACCCGGGCGTGGTGTGGGTCGCGCTGGACGCGCTCGCGGTCGACGCCGGGCTCACCCGCACCCTGGCCGACGCGGTCGCCGCGGCGGTGGGCATCGACCCGGACCGGGTGCTCGTCTGCGCGTCGCACACGCATTCCGGGCCCGAGGGCTGGACCGGCCCGCTGCACCCGGGGCTGCCGGGGCGGCGCGACGCCGGGCTGGTCGGCGCCGTGGCGGAGAAGGTCACCGGCGCCGCGCTGCGGCTGCGCGCCGGCCGCGGCCGCGTCCGGGCCCGCTGGCACGCGGGGGAGACGGAGGCCGTCGGCGGCAACCGCTACCGGCCCGACGGGCCGCACGACACGTCGTTCGGCGTGCTCGAGCTGCGTCGCGACGACGGCACCCCGGCCGCGCTGCTGTTCGACTACGCCAGCCACCCCACGGTGCTCGGCCCCGACAACCTCGCCTGGTCGGCGGACTGGCCGGGTGCGACCCGCCGCGAGCTGGCCACGCTGACCGGGCAGCCCATCGCGGCTTTCCTGCAGGGCGCCGCGGGGGACGCGAGCTCGCGGTTCGTCCGCCGCGGCCGCGACCACGCCGAGGTCCGCACGCTCGGCGGCCACCTCGCGACGTCGATCGCGCGCACGCTCGCGGCGGTGGCTTCACCGCTCGCGGCCGCCGGCCCGGTCCAGCTGACCCGGTCCACGCTGCACCTGCCCTACCGCGACGTGCCTTCGCTGGAGGACAGCCTGGAGCTGCGGCAGGCGGCGGAGACGGAGTGGCAGCGCGAGCTGGCCCACCACGGCGAGGACCACCCGGCGGTCCGGATCGCGCAGACCCGCTACGAGGGCTGCGCGATGCTGGCGACGATGGCGGCGGGCGGCCGGCCGACCGGCTGCGCCGAGGTGCCGGTCAGCGTGGTGTCACTCGGGGAGATCGCCTGGCTGCACACGCCGTTCGAGCTGTTCGCGTCGCTGGGGCTGCGGATCCGGCGGGGGAGCCCGTTCCGGCACACGCGGGTGATCGGCTACACCGACGGGTACCTGGGCTACCTGCCGGACGCCGAGGGACACCGCGACGGGATCTACGAGTCGTACGTGACGCTGTTCGGCCCGGAGGCCGCGGACGTGCTGGTGGAGCACTGCCTGAAGGTGTTGCGGGCGCACCAGCTCAGCTGCTGCCGTGAGTGAGCGGTCGCCCCGCTCAGGAGGCCGGGCTGCGCCGAGCCTGCGTGAACACCGTGTAGCGGTCCGCCCGGTACAGCGACCGGCCCGCTTCGATGACGCCGCCGCTCTGGTCGTGCAGCGTGCCTTCGATGATCAGGCACGGCTGAGTGGCTTCGATGCCGAGCAACGCCGCGTCGTGGCCGTTCGGCAGCACCGCGGAGATCGCCGTGTCGTTCCACTCGGCGCGCACGCCCCAGCGTTCCTCGATCGTCCGGTGCAGGGACTGGGTTTCCCAGTCGAACAGCTCGATGTCCGGGAACCGGTCGACGGACAGGTTGGTGCGCTCCACCGCGAACGGCTCGTCCTCGACGTAGCGGAGCCGCTCCAGCCGGAACACCCGGGCGCCCGGCGGCACGTTCAGCCGCCCCGCGATGCGCGGGCCCGCGCTCTCCACCTCCGCGTGCAGCACCTTCGTCTTCGGCACCACCCCGCGGGCCTGCATGTCCTCGGTGAACGAGGTCAGCATGTCGATGTGCGCCGTCTGCCGTTCCGCGGTGAACGTCGCGGTCCCGTGCTGGCGGTACAGGACGCCGTCCGCGACGAGCCGGTTGACCTCCTGCCGCACGGTGCCGCGCGCGACCTGGAAGTGCTCGGCGAGGAACCGCTCCGACGGCATCAGCCGGCCGGGACCGACCTCGTTCGCGACGGTTTCCAGGATTTCGCGGAGCTGATCGCCCTTCGGCCGCCCCGGCTGCAGCGCGTCCGGGAGGCGCAGATCGCTCGCGGGGACGTGTTTCGGACGGGGCATGGCTTCAGTATGTCGCGCCGCGGGCACGGAGGTAACACCCGGCGCGGCTCAGCCTGGGGTGCGGTCGTTGAGGTGGGCCAGGAAATTCGCGGGGTGCGGTGGTCGAAGTGGGCCAGGAAATTCGCAGCGAGGACTTCCCCTTGTGAGGTGCCCGATGGCGTGGCGGTGGCTGCGGCTCAGCCTGGGGCACGGTCGTCGAGGTGGGCCAGGAAGTCCGCGGCGAGGGACTCGCCCGTGACGTGCCCGACGGCGCGGTAGAGCGCGCGGGACTCCCGGGCCGTTCCGCCGGCCAGCGTCGACCGGCCCGTCGCCGCTTCGACCGCCGCCAGTCCCAGCAGCGCCTCCGCTTCGACCAGGCGGAACCCGCCCGCCCGGGCCGCGTCGAGCGCCGTGCGCGCGTGTTCGCCCGCTTCGGCCGCGCGCCCGCCGGCGGCGAGGACCCGCGCCAGCGTCGCGGCCGCTTCGGCCAGCTGGCCCCGCAGTCCCGACTCCGCGGTCAGCTCCCTGGCCTCGCGCAGGACGCGTTCCGCGGCGTCGAGGTCGCCCCGGCTCTCTTCCGCCCGGCCGAGCGCGATCAGCGCGGCGGCTTCGACCTGCCGGTCGCCGTCGCGGCGGACGCACTCGAGGGCCCCTTCCGCCGTCCGTGCCGCCGAGGCGTGCTCGCCGCGGGCGATCTGCAGCGCGCTCACGACGTTCAGCGCGGTGGCCTCGCCGAAGCTGGACCCGATGGCGCGGAAGGCCTGCAACGCCTGGTCGAGGACCTCCCCGGACTCCGCCAGCCGCCCGGTGGCGAGCAGCACCCAGCCGAGGTCGGCGAGGTTGGCGGCCTCCCAGAACGCGAGGTCCTCCTTGCGGGCCAGCGCGATCGCCTCGACCAGGCAGTCCTCGGCCTGCTCCAGCCGGCCCAGCTGCCGGTAGTGGCAGCTGAGCGAATTGAGTGCGAGGGCTTCGCCCGACCGGTTGGCCAGCTCGCGGAACAGCTGGATCGCGCGACGGCTGTGCTCGACGGCCTCCGAGAGCCGGCCGGTCCACTCCAGCATCGCGCCGAGGTTCGCCACCGCCGTGGCCTCGCACTGCCGCCACCCGCACGCCCGGCTGGCCAGCACCGCCTTCTCCGAGTGCCGGATGCCGGCTTCGTGCTGGCCTTCGCGGAAGTACGCGCCGCCGATGGACAGGTGCACCAGCGCTTCGGCGGGCTGGGCGCCGTGGTCCTGCGCCGCCCGCAGCACGATCGGGGCCAGCTCGAGCCATTCCGCGCGGCGGCCGTGGTCGTGGAAGAACCGCCGCAACGCGTCGGCGAGGTACCAGGCGCCGGGGTACGGCCCGCGCGTCGCGGCCTGCCGCAGCGCCGCCGAGAGGTTCGGCACCTCGACGTCCAGCCAGGCCACGGCTTCGGCCGCGCCGGCGAAGACGACCGGGCTCGGCGCCGACGGCGCGTCTTCGCGGGGCAGCGCCACGATCCGCGCGCCGAGCAGCGCGACGGCGGCGTCCGCGGCCGCGCAGTAGCCGGTGAACAGCCGTTCCCACGCCCGGTCCCGCGCGGGTTCGTCCTCCTCGGCGCGGACACACTGCTCGGCGTAGCGCCGGGCGAGGTCGTGGAACCGGTAGCGGCGGGGCGAGTGCGCCTCGAGGAGGTTCGCCGCGGTCAGCCCGCGCAGCCGCCGGGTCGCCTCCACGGCCGGCACGTCCAGCAGGGCCGCCGCGGCGACCGCCGTGAAGTCGGCCCCCGGCACCAGCGCGAGCAGCCGGAACGCCTGCCGCAGCCCTGGTGGCAGCGCCTGGTAGGACACCGAAAACGCCTTGGCGACGGCGCTTTCCCCGGCCCCGTCGAAGCCGAGGTGGGCCAGGGGATCCCCGCGCAGCTCGTCGACCAGCTCGCCGATGCTGGCGACCCCGGTGTTCGCCGCGGCGATCCGCAGGGCCAGGGGGTGGTGGCCGCAGAGACGGGCCAGCTCGGCCGCGGCCTCGGGCTCGGCGGCGGTCCGGTCGCCGAGCAGGGCGGTCAGCAGCGCCCGGGAGTCGTCCTCACGCAGCTGCGCCAGGCCCAGCGACCGCGCGCCGACGCGGGCGACCAGCTCGTCGAGCCGGTGGCGGCTGGTCACCAGCACCCGGCCCGACGACGGCAGCAGCGGCAGCACCTGGGCGGTGTCGCGGGCGTTGTCCAGCACCACCAGGGCCTGCCGGTCGGCCAGCAGCGACCGGTAGAGCTTGCTCTGGTCGTCGACGCCCGGCGGCACGTCCCGCAGGTCGACGCCGAGGGTCCGCAGCAGCTGCGCGAGCGCGACCGCGGGGGTGAGCGGCTCGTCGTCGGCGTCGAAGCCGCGCAGGTTCACGTACAGCTGGCCGTCGGGGTAGCGCGCCCGCGCGGTGTGGGCCCAGTGCACGGCCAGCGCGGTCTTGCCGACGCCGGCGGTACCGGTGATCACCCAGACGTCCCCGGGTTCGTCGAGCGTGGCCAGCTCCGGCGCCCGGCCGGCGAACCCGCGGACGTCCAGCGGCAGTTCGGCGGGCCGCGGCGTGACCGGGGCGGCGGTGGGCGGCGCCGGTTCGCCTTCGCCGCGCAGGATCCGCATCCGCAGGTCCTGCAGGGCCTGGCCGGGTTCGATGCCCAGTTCGTCGACCAGCAGGTCGTGCGCCCGCGTGTACGTCTCGAGTGCTTCCGGGGTGCGGCCGCAGCGGTGCAGCGCGAGCATCAGCGCGGCCCGCAGGCGCTCGCGGAACGGGTGTTCGTCGACGAGCCGCCGCAGTTCCCCGGCCACCTCGCCGTGCCGTCCCGAAGCCAGCTCCTGCTCGTACAGCTCCTCCAGCACGACGAGCCGGCGTTCGGCCAGCACCGGGCCCTCGTGCTCGGCCAGCGCCTCGCTGACCCCGCCGAGCGGGGTGCCCTCCCACAGCGCCAGCGCGGCCCGCAGGTGGGCGACGGCGTCCGGCCCGGAAGTGGCCCTGGCCTTGGCGACCTCGTCGTCGAACACGTCGAGGTCGCGGTCGCCGGGGGCGACCTCGATGAGGTAACCGGGCGCGCGCCGCACGATGACGTCGCGGCCGAGGAGCTTCCGCAGTTCCGAGATGTGCACCTGCAGCCGCCCGCGGACGCTCGGCGGCGCGTTTTCGCCCCAGGTCAGGTCGATGAGGCGGTCTTCGGTGACCACGCGGTTGGGGTTCAGCAGCAGCGCGGCCAGCACGGAGGTCTGTTTCTGGCCACCGGGGCGGATCGCGCCCGTGTCGCCGAGGACCGTGACCGGTCCGAGCAGGCGGTAGCGCACGTATTGCCCCCCGGAAGGCGGACCGAAGCGGAACGGAAGTGCTGTGGTCGACCCTACTGTGCCGGTGGTTGCCAATCCGACCGGCAGTCACGGCGGAAGGTGCCGGTGAGCGGGCCGGCTCCAGGCCGTGTCCGCCTGCTTTCGGCCGGATTGGCAACCGCCGGCGGGCAGGAAGGGAGGCCACGGGTGGACAGAGACGACGTCGAGCGCCTGTTGTTCGTCTGTTTCCCGGACGCCGGGGAAGCCGCCGGCCGCTACCGCGCCTGGCGCGATCCGAGGATCGCCGTGCAGGTCGTGGAGCTGCCCGGGCGGGGCGGACGCTGCGACGAGCACCCGTACCGGGACATGTGGCTGCTGGTCGAGGCGTTGGCCGCGGAACTGGCCGAGGTCCTCGAGAGCCCGCACGTGCTGTTCGGCGCCGGGCTCGGCGCACTGGTCGCCTACCGGCTGGCCCAGCGGCGGGTGGCCGCGGGACTGGGGGTCTCGCGGGCACTCGTCGTGGCGCACCAGCCGCCGCCGGACCGGGCCGCGCGGGCCGTGCCGGAGCAGGCGGGCCGCGCCGACGTCAGCCTGCTGGGCAGCGACGCGCACCTGCCCGTCGCACCGCCGCTGCCGTGCCCGATCCGCGGGTTCGGCGATCCGCAGGCGATGACCGGCTGGAGCGAGCACACGAGCGCCGGGTTCGTCCTCACGCCGGCGCGGGCGCAGGACAGCGCCGCCCTGCTGCGCGACGCGGTCCTGCGGTCGGCCTACCTGATCTCCGCCTTGGCCGTGCAGGAGCCCGGGACGCCGTCGAAGCTGACCGAGGCGTAACCCGGGCGCGGCCACGCCCGGCCCGCGTCGGTTCGCCGCGCCCGCCGCGCCCGCCGTGGCGGCCGCGGATCAGCCGAGGCGGGCGGCCAGGCCGTCCAGTACGCGGTCGAGGCCGTAGCGGAATCCGTCGCCGCGGGCCGTCGCCGCGTCGGTCTCGGCCCCGGTGGCCAGCTTGTGCAGCCGGGGGTACGGCTTGGTCGCTTCGATCGCCGCCGGGCGCAGGCGGTCGACCCAGTCCTGCTCGGTGTGGCCGCTTCGCGCCAGCGTCGTGAGCCAGGCGGCCTCGGTGGTGCCCGTGCCGATCACGTACGCCATCACCGTGCTGAGAGCCAGGTCCGCTTCGGCCAGGCCGAACCCGGCGGCTTCGAACAGGCCCAGCATGCGCTCGTTCAGCCGCATCACGTTCGGTCCCAGGTACGACAACCCGACCTGGCCGAGCACGGAGGCGATCCACGTGTGCTTCACCAGCACCGCCCGCGCGCTTTCGGCGCAGACGGTGACCGCCGCACGCCAGTCCCTGCCCCAGAGGTCCGGCACCTCGATCTGGCCGTAGACCTCGTCGACGGCGAGCTCGAGCAGCTCGTCCTTGTTCGCCACGTGCCGGTACAGCGAAGTCGCACCGGCGTCCAGGCGTGCGCCGAGCTTGCGCATGCTCAGCGCTTCGATGCCTTCGGTGTCCAGCAGGTCGAGGGCCTCGGCCACGATCTGCGCCCGGCTCAGTGCCGGCTGCTCCCGCCGCCGCTGCGGCCGCGTCCACACCGACGCCACGGGCTGCTCATCGGCCGCCATCCGGCCTCCTCTCGTCAGGTGCAGCGTAGCGCACGATGTACGCCCCTTGCGCACGACGTTCAGTTATGCGTACAGTGTGCGCAACAAGGGAACACTGTACGCATGAAGGAGACGCTCGATGACTTTCGACTCCGCCCGCTGGCAGCGCCGGTTCGACGAACTGCGCGCCGCGCACCACGTCCCGGGCGCCACCCTGGCCGTGCTCGTCGACGGCGAGGTCCACGAGCTCGCCACCGGCGTGCTGCACCGCGGCACGGGTGTGGCCGCGACGACCGACTCGCTGTTCCAGGTCGGCTCGATCACCAAGATCCACACCGCGACCCTCGTCATGCAGCTCGCCGAAGAGGGCGCGCTGGACCTCGACGCCCCGGTCCGGGCCGTGCTGCCGGACTTCACGGTCGCCGACGCGGGCGCGTCGAAGACGATCACCGCGCGTCAGCTGCTGTCCCACACGAGCGGGCTCACCTGTGACTTCACCCACGACACCGGGCGCGGCGACGACTGCCTCGCCGCCTACGTCGAGGCGGCCGCGGACGTCCCGCTCGACTGTCCGCCCGGGACGGGCATCTCCTACAGCAGCGTCGGCTACAACGTGCTCGGCCGGATCGTCGAGGTGCTCACCGGGCAGACCTGGGACGCCGCGCTCCGGGACCGGCTCTGCGTGCCGCTCGGCCTCACGCACACGGTGACGCTGCCCGAAGAGGTGCTCCGGTTCCGCGCCGCCATGGGGCACCTCGGCGCCGCGGGTACCGACCCCGATCCGGCGCCGGTGTGGAACCCGCTGCCGCGTTCGGCCGGGCCGTACGGCGGCGTCCTGTGCGCCACCGCGGCCGACGTCCTGCGGCTCGCCCGGATGCACCTCGACGGCGGCACCGCGCCGGACGGAACCCGGTTGCTGCGCCCGGAAACCGTCGCCGCGATGCAGCGGCGCGAAACCGACTGCCCCGACAAGTGGACGGTGGACTCCGACGGCTGGGGCCTCGGCTGGACGCTCTACGACTGGGACGGCACCCCCGGCTTCGGCCACGACGGCGCGACGATCGGCCAGTACGGTTTTCTGCGCGTGGCCCCGGAAGCCGGTGTGGCGGCCGTGCTGCTGACCAACGGCGGCGGAGCCCGGCGGCTCTACTCGGACCTCTTCCGGGAACTGCTCGGCGAACTGGCCGGCGTCCGCATGCCCGCCCCGTTCGGCCCGCCCGCGCAGCCGGTTCCGGTCCGCCTCGGCGACCGTGCGGGCACCTACCGGCGGGAGGGCGTCGAAATCACCATGTCCGAGCGCGACGGCGTCCCGCACCTGCGGTACGCGTTCGTCGACGGCATGGCCGGCCTGGCGCCGGCGATCGAGTCGGACCTGATCGCCGTGTCGGAGACCGTGTTCGCCGGACGGGCCGACGGTGCGTTCGGCGACGACTGGCTGCCGGTCGTGTTCTGGACCCTCGAGGACGGCACCGGCTGTGTGTACGTCGGCATGCGGGCGACGCCGAAGGTGGCCTGACCGGACCAACGGCGGGCGCCCTTTTTTTCGGACCGAAGCCGGTGTGCGCAATTCGTCTTCGGCTATTCGACGGCACGTGCGCGATTCGTTTTCGAATGGGTCGCCGGATGTGTCGGGTGACGGCGTCGTCACGCTCTGGTGGCGAGCATCTGCAGTGATGTGCTGGTCCGGTTGGCGGACATCGATCACCCTCTGTACCGGGTTCTCGTGGGTTTGTTTCCTGCGGTGATCACCGCGCCGGCAGTTACTGGCAACGATTTGCGGCCGCGGAAATCGTCATCTACAGTCCGGCGAATCACGGCTCGACGAGCCGGATTCCGTGGTCTGAAGATTCTTTTCCGAGGAGTGGTATGCCCCAACGCGCCTCGACACGCCGGCTCGCCGTGCTCGCTCTGGTCGTCGTCGCCCTCCTGAGCGGGTGCAGTCAGCCCGGCGGGTCCAAGAGCGGCGGTGCCGTCGAAAAGCCGTCGATCCGGGTCGCCATCCTCACCACCGTCGACCTCGCTCCCCTGTGGCTGGCGCAGGAGGGCGGGTACTTCAAGGCCGAAGGCCTCGAAGTGCAGACCGACGTCGGCGCCAGCGGTCAGGAGACGCTGACCCGGATGGCGAACGGCCAGGACGACCTCGCGCTGTCCACCTACACGCTGTTCTTCCTGGCGAAGAACAGCGGTTCCGCGGACGTGAAGCTGGTGACCGACGGCACCTCGGCGAGCCCGCGCAGCAACGAGGTCGTCACCGTGCCGAACTCCCCGGTGAAGACCGTGAAGGACCTCGGCGGCAAGCGGATCGCGATCAGCTCGAAGAACGCGGCTTCGGACGTGCTGACCCGGTCGGTGATGCGCGACCACGGCGTCGACCCCGGCAACGTGCAGTGGGTCCCCATGCCGCTGGGGGAAATGAGCGCCGCGCTGGCGCAGGGCCGGGTCGACGCGGCCTACCAGCCGGAGCCGTTCCTCACCCAGGCCGCCCGGACGGCCGGCGCGTACCCGGTGGTCGACGCGGCCAGCGGCAGCACGCAGAACTTCCCGCTCACCGGCTACGGCGCCACCGCCAAGTGGGTCCAGGACCACCCGAAGACCCTCGCCGCGTTCCAGCGCGCGATGCTCAACGCCACGCGTGCGGCGGTGGACCGCGCCCGGATCGAACCGCTCGTCGTCCGCAACGCCCGCGTGGACCAGGACATCGCCAGCCTGATGGTGATGCCCGCGTTCGCCTCCACTTTGGACGCCCGCCGCATCCAGCGGGTGCCGGACCTGTTGCGGCAGCTGGGCGTCGTCCAGACGAGGATCGACGCTTCCTCGATGATCGCGCCGCAGACCGGCAACGGCTGAGCGGAGACCGGCAGTACGAAGAAAGGGCGGGTGCGCGAAGCTGCGCACCCGCCCTTCTTCGTGCGGCCAGGACTTCCCGCGGCCGCCGGATACTTCGAAAGTTCCGCGCCGGGTCCGGTTTCGGCGATTCGCACCTTGACACGACCGCCGCCGCAGCCCACCCTCTTCATACCGACCGCGCGGTACGGCCTGGTCCACATAGTGGGACGGGAGAGACGGGAGAGTCGATGATGACCCCTCTTGGTGAGGCTCTGCCCGGCGAGGACCTGCTCGTGGTCGACGGCCTCACCGTGCGCTTCGGCGGGCTCACCGCCCTGCACGACGTCCACTTGAGCGTCGACGCCGGCACCGTCGTCGGGGTGATCGGACCCAACGGCGCGGGCAAGACGACGCTGTTCAACGTCGTCTGCGGGTTCGTCCGGCCCCAGGCGGGCCGCGTGCTGTGGCGGGGACGGCCGCTCGTCCGGCACCGCCCCGAGCACCTCGCCCGGCTCGGCATCGTCCGGACGCTGCAGGGCCTCGGCCTGTTCCCCGGGCTGACCGTGCTCGAGAACGTGATGGCCGGTGCGGGCCGCCACGCGCGGACCGGCCTGCTCCCCGCGCTCGCCGGCGCCGGTCGCTCGGCGCGCGACGAAGCCGCGTTGGCCACCCGCGCCCGCGCAACCCTCGGCGAGCTCGGCATCGCCGACCTCGCCGGCCGGCTACCCGGCGTTCTGCCCTACGGCGTGCGGAAACGCGTCGCGCTCGCCCGCGCCCTCGTGGCCGACCCCGATCTGCTCCTGCTCGACGAACCCGCGAGCGGGCTGTCGGCCGCCGAGCTCGCCGAGCTTTCGACGTTGATCGTTTCGCTCCGGCGGCACATGGCGGTCGTGCTCGTCGAACACCACATGGACCTCGTCATGGAGGTCTGCGACCGGGTCGTGGTGCTGAACTTCGGCGAGGTGATCGCGGCCGGCACCCCGGCCGAGATCCAGGCCGACCCCCGCGTGGCCGAGGCGTACCTCGGCGACCCCGCCGAGGAGGCGCCCGGTGCTTGAGATCGAAGAGCTTTCCGTGGCCTACGGCGCGGTCAGCGCGCTCGACGGCGTCGGCATCACCGTCGAGCGCGGCGCGATCACCGCCGTGCTCGGCGCGAACGGCGCGGGCAAGACGACGCTGCTGCGCACGATCAGCGGCCTGCAGCCCGCCCGCGGCGGCCGGATCACCTGGGCCGGCAAGGAATTGACGGGGCTGGCGCCGGACCGCATCGCCCGCGGCGGGGTGGCGCACGTGCCCGAAGGCGGCGGGGTGATCACCGAGCTGACCGTCGACGAGAACCTCCGGCTGGGCGCTCTGTGGCGGCGCGACCGGGCCGACCGCGCGGCCGCCCGCCGGGAGATGTACGAGCTTTTCCCCGCGCTGGAAGAACGTTCGGCCAAACCCGCCTCGACGCTCTCCGGCGGCGAACGGCAGATGCTGGCCATCGGCCGCGCCCTGATGAGCCGGCCCGGCCTGCTGCTGCTCGACGAACCGTCGCTCGGCCTCGCACCGCTGATCACCGCCCGGATCATGGGCATCCTGCGCGATCTGCGGGCTTCCACCGGGCTCACCGTCGTGCTCGTCGAGCAGAACGCGCACAGCGCGCTGTCCATCGCCGACCGCGGGTACGTCCTCGCGCTCGGCCGCGTCGTGGCGGTCGACACCGCGGCGGAACTGCTGGCCGACGACGGCCTCCGCCACGCCTACCTCGGTTTCTGACTCTTTCTCCGATCGGGAGGTGACTGGTCCGGTATGCAGGACTTCTTCGACCTGACCCTCGGCGGGATCTCGGCCGGCGCGGTGTACGCGGCGCTCGGGCTCGCCCTGGTCATCATCTACCGGGCCACCCGGGTGGTGAACTTCGCGCAACCCGCCCTCGCGTTGATTTCGACGTACCTCGCGTACTCGGTGACGAAGGCGACGGGCAGCTACTGGCTCGGTTTCGCCGTCGCCATCGTCGCCGGGACCGTGCTGGGCGTCGCCACCGAACGGCTGCTGATCCGGCCGCTGCGGCACCGCTCCGAGCTCAGCTCGATCATCGTCACCCTCGGGCTTCTGCTGGTGCTGCAGGCGGTCGCGGGCATGATCTGGTCCAACGAGCCGCTGGCGTTCCCGTACGCGTTCGACTTCCGCGGCCGGTTCTCCGCCAACGACCTGTTCGTGGTCTTGGTGGTGCTCGCCATCGCCGCGGTGGTGCTGGTGGTGTTCAAGTACACGCCGCTGGGCCTGCGGATGCGCGCGGCGGCGTTCGCTCCCGAAGTGGCGCGGACCCTCGGCGTGCGGGTCGGGCTGATGCTCACCGCCGGCTGGGGGCTGGCCGCGGCCGTCGGCTCGCTCGCCGGGCTGCTCGCCACCCCGCCGTTCCTCTTCCCGAACGTGCTGGACGGCGTCTTCGTCTACGCGCTCACCGCGGCGGTGCTCGGCGGCCTCGACAACCCGCTGGGCACCATCGCCGGCGGGTTCGTCCTCGGCGTCGGACTGTCCTATGTGTCCGGTTACCTCGGACCGGAGATGGTGACGATCGCCGCGCTGGCGATCCTGGTGGTCGTGCTGACGCTGCGGCCCGCCGGGTTGTTCGGCCGGGCCAAGGTGAGGCGGGTATGAGCGTGCGCACGGAACTCCCGGAAACCCGGGTGGACACGCCGGAGAAGCGCCGGGCCCTGCCGCCGCTGCTCGTCCACGCGCTGGCCGCGCTGGGGGCGCTCGCGGTGATCGTGGCACTGACCCTGGTCACCGACGAGTTCACCAACCTGCGCATCGCGACGATCGGCTACTACCTGATCGCGGTGGCCGGGCTGACCCTGCTGACCGGCCTCACCGGGCAGGTTTCCCTGGGCCACGGCGCCTTCATGTTCATCGGCGCCTACACGGTGGCGCTGCTGGTGCGCCGCGTCCCGTCGTTCCCGCTGTGGGCGGACCTGCTGCTGGCGTCGGCCGCCGGTGGGCTCGCCGGGCTGCTGGCGGGCGCCGCGGCGGCCCGGCTGCGCGGCCCGTACCTCGCCGGGGCGACCCTGGCACTGGCCGTCGGCCTGCCCGCGCTCACCCGCCGGTTCCCGGATCTGCTGGGCGGCAGCAACGGGTTGAGCTTCACCGTCCACAGCAGACCGGCCGCGGTGGTCGGCGTCGTCCCGGAACTGCGGTGGCAGACCTGGATCGTCTGGCTCAGCGTGCTCGTCGCGCTGGTGCTGGTGGTGAACATCGTCCGCGGCCGGCTCGGCCGCGACTTCCGCGCGGTCCGCGACGACGAGGTCGCCGCGGCGCTGGGCGGGATCGCCGTCGGACGCACGAAGATCCTCGCGTTCCTGGTCAGCGCGGTGTGCGGCGGGCTCGCCGGTGGCCTGCAGGCGTTCCTGCTCGGCACCGCCGCGCCCGGCTCGTTCACCCCCGCGCTGTCGCTGAGCCTGCTCGCGGCCGTGGTGCTGGGCGGGCTCGGCTCCCTGTGGGGCGCGCTGTGGGGCGCGGTCGCGCTCGTGTACTTCCAGGCCTGGTCCGAGGACCTCGCCGACGTCCTGCACCTGAACACCGACGTGGCCAACAACCTCCCGCTGGCGGTGTACGGCGTGATCCTCATCGTCGTCGTGCTCGCCTTCCCGCGCGGCATCCAGGGCGGGTTCCAGTGGCTGCGCGGGCTTCTCCGTCGATCCGCCGAGCAGAAGGAGATCCATGAGAACCACTAGAACCGTCGCCGGGATCGCGGTCCTGACACTGGCACTCGGCGCGTGCGGCGGCGCGGGGGAGAGCGACGGCGGTGGCGGGCAAGCCGCCACCGATTCGGCCGTCGGCGTCACCAAAGACACGGTCGTCATCGGCACCCACCAGCCGCTCACCGGCCCGGCCGCGCCCGGGTACAGCAAGATCTCCGCCGGCGCCCGCGCGGTGTACCAGGCGATCAACGACGGCGGCGGGATCAACGGCCGCAAGATCGACTACCGCGTCGAGGACGACGGCTACAACCCGACGAAGACCGTCGAGGTCGTGAAGAAGCTCGTCCTGCAGGACAAGGTGTTCGCGATCGTCGGCGGGCTCGGCACGCCGACCCACTCCAAGGTCGTCGACTACCTGAACACCGAAGGCGTGCCGGACCTGCTGGTGTCCTCGGGCGCGCTCGCCTGGGACAACCCGCAGAAGGCGCCGATGACCTTCGGGTACCAGGTGGACTACACCCGCGAGGGCAAGGTCCAGGGCAAGTACATCAAGGACCACTTCGCCGGCAAGAAGATCGGGTACTTCACGCAGAACGACGACGTCGGCCGCGACACCCAGGCCGGGCTCGACCAGTTCGTCAAGGACCAGGCCGTCGTCCGGCAGGGCTACGACAGCGCCAACACCGACGTCACGCCGCAGCTGTCCGCGCTCAAGGCGGCCGGCGCCGAGGTCGTCGTCTGCGCCTGCATCCCGGCGTTCACCGCGCTGGCCATCCTGGCCGCGGCGAAGATCGGCTACCACCCGCAGTTCGTGGTCAGCAGCATCGGCGCGGACCCGGCGACGCTGGCCGGGCTGCTGCAGGACTTCGCCAAGCGCGGCGGCGCCAGCGTCTCCAGCGGGCAGCTGCTGGCCGGCCTGATCGGCACCGGGTACCTGCCCGACGTCGCGCAGACGTCGGACCCGTGGGTCGCCTACTTCAAGGGCATCCACGACAAGTACATCGCGAAGGAGCCGTTCACCAACACCGTGCTGTTCGGCATGGTCCAGGCCTACACGTTCGGGCAGGCGCTCAAGGCGGCCGGGCCGGACCCGACGCGGCAGAAGGTGGTCGACGCGATGAGCTCCGGCGTGCTCAAGGGGCCCGGGCTGACGCCGTTCGGGTTCTCGAAGGACTCGCACGCCGGCTACACCGGCGCGTACGTGTTCAAGATCAACCCGGACACCACGACGACGGTGATCCAGCCACCGGCTGTCACCGACCGCGGCACCGGGGCGATCACGCCATACGCCGGTGAGCGCGCGACGCCGGAGCAGGTCAACCTGCTGAGCAAGTGAGGCAGGGGCCGGGCTGTGGTGGACACGGCCCGGCCCACCCGCTCACATAGGGTGGCGCCATGACGGTCAGGGACAAGGTCGTGCGGGCGGCGGTGCGGCTGTTCGCAGAGAAGGGCTTCGAGGCGACGACGGTCCGGGAGATCGTCGAAGCGGCCGGCGTCACCAAGGGCGGCCTCTACCACTACTTCGAGTCCAAGGACGACCTGCTCTTCGAGATCTACGCCGCGATGCTGCGGATGCAGACGCGGCGGATGGTGACGATCGCCGAGTCGGACCTGCCGCTGCCGGAGCGGCTGCACGCGATCGTCGCCGACGTCGTCGTCACGAGCATCGCCGACCTCGACGCGGCGACCGTGTTCTTCCAGTCGTTCCCGCTGCTGGAGAAGTCCAAGCAGGTCCAGGTGCGGGCCGAGCGGCGCACCTACCACGAGCGGGTGCGGGACCTGGTCGCCGAAGGCCAGCGGGCCGGGCTCTTCCGCGACGACGTCCCGGCCGACCTGGTGATCAACTACCACTTCGGCGCCATCCACCGGCTGGGCATGTGGTACCACCCCGAAGGCGAGCTGTCGGGCGAACAGGTGGGGGCGCACTTCGCCGACCTGATGCTCCGCAGTCTCCGTCCTTAGTGGACGGCTCGTCCGTTCGGCGGCCGATCCGGTAGGGTCGGGCGCATGTCGAGCCCCGAAGCGTCCAGGACCGGGCTGCCGGTCATCCCGGCAGCCCGGTAACTCCCGCTTCCCGGGTGCATCACTTACCTGGCGCCGGCGTCACGGCGGCGGGGCGGCTCGCGGACCGGTGGCCCGGCCAGGTTGTCGCGCTCGGCGGTCCGCTGCTGCTGGCCGGCTGGATCGCGCTGGCCCCGACCGCGCGGATCCTGCACCTCGCGACCGGCGCACCGACGATGGCGGGGTCCTTCGCGACCGCGGCCCTCAACCTCGGCGCCACGGCCGGTCCCGTGCTCGCCGGCGCGCTCCTGACCGCGGTGAGTCCTTTTTGGATCGCCGCGGCGCTCGTCGTGGCGGCGCTGGCCTTGGCCGTGCCGCTGCGGACGTCGCTCGTCACGACGGTGCCGACGCCCGCCGGTCCCGGCGCAGCGAATACCGGGCGATCCCCAGCCCGGCGACGGTGAAGAGAGCGGCGACGAGGTAGATCGGCCGCGCGCCGCCCGCGTCGAGGACCCGGCCGCCCAGCCAGCCGGCGAACGCCGCGGCGAGCTGGTAGCCGGCCGCGTTGACCGCCACGGCCAGCGTCGGCGCGGCGCCCGCGGCCGTGATCACGCGGGTCTGCATGCCGGGCACGATCGCGAAGGCGAGCGCGCCCAGCAGGACGGTCGACACGACGGTCGCGACCGGATTGCCGCCGCTCAGCCAGGCGAGGGCGAGCACGCCGGCCAGCGCGGCGAGCAACCCGGCCAGTGACGGCAGAAGCGTCCGGTCTGCCAGCCGGCCACCGAGGGCGTTGCCGGCGACCGCGCCGGCGCCGTAGCCGAGCAGGAGCACCGGCACGGCGCCGGCGGGGAAGCCGCCGACCTCGGTCAGCAGCGGGGCGAGGTAGGTGAAGACCGTCAGGACGCCGACGTTGCCGACCGCGGTGAGCGCGATCGCCAGCTGCACCCGGCGGTCCGCGAAGACCCGCAGTTCCCCGGCCACCGGACCGGTCGTCGCCGACGGCCGGTCCGGGACGAACCGGAGCACCGCCAGCAGCGCCACCGCCGCGGCGGCCGAGACGGACCAGAACGTCGCGCGCCAGCCGAGGTGCTGTCCCACGAACGTGCCCAGCGGGGCGCCGAGGACGATGCCGAGGTTCATGCCCAGCGCCACCCTGGCCACGGCCGAGCCTTGCTTGCCCGGCGGGGCGTCCGTCGCCGCAGTGGCGATCGCGACGGCGAAGAAGGTCGCCACGACCAGGCCGGCGAGCACCCGCGAAACCAGCAGGACGGCGTACCCCGGCGCGACCGCGGACGCCGCGTTCGCCAGCACGGAGGTGGTGACCAGCCCGATGATCAGGGGCTTGCGGGAGACCCGCGCGGTCAGCAGCGTGACGACCGGGCCGCCGACGATCATGCCGAGCGCGTAGGCGGTCGTCAGCAGCCCGGCCGCCGAAAGCGGGACGGCCAGCCCGCCCGCGACGTCCGGGAGGATGCCGGACACCACGAACTCGCCGGTCGTGAGGCTGAACACGACGAGCATCAGGGAAAAGACGGCCACGCGAACCCCCAGATAGTTCGAGTTGATATCTTTCGAACTAGAACTATCACAGCTCGAACCATGACCGCTAGAGTCGGGGCATGGGGAGCGAGGAGATCGACCGCGACGTGTGCAAGCTGGTCCACGGGCTCGCGCGCACCCTCGACGGCCACGTCCGCCGGGTCGCGGACACCATGGGGCTCACCCCGAGCCAGGTGGTGGCGCTGCGCGAGCTGTCGGAGCCGATCACCGCCCGCGAGCTGGCGGCGCGCATGGCGTGCGAAGCTTCGAACGCGACGTTCGTGCTGGACCGCCTCGAGGAGCGCGGCCTGCTGAAGCGCCACCCGCACCCCACGGACCGGCGGGCCAAGCAGATCGTCCTCACGGCGGCAGGTCTCCAGCGTCGTGAGGAGGCCTTGAAGCTGCTCGGTGACGGGTCGCCGCTGGGTTCGCTGCGGGCCGACCAGCAGGAAGCGTTGCGAGACTTGCTGAAAGCCCTCTCGGCGGAGGCTTAGCGCTTGCGGCGGACGTAGTGGGTGATCAGCCCCGCGATCGCCGCGATCGCGACGCCGCCGGCGATCATTCGGACGGTGAAGTCCAGGCCCACCAAGGGACCGCCCGCGTTGACCGCGGAGCTGACGACGAGGACCAGCCAGAGGGAAACGGCGGTCGAAGTGCGGGTGGAGACGTTGGTTTCGGTCATGACAGGAACGTTAGGACCGGAGAGGAACCGAGACGATGCCGTCCGCACCCGGATCCGGGGTGGTGCCTGCGCTACCCCGCGTCCCGGCCGAGGTAGGCCAGCACCGCCAGCACCCGCCGGTGCCCGGCACCTTCGTCGGAGGGCAGCCCGAGCTTCGCGAAGATGTTCCTGATGTGCTTGAGCACCGCGCCGTCGCTGACGACCAGGAGCTCGGCGATCGTGCTGTTGTTGTAGCCCTCGGCCATCAGCGCCAGCACTTCACGCTCCCGCGCGGTCAACGCGGCCAGCGGATCCGCGGCGCGGCGGCGGGACATCAGCTGCCCGATCACTTCGGGATCCATCGCCGTGCCGCCCTTCGCGACCCGCCGGAGCGCGTCGAGGAACCGCTCGACCTTGCCGACGCGCTCCTTGAGCAGGTAGCCGACCCCGCCGACGCCGTCGGCGAGCAGCTCGACCGCGTAGCTCGTCTCCACGTGCGCGGACAGCACCAGCACCGGGAGCGCCGGGTGGATCTCGCGGGCGCGCACGGCCGCTCGCAGACCCTCGTCCCGGTGGGTCGGCGGCATGCGCACGTCCATCACGACCGCGTCGGGGCGGTCGCCCTCGATGAAGGCGAGGAAGTCCTCGGCGTTGTCCACCGCGGCGGCCACCTCGATGCCCGCCGTCTTCAGCAGCAGGGCGAGGCCCTCGCGCAGCAGAGCGTCGTCCTCGGCGATCACGACCCGCATGGCAGCTCCACTCGCAGCACGGTCGGCCCACCGGGTGGGCTGGTCAGGGTGAGGGTTCCGTCGAAGGCTTCGGCGCGGCGGCGGATGCCGGCCAATCCGCTGCCTCCGGCCTCGTCGGCGCCGCCGCGGCCGTCGTCGCGGATTTCCAGGCACAGCAGGCTCGCCGTGCCGCCGAGCGTGATGTCCACCCGGGACGCGTCGGCGTGCTTGGTGACGTTGGCCAGCGCCTCGGCGACGACGAAGTACGCGGCGGCCTCGACCGCGGCCGGGCGGCCGGCCTCGGACCGGACGTCGACGGCGGCCGGGACCGGGCAGCGTTCGGCGAGCGCGCGCACCGCCCCGGCCAGGCCGCGTTCGCTCAGCAGCGGCGGGTGGATGCTGCGAACGACCGTGCGCAGCTCGGCCAGCGCGTCGGTCGCGGTGTCCTGCGCCTTGACCAGCAGATCGCGCGCGGTGGCCGGGTCGCGGTCGTACAGCTGGCCGGCGACGCCCAGCTGCAGCACGACCGCCGCGATCCGCGCCTGCGTGCCGTCGTGCAGGTCGCGCTCGATGCGGCGCAGCTCGGCGCCGTGCGCCTCCAGCGCCGCCGCCCGGGTCGCGGTCAGTTCGGCGACCCGGTCCGCCAGCACGACCCCCGGGGCGGGGGCGAGCAGCTTCCGCGCGGTGCGCGCCTGCCAGCGCGCGACGCGCGGCAGCTGCAGGCTCGCCGCGATCATGGCGGCGGCCACGAGCAGGTTCAGCGCGGCCCGCGGCCAGGAGTCGACGACGATCCCGAGCGAGCCTTCGAGCCCGCCGGGGACCAGGGGCCAGACGAAGACCGTGATCACCTGCTGGACCGCGCCCACCGGCAGGCCGAACGCCAGCGCACCGATGATCATCCCGGTCGCGGCGTGGATCGCCAGCCACGCGAGGTCGCGGCGGGTGGCCGGGTCCTTCAGCGGGGAGCCGGCCCGGTACGGCTCGGGGATCGGCTCGCCGAGGCGGCGCGCGGCGCGGCGGCGGTCGACCCCGACCGGCCACCGCGACAGCCGGATCGCCGGGGCCAGTGACGGGATCCCGACGCCGAACGGGCAGAGCAGCAGCACGGCGAACAGCCCGGCGAGGGCGAACAGCGACAGCAGCGAAGTGCCGGCGCCGACCACGAGGTAGCGCCCCGCCGACCAGCACTCGCGCAGGCGGATCGTCACCACGGCAGTGTCCCACCCCACCGTGTCGATCCCCGCCCCCGGGGTGGTGCTGGCGCTACCCCCGATCCACCCCTCCACGGGATCGAAGTCCCGGTGCGCGCGACCTAGTTTTCGTTGCGACGCAAAGATCAGTCTTAAGGGGACAGAGATGACCACAGCGAGCGCGTACGCGCTGGAGCTGAGCGGGGTGCGGAAGGTGTACGGCTCCGGCGACGGCGCGGTCGCCGCGCTGGACGGGGTGTCGGCGGAGGTGGCGCGGGGGACGTTCACCGCCGTGATGGGCCCGTCCGGCTCGGGCAAGAGCACCTTCCTGCACTGCGCGGCCGGCCTCGACCGGCCGACGTCGGGGCGGGTGCTGCTCGGCGGCACCGAGATCGGCCGGCTGAAGGAACGCGAGCTGACGGAGCTGCGGCGCACCCGGATCGGGTTCGTCTTCCAGGCCTACAACCTGCTGCCGTCGCTGAACGTGCTGCAGAACATCACGCTGCCGATGCGGCTCGCCGGCACCAAGCCGGACCCGCAGTGGCTGCGGGAGGTCGTCGACGGCGTGGGGATCGCGAACCGGCTGGAGCACCGCCCGGCGGAGCTGTCCGGCGGGCAGCAGCAGCGCGTCGCGATCGCGCGGGCACTCGTCACCCGGCCCGAGGTGGTGCTGGCCGACGAGCCGACCGGCGCCCTCGACACCCGCACCGGGCGGCAGGTGCTGGACCTGCTCCGCGCGGTCGTCGAGGGGATGGGGCAGACCGTGCTGATGGTCACCCACGACCCGGTCGCGGCCTCCGCCGCGCACGGCGTCCTCTTCCTGGCCGACGGCAAGCTGGCCGGCCACCTCCCGCACCCCACCCCCGAGCGGGTGGCGGAGCGGATGACCCACCTCGGGGAGTGGTGAGCGTGCTGACTCTCGCCTGGCAGACCATGCGGAGCAGGCTCGGCGGGTTCGCCGGTGCCTTCATCGCGATCCTGTGCGGTACCGCTCTCGTGGCCGCCTGCGGAATCCTCATGGAGTCCGGCCTGCGTGCCGGCGTCCCCACCCAGCGGTACGCCGCCGCGGCCGTCGTCGTCGGCGGGGCCCAGACCGTGCGGCCGCCCGGCGCCGACGCCCTGTCCGCCGAGCAGGTCGGTGAGCAGCCCACCGTCCCGGTGGCACTGGCCGGCCGGATCGCCGCGGTGCCCGGGGTGCGCGCGGCGGTGGCGGAACAGAGCTTCCCGGCGCAGGTCGTCGCCCGCGACGGGCAGGTCGTCGGCGGGCCGGAGTCCCTCGGCCACAACTGGGACGCGGCCGTGCTGGCGCCGTTCACCCTGCGCGGCGGTGACGCGCCCGCGGCCGCCGGCGAGGTCGTGCTGGACGCCGACCTGGCGCGCCGGGCCGACGTCGGCATCGGCGGGCAGGTGCGGATCATCACCCGGTCGGGGCCGGAGACGTTGAAGGTGAGCGGCGTCGTCGACGGCACGTCCCGCCAGTCGGCGCTGTTCTTCACGCCGGAACGGGCCGCGGAGCTGGCCGGCCGGCCCGGCCAGGCCCACGCGATCGGCGTCCTCGCCGACCCCGGGGCCGCGCCGGAAACACTGGCCGACCGGGTGCGGGCCGTCGCGGACGGCGCCGAGGTCACCACGGGCGTCGAGCGCAGCAGCATCGAGTTCCTCGACGTCAGCCAGACGCGGATGCTGCTGCTGGCGATCGCCGGCTCGTTCGGCGGCTTCGCGTTGCTCGTCGCGGTGTTCGTGGTGGCGAGCACCCTGGCCCTGACCATCAACCAGCGCCGCCGCGAGTTCGCGCTGCTGCGCGCGATCGCGGCGACCCCGCGGCAGATCCGCAAGCTGATCGGCACCGAGACGACGCTGATCGCGCTCGTCGCCGGGCTGCTGGGCAGCGTGCTGGGCCTGGCGGTCGCGGGTGGGCTGCGGGACGCGTTCGCCGCCATCGGCGTGATCCCGGCGGACTTCGGGCTGGCGATCAGCCCGCTCCCGCTGCTGGCCGCGATCCTGCTGGGCCTGGGTGCGGCCCGCCTGGCCGCCTGGGCGGCGTCGCGGCGGCCGTCGTCGATCCGGCCCGTCGAGGCGCTGGGCGAGGCCGCGGTGGAACGGCGCGAGCTCGGCCGCGGCCGCCTGCTCACCGGCTGGGGCCTGGTGCTGGCCGGCTTCGGCGGCGCACTCGTCCCGCTCTTCCTGCACGGCGACATCGCCGCTGCGACATCGTCGATGGCGACGCTGGTGCTCGTCGTCGGGCTGGCCGTGGTGGGGCCGCAGGTGACCGCGCTGGTCATGCGGTTCCTGGCCCCCGTGCTGGCCCGGCTGTGGCGGATCAGCGGGTACCTGGCGGGAGCGAACGCCCAGGCCAACGCCCGGCGCGTCGCCGCGGCGGTGACCCCGCTGATGCTGGCCGTGGGGTTCGCGCTCGTCACGTTCTACGGGCCGATGGCCACCACGGCGGCGGCCCAGCAGGAGACGGCGCGGTCGACGACCGCCGACTACGTGCTCACCGGTGCGGGTGGTGTTCCACCCGGCGTCGCGGAGGAGGTCCGGCGGATCCCGGGCGTCGCCGGGGCGACGCCGGTGGTCCGCACGTCCGTGATCACCGCGACGTCCTTGGGCGACGGCATGGAGGTCCAGCGGACGCCCGCGCAGGGTTTGGCGGGCGACCAGGCTGCAGCCGCCCTCGAGCTGGGCGTCGACGCCGGGCGGATCACCGACCTGACCGGCGGCACGGTGGCGCTGAGCCGCGCGGAAGCGGATTGGCTGGACAAGAAGATCGGCGACGAGGTCTCGTTCTACTTCGGCGACGGCGTGCCGGCGAAGCTGCGGCTGGTCGCCACGTACACGCACGATCTGGCCTTCGGTGACTTCGTGCTGCCGGTCGCGCTGGCCCGCGAGCACATCGGGGGACGCTTGGACGACTCGGTGCTGGTCCGGCGCCAGCCCGGAGCGGACGCGGACGCGGTGGCTTCGGCGTTGCGTGCCTTGCCGTACCCGGGTCTGGCGGTGGCCCCAGCGTCGGTCACCGCCGCTCCGGAAGGGGGCGAACGGCAGGCGCAGTTCTACCTGAACCTCGTCGCGGCCGGCGTCATCGTCGGGTACCTCGCGATTTCGGTGGCCAACACGCTGGTCCTGACGACCGCGCAGCGGAGCCGCGAGTTCGCGCTGCTGCGGCTGGTGGGCACGACCCGCCGTCAGGTGACCCGCATGATGCGGCTCGAAGCACTGACCACGGTCGGGATCGCGGTGGTCATGGGAACGCTGGTGGCGCTGCTGCCGTTGGGGCTGCTCAACATCGGGCTGCGGGGCAACCCGGTCCCGGCGGGACCGCTGTCCGTCTACTGGGGAATCATCGCCGGCGCCGTCCTGCTCGGCATGGTCGCGATCGGGGTGGCGACGTCGGTGGCGTTGCGGGCCCGGCCGATCGACGCGATCGGCTTGCGCGAGTAGGGGAGTGCGGGGTGAGCCGGCCCGGCTCACCCCGCCCCGCCCGCCGGTCAGCAGGCCGTGTGGGTGTCCTCGCCCGTGTAGGACGACACCAGGTACTGCGTTGTCCGGCCGAGCAGGGCCGCGGTGCCCGCGGGCACGCAGCTTTCGCCGACCAGGGTCTTGAAGGCACCGCCGTAGGTCAGGGAATAGACCTTGATCTTCGTGGCGGCGGAGCCGCAGTTGCCCCAGTAGTAGTCGCGCGCGTTCGGCCCGGACGCCCCCTGCGTCGCGTAGTTGCCGCAGGTGACCGACTCCGACGCCGATGCCGTGCCCGCCGCCAGGGGCAAGGCCGTCACGGCGATCCCGAGCGCGACCGTCGCCGCAATGCGTTTCATGGTGTGAACCCCCCGTTGTCCGCAAACAGTGTGGCGCCTACGCTAACGCTTTCCCGGAAAAAGGAATCCCCCTGAATTCCTAGGGGTTGACGGGGAGTTCACGCCGCGGGAGCATCGAAACTTTCCGAAAGTTATTGCCCCACCGTGGCCGTTGATCGCATGCTTTCGCCATCCTGGCTCGCCTGCCAGCCTCGACGAGGAGGAAGCATGCACACCAAGAACCGTGGTCGTTTCAGGGTCTTCGTCACCGGGGCGGCGCTTGCGCTCGCCGCCACGCTCGTCCCCGGGGTCGCGAAGGCCGACACCGTCATCACCACCAACCAGACCGGGAACAACAACGGGTACTACTACTCGTTCTGGACCGCCGGTGGTGGCTCGGTCTCCATGACGCTCGGTTCCGGCGGGAACTACCGGACGAACTGGAGCAACGTCAACAACTTCGTCGCGGGCAAGGGCTGGAGCAACGGCAGCCGGCGGACCGTGAACTACTCCGGCAGCTTCAACCCCTCCGGCAACAGCTACCTGGCGCTCTACGGCTGGACGTCCAACCCGCTCGTCGAGTACTACATCGTCGACAACTGGGGCAGCTGGCGGCCGACCGGGACGTACAAGGGCACCGTGACCAGCGACGGCGGGACCTACGACATCTACCAGACGACCCGCTACAACGCGCCGTCCGTCGAGGGGACCAAGACGTTCAACCAGTACTGGAGCGTCCGGCAGCAGAAGAAGACCGGCGGCACCATCACCACCGGCAACCACTTCGACGCCTGGGGCCGCGCCGGCATGCGGCTCGGCAGCTTCAACTACTACATGATCCTCGCGACCGAGGGCTACCAGAGCAGCGGCAACTCCAACCTGACGGTGGGCTGACCATGCGTCTCCTGCCGACCCTCCTGGCCACCGCGGCCATCGCCGTGGCGAGCACCGTCGCCGTCACGCCGGCGCACGCCGCCGCCTGCAACGGGTACGTCGGCCTCACCTTCGACGACGGGCCGTCGAACGCCCACACCCCGGCCCTGCTGAACGCGCTGCGGCAGAACGGGTTGCGGGCCACGATGTTCAACGAGGGTCAGTACGCGGCCGCGTACCCGGCCCAGGTCCGCGCCCAGGTGAGTGCGGGGATGTGGGTCGGCAACCACAGCTACACCCACCCGCACCTCACGCAGCAGAGCCAGAGCCAGGTGGATTCCGAGATTTCCCGGACCCAGCAGGCGATCGCGGCCGCGGGCGGCGGCACGCCCCGGCTGTTCCGCCCGCCGTACGGGGAGACGAACGCGACGGTCCAGGCGGTCGAGGCCAAGTACGGCCTCCGCCAGATCATCTGGGACGTCGACTCGGGGGACTGGAACAACGCGAGCGTCGACGCGATCGTCCAGGCCAACGCCCGGCTCGGGAACGGCCAGGTCATCCTGATGCACGAATGGCCGAACAACACCCTTTCCGCCATTCCGAGGATCGCCCAGACGCTCGCTTCGCGCGGGCTCTGCGCGGGAATGATTTCACCGCAGACGGGGCGGGCGGTCGCCCCGGGTTGACGGGCCGGTGGCGCGGCGGTGGCACCCCGCCGCGCCACCACCACATCCTCCACAGTGGATCCTCCGGTGGGCTCGCGGTGATAGCCTGCGTCCCGGTGCGGGAGGGGGATCATGGGGGAGCCACGGGTGATCAGGGTCGTCGTGGTGGACGACCAGCAGGCCGTGCGCGAAGGCCTGGTCGCGCTCATGGGCCTGCTCGACGACGTCGAGGTGGCCGGCTCGGCCGCCGACGGCGCCGAAGCGCTCGCCCTGCTCGGGCAGCTCGACCGGATCGACGCGGTGCTGATGGACCTCACCATGCCGGTGATGGGCGGCGTCGAAGCGACCGAGCGGATCGTCCGCGACCACCCCGGAGTGGCTGTCCTGGTGCTGACGACGTACGCGGACGACGGATCGATCGCCGGGGCACTGGCCGCGGGCGCGCGCGGGTACCTGACGAAGGACGCGGGCCGCGCCGAGATCGGCGCCGCACTGCGGGCCGTGGCCGCCGGGCAGCTGACCTTCGGCGCCGGCGTTTCGGGCCGGGTGGCTTCCGCGCTGTCCGGCCGGGGCGGCGAAAAGGACCGCTTGCCGGACGGGCTGACCGCGCGCGAGGCTGAGGTGCTCGGCCTGATCGCCGCCGGGCTGAGCAACGGGGAGATCGCGGCCGAGCTGGTCATCGCCGAGGCGACGGTGAAGACGCACATCAACAACGCGTTCGCCAAGATCGGCGTGCGCAACCGGATCGAGGCGCTGCGCTACGCCGTGCAGCACGGCCTGGGCCGCGGCTTCACGGCTTAGGGTCGTCCTCGCGCCGCTCCTGGCTCAGCCTGGCGCGCACGACGGGCTCGACCATCCGCCTCGCCTGGTCGAGCCGGCCCGCTTTCTTCAGGACGAGCACGACCACGCCGAGCAGCAGGACCAGCAGCAGGATTCCGCCGCCGATCACGGCGAACCGAAGAAACATGAATCCGAGTACTTCGCTCATGGCTTTCCTTTCCGGATGATTCCGACGGAAAGGAAGCTAGTGCGGCACCCGGGTGGAGCGGGACCACCCCGCGGTGGAGATCGGGGTGGATCACTCCGCGACGCGCGTGCGGCCGCACCAGGCGAACACCGGCACCTGGTCGCCGCTGGTGGTCGTGGTGAACTCGCCCTCGTGGGAGAAGTGTTCGTAGCCGGCGCCGAAGCTGACCTTCGCGACTTCGCCGATGCTGCCGACCGTCCATTCGCGGTGCCGCTCGATCAGCTCGGCCGGACCACCGGAAAGCGTCACCTTGATCTTCGACATGATGCATTCTCCGTGGGTTCGTGAACGCGGGAGGAAGAACCGGAAATGTGGTCTTCGTCTCTCGACGATGCCTGACCGCAGATCACCGTGTCAAGATGTCCGGCTCCTATTCGAATGGGCTCGGAATAGGGGTTGACGGCGATTTCGGTAGGGGTTTCCGCCTCAGCGAGCCGGGCGCAGGTGGTCGGTGCGCCAGTGCCGTCCTCGCCGCGGTGTCCGCCAATGCCGGCCCCGCCAGGGGCGCACCGGACCCCGGGCGGCGATGAACGCCGGCTGGTGTTCCGCGAACCGGTCCGCCGTGATCCCCATCAGCACCGGGTACCGGATCTCCCCGCGGCGCAGTTCGGTGTCGCGCGGCCGGCCCTCTTCGCGGAAGCCGAGTTCGCCGTGCAGCGCCAGCGAGGCGAAGTTGCTGCCGTTGATGCTGACCTCGCACTTGTGGTAGCGGCGCAGCTCGAACATGAACGCCAGCAGGACGGTGACGGCATCGGCGGCGTAACCGCAGCGCCGGTACTGGGGCCCGATCCCGATGCCGTAGCTGAACCGGCCGGAAGCCGGGTCGGCCTGGATCCAGATCGACCCGACCAGCGTCCGGTTGTGCAGTGTCTCGATGGCGAAGTGGAAGTCGTCACCGGAATCGGCGACGACCCGGTGCGTCGCCCAGTGGCGGTAGCCGCCGACCCGGGGATCGTGGGCGCGGGCGGAGTCGCGGTCGAACCCGATCAGGGTGCGCTGGTCCGCCGGGCGGACCTCCCGCAACCGCACTTTCCACCCCGCCCAGCTCATCGGCAGTGATGGTACAGCCCGCTCACCAGTAGCACTGGGTGGTCATGTCGTCGAGCCGGATGAACCGGGACGAGCCGTTCGCCCCGACGATCGCCTTGACGAACACCGGGTTGACGCCGTTGAGGTTCCACCGGGCGGTGTTGACCGCCTGGTACGCGCCGCTGCCGTTGAGCCACGGGTAGGTGCTGTACAGCAGGTGCGCGTTGGCGTCCCAGATCTCGATGCCGACCTGGGCCCCGCCGGCGGTCTGCATGGAGAACTGCGAAGCGCACTGGGCGTTGCGCGGCACCGAGTTCGTGGGCACCCAGAAGCCCTCGAACGCCCAGCCGTTGGTGGCGAACAGCCAGCCGTTGTTCCGCCCGGAGCGGGCGGTCCCGGCCCCGACGTCGAACCCGGCCGAGGCCGAACCGCCGGTCGCCACCAGCCACGAGCTCTGCGGGTTGACCTCGAACCCGTCCTGCACCTGCGACAAGGAGGCATGGGCCACCCCGGCCGTGCCGGCCATCAGCGCGGCGGACACCACGGCGGCGACGGTGACGCCACCCAACCTGCGCACGAGCCGGCTTCTGCTTCCGGAAAACGTTGCGAACATGTCGGTCCCTTCCTCGATCCGTAGCACCTTCGCCCCACTGAGCACGGCGGGACGGGCGGTGATACACCGCGGTTGCGTCGGTAACGACCGGGGTGACCGAGGAGATGATCCGAGGATGGGTTCCGCCTGCCGCGGAGGACGAGATGAGCTCCGACGATCCGCCCCACCTGATGGCCCTGCCGGGCCCCGCCGCCCGGGGGACCGCTGAACTCCGGCGCTGCATGACCGAACTGCTCGAGCTGGTCGGCACCCACCTGCCCGCGAGGACGGTCGACGCCGGCTCGGACGAGGAGGAGCAACGGGGCGCCCTGCGGGTGGCTCTGGGCTATCGGTACTCCGACTACCCGGCCGAGCTGCCGGAGCCGTTCTTCGGTGCCCTCGTGCGTGCCGCCGTCCGCGACCCGGATCCGAGCCTCAACCGGCAGTTCGTCGAGCCGCTGCGTGCGGCGTTCGGTGCGCGCCGGACGCAGGAAGCACTCCTCGAAATCCTCACCGCCGGCTCGGATCCGGAACGCGCCGGAGCGGCCCGCGCCTGGTACTGGGCCACGCTGGAGACGTTCGAAGACCTCCAAGACCGCTGGAACCGCGCCGCACTGCGCGAATTCGTGGCCCACGACGATCTCGACGTGCGCCGGTGCGTGCTGCCCGGCCTCTCGCTCGACCCGGCCGGCTACCCCGCCGAACTGCAGCCGCTGGTCGCCGAGGCCGTGCGCATCGCGCGGACCCACTCCGACGGCTACCTGCGGCACCGGGTGGAACTCCAGGTGGCCGACCCGAACGGGTAACTGTCACAAGCTTCGGCCCACCGGTGTCTCTAGGTCGTTCCCGCCCGACGACCCCAGTGAGGACGCAGACATGGAACCCCGCATCGACCTGTTCACCACCGAGACCGGCTCCCGGCTCGGCAAGCGGTTCGCCAACCTGGGGCAGGTCATCGACCGGTCGCCGCTGCCGAAGACCACCCGGGAGCTGGTCAACCTGCGGGTCAGCCAGATCAACGGGTGCGGCTGGTGCCTCGACATGCACGCCAAGGAGGCCGCGGCGGCCGGGGAGACGGCGGTCCGGCTCGCCCTCGTCGCCGCGTGGCGCGAGGCGACGGTGTTCACCGAGGCCGAGCGGGCCGCGCTCGCACTGGCCGAGGAGGGCACCCGCCTCGCCGACGCCGCCGACGGCGTGTCCGACGAGACCTGGGGCCGCGTGCGCGAGCACTACGACGACGAGCAACTCGCCGCCTTGGTCGCCTTGGTGGCCCTGATCAACGCGGCCAACCGGCTCGCCGTGATCGTGCACCAGAAGGGCGGTTCCTACGAGCCCGGGATGTTCGCCGCCTTCGCCGAACGCGGCTGAGCCGGCGCTCCAGCGCCTCACTGCTGTGGCGGTTAGCGCTGCGAAGGCGACAGTGCGGGGTACGTTGAGGGCGTGAGAGCCGACGCCGCCCGCAACCTCGAACTGCTGCTGACGACGGGTGCCCGCATGCTCGCCGACGACCCCGCGACGAGCATCGCGGCGATCGCGGCGGAGGCCGGCGTGGACCGCCGGACGGTTTACCGCCGCTTCGCGGGCCGCGACGAGCTGCTGGCGGCGGTGTACCAGGCCCGGCTGGACGCGATCGAGGCGGCGATCGAGACCGCCCGGCTCCGGGAGGCGCCGGTGCCGGTGGCCCTACACCGGTACGTCGAGGGGATCGTCGGGGTGAACCGCACCTGGCCGACCGAGGTGAGCAGGATGCGCACCGACCCGGAGATCTGGGCGCGCCGCCTGCGCGCGGTCGACGAAGTCGAGCTGTTCCTCCAGCGGGCCACCGACGAAGGGTTCCTCCGGCCGGGCCTGCCCGCCCGCTGGCCGGGCAACGTGCTGGGGCAGCTGGTGCACCTCTCCACGCGGGAACTCCCCGAGCTGAGCGACGCACAGGCCGCCGACGTCATCGTCGACACGTTCCTGCGTGCCTTCGGTCGAGGAGCCGAGACCGGCTAGCCGCCGGCTCGCTCCCGGGGCGTTCGTGCCGGTCTCGGCCGGGTTGACGCGCCTGCGCCCCGCACCACACCCGAGCGGGACGGCGATGGGCGGACATCCGGCGAGGGGCGCAGGAAGGGGCTTCCCCGGCCGGGCGAGGACCGCAGCCCGTCCGCTGGGCGACCGCAGCCCCGCCTGCTGGGCGACCGCAGCCCCGCTGGCTGGGCGACCGCAGCCGGCCCGCCGGGCGGCGACCGCAGCCCCCCGGCTGGGCGACCGCAGCCCCGCCGGGCGGGGACCGCAGCCCCGCCGGGCGGCGACCGCAGCCCCGCCCGGCCGGGGCGGACTCAGCCGGCGGCGACGATGCGCCACCGCTGGTTGGCGCTGCCGCTGTCGCCGTACTGGCCGAGATCGGCACCGCTGCCGGTGCGGCCCATGCCGTCGAGGTACTCCCCGGTGGTGCCGTTCCTGATGCGGACGTTGTCGGCGTCGGTCACGACCGACCACTGCTGGTTGCCGCTGCTGCTGCCGGCGTACTGGCTCACGGCGGCGCCGTTGGTGGTGCGGCCCGCGCCGTCCAGGTAGAGGCCGGTGGCGCGGTTCTTGATGCGCACGCGGTTGCCGGAGTTCTCGATGACCCACTGCTGGTCGTAGCGGCCGGGGTCGCTGCCGGCCTGGCCGGCGCTGGCGCCGCCCGAGGTCCGGCCCATGCCGTCGACGGACAGGCCGGTGGCGGCGTTGACGATCCGGACGTAGGTGCCGCCCCCGTTGCCGGAGCCCCATGCGTACTGCAGCCGGGCCAGCCCGGTGGGGTTCGACAGCGTCAGCTTGGTACCGGAGCCGGTTCCGGTCCTGGTGGTCAGGCTGTACCAGTCGCCGTCGCGCAGGCCCGGCCAGTACACGCTGCCCACGCCGAGGCTTCGCAGCTTCGCGCTGACGCCCCGGATGTAGTCGGCGAAGAACGATCCGCTCGGGATGCTGTAGTCGATGGTGTTGTAGTGGACGCCGTTCTTGCTGCCGGGCGACATCGGGCCGCCCCACTCGGTGACGACGGTCCGGTCCGCGTAGGCGCCGATGTAGCCGCCGATGTGGTCGGCCCACTCGGTTTCGCTCTCGTAGCCCGCGAAGAACGAGTAGTCGTGGGCCGCCAGCAGCGTCCCGTCGAGCCGGCGGTCGCCGCCGACCGCGGGCACGTTCTGGGCGAGGCCGGCCCCGTCGAGGATGACCCGGCCGCGCGGCACGCCGGGGTAGCGCCCGAGCCAGGTGTTGTAGAAGTTGTTCAGGTCGCCGGTGCCGTAGCCGTGCGGCTCGTTGATGACCTCGAAGTAGGCGTTCGGGTTGCTGCCGTACTTCGCGATCACCTTGTCCCACATTTGCTCGAACCGGGCCGTGTCCGTCGGCTTGCCGCCGGTGTACGCCCAGTAGGCCAGGATCACTTTGCCCTTGGTGAGCGCGGTGTCGATCGCCCCGGTGTAGGTGCCCCAGTAGTCGGAGACCGTCGGCTCGTTGATGGGCAGCCGGACCGTGTCGGCCCCGGTGATCGAGTACAGCTGACCGACCACCTGGTTCGCCGTGGCGGCGGCCGTGCTGTAGGTGTCCGTGGAACTGAGCCCGGACACGTACAGCACGCCGTTGACGAAGTTGTCCCTCGTGTCGGCCCAGTTGACGCCCTTGATCCCGGCGGTGGACGCCTGGGCCTGCGGCGGGCCGGCGGTCAGCAGCCCGCCGGCGAGCGCGAACAGCGCCAAGAGCCTGAGCGCCTTGGACAGCGCCCTGCGGAGTACGGAGTGGTTCGGCGATCTCATCGGCTCGTTCCTTCCGGATCAGCACCCTTGCGCAGCCGAATGTTCGAGACACTGGTTAACAGAATCCGGGGGGAAGCGGCCAGAGTTCCGAAGCGAAACGCTCAAGATCGGTCAGAGAAGAACACGGCGGTGCCGCATTGAACAGAAGCGTTCTGTTCAATGCGGCACCGCCGGAATCGACGTCAACCGAAGTTCACGTCACTGCACCACATGTAGGTCTGGTCCTGGTGCGAAGCCTGCCAGATCGTGAACACGACGTGGTGTCCCCGGTAGCTGCCGTTGGTCTGGACGTTGAAGGTGATGTCCTTCGCCGGGGCGTAGCGGCCGGTCTGCGTGATCTGGTCGAGGTTGCCCCAGCCCAGGCGCTGCGTGGTGGGGTCGTACCCGTTCTTGCTGACGTACACGCGGATGTAGTCGGCGCCGTGGCTCGCCTGGTCGTACAGGTGCATCGAGAAACTGCTGCCGATGCTGGTCGTCCGCCACGCGCCGGGGGTGTTCAGGGAGTTGTTGCGCGAGAGGCCGTTGCTGCAGAGCTGCCCGTCGGGCGTCGAGCCCTGGAAGTTGCCGTGCAGCCCGTCCCGCAGCGCGCTCATCCAGTTCCACATGGTGTCGGCGTTGGCCTGGAAAGCCTGCCAGCACATGGGATCCTGCTGTTGCATGGCGGGGTTGGTGTGCTGGCTGCCCCAGTCGCTCCAGCACTGGTAGGCGCGGGTCGGGGGGCTGACGATGGTCCCGTGCGCCGAAGCGGCCGGGACTCCGACGAACAGGCAAGCCAGCCCGGCGATGACCAGGGCGACGAAGCCCCGTCGTCTGGTGTCGGACCCGGAGATGCTGCGCGAACGCATGAATGAGCCTCCATTCTCGGATGATCGAGCGGTGGTGGTCCATGTGGGAGCGCTCCCAGGGTAGGCAGCAGCTTATACTTCACCCGGCCAAACTTCAACCAAACGCCGGGAAAGTGGTGGGGTTATTCCCCACGGCGAAAGTTTCGGTGTGCACGCTACTGAAGGAAAGCGGTGTCGCCGGCGCGCATGCGGATGACCCGGCCGTCGCGGCCGACGCCGAGGCCCGCGCTACCGGCGCTGCGCGAGCCGCACCCAGCCGTCCACAGTAGACAGTTTCCGGACGAGCCGGCGCCGGCGTGCAGCAGAGCTGAGTATGGGGAGAGGCTGATCGGCGTGGTGGTGACTCGCCGAGGTCGTCCAGCGCAAGCCGAACGCAGGCCGGGCGTGTGGCATCCGAAGGTGGTCAGCCCAGCTCGGCCGCCTTGTGCAGCAGCACCGAGCGTTCGCGCTGGTTGGTGCACAGCCGGGCCGCCAGCTCCAGCTCGGCGCGGGCCTCCGGACGCCGGCCGAGCCGGGCCAGCAGCTCGCCGCGCACGGTCGGGGCCAGGTGGGAACCGGGGAGGCGGTCCAAGGCGATCAGCTCGTCCACGATGGCCAGGGCCTGCGCCGGACCCGAGGCCATGGCCACGGCGACCGCCCGGTTGAGCTCGACCACCGGCGACGGCGCGACCCGGCCCAGTGCCTCGTAGAGCACCACGATCCGGTCCCAGTCGGTCGCCTCGACCGAGGGTGCCGACGCGTGGGCGGCGGCGATCGCGCTCCCGGCGCTCGCCCGCCGAGGGCAGTTCGAACGGCACCCCGGCCGCCGCGATCGTCTTCTTGCCCCGGGTGATGCGGGCTTGCACGGTCGGCACGGGGACGAGGAACGCGCGGGCGATCTCCTCGCTGGACAGGCCGCCGACCACGCGCAGGGTCAGCGCCACCCGGGCTTCGCGGGAAAGCACCGGGTGACAGCTGATGAACATCAGCGCCAGCACGTCGTCGTCGATCCGGTCGGGATCGACCTCTCCCGGGTCGGGTTCCCCGTCGGCCGCCAGCACGGCGTAGCGGTCCTGGAGGGCGGCCCGGCGGCGGATCGCGTCGATCGCGCGCCGCGGGGCCGTGACCATCAGCCAGCCGGCCGGATTGGCCGGAGCGGCCGCCGGCCACGACACCAGCGCCTCGGCCACCGCCTCCTGGGCGGCGTCCTCGGCCAGCCCGAAATCGCCGGTGAACCGGGTCAGCGCGGCCACGATCCGCGCCGACTCGATCCGCCAGACGGCCTCGACATCGGCGGTCCCCATCAGAGCCGGCCCTCGTTCCCGGTCCGTCGCCCGACGATCACTGCCCGGCCTGCGGAACCTCGTCGCTGCCGGGCACCCGCCGGACCTCGACCTTGGCCCCGGGGGCGGCCGGGACCCGCTTGGCGGCCCCGGAAGAATCTCAGCCGGCGGCGCCTCGCTCCACCCCGATCCCGTCCAGTTCGGCCAGGTCGTCGCCGGAGAGCGGAATTCCCGCGCCCGCAACGTTCTCGGTCAGGTGCGCCACCGACGAGGTGCCGGGGATGAGCAGGATGTTCGGCGATCGCCGCAGCAGCCAGGCCAGTGCGACCGACATCGGTGTCGTGTCCAGCCGCGAGGCGACCGCCGACAGTGCCGAGGACTGCAGCGGGCTGAACCCGCCGAGCGGGAAGAACGGCACGTACGCGATGCCTTGGCCGGCGAGCTCGTCGATCAGCGGGTCGTCGTGGCGGTGGGCGAGGTTGTACATGTTCTGCACGCACACGATCGGCGCGATCGCCTGTGCTTCGGCGACCTGCTCCGGGGTGGCGTTGGAAACGCCGAGGTGCCGGATCAAGCCCTGGCGCTGGAGTTCGACGAGGGTGCCGAACGCCTCGGCGAGCGAGCCGGGCTGCGGCCCCCGGGCGTCGCCGAGGCGGAGGTTGACCAGGTCGAGCCGGTCGAGGCCAAGGGTTTCCAGGTTCTCGTGGACGGCGCGGCGCAGCTGCTCGGGCCGCCGGGCCGGGGGCCAGCCACCCTGCTCGTCGCGGTGCGAGCCGACCTTGGTCACGATGTGCAGCGAGGCGGGGTAGGGGTGCAGCGCCTCGCGGATCAGCTCGTTGGTGACGCGCGGGCCGTAGGCGCCGGAGGTGTCGATGTGGGTGATGCCGAGGTCGACGGCCGTGCGCAGGACGGCGAGCGCGCCGTCGCGGTCGGCGGGCGGCCCCATGACGCCGGGGCCGGCCAGCTGCATGGCGCCGTAGCCGAACCGGGTGACGGTCAGCTCGCCCAGTGACCAGGTGCCGCCGGGCAGGGAAACAGTGTTCGTGCTCATGCCGTCGATCTTCGTTCGCGGCCGGGTGAGGCGGCCAACACCGATCCGGTGCGCTGTGATACTCGGGAGGTATCACCGGGAGCTATGCTGTGGCGTGGACACCTTGGAGACCCGCGAGCTGCGGTACTTCGTCGCCGTCGCCGAGGAACTGCACTTCGGCCGGGCCGCCGAACGCCTCGGCATCGCCCAGCCGCCGTTGTCCCGGGCGATCCAGCAGCTCGAGCGGCGCCTCGGCGTCGCCCTGCTGGAGCGCAATCGCCGCGGCGTTTCGCTGACCGGCGCCGGGGAGATCCTGCTGCAGGAGGGCCGCGCGGCGCTCGACGCGACGACCGCCGCCGTCCGGCGCACCCGCCGCGCCGGGGGCGCCGGCCGTCCGGGCGGTCCCCGCGACCGGGTGGTCCTGGCGGTGAAAGCCGGCGCGTTCCACGAACTGCTGAACAAGCTCCTCGACGCCCACGCGGCCGAGCCCGGCGCCGCCGAGATCGAAGTCCTGCCGAGCGGCATGTGCGAACAGGAAGCGATGCTGCGTGACGGTCGCGCCGACGTGGCGCTCATGCACACGCCGTTCAACTCCCTCGCCGGGTTCGACAGCGTCGCACTGGTGACGGAGGGGCAGGTGGCGATCCTGCCCGCGAGTCACCCCCTGGCGACGCGCAAGTCGTTGTCCCTGGCCGAAATCTCGGACGTCCCCGAGCTTCCGCTCGCCCGCTGGCCCCGCCACGACACCTACCCACCCGGCCCGGGGCCCGAGGTCCACGACCAGACGCAGCTGGCCCAGCTGATCGCCCTCGGCCGCACCACGGCGGTCTTCCCCGAGTCCGCCCGCACGTGGCTGTGGGACGAGCACGCCGCCGTCCCCCTGAGCGACGCCCCGCCGGTCACCACCCACATCGTCTGGCCCGCGCACAGCCGCTCCCGCGTTCTGGCCGGGCTGATCGAGACGGCCTCACGGCTGTGACTGCGTTGACGGTCTAGGCCTCGGGCGTCAGGACGGTGCGGTCGAAGGGCCCACCGTGGGCGGCTGCGTGGGCGATCGCGTCGTTGACCCGGTCGAGGCCGAACCGGGTGACGCGTTCGGGGTCGAGGTCCAGGGCACCCGTCGCGATGAGCCGGATCATGCCGACGTTCGCCGCGCGCGGGTACATCCACTGGCCGCGTACGGTCACCGAGTTGCGCATGATCCAGGGGTAGGGCAGGGCCAGATCCGCGCCGCCGAGCATGCCGACGCCGCCCATCAGCACGACCCGCCCGTACTCGCGCACGGTCATGGCGGCCGCACGGGCCGCCGAGCTGGGGGCCTGGGGCGGCAGGAGATCGAGCACCAGGTCGATCGGGCCGCCGGCGGCTGCGGCCATCGTCGCGCGGTCGGTGTCTTCGTCCCCGCTGAGCCCGACCGGGCTCACCCGTGGGCCGAACCGGTCGGCGAGCAGGTCGAGAACGGCCCGGTTGCGGCCCGGAGCCACCACGTGCCCGGCACCCATGGCGAGCGCGACGGCCACCGCGCTGCTGCCGAGGTTGCCGGTCGCCCCGCTGATCAGCACCGTCTCCCCGGCCGCGAGCCGGCCGGCCAGCAGCCCGCCGTACGGGATGGTGTGCACGCCCAGCGCGGACCAGCGCGCGGGATCGGCTGCCGCTCCGGCGGGCAGGCGGTACACGTTCTCGGTCGGGACCCGCATGAGTTCGGCGAACGGTCCGTCGTGCAGGTACCGGGCCAGCCGGGCGCCGCCCTCGCCGCGGGAGCTCCAGCCCTGCAGCGTGATGTCGGGGGTCAGGGCGTCGTCGCGGGCGCGGACCGTCGGGTCGCACCACACCAGGTCGCCCACCTGCAGCTTGGTCGCGTCCGGTCCCACGCGTGCCACCCGGCCGATGCCACCGACCCCCGGCACGACCGGGGGTTCCAGCGGATAGCGCCGTGCACCGCTGAACACCTCGGCCGCGTACGGGGGCACACCGGTCGCGAGGACCTCGACCAGTACCTCGCCGGTGCCGGCTTCCGGGGCGGGTACGTCCTGGACCGTCAGCGGGGAGCCGAACGCGGTGAGTATCGCTGCACGCATGGGAAAGCCCTTCTGTCTCCTCCTTCGGCACGCTAGGGCGAGCCGGGGCATGCGAGAAGCGCTGATCTCGCATCTGTGCTATGCGTGGTCGGCATGGACGTGTCGAGCACGAGCCTCCGGGTGCTTTGCCAGATCGCCGAGTCGGGCAGCTTCACCGCGGCCGCCGCCCAGCTGGGCTACACGCAGTCCGCGGTCTCGCGCCAGGCGGTCGCCCTCGAACGCAGCGCCGGTGCCACCCTGTTCGAGCGGCGGGCCGACGGGGTCCGGCTCACCCAGCCCGGACTGACGCTGCTGCGCCACGCCCGGACGATCCTGGCGTCGGTCGAAGCGGCCGAACGCGAGCTGATCGGTGAGGCTCCCCGTACGCAGCTGGTGCGGCTCGGGTCGGTCCCCAGCGCCGGGCCGGTGCTCCTGCCCGCCGCGCTCGCCCGGCTCGCCAGGACGGCGCCCGGGGTCCGGGTCACCACCCGCGAAGGCACCACACCCGGCTTGGCGCGGGCGTTGCGCACCGGTTCGATCGACGTCGCCGTCCTCACCTCTCGGCCACCGCACCGGCCGCCGGACGGCGAGTCGCCACGCCTGCACGTCACCACCGTCGAGGACACCGAACTCCTCGTGGCGGTGCCGGCCACGGGCACGTTCGCGGGCCGCACCTCCGTGCACGTCGACGAACTGGTCGACGCACCCTGGATCGCCGGCCCCTCGTCGAGTGCGGAGCCGCTGCTGGGGGTCTGGCCGGGCTTGCCGGGGCGGGCGCGCATCATCCACCACGCGCGCGACTGGCTCACGAAACTGCACCTGGTCGCCGGTGGCTTCGGTGTCACCACGATCCCGGAACGCTTTTCGCCGGTCGTCCCGCCCGGCGTGATTTCCCTGCGGGTCCAGGGCGCACCACCGGAGATCCGCCGGGTCCTCGTGGCCCGGCTCCCCGGGACCGCCACGCCGGCGATCACCGCGGTCACCCGGGCGATCACCTCGGCCGGACGGCCGTGACGTCTCCCGGTACAGGAGGAACCCCAGCCGGCGGGCGGCTGGGGTTCCTTCCCCGAAGGGGATACCGGTCGGTTAGCGCTGCAGCGTCAGGACACCCGGCCGCCACGGCAGCTGGTCGTACGGACCGCTGGCGTTGGGGGCCTTGCCCTGGTAGAGGAACTGCAGGTTGCAGGGATCGATGGTCTTGGTCTGGTCGGGGTTGTTGCGGACCAGGTCACCGTGGCTGATGTCGTTGGTCCAGCCGGCCCCGCTGTTGGCCTTGCCGGCGAAGGGGTTGCTTTCGCTGGCCGCCTGCGGGGTCCACGAGCCGCTCAGGCTGTTCGAGGTGAACGAACGGAAGTAGCGCCCGTTCGCGCCCATCGCCTCGACGATCATCAGGTACTGGTTCTGGCCTTGGACCTTGTAGACCTCGACCGCCTCGAACAAGTTGGCCTGCGTGTCGCTCATGATCGTGGTGTAGTTCGAGCCGAAGCTGCCCGGGAAGTTCCCGATCGGCATGCTGGCCCGGTAGATCTTCCCGTTGTCACCGGCGAAGAACAGGTACATGTTCGAGCCGTCGGCGATCAGGGTCTGGTCGATCGGGCCGGTGCCGGAGCCGGAGATGCTGCCCGTGAACAGCGGCTGCGGCGAGGACCAGCCGTTGGGGTTGGTGGGGTCGCTGGACGTGCGGTAGATGAACGGCCAGGCGCCCCACTGGTACGCGAGCACCCAGATGTTCTTCGGCGCGAAGTAGAGCAGCGTGGGGGCCACCGTGCCCTGGTTCATCCCGGTCTGGCCGGCCGAAGCCATGTCGGACCAGTTGGTGAAGGGGGTGAAGGCCATCGAGCCGTACGACGATCCGGAGACGTTCGACGCGTAGACGAGGTGCTTGCCGTTGTAGACGACGTTGGTGAAGTCCTTCAGCGAAACCCACCCGTTCTTGGGCTGCGCCAGCGCACCCGTCGACGACCAGCGGTACGTCGAGGGCAGGGAGCAGTTGCTCCCGGGGGTGGTGGTCGTCGGCGTGGTCGGCGTGGTGGACAGGCCCGTCCACTTCTGGTTGGTGCCGCCGTGGCACGTCCAGATCGTCACCGCGGTGCCGTTGGCGGTACCGGCCCCGCTGACGTCCAGGCAGAGCCCGGACTGGACGCCGGTGATCGTGCCGTCGGAGTTCACCCGCCACTGCTGGTTCGCCCCGCCGTGACAGGTCCAGATCTGCACCCGGGTACCGGCGGTGGTCGCGCTGCCGGGCACGTCCAGGCACTTGTTGCCGTACACCGTCAGCAGGCCGGCGGTCGTCGACGTCCACTGCTGGCTGGTACCGCCCGAGCAGTCGTAGATCTGCAGGTAGGCGCCGTCGGCCTGGCTGGCGTTCTGGACGTCCAGGCACCGGCCCGAACCGGCACCGTGCAGTGCGCCGGTGACGTCGGCGAGGGCCGGGTTGGCCCCCAGTGTCACCCCCAGGATCACCGCCGCCGCGAACGTCACCGCGGCGGCGAGCAGAGCGATCAGGGATCGGCTCCGGTGGCTGTTGCTTCCTCTGTTCATCACGACCTTCTCCCAGTCAGCTTCAGGTCCACTTCGTCGTGTTCCCGCCGTGGCTCGGCCGGATCGGCAGTCCCGTGAGCGAGACGACTGTTACCGCTAACATGCGTGGCGTCAGCCTGAACTGATGAGCGAAGAGTGTCAATCCACGCGCCCGGCCACCCGGGCCCCGGACGCCGGGCCGGGCGGCTTGGCCACCTCAAAGGCACGGATTCGATCCACAAAGGACACCGGGGTCGTGAAAGTTACACGGCCGCGGGAGCGGGGCGCGCCGCACGCCCGGCCGTTTCGGGCGGGATCAGTGGCCGGGAGGCCGGCTGGGCCGCTACCCGGCGTAGCAGGATTCGGTCACGCGGAGCATGGTCCGGGCCTCGGCGGGATCGTGGATGTGCCGGGTCAGAGAAGGGACGGGTCGGCGAGGGCTCGGGTGGTGACGTCGGGGACGTAGGCGCCCAGCGCGGCGATGAGGGCCCGGATGGCCCTGCGGGTTTCCGAGGCGAGCGGAGCGGTGCGGGCCACGTCGAGTTCGTTGGCGATGGTGATCAGGGCGAAGTCGGTGAGGTCGTCGGCAGCCAGGGAGACGATCTCGCCGGTGAAGCGGTTCGTGAGGGGGAGCGGTGTCGTGCCGAGGTGGGCGTAGGTCTTGCTCCGGTCGCAGGCGCCGTAGAGGTGGACCAGGGCCTCGGCGTCATCGCCGATGGCCGCTCGCAGGCGGGCGCGCCGGTCCGGCGGCAGCAGCGGGTGCGGGAAGCCGTCGGTGCCGTAGGCGGCGTGGCAGAGCGCGGCGAGGCGTGCGCGCCGGCTCCCACCCCAGCCGGCCACCTGCTCGTGCACGCGCCGGAGGTGGTCGAGGAGGGTGCCGCCGGGGTGATCGACCTGCCGCGCGCCGAGATCGCGCAGGAGCGCGAGCGCCGGCCACTCGCTGGTGACGGCGGCGACGGTTTCGGCCAGCGCCACCGGTTGGTCCCGGGCGACGAGGTGCCCGGCACCGGGGATGCCGGTCACCGTTGCGTGCGGAACCAGGCGCAGCAACCGGTCGGCATCGCCGTCGGTGACGGGCGACCCGTGGCCGCCGCGGACCAGCAGGACGGGGAGGTCGAGCCGGGCGGTGATCTGCCGCAGGTGGGGAACCCGGGCGAGGATGTCGTCGACGAGCTCGGCGTGGGCCTCGAGCACGCCGCCGGCGGCGAGGAAGCGGCGGACCCGGTCCGGATCCAGGCCGGGCACGACGTCCACCAGCACGAGGCCCGCCACCCGGGCCCGAACCGCCGGATCACCGAGGGCGGCGATGGCGGCGAGCCCGCCCAGCGAGGCACCGACGACCACGCATCCCGGCGGTTCGGCCTGGAGCATGGCGGCGACGTCGTCCGCGCAGGGCACGAGCGCCCGCGGCGAGCCGTCGCTGTCACCGTGACCGCGTTGATCGAAGGCCACGCACCGGAACCCGGCCTCGACGAGGACCTCGATGACCGGCGTCCAGACCCGGCGCCGCTCGCCACCGGCGTGGAGCAGCAGGACGGTCGGTCCGACGCCGGCCTCCTGTCCGCGAAGGACCGCGTCCGGGCGCGCGATGCGCCGTGCTCGAGTGCCGGTGAGCTCGATCATGGCGGCCGCGCCTCTCTACCTTGGGTAGTCAAGGTAAACCCTACCTTGAGGTGTCAAGGTAGGGTGGGGGACATGACGTCTCCGCGGGTACGCCGTCCTCCCGACGAAGCTCGGCGCCTGATCCTGGACGCCGCCGAGCGGCTCCTGGCCGAGGGGGGCGTCGCCGCCGTCCAGGTCCGGGTCATCGCCACCCTCGTCGGCATGACCGACGCCGGGATCAACCACCACTTCGGCACCCGCGACCGCCTCCTGGAAGCGCTGTTGCGGCACGGTGGCCGGAAGATCCGCGCAGGAGTGGCGGAAGTGCTGGACGCCTGGCTCGACCGCGGCGCCGATCTCGGTGAGCTGGTCGAGGCCCTGGCTGCGTTCTACCGCCGTGGCTACGGCGAACTGGCCGTGGCGCTGCACGCCGCCGGGTGGCGGGATCGGGGATCGGGCATGCTCGCCCCGGTCGTCGACGCGCTGCACGCACTGCGAGCCGACGCGGCCGACGTCCCGATCGAGGACACCCGGCTCGCCGTCGCCGCTCTCCACCAGGCCCTCGCCACCGAGTCCCGCTACGGTTCCGCGTTCCGGCGCAGCGCCGGCCTCACCGGCCGAGCGTCCACGTCCTCCGGCCCGCAGCTCCGCTGGTGGACCACTCACCTGGCCCGGTCACTCGGCCTCTCTTAGCTCCCGGACGTCGACGTGCCGGGTCCCGCCGGTCAGGCAGTGCTGCACGAGCGGGCCGAACGTGGCGACCAGCTCGTCGACCGAGGACGACGCGATCGGCTCGATGCGCGCGATGTACCGGGCGACCGCGAGACCCAGGATCTGGACGTTGACCATGGCCGCCCGGAGCGCGGCGTCCGGCGTGCCGAGCAGGGCCGCGAGCCGGCCGGTGATCTCCCGGTCGATGAATTCGCGCAGGAGCGCCTCGGACCGCGGGTCGGTGGGCGCCGATCTGGTCAGCATCACCAGTGGCATGTGGTCGGACTTGTCGAGGTTTTCCACCAGCGTGCGGACGATGCGCGCCCCGATGGTGTCGAGGTCACCGGCGAAGATCGCCTCGATGGCCTGCGGGACGTTGCCGGACATGTCGGTCACGGCGCTGAACAGGCCTTGTTTGGTGCCGAAGAAGTAGAACACCATCGCCGGGTCGACCCCGGCCGCGGTGGCGATCGCGCGCACGGTCGTGCTGCCGTAGCCCTGCTGGTGGAACAGCTCGCGGGCGACCTGCAGGATCCGCTGCTTGCTCTCCGCGCCGGAGCGCCAGCGGCCGGGGCGGCGGCTGTCGTCGTGTTCTGCCATGACCACCGAACCCTAACACCGCTTTCTTCACCGGCTGGTGGAGTTTTGCCCGAACGCGCCGTACGGTGTTCTTCATCGGGCGATGAAGAATGGGGTGGCGGGATGAGGGTGGTCGTGATCGGCGCCGGCTTGGGCGGGTTGACCCTCGCGCACGGGTTGCGCCGGGCGGGGATCGACGTCGTGGTGTACGAACGGGACGCCGCGCTGGGGCGTCCGCAGGGGGTCAGCCTGCACGTCGACGACCGCGGGGCGTCGGCGTTGCGCGCGTGCCTGCCCCCGGCGCACGTCGCGATGGTGGAGGCCACCACGGGAGGGCCGCGCGAGCAGACCCTGGCTCTGTCCGAAGTGGACGGTGAGCTGGCCGTCACGGGCACGCTGCCGTCCGGCGGCGTGGCGGGCCGGGCGCGACCGGGCCGGCAGGTCCACCGGCCGCTGCTGAAGGCGGTGTTGCTGACGGAACTGGACGACGTGGTCCGCTTCGGCGCGGAGTTCACCCGGTTCGAACGGGGCACCGACGGCACGGTCCGGGTCCGGTTCGCCGACGGCCGCACGGACACCGCGGACGTACTGGTCGGTGCCGACGGAGTCGGTTCGGTGGTCCGCCGCCGGTACCTGCCGGACGTGCGGGTGGTGGACACGGGCCGCCGGATGATCATGGGTGCCACTCCGTTGCGTGCCGTGCTCGGTACCGGGCTGCCCGGCCTGATCGGCAACAGCGCCGCCGGCGCACACGTGCGGGGCACGACGATGGCGCTGGGCGTGCTGCGGTTCACCGAACCTCCCGAAGTCGCGCGGCGGCGGTGGCTGCCGGCCCTGCGCCACGGCGCGGTCGCCGGGATCGACGACTACGTGATGTGGGCTTTGCCCGTCACGCAGGAGCGGCTCGGTTCGGCCGCGGTGTGGTGCCGGGCCGGGGAGCTGACCGTCGATCTGCCCTCGGCCCTGCGGTCGGTTGTCGCCGAGGCGTGGCCGGAGGTCACGGTCGCGCTGCGCATCGGGGTGATCCCGCCGATGCCGGCCTGGCCCGCCAGCCCGGTGACGCTCATCGGCGACGCCATCCACCTCGCCCCGGGCTTCGGCGGCAACCTGGCGATGCAGGACGCGCGCCACCTCTGCGAGGCACTGGCGGCGGCGCACCGTGGCCGGCTCGGCCTGCTCGACGCGATCGGCGCCTACGAGGACACGATGCGCCGCAGCAATTCCCCTTCTGCCGGCGCGAAGGCGAGCACATGAGTCTCGCCATGCTGACGCGGAGGTCGCTGTCGTTGTTCGGCGCGGTGGGCGGTTGGCGCACGGTCGCCGAAGGCGTCGCGTCGCGGGCGCTGTTCCTGGCCGCGTACCTGGTGACCGGGCAGGTGCCGGCGTCCGCGCTGGTGGCGGTCGGTGGCGTGGTGCTGTTGGCCGTGGTGCGGCTGTGCACCGGCGGCAAGGTCTGGCAGCCGGCGCTCGGGTTGCTCGTGGTCGGGGCGTCCGCGTTGCTGGCCGGAACGACCGGGCGCGCGGTCGATTTCTACCTGACCGCCGTCCTGTTGCAAGCGATCGGCGGGGTGCTGTTCCTGGTTTCCCTGCTGGTGCGCCGGCCGATCATCGGGCTGGTGATGGGCGCCGTGCGCGGCGAACGCCTGACCTGGCGACGCGACCGCCGGCAGCGGCGGCGGTATGACGTGTGCACGGCGATATTCCTGGCGAAGTTCGCCATCGGCACGGCGGTACTGCTGCCGCTGTACTCGGCCGGGGCGGTGGTCCCGCTCGGCATCGCCGCCACGTTGCTGGGAGGTGCACCAGCGGCCGGCGTTTGCGTTTACCTGTGCTGGAAAATCCTGCGCAACGACCCGCAGCACTGCGCTGCGGATCGCCGGATGCCGACGCCCGGCGGCCCACCGGACCGCCGGGCGGCCGGACGAATGGGCGCCCGGGGGCGGGACCTGTCCGACTGAACGACCGGATTCCGACCGGCACCAACGAGTTCGGCCGGCACGTTCCTCGTTCGCCGCCAAGGGCTATTGCCGGCCGGTGGGGTGCAGCCGGACCACTGGGATGTCCCGGGACGTCGAGCGCCGGTACCCGTCGTAGGGTGCGAACGTCTCCACCAGGCCTGGCCACACCCGGGTTTTGTCTTCGCCGGACAGCGTGCGGGCGCGGGCGGTGAACCGATCCGGTCCTACCCGCACCCGCACGTCCGGGTTCTCCGTGATGCTGTGGTACCACAGCGGATGGCTCTCGGCGCCGCCGTTGGACGCGACGATCAGGTACGACTCGCCGTCGCGGCGGTAGATCAGCACCGTGCGGTGCCAGTGGCCGCTGCGTCGGCCCCGGTAGTCCAGCAGCAGACACGGCGCACCGTGCACCGTGGTCCATTTCGTGCCCCCGGACTCCTCGTACCGCCGTGCCTGCCGGGCGACCCACCCGACCGGGCTGATCGTCACCACCTCATCGACCGCGTCCGGCCGGCTCACCGGTCGCCGAACCAGCTCGCCTGAACCGCCTCCAGGCCGGCAGCGGGGTCCCAGTCCTTGATGGGCTCGGAGAACTCCCACTGGTAGCCGAACGGATCGAGGCACTCGAAGACGCGGTCGCCCCATGCCTCGTCCATCGGCTCCGAGGTGATCGTGCACCCGGATGTCCGGCAGTACTCGTAGCTCGTGGCGAGATCGTCCACGCCGAGGCCGATGGCCACCCCGAGGCCGCGCGGCCCGGTCTGGGTCCGGCGTTCCCGTTCGCTGTCGGGGAAGGGCATGCCCACCAGGGCGTCGACGATCAGTTGCACGTCCCCGCGGCTGAGGATCGTCATCACGGGCCGGCCGTCGGGGCCGGGCACGCTGCCGACCTCGTCGAATCCGAACCCCCGGTAGAACTGTGCGGCGGCGACCACGTCACCGACCCGCAGTCCCACCCGAAACGCTGCTGCTACCACGTCGTCTCCCGCCAGTCTCTGCGATCATATTCGAGTACGTCGTACGCGAACTCTATTCGGGTACGGTACACGCAAATGAGGGAGGGTGTCCATGACCGACGCGTCCACCGGCCCCGGTGACCCGGCACGCACGCTCGAGCTGCTGTGGGACACGCGGGAACGTTCCGGTCTCGGCCGCAAACCCGGCCTCCGCCTCGACCAGGTCGTGTCGGCCGCGATCGAAGTCGCCGACGCGGACGGGCCGGACAGCCTGTCGATGCGGCGGGTGGCCGACCAGCTCGGCGTGGGCACGATGACGCTGTACCGGTACGTGCCCGGCAAGGCGGTGCTGTTCGACATCATGGTCGACCGGGTCAGCGCCGAAGTCCGTTACGACGTCGACAGCGGCGGTGCCGGCTGGCGGTTCCGCCTGGAACAGGTCGCCCGGGTCAACCGTGCCCTGTTCGAGCGGCACCCCTGGCTGTTGACGCACCTTCCCGGGCGGCCTCCCCTGGGGCCTGGTGTCATCGCCAAGTACGACGCCGAACTCCGCGCCGTCGAGGGAATCGGACTGACCGACGTCGAGATGGACTCCGCACTGACCCTCGTCCTGGGGTATGTCCGCGACGCGACCGCGAGCCTCCTCGAGTGGAAGAAACGGTCCGAGGCCGACGGGCAGAGCGACAACGAGTGGTGGAGCACGCTCGCTCCCCACCTGGACCGGGTACTCGACCGGGAGCGCTACGCCGTGGCCGTGCGCGTCGGCACCACCGCAACCACCCACTACGACGGCGTGCACGACGCAGAGCACGCGTTCGAGTTCGGCCTCCAGCGCATCCTCGACGGCATCGCCTCGTTCGTGCACGGCAAAAAGCCGCACTCCGTCCGGCCGGACCCCGACCGGTGAAGCTGGTGCTGCACCGGCCTCGGATTTCACGGACGGCCGGGCCCGGTAGTGGCCTTACCCAGAGCCCGTTTTCGGGCTGCCCGGTGCGGGGCGGGGGCCGACGGCGCGCGCGGCCAGCAGCCCGCCGATCCCGGGGACGAGCGCGCGCAGCCAGACCTGGCTCCGGCCGTTCGCCAGGAGTATCGCCGTGATGATCGTGGCCGTGTAGGCCAACCCGTGCACGGGGCCGAGGACGCCGGAGATCGTCCGGTGGTGGACGGTGACCAGGTTGAGCAGCAGGAGCGCCAGGGTGGTGAGTTCGGCCGTGCCGAGGACGTGCAGGGCGCGGCGCGGGCTCATCGCCCGGCTCCGGTCGTCGAGCCGGGCCGGACGATCATGAGGACGACCACCACCGCCCACAGCAGGTTGAAGAGCCCGGTGGACATCGCCAGGCGCCGGTCCGGGATGCCGGTGCCGAGCACCCGTTGCTGCCCCGGCAGGACCAGACCGGCCAGCAGGACGGCCGCGACCGCGGTCAGCACCATCGAGACGATCAGCCAGGCGTCGCCGAGCACGCCGAGGGCGGCCCCGGTGGCGACGCCGAAGACCGGCACGAAGATGCCGATGACCGCGTAGACGCGCGTGATCCGGTTCAGCACGCCGGGAACGGCGTTCTTGCGCGGGTCGTCCGGCGCCAGGTGGGCGACGCGCGCCGTGGCCGGGAACATGCTCGCGGCGACCGCGACCGGCCCGATGGCGAGGATCGCGGCCAGGACGTGCACGGACAGCAGGAAAGCCTTCACGCGCCCGCCCGTTCTCCGGTGACGGCGGTGCGGGGGAGGCGTCCCGCGCGGGAGTGGCCGGCCTCGCGCAGCAGCGGGGCCGCGGCGCTCGCCGCGAACCGGGAGAGCAGCACGGGGATGGTGTCGACCTCGTCCGGGTCGCCGTCGACGGGGCCGGCCGCGCCGGGCACCACGACGTACCCGGGCGCGGCCGGATCCAGGGCCGCGGTGGCGGTGAGCGTGATGCCGGAGACGACGTCCCGGGGCCCTTCGGCGGACACGAACTCGACGTCGAGCGCGCCGCCCAGGAAGTCGCGCCCGGCGGACAGGACCTCGTGCGGCGCGACGGCGTCGAGGGGGTCGAAGAGCACGAACCGGGCTCGCGGGTGGGGCATGGGTGGTCCTTTCGCGGGTGGTGATCACCAGCCATGCTGCGCACTCCCGGCGTCACCGGCAATTGGCTATCCGGTCAAAAGGCACCTGGATCTCGCCAGGGCCTCTCTGCGGTACTTTTGGCCCATGTACACGGTTGTCGTGCTCGCCTTGGACGACGTGATCGCGTTCGATCTGGCCACGCCGGTCGAGACCCTCGGGCGCGTCCGGCTGCCGGACGGGCGCCCGGGCTACCGGATCGTCGTGGCCGGCCCGGAGCCGATGGTCGACGCCGGCCCGCTGCGCATCGGCGTCGGCGCGGGGCTGGACGAGGTGGGCCGGGCGGACCTGGTCGTCGTCCCGGGCCGCAACGACCCCGCCCGGCCGACGCCGCCCGCGGTCGGGGAAGCCCTGCGTGCGGCGGTGGCCAGGGGCACGCGGGTGGCGTCGATCTGCGTCGGCGCCTTCACCCTCGCCGAGGCCGGCCTGCTCGACGGGCAGCGGGCGACCACGCACTGGCTCGCCACCGACGAGCTCGCCCGCCGTCACCCGGCCGTCCACGTCGACGCGGACGCGCTGTTCATCGACAACGGGCAGATCCTGACGTCGGCGGGCGCGTCGGCGGGCCTCGACATGTGCCTGCACATCGTCGAGCGCGACTACGGCGTCGCGGTCGCCGCCGACGCGGCCCGCCTGGCCGTCGCGCCCCTCCAGCGCACCGGCGGGCAGGGCCAGTTCATCCTCCGCAACCGCCCGACCTACCGGACCGCGACGCTGGAGAAGGCCCTGATCTGGATCGAGGAGAACGCCCACCGCCCGCTGACCCTCGCGGACATCGCGACCGCGGCCGGCATGAGCACCCGCACCCTCGCCCGGCACTTCCACGCCGAGACCGGGCAGAGCCCGATCCAGTGGCTCACCGGCGTCCGCGTCCGGCACGCCCAGGAGCTCCTCGAGGTCACCGACCACACCGTCGACCGCATCGCCGCGCAGGTCGGGTTTCCGTCGCCGAGCAACTTCCGCACCCAGTTCACCCAGACCGTGGGGGTCAACCCGGCTGCGTACCGGAAGACCTTCCGGCCGGCACGACGGTGAGTGGCGGCGGCCGAAAGCCCCCTGTCATACCGACCGGATGGTATGTTGACCCGGTGATCGAAGCGGCGCGCCGGACCTGGCGATTCCTCGAGCCATACCACGGAATGATCTACTTCGCCCCGGAAGCCGCGGCCAAGTACGAGGAACTCGGCCTCACCGGCCGCGCCGGCTACTTCGCGTCGAGGTCGGCGGCCCTCGGCGCGGTCCCGGCGCCGGTCGTGGTCGCGACCTTCTACAACTTCAACCCGGTTCTCGTCGGGGAGTCGATCACCACGGCCTGGTCCACGACGGACCCGGCCGCTGTCCTCACCGCCCGCTACGAAGCGGCCGACCTGGCCCTGCGCGGCATCCTGGGCGACGCGATCAGCTCACCCGAGATGCGCCGAGCCGCCGCGCTCCTCCGCGCAGCCGCCGAGTCGGTCACCGGCGATGTCACCGGCCGCCCTCTCTTCGCCGCCCATGCGGCCCTCCCGTGGCCGGCCGAGCCCCACCTGGTGCTGTGGCACGCCCAGACCCTGCTCCGGGAGTACCGCGGCGACGCCCACGTGGCCGCCCTGCTGACGGCCGGCCTGGGCGGCATCGAGGCCCTCGTCACCCACGCCGCCTCCGGTGCGGTCCCCGCCGAAACCCTGCGCACGTCCCGGGCGTGGTCCGAGGACGACTGGAACGGGGCCATCGCCGACCTCCGCGAGCGAGACTGGCTCACCGGCGACGCCACCCTGACGTTCACGCCCACCGGCGCGGCCCGCCGAGCGGAAGTCGAGAAGGCGACCGACGAGAACAGCGTCACCCCCTACGCGCACATCGGCGAGCCCGCCTGCGCCGAGTTGCAAGCGCTGGTGCGTCCGTTCAGCCAAGCGCTCGCCGGGAAACTCATGCCGTGGGCGCTCGCGAGGCAGTAGTGGGCACTGGCATCGATCAGTCGTCCTGAGCAGCCCGAGGCTCGTCCTCGAGCACGCCGACCTGCTCCGGGTCCTCCGGAGGGGGCATGTGCCGGATGCTCTCGCTGCCCTTGTGGTCGTGGGCGCGGGTGTACCGGGAATCCAGCACCCGCCCCAATTTCTGCGCCGCCCCGGCATACGCGTCGTCCACAGTGGTCGCGTGGTGGGTGACCGCGACCGGTTGTTTGCCGCCGGGCCGCGCCTCGATCACGCACTTCTTGTCGTCCGGTTTCCCGCCCCCGTCCTCGCTGAGGTGCACCTCCACCCGGGTCAGCCATCCGCCGAACCGGGACAGGCTGTTTTCCAGGTCGGTGGTCACATAGGCGGCCAGACCTTCGCCACCGTGGATGTTGTGGTCGGTGTTGACCTGGATCTGCACGAGCACCCTCCAAAACGGGACAGCGATGATCTCCGTCAGTACCCACGGCGACGGCCGGCTCAAACCCCGGCAGCAAGGAGGTGTGGGATGGTCGGAGGGTGACGAGAAGTGCTGCGGAATTCGACCGCTGGTACGCGGACCGGCTCGAATCGCCGGTCGCCGACAAACTCGTGCCGCGCGTCGCCGACGACGAATGGTTCGTCGGATGTGCGAGGTGCCTGCTTTGCGGGTATCCCATCGCGGCGATCCGCTCAGGCCGGCTTATCCGCCGGGCGACTCCACCACCAGGATCGGCTGTAGGGATCGGCAGGGTCCTCCCGATCCTCGAGCGGTCAGGTGAGGGTGTCCAGGAAGTCTTTGACGGCGGCGCCGAAGCCCTGGGGGTCGGTGGTGTGGACGAAGTGGTCGCCGTCGAGTTCGGCGAGGTGGGTGTTGGCGCGGCGGGCGACGGTCTCCCGGCCTTCCTCGGGTGTGATGACCTGGCTGTTGCGAGCCAGCACGAACAGGGCGGGGCAGTCGGTGGCGGTCCAGTCGGCCCAGTGGTCGCCGTGCGTTCCCTGCTCTGAGGCGATGGTGTCTTGCGGGTGGAACGGCAGGCGCCAGCCTCCGTCGGCGGTGGGGCGCAGCTGGTCGCCGAGCATCGGGGCCAGCGGGCCGACGGCGTCCAGGAGTTTCTGCTGGTCGGAAGCTGTGTAGGGCAGTGACAGCACGAACGACAGTGCGCTGGGACCGTCGTCGAGATCGCAGACCGGGCCCTCAACGTTGACGATCGCCGACACGCGGTGCGGGTTCCGGGCGGCGATCTGGAAGGCGGTGATGCCGCCGCCGGAGTGTCCCAGCGTCACGGCCTGCTCGATCCCCAGGTGGTCCAGGAGGGCGATCGCGTCGGCCACGTAGTCCTCGCGGGTGTAGGAGACGGCCCGGTCGGAATCGCCGTGCCCGCGCTGGTCGGGCGCGATGACCCGCCACTGCGGCGCCAGCGCCAGGGCCAGCTGCGCCCACGTCTGGCCCTCGTAGAGGTGGCCGTGCAGGGCCAGCAGCGGGCGGCCGGGCCCACCGAAGTCCAGGTAGGACAGGCGACGGCCGTCGATGTCGAGTTCACCGCGGGTTCCGGTGACGCTGGTGCCGTTCATGATCGAACCTCCGTCAGGTATCTGTCTCGATGAACAGCACTCTGTTCGTGCCTACTGACCATCGGCGCACCAGCCGCTGACGTCCACTGGCTTCGGCCGCCTCTTCACCCGGTCCGTCGACGACCTGACGTTGTCCACGAGGCTGACGAAGTCCGGGTCGATTTCGTCCTCCGGGCCGCCGCTGGTCATGGGTTCCGCGAGGCGTCGGCTCCTCAGAATGCTTTCCCATTCCACGAGGGTGGACCAGATGTCGAAGTGGCCGTAGGTCGCCGACTCGAAGCTGCCACCAGGTCCGCGCTCCATGACACCGGCCGCGGCGGTGTCGTCCGGAGCAACGAAGAACTCGATGATCGAACTCACGCGGCGATTATGGACCTGTCGCGGCAGAAGAGCGCGTTTCACCTTGTCGGCGCGCAGAACAAGAGGGCGCGGCCGCAACCGGGCGGGCGCTACCCTGGGGTCAACCGTCGGGGATGATCTCCGGGCCGGCCCCGGGGTTGTCCCGGATGGCAGGGGTTATCCCACGCGGCAGGCTTTCACCATGAAGCCTCGCGATTCCACCGGATTACGCCGCGCCATGGGTCTCGCCTGCGGGACCCTGCTGCTCGCCACCACCCTCGCCCCCGCAGCCTCGGCCTCCACCCTGCCGCCACTGAACCCCGCTGCGATGCGCACGGCCATTGCCGGGCTGCCCAACGATGAGGCCAGCGGCGCCCTGGTCCAGGTGCGCGGCTCGGCCGGCACGTGGGTGGGCACCTCAGGCGTCGCCGACATCCACTCCGGCCGGCCGGTGCCGGCGGCCGGCCGCTTCCGGATCGGCAGCATGACCAAGACGTTCACCGCGACCGCCGTGCTGCAACTGGCGGCCCGGGGCCGGCTCGACCTGAACCGCACCGTGCAGAGCTACCTGCCCGACGTACTGCCCGCCGGCTACGCGCCGATCACCATCCGCCAACTGCTCAACTACACCGCCGGAATCCCCGGGATCAGGATCGACCACAAGGACCCGACCTGGTTCCTGGCCCATCGGTTCGACACCTGGACCCCACGCCAGCTGATCGACCTGGCTACCGCCGGCCGGCCGATGACGTTCGCCCCCGGCACCAAGCAGGACTACGGCAACATCACCTACCTCGTCCTCGGCATGGTCATCGAGAAGGTGACCGGCCGCCCGTACGGCGCGTCGATCCGCGAGGGGATCATCCAGCCGCTGCAACTGTCCGCCACCTCGGTACCGGGCACCGACATCGAGATCCGTGGCCCGCACGCCCATGGGTACGAAGCGGTCACCACCGGTGGACACACCGACTACGTCGACATCACCCAGGCCAACCCCACCTTCCAGTGGGCCGCGGCGGAAATGATCTCCAACGCCCCCGACCTCGACCGGTTCCTCACCGCACTGGTGTCCGGCCGGCTGCTGCCGCCGGCGCAGACCGCCGAGCTCTTCGCGATCCCGGACGTCGCCGACTACGACGGTGACGACGACCCCGGCAACGACGTACCGGCGCACATCGGCGGCGGGCTCGCCCGGATGACCATCGGCCAGGTTGTGTTCTGGGGCAAAACCGGCGACCGGCCCGGGTACGCCAGCGGCATGGGCACCACCTTGGACCGGTCCCGCCGCTTGGTCTACTCGGTGAACACCCTGCACATGGGTGGGGACATACCGCAGACCGCGCAGCGCATCATCATGGCCGCGGCCAACGTGAGCTGAACCAACGTCCCGCCGTGAACACCACGGTGTCCTCACGTTCGATGCTCGGTCGCCGGCAACGACCGTGATCCAGTTGTCGATCGCGTTTCACGCGTGACGCGGCAATCGTGGCGTTACGCCGGTCCGCCGGCGTCATGTCAGAGGTTCCGGGCCAGTGCTGTGGCTGACCGATGCCGGTTCCGCCTCGCTCAGCCGTCGGCGGATGCCGTAGCCGGCCGCGGCCATCGCCAAGGCGAAGGCCCACAAGGGCCACAGCAGCATCGGCAGCGCGACCAGCGGCCAATCGGTCACCGCGGCGAGGCCCGAGTCGCCCGTGGCGAACGTCAGCAGGAGGTCCTTGGCGGTGGTCGCCACCATCACCGCGACCACCAGCCCGGGCACCACCGCCAGCCGGATGGGAACGCGCCTGCCGCGCAAGAGGGGGATCCAACGGGGGAATATTTCGCCCCAGGGCCGGATCAGCCCGCTGGTGAGCCAGGCACCCGCGGCGGCCGACACGGCCAGACCGAGACCCGCCCACAGGATCGGTTCGCCGAAGCCGAACATGTCGAACCCCGGCACGCAGAAGAACATCAGCACGCGGGTGAGCGCGTAGAGCGCCGGTGCCTCTATCGCGATCTTCGTCCAGAACCGGGTCCGCGCCTTCGCCCGGGCGAGCCGCTGCGCCCGATCGGCCGGCGTCGGCGCCGGTCCCGTGTCGCCGAGCCCGAGGCGCACCCGCCCGGCGACGACCGTTCCGAACGCGGCCACGGTGAGCAGAAGGGTCACCTGCAGCGCCAGGCCCGGGGACAGCAGGGCCGACAGATTCACCTGGTCGGCACCCAGGACCGAACCGATCACGATGGCGGGGAGGTAGCCGGCGAGGATCAGGCCGGAGCCGTCCATCAGCATCAGCAACGCGACGATCGACGCACCGGCCACCCAGGCCACCGCGGTCGTCGCTCGGCGGCTGGCGAGGAGCCACAGCGCTCCGGCCAGTGCGATGACGGCGCAGCCGGCGAAGATTCCGTTGGTCCAGCCGTCCGGGTAGGCCGACAGGGCCGAGCTGATCTTCCGGTCGGGACGGTCCAGCGGATTCGGTACGTCCCACACCAGCCAGTACACACCCAGCACGCTCAACGCGAAGCTCGCCGCGGCAGCTGCCGTCACCGGAAGCCGCGTCCTCGTGGAAGGGCCGAGATCAGTGGTATCCATACCGGCAACCCTGACGTCCCGGGCGCTGCGGTACCTCCCCCGCCAGGACGGGTTTCCTCCCCCTCGAGAGGGAGCAGCGGGGCCGCGGCTCAGCGCAGCCCGCCGACCTGAGCAAGGGCGGATGAGCGAGACGAACGGTGTCCGCGGTCCGGTTGCCGATTGTGCTCGCAAACCGCACTCAGGACGCCATCGGAGCCTCCGGCGCCGGTCTGAAAGCGCGCCGCGCGCGAAGGACCGCCGAGCTCATGCGGCCTGACCGAGCAATCACAGATTGCGGCCCGGCAATCGCGATCAAACGTCCACACATCGGCATTACCGGACGTGAGCGCGCGGTCAGCGGCATAAGGGGATATCCGTGTGGATCACCGAGCCAGGGCGAGTAGTTCGTCGATCGCCGGCTCCGGACCGTCATAGGTGAGGTGCGCGACGGCCACCATCGACGCGATGACCCGGCTCCAGGCATACAGCCTGTCTCCATCGAGTCCACACGTTGCCGCCATTCGTTGACAACGGGCCTCGACACCCTCGAATCCGGCACCGGCCACCACGTAGTCGACGGCATCGAAGCACGGATCACCCAAGCACGCCTTCGGATCGATCACGACCAGACCCCGCGACGGACCGCCGTCGAGGACGTTGCCGAGGTGCAGATCGCCGTGCAGCAACACAATGCTGGCCTGAGTGTCCAGCAACCGCCGCGCAGCGCTGTATCGCCCGCTGCCACGTGGGCTGGTCGATCCGCGCGCCGATGGCCGGTTCGGACAGCCTCCGGCCGATCCGGGCGAAGGCCTCGTCGCACGGCCGCGCAGGTCCCGCGGCCCGTGCGTGGGCGGACGCACGGCATGCAGTGCGGCGAGCAACTCTCCCCACAGCTGCGGCAAGGACGCCGGTGGCAGGTCCTCGGCTTCGGTGCCGGGCAGGATCTCCTCCAACACCATCGCCCCGGCTTCCGTGTCCGCGGACAACACGGCCGGTACCCGGCCCGATGGCGCGAACACGCGCAGCATCTCCACCTGCTTGGTCAACACTGCCCGATCCGGACTGAGCTTGAGCACCGCGAGCGTTCCGTCGCGCCATCGACAGCGCATGACGACAGACGAGGCCCGCTCGCGAACAGCTCACCGAGCACGACTCCCCACTGGGAGGCCACCCGCGCAGTGAGGGCCGGAGCCGGCCGCCGAACGGGCACTCGCCGACAACGACCCACTGCGTGGTCTCGCCAGCCTGATCGACGCCGCCACGAGCCTGGCGGCGCGCGAGCTCAACACCCTGGCTGCCGCCCGCAACTCCGGCGCCCTCACCGCCGAGGTCTACCGACCGTTTTACGAATCACTCGTACGGCTCGCCCAACGCGCGCAGCACGCCGGCGCAACAACCGGCGGTACACTGCCAGTGAATCGACGCCAACGTAAAATAAGTGACGGCGGTCTGTCGTTTGGTACGCTTGGGGAATGGTGAACAGGCATCCGGCCAGCAGAAGGTAGACCACGACACGCGAGGGCAGGTCCCGGGCTCTGGTCTGGACAGCGCGGGTTTCGATGAGGATCTCGTCGATTAGGTCGAAGGGCACGATCTGGGTCAGCTCGCCCAGATGACCTGGTGCGAACGGGCCTGGGGCCACGGTGATCGTGCGGGTGATGACAGCCTGAGCAGGCAGCGGAGCCCCTTGGTAGATGGTTGTCTCGCGAGGACAAGCCTGTCTACCGGGGCTCCGCTGCGTCATGCCTAGCAGCCCCTTGACAACACCCCACACCACCTAACTACACGGCATTGGGGCTAGTCCCGGATGTCGTTCCACTGGCCGCCACACCCGGTCTCGCCTCCGATGGCTGTGAAGCACACCTGGGTCCTGATCCGGTTGATGCCGCCCGGGAGGTTCGGGTTGCCGATGTTGAATTGCTCACCGGGTTCGTTGGAGATGTGGGAGTCCACCTTCGTGCTGCCCGCGAAGGCGTCGAAATGCGCGGTGGCGTAGCCGCCGGGGCCGACGACGCGAACGGAAACATTGGCCGTGCGGTTGCCCCAGGTGATGTCGCCTTCGGCGTACACATCGCATGGAGTGGTGGTCCAGCAGACCTTGAAATGATCAGGTGCCCACGCTGTCGTGGCCCCGGCCGAGCCCTGGCCCGCGAACAGCGTGCCGGCGAGTACGACCATCGCCGCGACCAGGATTTTCCCTTTACCAGCCTTCATGACGCCTCCCATTTCAAGTACTTCGGACCGTAGTAGAGCTCGGGATTCACGGGACAGGTCCGCGATCAGGTCGGCCGTGGTATGTGCGGCCGTGATGGGAACGAAAGAAGCAAAGACCATTGCGGTCGGCACGAAGGTCTTGTGCGCGCCAAGTTGCTCTCCCGCTGTGTCGTCCGTTGCCCGAAAGCAGATTTCGGCGTGGGCGTTTGTGCGGGTTCCCATCGGCGCCCGCGCCCACATGACCACTCAACCTTGCGAGAACCTGCAACGGGAAGGTATTCGAGCCAGTTCGAATCCACCGCGCTGACGGCTACCGTCGGTTGGTGCTCACGCTGAGGGGCGACGCCGAGACTGCGTCCAGGACGCGCTGGTCAACCATCCGGCGTCGGAGCATGAGCGGGCATCGGCTCGTTAGTCAGCTCCACTCCACTGCAGCCGATAAGAGGCCACAGGGGGGATCATTGGAGACGCATCGACTGGAGGATCCGATGGCTGTCGGAAGTGCGCAACGCCGCCAGGAACGCAAACCCCGCATCGAGGGGCAGTTCTCGTCCGCGGACGTCGAGGCCGCGCTCGATCTGCTCCACTTGGTGGACATGGCGTGGCACGACTGCTTCGGCCCACGCGAACTTGAGATGCCTGCACAGGTTCTCGACGATGTCCTGCTGCTGGCGGGGGGAACCTCGCAAACTGATCCGGATCTCTCGATCGGCTGTTCTGGACTCCGGGACATCCGAATGGCTGCGGACCGCGAGCGTGCGAAGAGCCGGTAGTGCATGCGTACATCCGCCGACGCCAACCGAGTCATCCTCTCATCGGGATGAGCGTGCGTCCGGACGGACGCTCGATCAGCGGCATGTGCGGACGTTGGCTCTGTCAAACGAACGCCCGGTGCAACTCGGGTTGAGGGCAATGCGTGCGGCCGAAGGCGTTCGATGCGGGGTGTCAGCATCCGGTGGGGAATGGTCATTGATGCAGGGCGCGGTCAGGCCGTGCCCGTGGTGCAAAGGAAAGCCGTGTTGGACATGGCGGGTAGCGCTGTCCAACACGGCGTCACTTCCTGTGTGCCACGAAGATCGTGGGGTGGGTTCAGCCGAAGAAGTTGTAGGCCTGGCGGATGCGGTCCTTTTCGAGCGTGAGGACTCCGTAGCCGGTGGCCACCGGTGCGGCTTGCTCACCGAGGTGCCACGAGTACAGGGCCACGTTGTTGTGCGTGCTGATCAGGTGGGTGAGGCCGAGAACGAGATCGCCCAGCTTTTCGCGTGACTGGCCGATCGCGCTGGCGACCGCGTCCCTGCCCTCGGCGGTCCAGTCCAGGTCGATGATGTCGGCGTCTTCGGTGAAGATCGCTTCGATCGTGGCCCGGCGCTGGTCATCGTTGACGTCGTGACGTCCTGGGAAGCTTCCGGCTGTCGTTTGAGCAGGAATGCAAGGAGCCCGCCGGCCATTGAGGCGATCCCGCCGGTCCAGAGCGCCACGCGAAGTCCTTCCACGATGGCGGTCGGCGCCGGCGCGGCTCCGGGGTGAAGGTCGAGGCCGGCGTTGGCGATGGCGACGAGCACGGCGAGGCCGATGGCGCCGCCGATCTGCTGTGAGGTGGTCGCCAACGCGGAGGCGACACCTTGCTCGCCGGGCGCGACTCCGGATGCTGCAGCGACGAACATCGCGGGAAAGGTCAGACCACCGCCGAGACCCCAGACGAGGAGACCGGCCAGCACCGTCCAGAACGAGGCGCCGGCGGCCATGCCAGTGGCGAGCAGGACCATCCCGATGCCGTTGACGAGCATGCCGACGAACAAAGGGGTGCGGACGCCCCACCGGCCGAGCAGAGCTCCGGTCAACTTCAACGACGCCGCCATCGAGACGAGAGTCAGTGGCACGAAAGCCAAACCGGCCTGCAAGGAGTTGTACCCGAGCACGTCCTGCAGGTAGGTGGTGAACAGGTAGTAAGCCCCGCCCAGGGCGGCCGCCGCGGCTCCCAGCGCCGGCAGCACCAGGAGGAACAGCACCCATTGCCAGCCCCAGGCGTTGGTGACCACGCCGCCCAGCAGTGCACCGGGGCGAGCCCGCCGCTGCCGGCGGCTCCCCACACCGACAGCGCGCGGTTACGGTCAGTACCTTCCGCGAAGCTCGTGTTGATCAGCGCGAGGGTCGCCGGGGTGAGCAATGCGGCGCCCAAGCCCTGAATGGCGCGCGCGCCCACCAAGGCTTCGGGACCGGCCGCGAAGCCCCCGGCCAGGCACGAGAGCCCGAAGAGGGTGAGCCCGAGAACGAACGTGCGCCGGGCGCCGAATCGGTCGACGATCCGGCCATCTCCCTGCGGGCGATCGCACGCGAGATGGGGATGACCGCCGGGGCTCTGTACGGCTACTACGCCACGCGCGACGACCTGATCAACGCGCTGATCGCCGAGGTGTACTCCTCGCTCGCCGACGCGGAGGAGGCCGCCCGCGACGCCGTGCCGGCAGAAGATCCCGTCGGCCGGGTGCTGGCCGTCGGTGAAGCATTCCGGCACTGGGCGATCGGGCGCCCCGAAGAGTTCCAGCTCATCTACGGCGACCCGGTTCCCGGCTACCAGGCGCCCGAGGGCGGTGCCGCGGCGGAAGCCGAACACCGTGCCTGTGCAGTGCTCACCGGACTCGTCGCGGCCGCCTGGCCGCAGGCCCGGAATCTGCTGTCCGACAGCGACTACGCGTGGTCCGACTTCGAGCCCGGCTTCACCGCAGTGATCAAGGAATCGTTCCCCGACCTGCCACCGGCGGCTGTCGCGCTGGCGATGCGGGTATGGGGCCGGATGCACGGCCTGGTGGCCCTGGAGGTCTACGGCCACCTCCGGCCCCAGGTGCGAGATCCGGCGAAGCTCTATCGCGCAGAGCTGCTCGACCTGACCACAACACTGGGACTCACATCGCCGACGAAACGTCCAACGTGAACACGGCTCGTCCCGGCTACAAGGCCCGGTCACGGACCGGATTCGCCTGACAGGCGATGGCCGACGGCCCGGAAAACCCGTCACGTGGACCCGCGTTGAGCCGGTACGGTCGCGCGATGACCAGCCTCCGCGAGTTCCGCCGGGCGTGCCACGAGGTGGCCCGGCGCACCGGCGGCCGGATCGTGGAGTTCCGGATCGCCGACGGTGTCACGCCGAACTTCCATCAGGGCGTCCTCGATTACGGCGGCTATCGCCTGTCGATCGTGTGCACCCGCGACCGGACCGAGCCGGTCGTGGCGGTCGCCGAGCCCCGGGCAATCGACGGAACGGCGGTCGGGCGGCATGGCTGACGTTCGTCGAAGCTCCCGACCTGGTCGCCGTGCTGGCGGAGTTCCCGGCGTTCCAGGCGCTGACCCCGGCCGACCTGGCCGGGCCGTTCGACGAGCGGACGTGGCCGGGGTACCACCCGGCGGACCTGAAGTACTGGGCTCCGGCTGATTTGGGCGAGGTGCTCTTCAACTACTGGGACTGACCGGAGTTCGCGCTGGGCGGCATAGGTTCGCGATTGCCCGGATCAGCTCGTCACGGCGGAGCTGTGTCCGGCCGCTGTCGGATCGGCTGCGCCGCCGACCGGACGTAGCCCCCTTGTCGGCGGCCGGGGTGAGCGTGGCCGACTTCCGGCAACGCCGTCCGGGCCCACCCCCGGCGCTATACGGTGAGCGCATGTACGTGACGCCGCCGACGCCGCCTGTCACTCGCCCGGTTGCCGCGCCTGCCTGGTGGCAGGCGTTGGGTCCGGGGTTCACGGCGCTGATCGGGCTGTTCATGCTGACCGTGATCTACCGGTTCGACGGCATGTCCGAGCTCCAGCGCGCTCTCGGCTTGTCCAGCCAGAGCCTGCTTCTGATCGGATTGGTCACCTATCTGGTCGGGGCGGCGCTGACGGTGCCCGTCGGGTTCCTGCTCGGCGCCCGCTTCCCCACGGGGGTGGCCGTCTCCGCGACCTGCTTCCTGCTCTTCGGCGTCGTGCTGGCCGCCTTCGCCGGCGCCGGGGGCCTCCTGATGGCCGGCCGTGCCTTCTCGGGGTTGGGCACGGGCGCGGCCGCCGGCGCGACGGTCGCGCTGATCCTGAAGCTCCGCGAGCGGCGCGGCATCGTCGCCGGGGTGACCGCCGCGCTCGCCGTGCTCGCTCTGGTGCTCGCGCCGGTCATCGGCCGGATGATTTCCGAAGCGGTGGGGTTCCGGGTGGTTCAGCTGGTCGCGATTCCGTTCCTGCTCCTCGCGCTCGTCGTCAACGGGATCGTCGGTCTCGTCCGGCTTACCGCGGCCAAGCGCCAGGCGCCGCCCGTCCCGAACGGATCGGGCGCAGTACCGGACGACGGCCGCCGGTTCACGGCGTGAAGCGGCCCTCTTCGAGGGTGTCATCCGACGGTCGGGCGATGTCGAGCAGGATCTTCAGCAGGTCGTCAGGCGCGTCCCGCATGAGGTTGTGTCCGCCGTCGAGTGCGTGCGTGGTCCAGGAAGGATCCTGACTCAGACGCTCGTAGACGGGGGTGAAGGGCGATTCACCGTCCCATCCGGCGGCGTAGACGTAGTCGCGGCGCCGGAACCGGTTCGCCTCGCCGGCCAGGCGTAGCGGTTGGAGCAGCGAGGCGAGCGGGTGCGGGGTGGCCCGCGAGTCGAAGAACGGCAGGGGACGGGTGGCGTACCCGCTGTCTTCGACGTCGAGGTACCACCGGCGTTCCTGGTCGGAGACCAGGGCCCAGCAGGAATCGCCGTGCGCGGGTACGACGGCGTCGAGGTAGACCAGGCAGTCCACTCGCTCCGGCATGCGGTCGGCGGCCCCGGTGATCACCATCCCGCCGTAGCTGTGGCCGACCAGCACGGCATCGTGGACGTTCTCGGCCGCCAGCAGGGCGGTCACGTCCTCGATGTGGGTGTCGAGGTTGACCCCGCCGTGCAGGAGGTGGCTGCGTTCGCCGAGGCCGGTCAGCGTCAGCGGGTGGACGGCGTGGCCCTGCCGGCGGAGTTGCCCGGTCAGGTCGGCGAAACACCAGCCGCCGTGGCACATGCCGGGAACGAGGACAAAAGTAGCCATGTCAGTGCTCCGCGTGGTTGTGGGTGGTTCACCGGATCTCGGCGTCGAGTTCCGGGGACGTCGGGGGTCGTGGCGCGGGACCTGGTCGGACCGGCGCCGCCGCCAGCACCGCTGCCGCGGCGCACAGCGCCGCGGTCCAGGCCAGGGGTGCGGCGGTCGAGGTGTGCTCGGCGAGGATGCCGCCGAGCCACGGGCCGATGGTCTGTCCCGTGGCGAACAGCATGGTGAACGCGGCGAGGGTGGCGGTCCAGTCGGCGCGGGGAACGGCGGTGTGGATGTGGGCGGTGACGGCGGCGGGCACCGCCATGAACGTCGCCCCGTAGGTGATGGCCGAGGTGATCACCACGGCAGACGAGCCGGACAGCAACGCCAGTGCCGCGCCGCCGGCCAGCACGCCGAGCACGAGAGCGAGGGCGCGCGTGCCGGGCCACCGGGTGATCGGGCGGCTCCACAGGACCGGGGCCGCCACGACGGCGGCACCCAGCATCGTCCACGTGAGCAGCACCTGCGCGACCGGTGCGTGCCGGTCGGCCAGGTACACCGACAGGAAGGTGATGTAGGTGATGTAGCCGGCCGCGAACAGGAAGTACGCCACGGCGACCCTCCACAGCGGACGCATCCGGGCCCGGCCGACCGCACCGCCCGGCCGTTCCTCGCCGGTTTCCGCCGCCGTCCAGCAGAGCAGGGTCGCCAGCCCTGCGGCGGCCCCCAGGCCGAGCCACGCCACCTGCCAGCGATCAGCCAGTCCCGGGACGGTCAGTCCACTGAGGACTATTCCCAGGCCCGTTCCGGCGAAGTAGACCGTGATGGGGACGCTGGATCCGGCTCGGGCGGCGGCTCGGGCCGCGATCACCCCTCCGGCGATGAACACCACCGCCCCGCTCGCGCCGGCCACCGCACGGATCGCCAGCAGCACCGCGAAGACGTCGCTGGCCGCCGTGCCGGCCAGCGCCAGCGCGGTGACGACCATGCCCCAGCGGAAGGCCGCGGCTGTGCCGCAGCGGCGAACCAGGGCGGCCGTCGCCACGGCGCCGATCAGGTAGCCCAGACCGTTCGCCGTGCTGATCGCCCCGGCCTCGGCCAATGTCCACCGCAGGTCCTGCCGCATAGCCGGCACGAGCAGCCCGTAGGCGAAGCGGGCGAGGCCCAGCGCGGATGCGGTCCCGAGTGCCAGCCGCGCGGCCCGCCAAGTCGCTGTCATCGCCCTCCGTTGATCGAACCGATCAGTACCATCCGGACGCTAGCACAGTGATCGAACCGATCGGTACTATCGGGCTATGCCGGTCTCCAAGGGTTCGACCATCGATCCGGAGCGCACCCGCGCCACGATCTTGCACGCGGCCACCCAGATGCTTTACGAGTGCGGGCTCGACGGCATTGGTGTAGCCGGGCTCTGCACCCGCCTCGGCATCTCCAAGGAGACGCTTTACCGGCACTTCGGCACCAAGGACGGTCTCGTCCAAGCGATGCTCGAAGCGCGAAGCGACCGGGTCATCCGCTGGCTGACTGACGCCGTCACGGCCGCGGGCGACGATCCCGCCGACCAGCTCACCGGCGTGTTCGATGCTCTTCAGGGGTGGTACGACGAGCCGGCTTTCCGTGGCTGCGGACTGCTCAACGCGGCCACCCAGCACCACACCGGGGCCGTCCGGGCCATCACCGCCCGCCATCTCGACCGCTACCTCGAACTCCTCACGAAGATCGCCGACCGGGCCGGAGCCACCGACCCCCGTGTGCTCGGGCAGCAGCTGCTCATCCTGGTCGAGGGGGCCACCATCGTGGCCGACCACCACGACCGCGCCCACGCGGGCGAACACGCACGCCAGGCCGCACTCACCCTGCTCGCCGCCACTCAGCGCCGTTGACAGGGCGCCCGGTCATCGGCGAACAGGCGTGGGTCCGGCGTCGACCTCGGCGGGCACGAGCACGTGGCGGGGAACGGACGTCGCTGCTCCGCATCCTGACTCCCTTCCTCGCCGCCGACCAGCCGGCCGGATCGCGCGACCGCACCCGTCTGCGGTAGCGGACATCGGCGGGCGATCAGTGGTGGTCGTTCAAGGTGCGTAGACCGTGATCGATGAAGTTGATCATCCAGGTGAAGCTGACGTCGACATCCGCGTCGATCCGGAAGTTGCCGGCTACTTCGAGGGTGGCGAATCCGTGCAGGATGGTACGGACCATCCGCAAGGCGTGAATCTCCTGGCTCGGGTCGATCCGGTAACCGTGCAGCATGGCCGACCAGGAGGCGAGCACCCGGCCGGCCGCTGCGATGAGCGGGTCGTCGGGCCCGGTCGGTTTGACCGCGTTGCCCGCCGCGTACCGACCGGGGTGTTTCTTCACGTACAACCGCATCGCGTGGGCGCCGGCGATGAGGGCGTCGCTGCCGGCCCGGCCCTGGGTTGCGTCGCGGATGGCGTCGGCGAGTTCGGTCATGGCCAGGGTGGCGATCCGGTGGTTCAGGTCGGCCTGGCTGGTGACGTGCTTGTAGAGCGAGGGCGTCTTGACCCCGAGTCGCTCGGCGAGCAAGCCCATGGTGAGCTGGGGGAACCCGATCTCGTCCGCCAGTTCGGCGCTGACCTCGGTGACCAGTGCCGGGGTGAGCCCGGCCCTAGGCACGAGTCAGCGTCCTGGCCAAAAAGGGCAGGGTCAGCGCGAGCACCTCATCCGGCATCTGGACGTGCGGGTAGTGCCCGGCGCCCTCGATGACCACGAGTTCACCAAGACCCGCAGGCAGGTCGGCGATGATCCGCTCGCCCTCGGCGCGGGGGTCGGCCCAGTCCGGGTCGACGCTGCCCTCGATGACCAGGACCGGGCACTGGACGTTGGGCAGCTGTTCACCGGCGTCGGCCGGGCTGCTCTTGCACATGGACTGCATCGCCTTCATCCTGCCGGGCTCGCTCAGCTTGGCCACGATCCGGGCCAGTTCGCTGTGCCAGTCGGCGGGTTTGACCGGCATCGCGACGTCGAGGTACTTCTTCCAGCCCTCGACACTTCCTCCCATGATCACCTTCGCCATCTGGACGTAGCCGGCCCGGAAGCGCTTCACCCGCATCAGCCCGCCGAGGTCGATCGACTGCTTACGGGTGAACGGCGCCAGTTCGACGACACCGGTGATCACATCGGGTGCGGTGGCGGCCGCGATGGTCGCGGCACCGCCGCTGATCGACTGACCGACGATCACGGCCGGACCGCCGAGATGACGTACGACGGCGACCAGGTCGCCGGCGATGGCGGTCCGGCTGTAGCCGTCCCAGCCGACGCTGGAGTCGCCACAACCGCGGATGTCGACGTTGGCCACCCGGTATCCCTGCGCGGCCAGGGCCGGGGCGAGGAAGCGGTAGGAGTGGCGGCTGTCGCCGAGGCCGTGGGCCAGGACGACGAGGGGGCCTTGTCCGGTCACGTCGTAGGCGATGGTGTTGCCGTCGATGCTCAGGTGCTGGGTCATGGTGCCTTCCGCGGAACTGGCTAAGGTTGATAGCCGAAAAGCTAGTGCCATTAGCGAGCCTTGTCAACATGTTCTCGAGAGATCGGATCGTTACCCAACTTCGGAGGGGGTGGGACGTCTTGTGGAGCGTGAGAATGATCCGCATCGCCGGGCTCGGCCTGGTGGCCCTGCTGCTGGCTGCATGTAGTGGGCAGAGCGAGACCGTCGGGGCTGCGCAACCGGCCGGAGTGGCCGGGACGGCGGCAGTACCCGGGGTGCCGGCCGCGACGGTGGCGTTCGCCGCCGAGGGCGGGGACCAGCTGAGCCCCAAGGACCCGATCGTCGTCAAGGCCTCAGGCGGCACGTTGCAGGCGGTCGCGGTCACGAACCCGCAGACCGGCAACGCCGTCAAGGGCGATCTCTCGCCGGACAAGACGACCTGGACCAGCAACGATCGCCTCCGGTACGGGGCCACCTATCAAGTGGTCGCCACCGCGGTGAACCAGGCGGGTGCGGCGACCGAGCAGCGCGGGGAAGTGCACACGCTCAAGCCGGCCGGGGTCGCCACTCCTGCGCTCTTTCAGCCGGCGTCGGGCGATTTCGGCGTCGGCCTGGTCATCGGCCTGAAGTTCGACCACGACATCACCGACAAAGCCACGGTGGAGAAGTCCTTCAAGGTGACGTCCTCGCCCGCGCAGGACGGCGGCTGGTACTGGGTGGGCAAGCGCGAAGTGCACTTCCGGCCCAAGGACTACTGGAAGGCCGGTTCGACCGTGAGGCTCGAGACCACGACCTTCGGCGTGCCGATCGGGGGCGGCGTGTACGGCGGCCAGGACGTCTCGGCCACCTACAAGGTGCACGACTCCTGGGTGGCCAAGGCGGACGGCAAGACGCACCAGATCAAGGCGTTCCACAACGGGCAGCTGGTGAAGACCGCGCCGATCAGCATGGGCAAGACCGTCGACACCCCGCCGCGGGGCCCGACGCCGACCTTCAACGGCACGCACACCGTGCTGTCGAAGGAGGCCTCCAAGATCATGGACTCCTGCAGCTACGGCGTGTGCGAGGGCGACCCCGGCTACTACAAGGCACCGGAGAACTGGAACGTCCGGATCTCCAACGACGGCGAATACCTGCACGAGAACCTGAAGACGGTCGGCGTGCAGGGCAGCGACAACGTCTCCAACGGCTGCCTCAACATGAACACCGAGAACGCCAAGTGGTTCTTCGACAACTTCAACGCCGGCGACGTCGTCGAGATCACCAACTCGGGCGGCCCGCAGCTGTCGATCAACAACGGCCACGGCGACTGGGCCATCAGCTGGACCGCCTGGCAGGCCGGCAGCGCCCTGCGCGGCTGAACCCCGGTCGTGCGGAAAAGCCTCATCGCGGCGGTCCGCCGCAGAGGCATCGGGTGCAGGCGTCGACGACGACGTGCACGGCGCGACGGTCGTCCTTCGCGCGCCAGGCCACGGCGAGTTCGCAGGGGCCGAGCCCCTGCACGGGGCGGCACACGACGTCGGCGCGTTGGTAGATCTCGGCGTTGCCCGCGGACAGCAGCACCACGCCGAGGCCGGAGCCGACGGCTTCGAGGGACTCCTCGGCGGTTTCGGCCTCGGCGACGATCCGGGCCGGTGCCGGGCGCCGGTCGTTTCCCAACCAGAACTCGCGAAGCGGTCCTGCTGTGCGGGGGAGCGCGATGAACGGCTCGTCGGCCAGCTCGTCCAGCGGGACGACCGTTCGGGACGCGAGCCGGTGACCGGCGGGCAGCGCCACCCAGCGCTCCTCGGTGGCGACGACCTTCCACGCGTACTCGCCGTCGTCCGGGATCGGTAGCCAGGCGACGGCCACGTCGACCTCGCCACTCGCCAGTCCCACCGTGGGGTCGCTCCACGGGATCTGCCGGAACAGCAGCTTCCAGCCCGGCAGCAACTTCGCCATCCCGGCCGTGACGTTGGGGACGAGGCCACGGCCGATCCGGGTGTGGAAACCGACCGTCAGGGTCGTTCGCTGCGCGGTGACGGCGTCGGAGACCGCGCCCCGCGCCACCGCCCACTGCTCGATGATCCGCTGCGCCTGCGGGAGCAGGGCCGCACCCGCGGCGGTCAACGCGACGGCGTGGTGGCCGCGATCGAAAAGGGTGACGCGCAGCGAGGTTTCGAGCCGGCGGATCTGCTTGCTCAACGACGGCTGGGCGATGAACAGCCGGTGGGCCGCCCTGGTGAAGCTCAGCTCTTCCGCCACCGCGACGAAGTAACGCAGGTCCCGGACATGAACATCCATAGCCGAAGGCTATCGCCGCAAGTCTTGGACGGCGGCCGCCGAGCGGCCCGACGATGGGAAGTGATCATCGACGGCCGGAGGGTGCGGGGCATGGAACTGGGAGTGTCGGGACTGAACGCCAAGGCCACTTTGGGCCCGGCGGAGACGGTCAAGCTGGCGCGGCTGGCCGAGGACCTCGGCTATTCGTCGTGGTGGGCGGGCGATCACGTGGTGCTGCCGAGCCCCCGGGTGGCGGATTCGCCGATGGAGCCGACCGACCCGATTCTCGACCCGCTGGTGCACTTGTCCTACGTCGCGGCCGTCACCCGGCGGCTGGAGCTCGGGACGGGGATCGTGATCCTGCCGCAACGCAACCCGCTCGTCCTCGCCAAGCAGGCCGCGAGCCTGGACGTGCTCAGCGGTGGTCGGCTGCTGCTCGGCGTCGGCGCCGGGTACCTCGAACCCGAGATGCGCGCGGTCGGCGTCGCGATGTCCGGCCGAGGCAGGCGCACCGATGAATACCTCGATGCGATGACCGCGTTGTGGACCGCCCCGGCTCCCGCGTACCAGGGCCGGTTCGTCGCGTTCCGTGACGTCGACGCGCATCCCCGCCCGGCGCGGCCAGGCGGGCCGAAAATCGTGATCGGCGGGCACAGCCCGGCTGCCTTCCGCCGCGCGGTCACCCGCGGCCACGGCTGGTTCGGCAACGGCACGCTCGACGACTTGCCCCGGCACCTTGCCGGGCTGCGGCGGGCCGCGAGCGAGGTCGAGCGCCCGGAACGGCTGGGCAAGCTGGAGATCAGTTACCTGCCCCTCGATCCGGTGGTGGTGGAACCGCGCTCCGCGCAGCGCTACGCCGACCTCGGCGTGGACCGCCTGGTGATCTACCCGCTGCCGCTCGAGGATCCGTCGGACGTCGCGCGGTTCCTGGAACACCACGCCGGCCTGCCGCACTGACCCGGTTCACCTCGACCGGCCGCAGCCTGCGGCTCGGCTACCGGCAATAAACTGTTTCCCTCACGATCGAGGGGAGCTGACGCCGGTGGCACGTCTTCATGTCGGTTGCGCGATGTGGACCCACAAGGCGTGGCCCGGGCGGTTCCTGCCGCCGTCGCTGCCGGCCGGGGAGCGCCTGCGGGCCTACGCCGGCTGGTGCAACGCGGTCGAGGGCAACACCACCTTCTACGCGACTCCCGCCCGGAACACCGTCGCGGCCTGGGCGCAGCAGACCGGCCCCGATTTCCGGTTCGTGGTCAAGCTGCCCAAGGTCGTCACGCACGAGCGCCGGTTGGTCGGTGTCGAGGCCGAGATGCGGGCGTTCCTGGACGCGATCGAACCCCTCGGCGAACGGGCTGTCCTGTGGACCCAGTTGCCGGGTTCGTTCGGTCCTTCGGACGTCGATGCCCTCGGCCGCTTCCTGCGCCGGCTCCCCGCCGGCCGGCGGCGCGCCGTGGAGGTGCGCCACCCCGGGTTCTTCACCGACGCCCGCTCGACGTCGCTGCTGGAGGGGACGCTCGCCGAGGCGGACGCCGAGTGGGTGCCGTTCGACACCACGGTGTTCTTCCGGCGCCCGCCGGTGAGCGAGGTCGAGCAGGATACCTGGGCCAAGAAGCCGCGGCTGCCGCGGCGGACGCGGGCCCTGACCGACCGGCCGATCGTCCGCTACCTGGGCCGGGATTCGGTCGAGGAGACGGTCGAGGGCTGGCGGCCGTGGACCGAGGTGGTCGCCGGCTGGTTGCGCGAGGGCCGGTCGCCGACGGTTTTCGTGCACACCCCCGACAACGACGCCGCGCCGGCGCTCGCCCGCCGGTTCCACGACGACGTGCGAGCACTGGCACCCGGCCTCGACGCACTGCCCGAGCCGGGGCCGGTCGAGCCCGCGACCCTGTTCTGAGCGCCGTCGCGGCCGGGTCAGTTGCCCTGGCTGGTGCCACCGTCGGTGACGGCGCCGGCGGCGCAGTTGTACGGGCTCTCGCCGTCGGCCTCGTGCTCGCCCGGCGACAGGATCGGCACGCCGAGGCCGTTGAGCGAGTCGTGGATCGGGACCTGGACGCCGAGGACGTTGACGTCGTTGCCGCAGACGCCCGGCGTCACGTTGACGTTGTGCAGCACGTCGGTGTTGTTGAGGTTGACCAGGCCGGCCTGACCGTAGTCATCAGGGGTGCCCGCGGAGGCGATCCCGCCGGTGAGGAACGCGCCGGCGGAGAGGGCGGCGGTGATCAGGCCGATCTTCTTGATCATGGGGATCTCCTCGAGTGAGAACGAAACGGGAATCGGCGACGCCGGATGGTCGTGTGGGCAAAGCGTCGTCGGTGGGGAGGGTGCACACCGCGGTCGCGATTCACGCCTAGGCCACCCGATCGTGTCGCAAGAATCCGGGAAATTTGGCAGTTTTGTAGCTATATCGGGTGAATCTACGACGTCGTGCTCGAGGTGCGCCGGTTCGGCGTCGCGGACGAGTTTCCGCTGGTCGGCGGTGTGGTTGCGGCGCTCGGATCGAACGAATTGCCATTTGTGCGGCCCCGGAAGCGGGGTAAGGAAGGACCGGTGAATGGCCGGTGGTTATGGTGGAGCGGCCGAATCGGCGTGATTGATCGCCGGCGGCGGAAGAACGGTGAACAGGCGGGATCGTGACGAGTGCGACGAGGCGGGGAGGCGACACGGTGAATGCCGGTCGGATCCTCGGGCGCGCGCTGGTCGTGATCGGCGGCGCGGCCGCGGCCTGCGCGCTCGCGTGGCTGACGGCCACGGCATCGGCCGACACCGTCACCCAGGTCGCGGACGGGCCGATCGAGCCGGGATCCCCGGCTGTCGTGACGGCCATCGGCCACCCGGAACCGCCGGTGCTTTCACCGGTGACCGACTCCGTTCCCGTGGTACGCCGCGCTCACGACGCAGCGACGCCCGCCCTTGCCCCCGTGCGCGACCTGTCGGGAGCCGCCGCACACCCGGCCCGGCTGGCCGAGGTGCTCGAAACGAACGTGACTTCCGCGGTTCCCGCTACCGTCGTCGCGGTCGGGCGCATCGCCGTGGCGGCGACCGATCTGGCGGGGCTCAGCACGCCGGCCGAGGGCCTCCACGACCACGGTGAGAAGCCGCCTGTCGCGCTCGGTACCGCGGGGTCGGACGACGCCTTGCCGGCACCGGCGGACAGTGATCCGCGGAAGCGCTCGGCCGGCCGTTTCCCGGCGACGATCCCGGTTCGCGCTGCCGCGACCGCGGTTGCGGGTCAGCTGCACGCCGACGACCGGCCCGAGCACGGCGCCGCTGGGCCTGCCGGCCGTTCGTGGCTGCCGTCCTGCGTGGTTCCGGCCAGCGCCGGTCTGACGGCCGGCCACGACCACAGTGGCGGTGACGTGGCGCAGTCACGTCCCGTGGAACACCCGCAGCCGTCGCACCGCCGAAATGGCGTGCTCGGCCGAGCCGTGACAGCGGCAGAAATCCAGCCCGGCGTCACACCGGACTGACGTTCCCCGGCCTTCCAGCCGATAAACCCGCGTTTGCTCGCCTCGGGTGTGGTCGCGGCGGTCGATCCATGCGAATACCCGCTCGCGAAGCGTGGTCGCTTTTCGTCGCCCGTCGGCATTCTTGTTTTTATTCAGCCAACAATTTGTCACTTTCCCATTGTGTTGATCGAAGGAGTATTTGTCATGCGCATCCACACGAAGCGGACCCTGCAGGTCGCACTGGTCAGCGGCGGCCTGCTGATGGTGGGCACCGGCAGCGCCTCCGCGGCCGAGCCCGTCGACCCGGCCGCCCCGGCCTCGCCCCTGGACCAGCTCCTCACGACCGCCGGCCTGCACGACGTCACGGACACAGTCGACGGTGCCACCGACGACCTCCAGGCGACGCAGCCGCTGCAGCAGGCCGCGACCGGCGTGGATCTGCAGCACCCGGGCCAGGCCCTCGACTCGGTGCTGCCCGCCGCTCAGCGTCCCGCTCCGGCCACCGCCGCCCCGGCCACCGCGGCGGTGTTGCACACGGTGCCGGTGCACCTGTTCCAGCACGATCTGGCGCCGAGCGCCGAGGTCGGCGGCGACCTGCCGGAACCGAACCTCAACGCGCCGCTGGGCCGTGAGCTCGCGGCCACCGACCTGCCCGCTCTGCCGGCCACCGTGCCGCTGACGGCGACGCCGGACACGGCGCTCGACCGGGCCACGATCACCCCGGTCGACGGCCCGCTGCCGGTGCTGCCGCTGCACGGAGCCGTCTCCACCCAGCCCCTCGACCCGGCTGCGGGCACCCGGGTCACCGGCCTGCACACGTCCGACGTCTCGACGGACGACCAGCGCGCGGACACGCCCGCGACGACGCTTCCGCTGCTGGGCGGGCTGCTGCCGAGCACCAACGGAGTTCTCCCGACGCAGGCTCCGGTGCTGACCGGACTGTCCGACCTGACCCGGCTGGCCTCGCTCACCGGGCTGACCAAGCCGGCCGGGAGCACACCGCTGACCCAGCAGGGTCCGGGCGGCCTCGCCGAATCGGCGACCACACTCCTGGGCAAGTAGCAGCACAGCTCATCCCAGTTCAGGGCCGGACGCACACGTGCGTCCGGCCCTGAACTTTGTCCACGGTCGCGAGACGAGGAACGCGCGCGCGGCCCCTGATGCGGAAGGATGGCCGGCATGACATTGCCAGCTCTCCCCGAAGAGTCCTTCCGGCGCGTGCTCTGCGTTGTCGCGCACCCCGACGACATGGAGTACGGCACGTCCGCGGCCGTCGCCCGCTGGACCGCGCGCGGCATCGAAGTCGGCTATCTCCTGCTCACCCGCGGTGAGGCCGGCATGCCGAACCCTCCCGAGGAGACGGCTCGCCTGCGCGTCGCCGAGCAGCGGGCCGCCTGCGACGTCGTCGGGGTCAAGCAACTGACCGTCCTCGAGCATCCGGACGGGGTGCTCGTCTACGGTCTCGACCTGCGCCGGGACATCTGCCGGGAGATCCGCCGGTTCAAGCCCGACGTCGTCTACGGCACCAGCTTCGAAGTCGAGACGCCGTATGGTTTCGACCAGGCCGACCACCGTGCGGCCGGGCTCGCGACGCTCGACGCGATCCGGGACGCGGGCAACCGGTGGGTCTTCCCCGAGCAGGTCGACGACGAGGGCCTCGAACCGCACTCCGTGCGCTGGTACCTCGCCCCCGGGAAGGACGCGACCCACGGCGTCGACGTCACCGGTGAGCCGCTGCGCCGCGGCATCGCCTCGCTCGAGGCGCACGCCGCCTACTTGGCCGCGCTCCCGGACCACCCGGCTCCCGCCGACCTCATCCCGCAGTTCGCCGCGCTGAGCGGCAAGGTCATGGGCGTCGAGCACGCCGTGCTGTTCTGCGCCCACGATTTGCAGGCACCACCGCCGTTGCCCGCCGAAGCCACGCAGGACTGACTCGGGTCGTCGCATCCCCACAGGCAGGTGCCGTCGCGTCGGCGGGAACGGCGTGGATCCGGTCCGGCGTCACGGTGCTGTCAAGCGGTCCAGGGCCGCCTTGCTCTCCGCGGTCGCGGCGCGGTAGATCACCAGCAGGTGGTCCGGATCCTCGAGGGGCCTGAGGGTTTCGAACCGCATGGCGAGTACTCCGGCCTCGGGATGCCGCATCATCTTGGTCCCGCGGCCGTTGACCTTGACGTCCTGCTCGCCCCACATCCGCGCGAAGTCCTCGTTGCCCGCGGTGAACTCGGCGATCAGGCCGGCCAGCGCCCGGTCGTCGGGGTGTGCGGCCCAGGCGGCTCGCAAGTGGGCGATCCCCTCCCGCACCATGCGTTCGCGGTCGAGGTAGAAATCGCGCATCCGCGGGTGCATCAGGCACAACCACATCGAGTTGCGCTGAGACGGCGGCAAGGCGTCGAAATCGCCCAGCAGCCTGGTGAGTTCGGCGTTCCAGGCGAGAATGTCGTAGCGGTGGTTCAGGACCATGGCCGGCAGCGGTGACAGGTCGTCGACCAGGCCGACCAGCGGCGGCGCCGCGACGGTGACGAGCTCGTCGGCGTCCCGGGGCCGCTGCTGGGCCAGGTCGAACAGGTAGCTGCGCTCGTCGGCGGCCAGGCGCAGCGCCCGGGCCAGCGCCTCCACCACCGCCGCCGAGGGGCGGAGCCCCCGGGCCTGCTCCAGCCGCACGATGTAGTCGACGCTGACCCCGGCCAGTTCGGCGACCTCTTCACGGCGCAGCCCGGGGGTCCGCCGCGCCTGCCTGCGCGCCGGCAGGCCGAAGTCGCCGGGGTCCAGGCGCTCACGCCGGCTCCGCAGGAACGCGGCCAGCTCCTGGTTCCGGTCCACCGTGGAGGTCGTCATGGGTGGTGCAACCGCCTGGGTAGGACTCGTGTTCCCAGGAAGTTCCCTCCCTTACCCCCGGCTCGCCGCGATCGCAGACTCGCTGTCGACGGGAAAACAAGCGCAGGAGGAACCACAAAATGCCGCTCACCCTCGACACCTACCGGCTGCTGGGCCGCTCCGGGCTGCGGGTCTCGCCGCTCGCGCTGGGCACGGCGACCTTCGGCACCGAGTCCGGCTGGGGCGCCGAAAAGGCCGAGGCCCGCAAGCTGTTCGACATCTACGTCGAGCGCGGCGGTAACTTCATCGACACCGCCAACACCTACACCAACGGCAGCTCGGAGCGTCAGCTCGGCGAGTTCACCCGCGACAACCGCGAGAGCCTGGTGCTGGCGACGAAGTACACGACGCTGCGCCGGCCCGGTGACCCGAACTCCACGGGAAGTCACCGCAAGAGCTTGTCCGCGTCGGTGGAAAGCAGCCTGCGGCGGCTGAACACGGACTACCTGGACCTGCTCTACCTGCACGTGTGGGACTTCACGACGCCGGTCGAGGAGATCCTGCGCGGCATGGACGACCTGGTCCGGCAGGGCAAGGTCCTGTACGTCGCGATGTCCAACGTCCCGGCCTGGGAGATCTCGCGCATGCAGGCGATCGCCGACCTGCGCGGCTGGTCGCCGCTGGTGGGTTTGCAGATCGAGTACAACCTCGTCAACCGGGCCGCGGAGCGTGACCTGCTGCCGATGGCGCGGGCGATGGGGCTGGGCGTGACCCCGTACTCACCGCTGGCGGGCGGCCTGCTCACCGGCAAGTACAGCCGCGCCGACCTGGCCGCGGCCGACGCCGGGGGAAGCACTCGCAAGAGCTTCAACGCCAGCCTGGGCATGGTCACCGAACGCAACCTCGCCATCGCCGACGTGGTGAAGGAGGTCGCGGCGGAACTGGACCGCACACCCGCGCAGGTCGGGCTGGCCTGGACGCTGCACAACCCGGGCGTGACGGCGTCGATCGTCGGTGCCCGCACCGCCGAGCAGCTGACGGGCAACCTGGCCGCACTGGAGGTCGACCTGACCGCCGCCCAACTGGCCCGCCTCGACGAGGCCAGCGCGATCGAACTCGGTTATCCGCACGACCTCCTCGCGAGTGACCACATCCGCGCCGTCACCAGGGGGGCCTTGAAGATCGAAAGCCGCAGCAGCCGGCGGTGACTTCACCGGTTGGCGGCCAGCACCGCCGCGAGGCCTTCTTGCAGATCCTTGACGAAATACCCGGGAACCTCCAGCGACGGGAAATGCCCGCCGGCTTCGGGTGACCGCCATCGGACGATCTGCCGGTACCGCTCCTGGGCCCAGGGGCGGGGGCACTTCTCGATGTCGCGGGGATACATGGTGATCGCCGACGGGACGTCGACCCGGAGTTCGGGGTCGAGCGAGTTGTGGCTTTCGTAGTAAATGCGGGCTGCCGATGCGCCGGTCCGCGTCAGCCAATACAGGGTGACGTCGTCGAGAATGCGGTCCCGGGAAATCGTCTCGAACGGGCTGTCTTCGGTGTCCGTCCACTCGGCGAACTTGTCGAGGATCCAGGCGAGAAGCCCGACCGGTGAGTCGACGAGGGAGTAGCCGATGGTCTGCGGCCGGGTGGCCTGCTGCTTCGCGTACGCCGCGCGGTGGCGCCAGAAATCCCGGGTTTCCTCGGCCCACTGGCGTTCGATCGCCGTCAGTCCGTCCGTCGTCAACCCGGGCGGTCCCTCCGCGAACGTTGTGTGGATGCCGAGGACGTGCGCCGGGAACCGGCCGCCGAGGACCGTGGTGATGTTGCCGCCCCAGTCGCCGCCGTGGGCGGCGAACCTGCGGTAGCCGAGCCTTCCCATCAGTTCCACCCATGCGGCCGCGATCTTTTCGGTTCCCCATCCGGTCGTGGCCGGCTTGTCGCTGTAACCAAAGCCCGGTAGCGAAGGGGCCACGATGTGGAACGCCGGCGCGTCCGCGTCTTTCGGATCTGCCAGCTCGTCCAGCACGTCGATGAACTCGGCAATGCTGCCCGGCCAGCCGTGCGTCAAGATCAACGGAGTGGCGTCCGCGCGCGCGGATCGGCGGTGCAGGAAGTGGATTCCCAGACCGTCGATGGTCGTGCGGAACTGGCCGATGCGGTTGAGGCGCTCTTCGAACGACCGCCAGTCGTACCCGGTGCGCCAGTAGTCCACGACCTCGCGGAGGTCGGCCAGGGGAACGCCCTGTTCCCATCGGCGAGGGCCGGGCGCGGCGCGGTGGACCGTCTCGGCTTCCGGCAGCCGCGCCGCCGCCAATCGCGCGCGCAGATCGTCGAGGCCGGCTTCAGCTGCGTGGCCTTCGAATGCTTGCACGTCGCTGGTGGAACGGGGCATGAGACCTCCTCGCATCGCGGAACCGGCTACGACCTGTAGTGAACCGGCTTAGACGGTTCTACCAGGCCGTCGCGTCCGAACGCAACCTGCTAAGGTGGTTCCATGCGTGCCGAGTTCCCTGAATTCCGTCTCGGTACGGTGCTGGCGACCAGCTTCACGGGGACTCTGTCGGAGCGTCGTGGCCACCCGGTGGAGCGCATTCCCACGCCGCACCGGCTCGTCGACTGGCTGGCGGTGAACGGCCTCGCCGTGGACTCCTGCACCACCGCCCAGCTCGAACTCGCTCGGGAACTGAGGGAATCGATCCACGCCGCCGCGACAGCGGCCGCCATCCAAGACGCTCTCCCCGCGTCTGCTGTCCAAGTCATCAATGACCGCAGCACGCAGGGGCGGGCCGCGGCCATCCTGACGCCCGAGGGCCATCGGCAATGGCGGCTCAGCTCGGCTTCCTCCGTGGAAGATGCCCTGGGCGTGATCGCCGCCGACGCGATCAGCATCATCGCCGGCGAACGAGACGGAAAACTGGCCTTGTGCGCATCGCCGACCTGCCAAGCCGCTTTTTTCGACACCAGTCAAAGCCGCACCCGCAGATGGTGTGACATGAACACGTGCGGGAATCGTCAGAAGAAAGCGCGCTTCAACGCCAATCAGCGCAAAAACGCCGGGCAAAGCGGGGCAAAGCCGGATGACGATGCCACTGCTCGCTACTCGAACACTCCGTAGCCCGCGACGGCGTGGGCCCGGACGCCGTCCATGTCGAGCTCCACGCCGATGCCGGGAGTGTCGGGCAGCGTGATGTAGCCGTCCTTGACGATCGAGCCGCTTCCGTCGGGGGCGTGGACGTAGCTGTCCCACACCGCGCGCTCCTCGAGGGCGTGCCATTCCTGGACGAAGAAGTTGGAAATCGCTCCGCACTGGTGTGACGTGGCCATCGTGCCCAGCGGCGTCGACACCAGGTGCGGTGCGAAGGGAATGTAGTGCAGCTCCGCGAGGTTGGCGATCTTCTTGGCCTCGGCGAGGCCACCGCACTTCGGCACGTCCGGCTCGATGACGTCCACGGCGCCGCGTTCGAGCAGCTCGCGGAATCCCCACCGCAGGTAGAGGTTCTCACCCGCGCAGATCGGCGTGCGGGTCTGCGCGCGCACCCGCACCAGCGCGTCGACGTTCTCCGCCGGCAGCGGCTCCTCGAGCCACATCAGGTGGAACGGCTCGAGCTCCCACGAGATCCGGCACGCGCTCGGCACGTCGTAGCGGGCGTGGAGGTCGATGGCCAGATCGACGTCCGGTCCGATCGCCTCCCGGACGGCTGCCACGCGCTCGACCATCGAGCGCAGCTCGGCGGCGTTGATCGTGTGGTTGAAGGCGTCGAACTTGGCCGGGTGGTGCAGGTCGTCGACGTCGAACTTGATGGCGGTGAAGCCTTCGGCGACCATCCGCTGGGCCCGGTCGACGCACCCGGCGATCGAGCCCGCCGGGTCGTCGCCGTCGCCGCAGTCGGCGTAGAGGCGGATCCGGTCGCGGAACTTGCCGCCGAGCAGCCGGTGGACCGGCTGGCCCGCGGCCTTGCCCGCGAGGTCCCACAGCGCGAGCTCGATCCCGGACAGGGCGATCACGAACACCCCGCCCTGGGGGCCCGCGAAAACCCTGCTGCGGCGCAGTTTCTCCCAGCACCGCTCGACGTTGCGCGGGTCCTCGCCGATCAGGAGGGGCGTCAGGAAGCCGATCATTCCGACGACGGCACCCGCGCCGGCGTCGGGATTGGCCTCGCCGAACCCGCTGAGGCCCTCGTCGGTGTCGATCCGCACCAGCGTGGCCTGACCGTGGTACGCGACCACGGCCGTCGTGACGTTGACGATCCGCATTGCTCTCCCGCCGCCGGGTCGTGCGGATGAAGGACTGTCGCGATGTCCAACTTGTCCTATAAGCTGATGACATGCCAAGGAGACAAGAGTCTCCGGACGCTGTCAAGGTCCGGACCCTCCCGGTGCAGGTGGCGGCCCACCTGACCCGGCGCATCGTCAACGGTGACATCGAGGACGGCCGGGCCCCGTCCGAGCTCGAGATCTCCCAGGAGTTCGGGGTGTCCCGCGTGGTGGCGCGGGAGACGCTCAAGATCCTCGCCTCGCTCGACATCGTCGACGTCGCGCAGGGCCGCCGCGTCGTCGTGCGCCCCCGCGCGGAGTGGGACTACCTGAGCCCGTTGCTGATCGAGTGGCTGCCCACGGAGATCGTCGACGAGCTGCTGCAGGAGCTGCACCGAATGCGCGTGCTGCTCGAACCCGAACTCGCCGCGATGGCTGCGGCCAGCATCACCGACGAAGCGCTGGCCCGGCTCGGGGACGAGATCGGGCGCATGGCGGCGCTCGAAGCGGATCCCGAGGCCTACCTCGAAGTTGACCACGAGTTCCACATGGAGATCTGCCGGGCGGCCGACAACCGCATCCTCGACCGGATCATGTACTCCGCCCGCTGGCTCGGCACGGCCAGCCGGCGCCTCACCAACGAGGCGCCGGCCGGGCTGCGCCGCGCCACCGCCGAGCACACGGAGATCTACGAGGCGCTCGTGGCGCGCGATCCGGCCGGTGCCCGCGCGGCGATGCGCAGGCACCTGAGCAACAACTACTCCACGCTCCTCGCGGAGAAGGAGCAACGAAGCAAGCGGGCCGCACGGCGGCGTTAGCGCACGGCACGACCGAGTTCCGGAACCGATGACGAGGACGGACGAGGCATGGCAGCACCGGCGATCCCGCCGAGCCGGCCGGGGCTGATCGGCACCGCGCGGCACCTTCGGCGCCACCACCCCCACGACAGCAGTTCGGCGTCCTTCGCCGCATGAACGACCCGCAGCGCGGCGCCCGCCTCGCTGTCCCGCCGGTGGCAACGTCGCCCCGCGGTACGCGTCCGCTCGCCCGGACGCGAGAGGAGTGGTCATGGCAGAGAAAACGGACTGGTCGAGACGCACGTTTCTCGGGATGAGCGCGCTGGGCGTGCTCGGTCTCGCCGCGTGCGGGGACGGCCCCGCCCCCGCGCCGGAGGTCGACGTCCAGGTGCCCAAGGCGCTGCTCGACCAGGCGGCCGCGCTCCGCGGCGGCTCGGTGGGGATGCTTTCCCAGAAGCTGTACGCGGAGGCCGCCAACAAGGCGCTGGACCGGTCGCTGCAGGTGTTCGCGCAGGCCACCGGCACCACCGTCCGCAACGACCTGGTTTCCGGTGACGCCGGCGACATGGTCGCGAAGATGGACGCCGAGGTGAAGGCGGGCACCAACCGCGATCTGGCCTTCATGAGCGACCGGCGGTTCGTCGGCCAGCTCCACAACCTCGGCGCCCTCACCGACGTCACCGATGTGGTCAACGAGATGAAAGCGCTTTACGGGGAGCCCGCAACGGCGTCGACCAAATTCTGTGTGTTCGACGGGCGTTGGTTCGCGATCCCGTACCACTTCATCGCGTCCGGAATGTACCTGCGCAAGGACTGGTACCAGGAGAAGGGGCTTCCGCTCAAGCTCCACTACACGTGGGAAGAGTTGCGCGACAACGCATTGGCGGTCTCCGACCCGGCGAAGCGGCGCTTCGGCTGGGGCCTCACGGTGAACCGCTCCGGCGACGCCAACGGCTTCATCCAGAACGTCATCAACACCTACGGCGGGGCGATCGCGGACAACACCGGCACGAAGGTGGTGTTCAACTCGCCGGAGACCGTCGCCGCCGTCACGTTCATCGGCGACATCTACACGAACCCGAAGTACACGCCGATGCTGCCACCCGGGATCGGCAGCTGGACCGACTCGAGCAACAACGAGAACTGGCTGGCCGGGATCCTGGGGCTCACGCTCAACCAGTACAGCGTCTACGCCGACTCGAAGACCAAGAAGAATCCGGTCTACGCCAACACACACCCGTTCAACGGCGCCAGCGGACCGGCGATCGACCGGCCGCTCGCGTACGGCGAGTCCAACTCGTTCGTCGTGTTCAAGGGGGCGAAGAACCCCGGTCTCGCCAAGCTGGTGGCGAAGTTCATGGTCGGTGGGAGCGCGCTGCTCGGTGTCGCGAAGGGAGCACCGTGCCTGGTCAACCCGTCGTGGGACAAGGTGTGGGACTCCGACCCGTACTACACCAGCGGTGACCCGGCCTTCCCCGCGCTGCGGGAGCAGACCCGTGCGCAGCTCCCGATGACGACCAGGACCGGCTACGCGTTCCCCCAGGCGCCGAGCCCCGGCGAGCAGGCCGCCCTCGCCGCCTACCTGCTGACCGACATGATGCAGTCGGTCATCCAGGGCACCCGGCCGGCCGACGCCGTGGCCGCGACCCACACGCGGATCGTGCAGATCTTCGAGCAGCAGGGCTACCGGCAGTGACCGTCCTGCGTTCGAAGGCGACACCGCCGGCGCCGGCCCGTCCGGCGCCGCGCGGGTCGTCCTCCCTCACACCGACGCAGCGGCGGCTCGGGCGCGACTGGCGGCTCGCCGCGGTGTTCATCGGGCCGACGCTTCTGCTGGTCGCCGGCCTGATCCTGGTTCCGATCGTCAGCTCGGTCTTCACCAGCGCCACGGAGCGCCACGGAGCGGAGACGGTCTTCGCCGGGCTGGACAACTACACCGCTCTCATCGATGACGCCCTGTTCCACAAGGGCGTGCTCAACTCGTTCGTCTTCACCGCGTACGCCGAGATCTTCAAGGTGACCTTCGGTCTCGTCGCGGCGTTGATGCTGCACCACATGCGCCGCGGCCGGGCGATCATCGCCGGGGTGATCCTGCTGCCGTGGGTGGTGCCCACGGTCGTCACGGCCTTCACCTGGCGGTCTTTGCTCGATCCCATCTTCGGCAGCGTCAACGTCCTGCTCACCGACTCCGGGATCGGGCCCGGCCTCGCCGCGATCGGGCTCGTCGACCGGTGGCCCGCGGAGTGGCTGTCCGATCCCGCGCTCGCGATGCCGGCGGTCATCCTGGTCAACGTCTGGAAGGGCATCCCGTTCTTCACGGTGACGTTCCTCGCCGGGCTCAAGGCCATCGACAGCGGTCTCCACGAGGCGGCGATGGTGGACGGCGCCTCGCCGTGGCAGCGCTTCGTGCACATCACGCTGCCGGGGCTGCGCCACGTCATGATCGTGACGGTGCTGCTGTCGTCGATCTGGACGTTCAACAACTTCGACCTGATCTGGCTGATGACCCAGGGCGGCCCGGGGGACGCCACCGCCCCGTACGTGATGGTGGCCTACTCGAAGGCCATCCAGCAGCTGCAGCTGGGCGCCGGCGCCGCGGTCACGCTGGTGATGTTGCCGATCATCGGCATCCTCGTGGTGATCCTCGTGCGGATGATGCGACGCAGCGACCTGCCGGGCGCGGGCGACCTGGGGCGCAGGCGGCTGACTCCCGCTCAGCGCCGGGCGCTGCCCTGGGGGATCGTCGTGGTCTCGGTGCTCGTGCTGGTCTGGGCGTCGCCGCAGATCGTGTGGAAGGCCGCGCTCGTGCTGGGCGTGTTCGTGGTGCTCGCGGCCGCCGTCGGACGGGTCGTCTCCGCGCTCGCCGCGCGGAGCAAGCGGCTGGCCGCACGCCTGGTCGGCGGCACCGGAACCGGGGTCGCGCTCGTGGGTCTGCTGGGCTTCGTGCTCGCTCCGCTCTACTGGATGACGGTCACGGCCTTCAAGTCCGACGACCAGATCGTCGCGCGCACCGACGACCTCTGGCCGACCCCGTGGAGCACCGAGCAGTTCACCAACCTGTTCACCGGGCGGGCGTTCGGCACCTGGTACGTCAACACGATCCTGGTGTCGGTGGCGTCCACCGTGATCGCCGTGGTCTGCGCGGCGCTGGCCGGCTACGCGCTGGCGCGGCTGAAGTTCCGGGGTTCGGAGAGCTTCACGGTGACGATCCTGCTCACCTACGTGATGCCGGGCGCGCTGCTGTTCATCCCGCTGTACCAGCTGATGAGCGGGATCGGGCTCAACGACTCGTTGTGGTCGCTCGTGCTCGCCTACCCGACGTTCACCCTGCCGTTCGCGACGTGGCTGCTCGTCGGCTACTTCAAGTCGATCCCGGCCGACCTCGAGGAGGCGGCGCTGGTCGACGGCTGCACGCGGTTCGGGGCGTTCATTCGGATCGTGCTGCCGCTGGCCAAGCCGGGCCTGCTCGCGGTCGCGCTGTTCACGCTCACCAACGCGTGGAACGAGTTCCTGTTCGCCTTCGTGTTCATCACCAAGGACGACTACAAGACGCTGCCCGTCGGCATGCAGTCGATGATCTTCGGTGACGTCGTGCCGCAGGGGCAGCTGGCCGCGGCCTCGCTGCTGATCAGCATCCCGGTCGTGCTCATGTACGGGTTCGGGCAGCGGTTCCTGACCGAGGGCCTCACCGCGGGCGCGGTGAAGGGATGAGCGGGCTTGGGAGGAGGAGCCGAGCCACGACCGGCTGTGGAGCCCGTCAGGCCGGGCCCCGCTCGGCGCGCCACCGCTCGTACTCGGGCCGGGCCTCGTCCGACAGCGGGTAGTACAGCCGCATGTCGCCGCCCTCGGCCAGCCGGATGCGGGAGAACTCCTCCCATTCCGCGTGCTCCTGAGCGACGGCCACCAGGGTGGGTGCGAGCTTGACCGGCACCACGACCGCCCCGTCGTCGTCGGCGACAATGATGTCGCCCGGCTCGACGAGCGTGCCACCGCACGCCACCGGCACGTTGACGGCGGCCGGGACGATGTCGGTCTGGGCGTGGAAGTTCGGTGTGGCGCCCCGGATCCACAGCCCGAGGCCGAGCTGCTTGGCCTCGCCGATGTCGCGCAGGCACCCGTCGACCACCACGCCGGCGCCGCCGCGGCCCTTGAAGTAGGTCAGCATCATCTCGCCGAACACGCCGCTGCTCATGTCGCCGCGCGCGTCGACGACGATCAGGTCGCCGGGCTGGGCGTGGTACATGACGTGCCGGTGCAGCTGCTTCTCCGGTTCGGCGTACTCGTCGGCGGGGTAGCGGTCCTCCCGCTTCGGCAGGAACTGCAACGTCAGCGCCGGGCCGGCCACGCGCACGCCGGGGGTCACCGAAACCGGGCCACGGATGAACGCGCTGCGGATGCCCATGCGGCTGAGCTCGGCGCTGGCCGTCGCGCTGCCGATGGCCGCGAGGGCCGCACTGAGCTCGGCGGGCGGGCGAACGATGTCGTGCGTCTCGACCACGTCGGTGGCTCCCTCGGGTCCGCGCTTGTTTTCGACGAGAGTTCGGTCCGAGCGTAGCCCGGCGCACCTGCTTTCGCGATGTCCGGCGGGCGGCGCGGCTTGCCCTCGAAGGTAATAAAACCTTCAACTCGGAAATTCGGCCGAGGGCACAACATTGTTTATTACGCAAGTCTGACAGAGGGCACACAATTCGTTCGACCGCAACAGTTTTGACAAGAATCTCCGAGCTTGACAGCGTCGTGGAGTCTGCTTATGGTCGTTCGGGTTCCCGCCGCTCGATATCCGAAGGTGTTCATGACCGCGCCTGCAATGTTGCCGAAGCTCAGGCAGCAGTTGATTCTTTCCGTTCTTATGTTGTGTTCACTGCTGATCTGGCTGGACAATACCGTCCTGAGTACCACGCTGGAGACCCTTGCCGACCCGGTCCGTGGACTGGGGGCCGATCCCGGTGAGCTGCAATGGGCGACCGGTTCGTACACCCTGGCCTTCGCCACGTTGATGTTCACCGCAGGCGCATTGGGCGACCGGTTCGGTCACCGGACCGTGTTTTCCGGTGGATTGGTGATCTTCGCCGGGTCCTCGCTGTGGGCGGCGTACGCGGGCGATGCGGGCCAATTGATTGCCGCTCGAGCTGCGATGGGGGTGGGCAGCGCGTTGATCACGCCCGCCATGTTGGCCATCCTCATGTGGACCTTCACCGGCCCCGCGCGGGCTGCCGCGATCGGCATCTTCTCGACGTCGGCCGGTGTCGGAATGGCTGCCGGTCCGGTGCTGGCGGGGTTCCTGCTCGATCATTTCCGGTGGGGCTCGGTCTTCCTGATCAACGTCCCGGTCGCGGCGTTGGCGCTGGTCGGGCTCGCCGTGCTGGTTCCGAATTTCCGCAGCCCCACGCTGCGGCCACTGGACCCCGCCGGAATGTTGCTGTCGATCGGTGGGCTCGTGGGGTTGGCCTACGGGTTGATCCGGGCGGGGCAGGTGGCTGCGTGGAGTCGTACCGACGTCTGGGCGCCGATCGTTGCCGGCCTGGTTCTGCTGGCCCTCTTCGTGCTCGCCGAACTGCGTGTCAAGGTGCCCAGCTTTGATCCGCGACTACTCGCGCAACGCACATTCGGTGGCGGCAACGCGGCGCTCGGATTGCTGCTCTTCGCGGTGGCCGCCATCACCTTCTATAACGCGTTCTACCTGCAGGGCGCGCTCGGATTTTCGCCCATGAAGGCGGGTTTGGTCAATATCCCGACCGCGGCCGGCGCGCTCGCGGGGGCGCCCCTGGCCACGCGCCTGGTTCGCCGCCTGTCGCTGCGCGTGGTCACCGTGCCGGCGTTGACCGTGGCTGCGCTGACCATGGGCGGGTACGGGGTCCTCGGACTGCAAACTCCACTCGCCTGGATCGAGATCCTGTTGCTGGTCCAGGGTCTCTCGATCGGCATGGTGATCGGCCCCGTCACGGCCGCATTGATCAGCAACCTGCCGCTGGCACAGGCCGGTGCAGGATCGGCCGTCACCAACACCGTGCGGCAAACCGGCAGCGTGATCGGCATCGCGGTAGGCGGCACGATCATGTCGATCGTGTACCGGCGTGCGATCGAACCTTCGCTGGAGGGTGCACCCGGTCCGGTGCAGGAGCAGGCGCGAGTTTCCGCCGAACAGGCCCGCCACGTCGCCACCGCTATCCATCAGCCGGCTCTTGTGCGGGCTGCTGATGATGCGTTCATCCATGCTATGCACGTCGGCGCGGGCTGGATCGCGGCCATCACCCTCCTCGGAGCAGCTGTGCTGCTGATTACGCTGCCTGCAACCGGAAAGAAAAAGGGTCCGATACCGGAGCCTGACTACGAAGGGGCCGACAGGGCCGCCCAGGCGACACAAACTGTGCTGGAAGCCAAATCGTGACGCCGGTGGCCGAGGGAGTCAGGCCACGTACCTCCTCGACCGTCATATGTTCGCCCTGTGGACCTGGTTCTCTCGCGCGGCGGGAGCGGCCCCGGCCGCCCCGGCCTGCGGGCCGGGACCTGGTCGTGCGAAAGCGCCGATCGGCATCAGTCAGAAACCTCAGCCTGATGGCTGACCATGGGCGGCGTGGGCCAGCTCGAACGCGCAGTTGGCCTCGTTCTGCCCGTCGCCGAGTTCGACGAACAGGGAGCAGGCGGCGGCCAGCACGTCGGTCGCCGTCGCGAGGTCGCCGAGCATCGCGTGGGCCCGGCCCAGCTGGAGCCGCACCCGCGCGGTGCAGCGCCGATCGCGCCGGCCTTCCACGATCTCCAGTGCCCGCGTCAACTGCCGCAACGCCTCCGCCGGCGCGTTCTGCTTGAGGTTGAACTCGCCGCAGCGGGTCAACACGGCGGCAGTGCGGTGGTCGTCACCCAGCGTCATGGCTCGGTCCAACGCCTCTTCCAGCAGCGTCCAGGCCCGCTCGGGCCTGCCCTCGGCCAGGTGCAGGGCCGCCGCGCCCGCGCGGAGCTGGATCTCGAGGTGGCGGTCGCCGGTCTCGACCGCCAACACGGTCGCGCGCGCGTTGAGCTCCAGCGCCGCGTCGGCTTGCCCGGTCACGCGGTAGGTGGTGGCCAGGCCGCCGAGCGCACGCGCGATCCCCGGCACGTCGCCGATCTCTTCGCTGATCGCCAACGACTCCCACAGCGCGGCGAACGCCTCCGGGAACCGGTCCCAGTAAATGTGCAACTGCCCGAGCCCGAGCAGCAGCGCGGCCCGGCCGCGGCCGCCGGGAACCCCGGTGAGCGCTTCGGTGGTGAACTGGAACCACACGTCGTTGCGGCCGCTGTGGTCGAAGTACTGCTGGCACATGATGGCCAGTTCCCAGCTGTGGTCGGTCATCCCCTCGGCTACGGCGATCTTGATGGCGGCGTGCAGCGCGGGCAGTTCGGCCTCGAACCACTCCGTGGGGTCGGTGATCGGCTCGCTGCCGGCCTGCCACCGGGTCGCGTCGCCGGGCGCCGGGGTCAGCACGCTGCGCGGCAGCCGGGTCGCCGCCTGTTCGCTGAGGTAAAGCCATCCGCCGAGCGCCCTGGTGATGGTCTGCCGACGTTCATGCTCCGGTTCCTCCTGAGCCTTCTCGACCGCGAAGCACCGCAACAGGTCGTGCAGCCGGTAGCGGGCCGTGCCCGCCGCCCGGCCGACGGGTTCCACGAGGTGGCAGCCGACGAGGTCCTCCAGCATCCGCTCGGCCGCGCGCGCATCGATCCCCAGCACCGCGGCGGCCAGCCACGCGCCGAAGGTCGGCACGCACAGCGAGCCCAGCCTGCGGAACAGGATCCGGTGCGTGGCGGGCAGTTGGCGATAGCTGATCGCGAAGCTGGCGCGGACGGCGAGGTCGCCGACCGCCAGCCAGTCCAGCCGGGTCCGCTCGGCCGTCAACCGTTCGGCCAGGTCCGCGGCGTTCCAATGTGGACGTTCGGCGAGCAGTGCGCCCGCGACCCGCAGTGCCAGCGGCAGACCGCCGCAGTGCGCCACCAGCGACTCGTCGGGCGCGTGCCGCGCACCGGTGATCGTGCTGAGCAGACTGGCCGCGTCCTCGTCGCTGAGCAGGTCGAGCCGGACGCGCCTGCCATTCTCCAGCCCGCTGAGCGTGTGCCTGCTGGTGACGAGTACCGCGCAGCCGGGCGCGGCGGGCAGCAGTGGCCGGACCTGGCGTTCGTGTTGGACGTTGTCCAGCACCATCAGCACCTTGCTGTCGACGAGCAGGTCACGCAGCAGCGCGGAGCATTCGTCCTCGTCGGATGGCACCATGTCGTCCGCGACGCCCAGGGCGCGCAGGAAGCGGGGAAGCACCGTCGCGGCACCGGAGTCGCCCAGCGTCGCGAACAGCTGGCCGTCCGGATACGCGTCGCGGACTTGGTGTGCCAGCCGCACCGCGAACGTCGTCTTGCCCAGCCCGCCGACGCCGGAGATGGTCAGCACCAGCGGCTCGCGCCGGCCCGGCGCGCGCAAGTCGGCCGCCAGCTCGGCCAGCAGGCCGGCTCGGCCGGTGAAGTCGGCGAGATCCACCGGCAGCTGCCGTGGCCGGTTCACCTCGCGAGGGGCGGTGACCGCGGGCCGCAGCGTCGGTTCGCCACGCAGGACACCGGCGTGCAGTGCGCGCAGCGCCGGTGACGGCTCGACACCGAGTTCGGTGACCATGGTCCGACGCAGATCCAGGTAGACCTCCAGCGCCTCCGGTATCCGCCCGCAACGCGCCAGTACCGTCATCAACTGCGCGCGTGGCCGTTCTCGCAGCGGATGTGCGGCGATTACCTCGGTCAGCTCGTTGACGAGCCCGTGGGTGCGGCCCAGCCGCAGGTCCGCCTCGACCCGGTCCTCGATCACGGCCAGCCGCAGCTCATCCCATCGGTCGGCGGCCACCCGCGCGGACGGCACGGGAATGTCGGGCAGCGCCGGGCCGCGCCACAGTCCGAGCGCGTCGTTCATCAGCCGGGTGCCCTGTTCGAGTTGCTCCTCCGCGATCAGCTCGCGAGCCGTCGCGGTGAGCGCCGTGAAGCGCTGGATGTCCAGTGCTTCCGCGGGCAGCTCGAGCACGTAGCCCGAGCCCCGGGTGGTGATCAACGGCCGCGGCAGTGCGCGGCGCACCCGCGAGATCAAACCGTGGATTTGTGTCTTCGCCGTAGCCGGCGGGTGCTCGTCCCACAGCTCATCGGCGATTCTTTCCCAGGTCACCGGCTGATTCGCGGACAGCAGCAGTACCGCGAACATGGCACGCGCCTGCGGGGAGCCCAGGTCTGTTTCGACGCCTTGCCAACCCACCCACAGCGGTCCCAGAACCCGAATATCCCAGCTCCCCTCTGGCATGGCAAAACCGTATCAGCCGACGTGGGCACTACCAGAAATAATTGATCAAAGACAGGGCTGATTGGGTGAATCGACGCTATGTGAGTCCTCTCCGGCCGTACAGCGTTCGAGAAGCGGTCGCTGCGAGCATTCCACTACCGGCTGGCCGACATCGCCAACCATGGTGTCGATCGGCCGTTGCGAAGACCAGTGCATGGGGAGCGTCTCTTGTGGTCGCCGGGATTTCGGCCGATCGTCAGCCGGAAACCGACTAGAGGGGGAAAGCATCGATGAAACTCAGCCGACGTTTCGCCTTGGCCGCCGCGCTGGCGGTCTCGATGACCGGTCTTGCCGCGGTCGAGGCCCAAGCGGCACCTGCATGCACCTATGCGGCCTGCAACGGCAAGGACCCGGAGGCGACCGGCTGCGGCCGGGACGCGGTCACGAAGAAGGAGCTGACCGCTTCGCTCATTCGCGGCGAGCTGCGCTGGTCGCCGAGCTGTCACTCCTTCTGGACCAGAATCTCCTGGGCCCCCCAAGACGGTGGTCTCGGGCAGTATCCGACGATCGCCGGCGGGGTCTGGGATGCGAACGGCAACCGGGTCCGGAAGATCATCTACGCCAAGAACCCCGTGACCAGGCACCCGGACTGGACGCCGATGATCTCGCAGGCCTACCCCTGGGAGCAGTTCTGCATCTACACGGCCACGGACGACGGCTGCGCCTACCACGCCTGAACGGGAAAGACCTCGGCGCCGGACAGCGCAACCCGCTACGTATACGAAAGGGCGCGCTGCCCCAAAGTCCTCAGTGGACTTTTCTGGTCACCGCTGGCTGGCGAAGAAGTCGAGCATCAACGGATAGGCCCGTTTCGCGGAAGTGTTGTGGTCCACGCGGCCCAGATCGGTGATAGGCGTCGTGACACCCCGGCCCTGGAATGCTTCCTGGCACTGGGTGGAGTTGCCGATCGGGACCAGTTCGTCGCCTCCGGTAGCGGCGAACAGCCGGACGGCGGCACGTGGTGTCCACCCGGTACACGACCCGTCACTGGCCCGCGCCGCGTGCAGCATGGGGCCGGTCGGGCGCCGCAGTTGCTGGACTGCCCAGTCGGTGAGCAGGTCCGCTGGGGTGTTGGGCAGATTCGCGGCGATGTCGAGCCCTGAGTGCATGCCGTCGAAGAGGCCTTCCACGACCGTGTCGTACGGCGCGCGGAATGCTCGGGAAGGCTGGCCGTAGATGGTGTACAGCCGGTTCATGGCCGTCAGGTAGTAGGCGGTGGAGATCGTGGCGAGTTTGGGCACGATCGTTCCGTCCAGAGCTCGGGGGAACTGGGTGCCGAACAGGTCGTAGATGCCGCTGACACCGGCGATGGCGCGGACGGAGAAGCGTGGATCGGCGCCCTCCTGCAGGGCGCGGCCGAGTGCCATGGCGGCCGGTCCACCTTGGGAGAACCCAGTGAGCAGCATCCGGCGGTCCAGCGTCCGGCCCGTCCGGCGCACGAAGGTGTCCGCTGCACGCAGCATGTCCACCGACGCGCTGGTTTCCGTCGGGAGGTCGAGGTAGGGATGCGGGCCGTCGCCGGTGCCCAGACCGAGGTAGTCGGGGGCGACGGTGGCGTAGCCGGCCGCCGTGAACGTGATGGGGGCGAGCCTGTTGTTATCCGAGTTCACCGAACCGGCTTCCGCCTTGGCGGCGATGGTTCCGTGCTGGAAGCCGACCGTCGGGAGCCGATGCCCGCCACCACGGGGCAGGGCCACGGCACCACTGGCGGTGACCAGCCGCCCGTCCGCGCCGGTGGTCCGATACTCCAGCCGGTAGGCGTCCACCCCGTGACGGACCGATCCGGTGTCGATTCCGTGCCCGGCGAGCAGTTCGGTCACCTGGGCCGGCGTCAGGCCCGTGATCGGCACGGCCGAGAGCAGCTCCCCCCTTCCGGCTGGGCCGGCCTGCGCAGGGGAAGCCGCGGTCGTGACCAGCCCGATGAGGCCGGCCGACATTGTTACGACCAGGATAAATTTGATCATCGGTCGAGGCTAGGAGTCCGCTGTCGCATGATCGATCCGGCAGGCCCCCGCAATCAGGGTGGGGCTAGCAGGATAAGGCCACGACGCCGGCGCGGAGCCGGATGGCTGGTCGCCGGTCTAGGCCCAGTTGCCGACGATCTGGTTCGAGAGGTTTTCCGGATGGTGTTGGTGTCGGTGTCGATCAGGGAGACGAAGGCGCGGATCTCGTCCGTCCCGTTGTCCTCGTTGAGCCAGCTGCCGGGCACGGCCAGGTCGAATTCGGCGGAGAGCCCGGATTCGGAACTTGCCCCCACGTCGGTGAGCGGCATGGAGAAGAGGAACTGGAAGACGTCGCCGCGTATCGAGGCGAAGAGCGGGTCTCCCGCGTCATCGACGTACTCCCGGGTCATGTGCACGTAGATGCCGACGTGGACGGCGAAGGTCCCGTTGCCGAGCCCGTTGATCGCCAGGCACAGGTTGCTGTCCGGTCTGCCCGTGCACGTCTGCTCTGCAGACGCCGGCGCCGCCGTCAGGCCGACGGCGCCGAAGACGGCCGCTGCAGCGATCATCACCTGCAGCAGTCGGAGCTTGGTGTGGCCGCGGGCCCGGACGTTCGCCACGGTCGGATCGATGATGGTCATGCTGGTTTCCTCCTGAATGTTGCTGCCGATGGGAAAACGACTGTGGCAGGGGCCGCCGACAATCCGTCGACAACTGGTTGACCCGCAGGTCAGAGGAGTTGTGCGAGAGGGGCACGCGTGTCTGCGCCGGCGCGACGCGAACAACCGTCCCTCTGACGTGCCGGCCGCGCGGCACCGGGCGCGGAATCCCTTACGTCGATGGTCGGACCGCGCTACCGTTGTAGGGGTTGCACACACTCCGGGGGGAACCATGCGTCGACTGGTCGTGTCCGCTGCTTGTGCCGTGCTCCTGCTCGCCGGTACCGGCACCGCCGCCGCGGGAACGGATCCACGTCAGGCAGCGCTGGACACGGCTGTGGAGGCCGGGAACGTGGGAATGATCGCGGCAGCGGTGGATCCGGCCGGTCACTGGCGGGGGCGGGCCGGGGTCGGGGACGTCACCACGGGGGCGAAGCCGGACACCGGCGGGCGGTTCCGTATCGGCAGCGTGTCCAAGACGTTCACGGCGACACTCGTCCTGAAGCTCGCCGCGAAAGGCAGGGTGCGGCTGGACGACCCGATCTCGAAGTACCTGCCCGGCCTGCTGCCCTACCCGGAGCCGATCACCGTCCGGCAGCTGCTCCAGCACACCAGTGGCCTGCCGCGGGACTTGGCGCCGCAGTACACCTGGCTGTCCCTCCCGGAGATAGACACCGAACGCTTCGTGCACTTCGATGAGGTCGAGGCCATCCACGACAGCACCGTGCAGCCGCTGCTGTTCCCGCCGGGCACGAGCTGGTCGTACTCCAACACCGGCTACAACGTGCTGGCCCTGCTGGTGGAAAAGCTGACCGGCCGGCGGTTGGAGCAGGTGCTCGGCGACTGGATCACCGGTCCGCTGCACCTGGCCGACACTTTTCTGCCGAGGGACTTCCCCCTGGTGCCGCACGCCGCCCTGCGCGGTTACGAGCAGCTCTACCCGGCCCCGCACGGGCTGACCGACGTGACCGTCTACAACCTGAGCCGCTACTTCGGCGCGGGGAACGTCATCTCGAGCGCGGCCGACCTGAACCGTTTCTTCCACGCGCTGCTCGGCGGCGAGTTGCTGCCGGCCGACCTGCTCGCGCAGATGAAGACCACGGTGCCGTGGCCCGGCCAGGGCGGCGTGCTCGGTTACGGACTGGGGCTGATGCGCATCTCCCTGGCCGCGATCTGCGGTCCCGGCGCGCCCGACGTCTGGGGGCACGGCGGGGACGTGCCCGGGTACAGCACGTGGAGCATGAGCGACGAGGCCGGCGCCCGCCGGATCACGGTCGAGTCGAGTCCGGACGTGACCGCTTCGCAGGGTGCGGCGTCCAGCCGGCTCCTGGCGATGGTGACGGAGTTCTGCACCCCGGACCTTCCCGGTGCCCAGTCACGCGCCGCCCAACTCCAGGCGGCGATCCACTGATCGCCCGAGGTCGGTGGCCGGCTCGGATTTCACCGGCGCTGCCTGGACCTCGCCGATCGGCTTGCCGCGTGCGGGCGAAGACCTCGAGCCCGTCGTCGGCCTCGCCGAGGCCCGGCTGCGCGGTCAGCGCGTTGTGCACCGTCCCCTTACCTCCTCCGACCGCGGTGCCCTCGCCGATGCCGATCTCGATGTCCCCCGGAGGGGTTCTTCGGCTCTGTCGGCTGCGCGCCACCCAGCAGATCCGGATGGGGCCGTCGGCCGCCTTGGCGATGACGCCACCCTCGGCGTGGTCGACGTCGATGCCGCCGCTTGCGCCGGTGAGGCGTTGCTCGGCGTCCTACTGCCGACTGCGTCCGCCGAAACGGTGCGCCCAATCCGGGCCGACGTTTTCGCCGCAGGACTGCGAATACCTGAACCGGACGCACCAGAACAACCTCTTCAAGACCGTCGCCACCGGCGGGCCGACCGGGCAGCTCTGGACCATCGACCACCTCGCGCACTACATGATGACCAAGCGCGGCCTGGCCGACGCCCTGCGTGTCGAGACGTCCGTCCGCGGGGAATTGCCCGCGAGCGCGTACCACGCGATGGTCGGCGCGGTCTCGACCCTGCTGAAGGCGAACGCCGACGCCGGGACCGTCCGCGACGGCTTGAGTCCGGAGACGGTCTTGCGGGGGCTGGCCGGGCTGCTCTACCTCGACCCCGGCGAGGACTGGCGGGAGCAGACCGCCGCGCTGACCGATCTGCTCTGGTGCGGTATGGGCAAGAAGCCCTGAAGGGGTTCGTGGGCCGGTGTCGGCGACGCGGTCGTCGTGGGGTTCGCCGGTGCCGGGCAGGTCGTGCGCAGACATCAACAGCTCGAACGGGTGAACCCACCGAGCTCGGGCTACGAGAAGAAGAGGGGCAGCGAAGAATGTCACCTGATGACCACCAGATGACCGATGACGGCAGGGCCATTTGCCGAATCCCGGGAAATGATCGAGCACAAGCAACCAGCCGCCGACACCCCGCGCGAACACCCGAACCGCGCCGGAAGGACACGTCATGACCGCCTCCGCACCCACGGCCCCTACCGCACCAGGGGTGCGGTCCTGGTGGGGAATCCCGTACGCCACCGCCGAGCGATACCGCCGCCCCGTGGTCGCGGGCTTCGACCCGGACCGCCCCTACGACCGCAAGGGTGTCGCCCCCGTCCAGCCCGACAACGGCGACTGGCTCGAAGCGGACAGCGGGACCGGCGAGGATTGCCTGAACCTGAACGTGTGGGCCCCCGAGAAGCCGGCCGGCAAGGCACTGCCGGTGGCCGTGTACATCCATGGCGGCGGATTCGAGTACGGCGCGAACACACAGATCACCTCGAACGCCGCCGGACTCGCCACGACAGGGCGGGTGGTGGGGGTGTCGATCAACTACCGGCTCGGCGCGCTGGGTGCGGTCTCGCTCTCGCAGTACGGCGGGCGGCTCGCCGAGGCCAGTAACCTCGGCCTGCAGGACGTCATCGCCGCGCTCACCTGGATCCAGCGGAACATCGCCTCCTTCGGCGGCGACCCCGGCCAGGTCACCGTCTTCGGCCACAGCGCCGGCGCCTATTCCACCTTCGGGCTGCTCGGTGCGTCCTCCGCGGACGGCCTCTACCGGCGGCTCGCCGGGTTCTCCGCCGGGCCCTCCCGGCTCCAGCCCGCCTGGTGGGCCGAGGAACTCGCGGAGCGGTTCGTCACCGAACTGGGCGTCGCGAGCAACCCCGAGAAGCTGATCGACCTCGATCCGGCCTCCCTGGTGACCGCCCTGCACCAGGTCACCCCGACCGACCTCGGAGTCCGCGGTGGGATGGACTGCCGGAGCCTCGGCGTCGTCCTGGACACCGGCCAGCCCGGCGCAGTGCTGCACGCCCACCCCATGGACGTCCTGGCCTCGGGCTCGCACCGGGACATCGACGTACTCCTGAGCTTCGCCAGCGACGACATGGGCTGGTGGGTGGCCAACGACCTCGACCGGTTCGACCCGCACACCGTCGACCGCATCACCGACGAAGTCGCGGGCTGGCGCATCCCCCGCTCCCGCGCGAAGAAGATCGTCGACGCCTACGACCAGGGCGGCCGCACCCCGGCCGAGGTCCGTGCCGCGCTCCTGACCGACTACATCTTCGCCCTCCCCGCCGCCCGCGCCGCCCTGACTCACGCCGCCGCGGGCGGCAACGCCCATCTCCTCACGATCGGGCCCGCCGAGGGCGCGCCCGCCGTGCACGGCTCCGAGATGTACGCCCTGGTCGGCCAGGAACAGCCGGGCCGCAGCGCGGATCAGGCCGAGCGCGACACGCGTATCCGCGACCTCGTGCTCGACTTCGCCACCGGCGAGCAGACCCGTCTGTGGCCCGCCGTCACGGACCGGCCCACCTCGGAAAGGGTCGGCCACCCGCCCTTCGAGGCCACCGCCCACTACCAGCAGTCCCTCGACCTATGGGCGAACATCGACCGCCCCTGACGGTCACAGGCCACCACGAACACGACGAGGAACTCGACATGAATCAACCGACCACGACCGGCGACGCCACACCGGCGACGATGCGAGCCGTCGTCGTCACCCGGACCGGTGGCCTGGACGCACTCGAGATGAAGGATGTGCCGGTGCCCGTGCGCAAGCCCGGCTGGGTGCGGATCAAGGTGAAAGCGTTCGGCGTCAACGAGTCCGAGGTCACCACCCGCAAGGGCGAGTCGAGCCCGGACGTCACCTACCCGCGCATCCCCGGCATCGAAGGCGTCGGCGTGGTCGATGAAGCCGACAAGGACAGCGGACTGCGGCCAGGACAGCAGGTGGCCACGATGATGGGCGGCATGGGCCGCTCCTACGACGGCGCGTACGCCCAGTACGTGACGGTGCCCGCGGGGCAGGTCATCCCGTTCGAGACCGGCCTGCCGTGGGAGGTCGTCGGTGCGCTGCCGGAGATGTTCCAGACCGCCTACGGATCGCTGACCACCGGCTTGGACCTCAAGGCCGGGCAGACGCTGCTGATCCGCGGCGGCACCTCCACGGTCGGGCTGAGCGCGGCCACGATCGCGAAGGACCTCGGAGCCACCGTGCTGTCCACCACCCGCAGCCCGGAGAGGGCAGGGGAACTGCGGGCCGCGGGCGTCGACCATTCCCTCGTCGACAACGGCACTATCGCCGAACAAGCGCGCGAGCTGGTGCCGGACGGCGTCGACGCCGCACTGGAACTGGTGGGCTGCTCAGTGCTCGCCGACACCCTCAACGCCGTCCGCCGACACGGCATCGTCTGCTTCACCGGAGCACTGGCGGGCCAGTGGACGATCCCCGACTTCACCCCGTTCATGATCCCCTTCGGGGTGCGGCTGACGTCCTATGGCGGTCAGGCCGCCGACCTCCCGGCCGACGTCTTCGCCCACCAGCTCCAGGCCATCGCCGCAGGGCGCCTCACAGTCCCGATCGCGAAGGTCTACCACGGCCTGGAACAGGTCCGTGACGCCCAGGCCGACCTCGAGTCCGGCACCACGCCGGGCAAGCACGTCGTCGTCCTGGACGACTGAGACCTGGGCGACGAGCGTCGCCGCGGCCCGTTGTTTCCGGAGGAGAGAACAGATGACAGACCAGACAGCAGCAGACTTTTTCGGTGCCAGGATTCGGAGGCTCTGACGGCGGGCGGCAGAGTGCGGGTGGAGGAGCGCCAGGTACCAGGGCCGGAAGGCGCGCCGGACATCACTCTGCTGATCCTCAACCCCGCCGAGGACCGGGGCCCCAAGGGAGGCATTCTCAGCCTCCACGGTGGCGGGATGATCATGGGAGGACGCCGGGACCACGTGAGTCATCTCCTGCCCCAGGTGATCGATGGGAATGCGGTCGTCGTGTCGGTCGAGTACCGGCTGGCGCCGGATCACCCCGATCCCGCGCCGGTCGAGGACTGCTACGCGGGGCTGGTGTGGATGGCGAAGAACGCGGCCGAGCTCGGTATCGACCCCGAGCGGCTCCTGATCGCCGGAGTCAGTGGCGGTGGCGGCCTCGCGGCGGGGGCCGCGCTGCTCGCCCGTGACCGCGCCTTTCCCGAGCTCAGCCACCAGGTTCTGATCTGCCCCATGCTCGATGACCGCTTCGAGACGCACAGCAGTCGCATGGTGGACCGCGGAGGCGTGTGGGACCGCTACAGCAAACGGTGGATCATGCGGCTGTGTCGCGCGCTTCCAATGCGACCCGTGAGGAGTTCATCCGGCGGGCTCTTGATGCTTGAGCGCCGGGCTTCGAGGAGGCGGCGCCGTCACCCTGCGATGAAGGCACGTAGGCCCGATCCGGTGGACCGCTCACCGGGGCCGATCTTGCCGCGATCCACGAGATCCTCCCGACCGTCGGATTCGGCGCCCGCTACGCCGAAGAGCATGTCCCCACTTGGGTTTGACCCCAGCTCGAGCGGACCTCCGAATCGATCGGCAGTCCCGTACGGTCAGGGGCCGCGGGCCGCCGCCGCGCTCTGCTCACGGCTCGGTCGTGGTGTCGCGGGCCGCGAAGGCGGCCGGGGTGAGGCCGGTGCGGTCGCGGAAGAAGCGGCCGAAGTTCGCGGGGTCGGTGAAGCCGAGGTGGACGGCCACCGTCCGGGCGTCCCACCGGGCGGCTCCCAGCAGGCGCCGGGCTTCGAGGAGGCGCCGCTCGTCGATGAGTTCGCGTACTCCCTTGCCGGTGGCGTTCTGGGCGGCGCGGCTGAGGGTGCGGACCGAGCAGCCGAGCAGTTCGGCGTAGTCCGCAGCTTGGTGCAGCTCGCGAAAGTGCAGCTCCAGGGCGTCCAGGAAGCGCCCGTACCAGTCGGCGCGGCCGGTGCCGGCCGTGGCCTTGCCGATGGGGGCGACGCCTGGGGAGTTGGCCAGGCGCAGCAGCAGCGATTCGAGCAGGCTGCGCCGCAGGGCGTGGTGGATGGCGAGGGGCCGGCGCCCCAGCGCGCGGTGTTCGTCCAAGAGCTGGAGTGCCGTCTGCTGGAGCCAGACGGTGTCGTCAGGGTGCGGGCTGAGCAGGACAGGGGCCTCGTGCGCGATGAGCGGGGCCAGGAGACCGGCGAGGTCGGGCCGCAGCACGTCCGGTTCGAACAGGATGAACGGGCCGCGGGCCGTGCCGGGCGGATGGAAGCACAGCGCGTGCCCGGGACGCACCCACAGCCACTGGCGGGGCGCGATGATTCGCGTGACGTGGTCGACGTCGTGCCGCAACTCACCCTCGGTGACCAGGATCAGGTAATGGAAGGTGACGCGGACCGGATGGGGTGGATTCCACGGCCAGTCGTCGTGCTGGGCGAAGAAGTCCTCGACGGTGCTCACCTCAAGGCCGTACGGAGTACCGACCGGGGGCTGGAAACCGTACAGCGGAACCGCTACCGGTTTGCTCGACCCGGGGTGTCGCTTATCGACCATCACGTGTCCGCAGCCTACTGCCGTCTTGATCAGTTTCGCGGGAAGGATGGGGGGCGTGTCTCCGCGACTCTGCCTCCCTTCGGCCCCGACTGGGAGGTCTTCAAGGTCCGCGGCAAGGTGTTCATGCTGATGACCGAGGTCCAGGGGAGCCCCCGTCGTGATCCTCAAGGCTGCCCCCCGGCGAGGCCCTCGCCCTGCGGGAGCGGAACAGCCGCATCACCCCCGGCTACCACATGAACAAGAAGCACTGGATCACGCTGGAGGCGAGGAGGGCGTCGACCCGCACACCTACGGCAGCGGCACGCGGGCGGCCAGGTGAGCGCGGCCGGCGACCGACTCCAAGACGCCGCGCGCGCCACGGCCCTCGCGCTGCCCGGGACGGATCACGGTTACCCGTTCACCGAGCACCTGGACGTGGACAAGGTGGCGGGCAAGGTGTTCTTGACCGTCACCGACGACCCGGATGACCAGATCACACGCCCGGTGGATACGGCCGGCCACCGCACCTGCGAAAGGGACATGGCATGAGCGTCAGCATGGAAGAAGGAGAAGCAGCCCGACGCCTGGAACGTCACCGAGGGGTACCGCCTGATCGACGGCCGGTGGCGCATCGTGCACTCCAACTCGGCGTTCTCCCAGACCGTGACGGAGAAGATCGCCTCCTGACCGTGAGGCGCCGCCAGACCGTGGATGTGCCCCTACGCCGCAAGCAGCGGGAATCCTCGTGTGAGCGCCTGCGAAAGACCAGCTGGGAAACGGAACAGGCGGCCTGCCGATGGTGGAGTCCCGTCGTACGCGGAGCAAGGAGCTGAACGTCATGAACGGCAAGAAGCTGCAGCAGATGGGCGCCGAGTGCGCCGAGGGCCTGCCCGGCACCGAACTGGAGCACCCCTTCGGCCCGGAGTGGGACGTGTACAAGGTGCGCGGCAAGGTCTTCATGCTGATGACCGACGTCACCGGGGAACCGTTGGTGATCCTCAAGGCCGCCCCCGACGAGGCGGCGGCGCTGCGCGAGCAGCACGCCGAGATCACCCCCGGCTACCACATGAACAAGAAGCACTGGATCACCCTGCACGGCGGCGACTCCCTCGACCGCGGCCTGGTCGAGGAACTGGTGACCGACTCCTACCGGCTGGTGGTCGTGGGGCTCCCGAAAGCACAGCAGCCGGTGGACCCGGCAACGTACGCCCAAGGAGACCGGGCCCCGCGATGACCCTCACCGGGGTGCGCCTGCAGCAGACGGCACGCCGCGCGGCCGAGGCGCTGCCCGGCTCCGGCAGCAGCCGCCCCTTCACCGAGAAGTTGGACGTCTACAAGGTTGCCGGGAAGGTCTTCCTGATCGTCACGGACGATCCCGCTGAGCGGATCATCACGGTCAAGGCGGAGCCGGAACACGGGCGGCGGTTGCAGGACGAGTACCCGTCGATCACCGCCGGACGCTATCTCGACAAGACGCACTGGATCTCCGTGGGCGCCGATCGGGGTATCACCGCGGCCCTGGTCGAAGCCCTGGTCACCGACTCCTACGACCTGGCACTCGACTCGGCGCCCCGCAGCCGACGCCCCGCCGCGCGGACCTGACTGCCCACCCCGACCACCATCGCCCACCCGAAAGCCCGCCCCATGACCACTCCGAACCCGCGCTCGCCCTGTTCGACAGCGACGGTCCCGACCTCGGCGGCACCGGTATGACCGACACCACCGGGCCGGCCATCGACGAACTCTCCCGTCCTCTGGCCGACCGGCTGCGCCCGCGCACCCTCGGCCAGGAGCACCTGCTGGCCGATGAGGCGCCGATCGGGCGGATGGTGCGGAGGCAGCACCTGGTGTCCGCGCACGGGAGCTGTATCCCGGTGGGGCGGATGCCGCCCTGGAGCTGGTCGGCGGACAGGCTCTGCCCGACACCCTGCGCGCGGTCCGCCCCGGCGGCACCGGCTGCTTCACCGGCTCGCTCGCCGACCAGTGGATCATCCCCGACTTCAACGCGTTCGCCGTCATCCCCATCGGCGTCCGCCTCACCGTCTACGGCGGCGGCGCCAAGGACCTGCCGGTGCGACCTGATCACGATCGGCGGCGGCTCCGCCGGTGCCAACCTGGCCGCGGCGCTCGGGCTCAAGGTCCGCGACGAGAGCGGCTCGCGGATCGCATTCCAGCTGCTCGAAGTTCCGGCGCTTGACCTCACCCTCGGTCAGCCGTCCCATCAGCGGTTCGCCACCGGCTACGGACTCACCCTCGCCGCCGCCGAGATGTGTGTGCGCTACTACCTCGCCTCGCCCGAGGAGGCGACGAATCCGTACGTCTCACCGCTGCTCGTGTCCGGCCTGCCGCCGGCCCACATCATGTCCGCCGAGTACGACCCGTTGCGCGACGACGGCGAACGCTACGCCGAGCGGCTCACCGAAGCAGGCGTGCCGGCGACCTTTTCCCTTCACCACGGTCACATCCACCTTTCGCCCGGGTTCACCAAGGTCATGACAGCGGCCCGGAGCTGGCGCGAGGAGGCCGTGGCCGTTCTGCGGCGCGCCAACCTGACGGGCCAGAGTCCACAGGAAGCAACCGATGAAAGCAGCGAATTTGCGGCGCTGGGCCGCGCTGGCGATGGCCGTGTCGGTCGGGATGCTCACCGTACCCACCTATCCGGTCGCCCAAGCGTCGGTCGGCGACACAGCCGCCGGCTGCGACAGCGGATCGTGGATCGCAGGAACGACGAACCTCTGCAAGAGCGACCTCGTTTACCGCGACTACGTGTACGACGACTACGGCGCTGACACCGGAACAGCTGGTTCCTCGACGTGTCCTGTGCCTGGCCAGCCGGCCACTGCCCCCACCGGTGATCAGCGCTATCCAGTCGGTCAGGAGGACACCGCGGACCTTCGCGAGCTGCGCGCGTCGGTCAAGAACAACCGGCTGACCGTCACGTTCGCGCTCAACGCGCTGTTCGACGCGTCGTCAACGGTCGCCGTGATCGCTATCGACACGGACAACGATCCAGCGACCGGGGGTGGCAGCCTGCCCGGCGCACGCGTTTCCAGCCGCGGCTGGGATGTAGCTGCCGCATTCGGCGCTGACATGCCCGGCGTCACAGTGGACACCATCGGGATCACAGCCCAGTCCGACGGAACCGTGCTGGACGTAGCGTTCCGCGGTACCGACGAGCGCGGCCCGTGGTTCGAAGACAAGCAAGCCGCGGCACTCCACGACGGCGACATCAGCACGTTCGGATACGTCATCCCCGTCGTCGACCTCAAATCGGGCGTGACCCGGCTACTGCGCCACCATGAATTCCTTGCTCGGAACACCAGGCGTGCAACAGGAATTCGGGGAAGGCCACAACCGGATCTTGCTCACTCCACTCGGCCGCGGCCTGGCCGGCTGGTACTCCGGGCCGTCGGAACGAGACGTCCTCGACGCCCTCAACGACACCGAAGCCGCCTACCAGGTCGACACCCGGCAGGAGATCATCTCCGGCTACTCAATGGGCGGATACGGCACCTACCGCCTCGCCGAGCTGCACCCCGACCGGTTCGCCGGATTCATCGACTGGGTCGGCTACACCGACTGCCTCAACGGCACGCCCCTCGCCGGCCTCTGTCCGGTGGCCGGTGCCGACGCCAACCCCATCGACTATGTCCGGAACCTGCGCTGGGTGCCCGGCGGGATGCTCTATTCCGGTGCTGACGCACTGGTCTGGGCACCCAGCGCGATCGCCATGCAGCAGGCATTCGCCACCACCGGCTATCGGTACTAGTGGTGGTTCCACCCCAGCGCGGATCACTTCACGTATGCGACTTTCGACGACTGGCGCAAGGAATCGCGCTACAGCTCCACCCTGGCCATGACCGTCAACCCGCCCCAGGTCACGTACCGCTACAACCCTGAATTCGACAACCCCGCGTACGGGTTGCGGCACGATCGCGCCTACTGGATCTCCGGCCTCACCACCGTCCACAAGGGATACGGCGATGTCGACCTGACCACGCAGGGATGCGGCGGCAACCTGCCGGTCACCACGGCGACCAGCGGCGCCGGCAGCGACCCGGTGCCATGGGTATCCCAAGGCGCGGAGATCGTCCGATCGACACCACTGGTCCAGGCGCCCCGCCTGAGCGGATCACTGTCGAACATCGCGACCATCACGATCGACGTCGGAGCAACCTGCCTGAATCGCGTCGGGATCCACTACGACGTCACCACCGACGGCCCCGCACTGATCCGTTTCAGCGACGGCCGGAGCATCCCGGTGACCGGAGCCGGACGCCACATCGGAACGCTCCGCTGAGCGGACGTCGGGGATGGTGCGGGACCCTACGTGGGCGGGGTCGGCTCGCCTGGTCGGGTCTGCTGGACGGCCTGGCGCAGCGCGCTGACGAAGGCCGTGGTCGCGGGCGAATCCGGCGGGTCGCCATAGTTCCGCGGCGGCGGTGTCGCCCCTGCCGACGCCCAGCAGCAACTCCACGACCTCGTCACCAGCCTCGTAACAGATGCTGTCCAAGGCGGCGAACTCCGCAGCGACGTCCCCGCCCGCCTACTGCCTGCACTCCCTCAACGCCGCCAGCAACTCACCGTCCGAAGCCGCAGTCGACCGGCTTGTCACGGTCACTCTCGGCGGCCTGCGCTCCCCGCGCTGACTTCTCCGACCATCCCATACCTTTGGGAAACAGACGACTTTTTGACGAAAAGCCGACACCAGCGGTACATCCCACACGGCCGCTGACCTGGGGTTTTTGCAGTGTCTAGGGGGTGCCGCTGGGGCTTCATCTGTGGAGCTAAGGGACTCGAACCCATGACCCTCTCACTGCCAGTTGGTGAGAGGAATGGGCGCGCTCGTGTCGTGCAGCCGGGACCCGGAGAAGGCATCCGCTGGACCAGCGCTCGACGTCTCCTGCAGGCGTTTTACCTCGCCATACGTGCCTTTGCTTCAGAAATTGTCGGTGCCCACTCGTACCCTGTCTGCGGGAAGACCTGGCAGTGTGACGAGGGCGTGGTGGAGGACCGGCATGGATGCGCGGAACTACAGCGAGGCTACGAGAAAGGCGCTCTTCACACTCAGCATGGGCAGGTGCTATGAGCCTGACTGTGAGGAGAAGGTCGTCCGGATGGCCGACGACGGGACACCGATCGTTCTGGTGCAGATTGCACACGTACGTGCTGCCAAGAAGGGCGGACCTCGCTACGACGCATCGATGAGTGACGACGAGCGACGCGCCTTCGCAAACCTGCTTCTTCTTTGCACGTATCACCACAAGCTTGTCGACAACATGCCCACCGGTGTCCGGTACTCGATCACCACCCTCACCCAGTGGAAAACGGCGCGCGAGGGTCAGATGGTCGATGACCTCCGCATGCTTACCGAGGATCGCTTGACTGAGATTCTGGGATCGACGCTGAGCGGCATCATCATCGAAACCAAAGACGAACTCATGGGCGCGATCGGCAAGGTCGACAAAGTCTCGCGAGAGAGCGCGGGACTGCTCCGCACCTTAGAGTGTGTCTCATGTGGTGAGTTTGCGGAGTCTCTTGTAGCAGGTGAGGCTGGCTCCGAGGATGAGGAAGGCGAGGAAGGGTTCGGCTTTGCGTTCGTAGCGCAAGGTGAGGCGGCGGTAGCCGGTGAACCAGGCCATGGTTCGTTCGATCACCCAGCGATGCTTGCCGAGCTTGTCCTTGGATTCGATGCCTTTGCGGGCGATCCGGACCTTGATACCGCGGTCGCGGACCCAGCGCCGCAACTCGGGTTGGTCGTAGGCCTTGTCGGCGTGCAGCTTGGCCGGCTTGCGCCGCCGCGGGCCGCGGCGGAACGGATCGCCGGGATCGCCATCACCAGCGGCTTGAGCGCGGCCGAGTCGTTCGTGTTCGCGGCGGAGACCGCGACTGCCAGCGGCAGCCCGGCGCAATCGGACAAGGCGTGGATCTTCGAGCCGGGCTTGCCGCGATCCACGGGCTCGGGCCGGTCAGAGAGCCCCCTTTTTGGCTCTCACGCAGGCTCCGTCCACGATCGCGCGGCTCCAGTCGATGAGGCCCTGGCTGCCGAGTTCGTCCAGCACCGCATGGTGCAACCGGCGCCAGAGCCCATCTTTGGTCCACTGGCCGAAGCGGCGGTGCGCAGTCTGGAACGGCACTCCGAACGACGGTGGCAGATCCCGCCACGCGCAGCCACTGGTCAGCACGTACACGATCGCGGTGAACACCGCACGAGCGTCCACCGGGGCCGTGCCACCGCCTTGCGGACGCGGCCGGAACTCCGGGATCAACGGCTCCACTAGTGCCCACAACTCGTCCGGCACCAACCGCGACGACAACCGATCAACCACGACCAAGATCATGGCTCACGAAGCATCGATCACCACGTAAGACACGCTCTTAGTCAAGGAGACATTCAAGCGTCCGCACCTTGATCCAACGGCCATCGCGTCACTCGCCGACTCAGCGGACGCTTTACGCGGCGTCGCCGACTACGCACCCATGCTGCACGAGTCATCCAGATCACTCAATTACAGCCTTTCTGACTACGCTCCCATGCTCGCCAGGTCGTCCTCCGAGCTGAGCGAACTACCTGACTATGCGCCCATGTTGGCACGGTCATCGTCTGAACTGAGTGGACTCCCTGACTGGGTTGGCATGCTGCAGCGAGCTACGGAAAAGCTGTCATACCTCGAGGAACATGGGCACAGATTCGCTCAGTCCTGCGATGAAGTCGCTCGAGTTCCCGATCACGCCACGGAGATGCGCTCTGCCGCCAACGCGGTGTCAGGCGCAGCTGATGACCTCAGAGATGCCCTGCGTGGAATCGAAACCATTCAGCGTCAAGGCTCGCCAGCCATCTGGGCAGAACCGCCGCGCAGGTCAACGAGACGGCACAAGATATTCGCGAGGCGGCTGAGACGGCAGCTGCCATGGCCGGCGGACAGATACCTGACCGGCTGACCTGGGTCATGCGAGGCATCGTTGTCGGACTTGCGTTAGCCGGAGTCATCGCTCTGGGCATCTGGTATCTGGCCGCGCGTTAGCTCTTCGCGCCACAGCGCCACAGCGCCACAGCGCTGCAGGACGCCGCCGTCGCCGTGCCCGACCGCGTCGCGGGCCTACTCGTCCTGCCGTACGGACAGACCCCGTCCCGGATCACGAGCCTCACCGTCGACGAACTTACGCACGTGCGGGGCCAGGTCCATCTGCATCTCGGGCAGCAGCCGCTCGCCCTGCCCACACGGTCGCCGACCTCGTGCTCGCCCTTGCCGAGCAGCTGGTTTCCGCCGCAGTGGATCCGGCGAGCTGCTGTGGCTCGGTACCACCTTCTTGCGCATGCAGGCCGCCCTTCGGGCTCGACCTCGCCGGACCCCCTGAACACACACAGCCAGCGATCATCACATTATGTAATCTGCATGCGGTGGTGAGTCCACAAGAATGGGCGCGACACCCGCCCCCCTTTTGAAGGGCTTTCGCATGTCCATGAGGAAGAAGCTCGCCGTCCCAGCCTTGGAGATCGGGGCCCTGTTCGCCGTCGCACCGACCGCGCAAGCAGCCCCCGCCCCCGCGCTCTCCGGCTCTGACGCGGACACACCGGTCACGTACGGCACCGTCCGCGGCCAACGCCGCGAAGGCGTCATGTCAAAGAACCTTTGGCGTCCACCTGTCCGGGGGACGCTACTGGGGCACTTTTCGTGACCCCATTTCGTCGCCGTCGACGCGGTGCCCCAGTTTTGCCCCAGCTACCGGCGGGTAGCTGAACTTCTTCTTGACGAAACTCAAGATCCGGCTCAACGAAAAAACCGCCCTACCTGAACCATTGGATCCGGTGGGCGGTGTTTCGTCACTGTGGAGCTAAGGGGACTCGAACCCCTGACCCCCTCACTGCCAGTGAGGTGCGCTACCAGCTGCGCCATAGCCCCGAGGCGAAGGTGAACTCCGCATCTCGTATGCCCATACATTACACCCCGCCAAGACCCCCTCGGCACGGGGGTCCCCACAGTACCGCCGCCCACCCCATAACCCCCTGACCAGCAGCTTCACACCTTATTTTTAGTCCTGTATTGACGCCTCACTGTGGCCGCCGTTACATTTTGCGCGGTTGTGACGCCGAGGTCCCCGCCCGTTACGCCGCGTCTCCGAGACCGGGCACGCCTCTGCCGTTTCCTGCTCGATGAACGCCGCGGACGCGGCAGAGGAGGTCTCGATGAAGACGAGACGGCGGGTGATGACGCTGCTCGCAGCGGTGTCAGTCCTGGTCGGAAGCACGACGATGACGGCGGACGCGGCCGTCGTTCCCGATGGCTGGTACACCGTGGCCGCCGCCAACAGCGGCAAGTGCGTCGATGCCCGGGCCGCCGGGACCGCCGACGGGACCGTCGTGCAGCAGTACACCTGCAACTCGACCGGCTCCCAGCAGTGGCAGTTCCAGCCCACCGGTGACGGCTACTTCCGGGTCAACGCCCGGGCCAACCCGGCCGCCGCCTGGGACGTCACGGGTGTCTCCGCCGCCGATGGCGGGCTCGTCCAGCTCTGGACCTACTCGAACGGGGCCAACCAGCAGTGGCAGGCCGTCGACGAGGGGAATGGCCGCTACCACTTCGTCAGCCGCAACAGCGGGAAGTGCCTCGACGTCCCCGGGGCCTCCGCCGCGGATTCCGTGCAGCTGCAGCAGTACACCTGCAACGGCACCGCCGCCCAGTCCTTCATGCTGACCCCCGTGAACACGAGTCAGCCAGGCCAGCCGGACTTCGGCCCGAACGTCGTGATCTTCGACCCGTCGATGCCGAGCTCGACCATCCAGAGCCGGCTCAACAGCATCTTCAGCCAGCAGGAACGCAACCAGTTCGGCAGCCAGCGCTACGCCGTGATGTTCAAGCCGGGCACCTACGCCAACGACGTCAACGTCGGCTTCTACACGCAGGTGCTGGGCCTCGGGCTGAGCCCCGACGCCGTCACGATCAACGGCGCCGTGCACGTCGAGGCCGACTGGTTCCCGCCGCAGAACGCGACGCAGAACTTCTGGCGCGGCGCGGAGAACCTGTCCGTGAACCCGAACGGGGGCGCCGACCGGTGGGCCGTCAGCCAGGCCGCGCCCTACCGCCGCATGCACGTCCGCGGTGACCTGCAGCTCGACGACGGCGGCTGGGCCAGCGGCGGCTGGATCTCCGACACGAAGGTCGACGGCCAGGTCCGTTCCGGCTCGCAGCAGCAGTGGATCTCCCGCAACTCGCAGTTCGGCAGCTGGGCCGGCTCGAACTGGAACATGGTCTTCGCCGGGGTCCAGGGCGCGCCCGCCAACACCTTCCCGGCGCCGCCCTACACCACGGTCGGCCAGACGCCGGTCGTGCGCGAGAAGCCGTTCCTCTACGTCGACAACGCCGGCAGCTACCAGGTCTTCGTGCCGGGCCTCAAGACCAGCGCGTCCGGCACCAGCTGGGCGAACGGCACCGCGCCGGGGACGTCGCTGCCCATCGACCAGTTCTCCATCGCCAAGCCCGGTGCCACCGCCGCGGACCTGAACGCCGCGCTCGCCGCGGGCAAGAACCTGCTGGTCACGCCGGGTGTCTACCACCTGAACCAGACGCTGCGCGTCACCCGTCCGGACACCGTCGTGCTCGGCCTCGGCATCGCCACGATGATCCCCGACAACGGCATCACCGCGATGACCGTCGACGACGTCGACGGCGTCAAGGTCGCCGGCCTGCTGATCGACGCCGGGACCACCAGCTCGAACACGCTCATGCAGGTCGGCCCGGCCGGGTCGGCCGCGAACCATGCTGCGAACCCGACGTCGCTGCACGACGTGTTCTTCCGGATCGGCGGCGCCGCCGTCGGCAAGGCGACGAACAGCCTGGTGGTCAACAGCGGCAACGTGATCGGCGACCACCTGTGGATCTGGCGCGCCGATCACGCCGAGCGCAACGAATACGTCGGCTGGACCACCAACACCGCCGACACCGGGCTCGTCGTGAACGGCAACAACGTCACGATGTACGGCCTCTTCGTCGAGCACTACCAGAAGACGCAGGTCGTCTGGAACGGCAACGGCGGCCGGACCTACTTCTTCCAGAACGAGATGCCCTACGACGTGCCGAACCAGTCGAGCTGGATGAACGGGGCCACGCAGGGCTTCTCCGCCTACAAGGTGGGCCCGAACGTGACCAGCCACGAGGCGTGGGGGCTGGGCAGCTACTGCTACTTCAGCACCAACCCGTCCGTGGCCAGTGCTCACGCGTACGAGGCGCCGAACACGCCGGGTGTCCGGTTCCACGACATGGTGACCGTGTCGCTCAACTACCAGGGCACGATCACGCACGTGATCAACAACACCGGCCCGGCGACGCCGTCGAGCACCAAGGCCGTCAACCTGGTGAGTTACCCCTGAGCAACCGGCGTGCGCCGTGGTGGCGGCCGCGGCGCACGCCGGTCCTTTGTGGATACGCCCGAACGGGGTGTCCGGGGCGCCGTCCGGGGTAGTCGTCGCGATACTGGGGTCCCCATCGATCCGGGAGCGGCAGATGACCTCTTTCGCAGCGTTCACCGTCGTCGAACCCCGCAAGGCCTGGCCGATCGCCGCCGTCCGCGGTGCGTTCGCCGTGCTCTTCGGCCTCTTCGCGCTGATCTGGCCCGGCGCCACCGTGCTCGTCCTGGCGGTCCTGTACGGCGTGTACGCGATCATCGACGGCATCGGCGGCCTGGTGCAGGCGTTCCGCCCGGGCGACACCGGCCACCGCGTCGCCTACGGGATCCTCGGCGCGCTCGGCATCGTCGCCGGCGTCCTCGTGCTGGTCTGGCCGGGGATCACCGTGCTGCTGCTGGCCCTGCTGGTCGGCCTGTGGGCGATCGTCACGGGCATCGCCGAGATCGCCGCGGCGATCCGGCTGCGCAAGCAGATCCACGGCGAGGCGTTCCTCATCGCGGCCGGCGCGATCTCCGTGCTCGCCGGCATCCTCATCGTGGTCAACCCGATCGCCGGCGCGTACGGCATCGCGCTGCTCGTCGGGATCTACGCGCTGCTGTACGGGATCATGCTGCTGGTGCTGGCCTTCCGGCTGCGGAAGCTCGCCGCCTGAGTACCGTTCGGGGGTGTCGACCCGAGAACTGGTGGTGCTGGGCACCGCGAGTCAGGTGCCCACGCGCCACCGCAACCAGAACGGCTACCTCCTGCGCTGGGACGGCGAAGGCATCCTCTTCGACCCCGGCGAGGGCACCCAGCGGCAGATGCTGCGGGCCGGCGTCGCCGCCACGGACATCACGCGCCTCTGCGTCACGCACTTCCACGGCGACCACAGCCTCGGCCTGCCCGGGGTGATCCAGCGGCTCTCGCTGGACAAGGTGCAGCACCCGGTGCACGCCCACTTCCCGGCGTCCGGCGCGCACTACTTCGAGCGGATGCGGCACGCGACGGCGTTCTACGAGCAGGCTGACCTGCGGGAACACCCGATCGACGCGGACGGTCCGATCGCCACCGGGAAGGCCACCCTCGAGGCGCGGCGCCTGAGCCACCCGGTCGAGGCGTTCGGCTACCGCCTGGTCGAGCCGGACGGCCGGACCATGCTGCCCGAGCGGCTGCGCGAGCGCGGCATCCAGGGCCCGGACGTCGGACGGCTGCAGCGGGAGGGCCGGCTCGGGGACACCCGCCTCGCGGACGTCAGCGAGCCGCGGCGCGGCCAGCGGTTCGCGTTCGTGATGGACACCCGGCTGTGCGACGCGGTGTACGCGCTCGCCGAAGACGCCGACATGCTCGTGATCGAGGCGACGTTCCTCGCCGAGGACACCCACCTGGCCCGTGACTTCGGGCACCTGACCGCGCAGCAGGCCGCGCGTGTCGCGGCCGAGTCGGGCGTCCGGCAGCTCGTGCTGACCCACTTCTCGCAGCGCTACCCCGATCCCGCGCGGTTCCTGGAGGAAGCCGAGGCCGAGTTCGACGGCGAGATCGTGGTGGCCGAGGACCTGGAGCGGGTCCAGGTGCCGAAACGGCGGTCCTCCCCGGCCGGGCACCGGGAGCCGTAGGCTGCATCTCGTGAGCCAGCCGATCCTGATGACCGTCGACGACGATCCCGCCGTGTCCCGCTCGGTCGCCCGTGACCTGCGCCGGCGCTACGGGAAGGACTACCGCGTCATCCGCGCCGACTCCGGCCAGGACGCCCTCGACGCCCTGCGCGAGATCAAGCTGCGCGGTGACGCCGTCGCGGCCATCCTCGCCGACTACCGGATGCCGCAGATGGACGGCATCGCCTTCCTGGAGAAGGCGATGGACCTGTTCCCGCACGCCCGCCGCGCCCTGCTGACCGCCTACGCCGACACCGACGCCGCGATCCAGGCGATCAACGTCGTCGACGTCGACCACTACCTGCTCAAGCCGTGGGACCCGCCGGAGGAGAAGCTCTACCCGGTGATCGACGCGCTGGTCGAGACGTGGAAGGCGGTCGGCGACAAGCCGGTCGAGGAGGTCAAGCTCCTCGGCCACAAGTACTCGTCGCCGTCGTTCCACATGCGCGACTTCCTCGCGCGCAACGCCGTGCCGTACCGCTGGTACTCCGTCGAGGAGGACGAGGGCAAGCGCCTGCTGCAGGCCGCCGAGGCCACCGAGGCCGACATCCCGGTGATCGTCACGCCGGACGGCACCGTCCTCAAGCAGCCGACCGGCAGCGAGATCGCCGACGCCGTCGGTTTGTCGACCCGGCCGGCGCAGGAGTTCTACGACCTCGTCGTCATCGGCGGTGGCCCCGCCGGCCTCGGCGCCGCGGTGTACGGCGCGTCCGAAGGCCTGCGCACGGTGCTCGTCGAGAAGAAGGCCACCGGCGGCCAGGCCGGCACGAGTTCGCGCATCGAGAACTATCTCGGCTTCCCCGACGGCGTCTCGGGCGCGCAGCTGACCGACCGGGCCCGGCGCCAGGCGCAGAAGTTCGGCGCCGAGGTGCTGACCGCGCGCGACGTCGTCGGCCTGGAAGCCCGCGGCTCGTCGCGGGTGATCACCTTCGGCGACGGCAGCGAGATCGCCGCGCACTCGGTGATCCTCGCCAGCGGCGTCAACTACCGCGCGCTGGAGGCCGACGGCATCGAGGAGCTCTCCGGCCGCGGCGTCTACTACGGCTCGGCCGCGACCGAGGCCCCCGAGTGCAAGGGCGAGCACGTCTACATCGTCGGCGGCGCGAACTCCGCCGGGCAGGCCGCGGTGTTCTTCTCCCGGCACGCCAGCGACGTCACGATCCTGGTGCGCGGCTCGTCGCTGGAGGCGTCGATGTCGCACTACCTGATCGAGCAGATCGCCGGCATCGGGAACATCCACGTCCGGACGCACACCACGGTCAAGCAGGTGCACGGCGACGGACACCTCGAGCGGCTCACGCTGTGCGAGAACGGCGTCACCGAGACGGTCGAGACCGGGCACCTGTTCATCTTCATCGGCGCCGCCCCGCGCACCGACTGGCTGGGCGACGCGATCCACCGCGACGACCACGGCTTCGTCCGCACCGGCCCCGACCTGCTGACCGCCGGGCAGCGGCCGGCGGGCTGGCCGCTCGACCGTGACCCGCACTACCTCGAGTCGTCGATCCCGGGCGTGTTCGTGGCCGGTGACGTGCGCTCCCAGTCGGTCAAGCGGGTGGCCTCCGCGGTCGGCGAGGGCGCGATGGCCGTGACGCTGGTACACCGGTACCTGGAGGAACAATGAGCGCACTGCCGCGGGAGGAGCTTCGCGGGCTCTTCCTGTTCGAACACCTTTCCGAGACGCAGCTCGACTGGGTCGCCGCCAACGGCGCGATCGAGCAGTACTCAGGCGACACCTTCGTCATCCGCGAGGGTGACGAAGCGACCTGCTTCTACGTGATCCTGAACGGCGCGGTCCGGATGACGCGCCTGGTCAGCGGCACCGAGGTCGAGACCAACCGCTCCGACCAGCACGGCGCCTACTTCGGCGCGACGCAGTTCTTCGTGCACCAGGAAGCCGAACACCGCTACGGGGCGTCGGTGCAGGCGCTGAGCGATCTGACGCTGCTCACGCTGCCGTCGAAGGAGTTCTCCACCGAGTTCCGCAAGTGGTTCCCGATGGCGACGCACCTGCTGGAAGGCATGTACCTCGGCTGGCGCAACAGCGACACCGTGATCGGCTCACGGCGTCGCCTGCTGGCGCTGGGCGAGCTGTCGGCGGGCCTGACGCACGAGCTGAACAACCCGGCCGCGGCCGCGGTCCGGGCGACGTCCGCCCTGCGCGAACGCGTCGCCGGCATGCGGCACAAGCTCGCCTTCCTGGCCAAGAAGGACATCGACCCGGAGCTGCTCTACCAGCTCATCGACGTCCAGGAACGCCTGGTCAAGCAGGTCGTGCAGGCGGAGAAGCTGACCGCGATGCAGCAGTCGGACCGCGAGGACGAGATCGGCGACTGGTTCGACGACCACGGCATCGACGGCGGCTGGGACCTCGCCGACATCTACGTCCGCGCCGGGCTGACCACGGCGGACCTGGACAACGTGCTGGAGCAGGTCGGCGACACCTTCATGGACGGCGCCGTCCGCTGGCTCGCCTACGCGCTCGAGACCGAGATGCTGATGGGCGAGATCGAGGACTCCACGACCCGCATCTCCGCGCTGGTCGGCAAGGCCAAGCAGTACTCGCAGATGGACCGGGCGCCGCACCAGTGGGTCGACGTCCACGACGGCCTCGACTCCACGCTCGTGATGCTGTCCGGCAAGATCGGCGACGGCGTCCGCGTCGTCAAGGAATACGACCGCACTCTGCCGAAGATCCCGGCGTACCCGGCCGAGCTGAACCAGGTCTGGACGAACGTCATCGACAACGCCCTCGGCGCGATGGCCGGCGATGGCACGCTGACGCTGCGGACGTGGCGCGTCGACGACCAGATCCGCGTCGAGATCGGTGACACCGGCCCCGGCATCCCCGCGGACATCAAGCCGCGGATCTTCGAGCCGTTCTTCACGACCAAGCCGGTCGGCGAGGGCACCGGGCTGGGCCTGGACATCTCGTGGAAGATCGTCGTCGAACGGCACCAGGGCGACCTGCGCGTCGAATCCGAGCCGGGGAACACCCGGTTCGAGGTCTGCCTGCCGACGGTCGAGCAGGCCTCGCTCTGATGGCTTCCGTCCCGACGGTCACGACCGAACTCGGGGCGCTGGTCGGGCTGGCGAACGACGGCGTCCGCGTCTGGCGCGGGATCCCGTACGCGCGTCCGCCGGTCGGCGAGCTGCGGTGGAAGGCGCCGCAGCCGCCGTCGCTGTCCGGCGGGGTGCACGTGGCGACCGAGTACGGGCCGCACGCGATGCAGGCGCCGGACCCGATGAACCCCGCTGCCGTGTGCGACGAAGACTGCCTGTACCTCAACGTCTGCACCCCCGAAGGGCCGCCGCCGGAGGGCGGGTGGCCGGTGCTGTTCTGGCTGCACGGCGGCGGCTACCGCGTCGGCCACGGCGAGCAGCTGGGCGACGGCGAGGAGTTCGCGCGCGCCGGGATCGTCGTAGTCACGATCAACTACCGGCTCGGCTCGCTCGGCTTCCTGCACCTCGCCGGGATCTTCGGCGAGTCCGAAGCGGACGCGGGCGTGTGCGGCCTGCTGGATCAGATCGAGGCGCTGAAGTGGGTGCGCCGCAACATCTCCGCGTTCGGCGGGGACCCCGCGCGCATCACCCTGTACGGCGTTTCGGCGGGGGCCAAGAGCATCGGGAACCTGATGGGCAGCCCGCTGGGCGCGGGTCTGTTCGCGCAGGCGATCAGCAGCAGCGGCGGCGCCGACCACGTGGCGACGCCGGAGGCCGGGACGGCGCTGGCGCGGCGGCTGCTCGACGAAGTGGGCTGCCACGACCTCTCTGCGTTGCGCGCGCTGTCGGCGAAGGAGTTCGTCGAGGCGCAGGAACGGATCCTGAGCGGCTTCCAGGCGCTGTGGCTCTGGCGCCCGACACTGCACCCGCGGGTGCTGCCCGAGGTGCCGATCGAGCCGATCCGGCGGGGGAGCGCGGCGGGGATTCCGCTGCTGGTCGGCTGCAACAGCAACGAAGGCAGCACGTACGCGATGATGCTCGGCGACGACGTCGCGACCGCTCCCGCTCAGGACGTCCTTTCCGGCATCCTCGGCGGCGAAGGCACTTCGCGGCTTCTCGAGACGTACCTACGCCGCGTTCCCGATCTGAAAGCCGCGAAGATCGCCGCGATGGGTGACGAACGGTACGGCATTCCGACGCAGCGGCTCGCCGACGCCCAATCCGCGCACGCTCCCGTGTACCGCTACCGGATCGACATCGCCGCGCCCGGTGTGCCCGCGCAGCTCGACGGCGGCCACGGCACCGAAACCACGATGGCGTGGAAGGTTCCCCTTCCGCTGTCCGCGCAGGCGACCGCCGTGAATCCGGCGCGCGAGCGGGCGGCGTTGCTCATCCACCGCTGCTGGGTGGGGTTCGTCCGGGACGGTGTCGCGTCCGCCGATGGCCCCGAATGGCCGTTGTACGGCCCCGAACTGCGGCCGGTGCTGGTTTTCCGGGAGGACTCGGACCTGGTGCTCGATCCGCGGGCGGACGAGCGCGAAGCCTGGGGCGACGTGGAATGGGCTTCGGGGACTTGGTTTCCCGTCTCTGTCTAGTGTGGACTGCTTCTTTCCCTGACGGGCCAAGGTATTTCACGGTGTACCCGTGTGAGTGATGAGATCGAACGCGCGTTCGAGTAACTTGGCTGTTGTGAGCCACTTCCGGCTCATGGCAGCGAAGGAGGAGAAACTATGGAAGCGCACCGAGAATCGGCAGGGTCAGCGTCATGGCTGCGGTGGTCAGCCAGCTCAGCAGATCCGTCAGGGGAATGCGGGAAAGGCGTTCCGGCCATTCCTTCGCCACGGTGTGCAACACGAGCTCGTCGTGCCGCGGCTCCACTTTCGTCAGTTTCAAGCCGGGCGGGAGTTCCGGCAGGGGAAACTCGATGGGGCGGAAGCGGCGGGGCGGCCGCAGCTGCCGCTGTCCGATGTGGAGGGTCTGCGGCACGAGCACCACGGCGTCGTCCGCAACCTGGGGGCGGAGGGTCAGGTGGCCCCAGTGCGGCCGCTTGGCCCAGTGGATCTGCAGCAGCCCGTTGCCGGCGGGGGTCGCGACGATCCCGGGGCGGGCCTTCGCCACCCGATCCTGCAGCACGTCGGCGGAGACCGCGATCGCCAGCTGTACCCGCGCGGGCTTGGCGGCCGGCATGGGCAGCGAGCGGAGGCGCACGTCTTCGGCGAGCACGGTGACGCGGCGCAACGGGATGCTGCCGGGCTCGCCGCCGTCTTCGGCTTCGGGCTCCGGCCAGTCGACGTCCTCGGCGACGATCCGAACGTCGCCGATCCGTCCGGTGGCCAGCCGGAGGCTGTCGGCCGGGTAATCGAGTTCGGCGAGGGTGAGGCCGACTTCGCGGTCGCCCACCTTCGTGGTCAGCCTCCGCCCGACGAGCTGCTCGGTGACCGTGCGCACCAAAGCGGCCGGCGTGACCGGGACGTTCGGAATCAGCGAACGCCCGGCCGCGGCCAAGCCGGCCAGCTCGGGCCAGGGCGACCAGCCGTCGAACCACCTGCCGTCGCTCATCCGTCCAGTGTCGCCCAAGGACACCGGCGGCGGCGACGGCGGGTGGTTCCCGGATGGGTCAGCGGATCGCCTCCGGTCACCGGCCCGCGAAGCGGGCGATGATGCCGGTCACGACCAGCCAGAACACCGCGGCCAGGCCGAAGTCGAGGATCACGGCCAGGCTGGGGCTGTCCACCGGGAACAAGCCCGGGAAGAACAACGCGAGAGGAACCGCCAGTGACTTGATGAACTGGAAGAAGGCGTTACCGGCATTGGCACCGGCAAGCACCATGATCATGTAGAGAACTTCGATCCCCGCGAAAAGCGCGCCGATCGCCGTGATGACCCGCACGGCCGTGTTCCGTCTGGTGGTGGTTCGCCAAGGAGACATGTCGCGAAAATTCCCGGATTGGGTGACTGATCAAACGCTTCAGACCCAAGATTGCGCCGTTTGGCCGCTTCTGTTGCTCTCCGGCACCGCTCCGGCACGGTTGGTGAGTGGCCGAAAACCTGCTCACTTCCGCTCTGAGTCACCCGCACCGCCATCTGCGGGAACTCGGCGCTCAACCGGTCCGCCTGTGTGCGGTCGCAGCCGAACACCGCCGCACGGCGCACCGGGCGCACTCGGTCGGCGGCCTGGACACCGGTGCCGAGGAGGGCGAGGCGGCTCGCCTCGGCCGGGGCGGGCAGGTCCGTGGCGCCGCCGGTGCGCAGCTTGGTCACCTCGACCGCGTCGGCGACCACTGGCCCTCGGCGGTGTTCCACACCAACGTGCCCAGGATCATCGCCGCCCCTCCGGGCGTCGGATCTGCCGCTAGCCTGGCGACATGTCCGAGGCCACGCAAAATCCCGTCGAGGAGCAGCGGTTCTCCCGCGACGACTGGTACGGAGAGGAGATCACCGGGCGGCACTACGTGCGGTGCGAGTTCCACGAAGTCGACTTCTCGGAGGCGGTCACGCGGAACTCCGTGTTCACCGACTGCGTGTTCGGCAACGTGCGCTTCAACGCGTCGCGGCACACGGACTCGGCGTACACCGGCTGCGCCTTCAAGCGGTGCAACTTCTTCGACGCCGAGTTCACCGGGTGCAAGCTCGTCGGCGCCACGTTCACCGAGTGCGGGCTGCGGCCGTTGCGGGTCACCGGCGGGGACTGGTCGTTCGCCGGGCTGGCGGGCGCCGATCTGCGCTCGGTCACCTTCCAGGGGGTGCGGATGCGGGAGGCCGACCTCACCGGGGCGGACTGCGCCGGCGCGGTGTTCGCCGACGTCGACCTGTCCGGGGCGATGTTGCACGCCGTCAAGCTGGCGCGCGCCGAGCTGCGGGGCAGTGACCTCTCGGCGCTCGACCCGCTGAACGCCGAGCTGGCCGGCGCGATCGTGTCACCCGAACAGGCTGCGGTGCTCGTCACGTCGCTGGGGCTGCGGGTCCGGGCGTAGGCTCGTCGCGATCGGGAAGGGAGAGCCGCATGGGTGTCGTGACACCGGGTTTCCACGGCCGGGCGCGCAGCGGCAACCCGCGTCTGCCGCCCGGGCAGTACCTGGCCGAAGACTTCCCGGTGCTGTCGGCGGGCCCCACCCCGCGCGTGCGCACCGAGACGTGGGAGTTCACCGTCACCACCGAGACGGGGGACAAGCACACCTGGAACTGGGCCGAACTGATGGCCCTGCCCAGCGAGAAGCCCACAGTGGACATCCACTGCGTCACCCAGTGGTCCAAACTGGACACCCGGTGGCGGGGCGTCTCGATCGACACGCTGGTGGGCGGGCTCGGCACCGAGGCCGACTACGTCATGGTGCACGCCTACGGCGGGTACACGACGAACCTGCCGCTGGCCGACCTGCTCGACGGCCAGGCCTGGATCGCCTACGAATACGGCGGCAAGCCGCTGACTCCGGAGCACGGCGGCCCGGCGCGGCTGCTCGTGCCGCACCTGTACTTCTGGAAGTCCGCGAAGTGGGTGCGCGGGCTGGAGCTCAAGAGCCGGGACGAACCGGGCTTCTGGGAAAACGCGGGCTACCACGACTACGGGGATCCATGGCGCGAACAGCGGTATCAGGGCGACTAGCCTGGCGGGTCGCCCGCCTGGCCGGCTTCCGCGACGAGACACCGACGGCGCGCACGCTCGTCTTCGACCTGCCGGGCTGGCCCGGGCACCTCGCGGGGCAGCACGTCGACGTCCGGCTCACAGCCGCGGACGGCTATCGCGCGCAGCGCAGCTATTCGCTCGCTGCGCCCGCCGACGGCGATCGGGTCGAGCTGACGGTGCAGCGTGTCGCCGACGGCGAGGTGTCCGAGCACCTCGCCGGCCGGTACGCGATCGGTGACCCCGTCGAGATCCGTGGCCCGATCGGCGGCTGGTTCGCCTGGCGGCCGGCGGACCCGGCCCCGGTGCTGCTCGTGGCGGGCGGCTCGGGGATCGTGCCCCTGATGGCGATGATCCGCGCCCGCCGCGCGGCGGGTGTCCGCACGCCGTTCAAGCTGATCTACTCGCTGCGCACCCCCGCCGAGCTGTACTACGCCGACGAGTTGCGCACGCCGGTGGCGGGCGTGGACGTCACGTACGTCTACACGCGCGAGCTGCCCGACGGCCGCTCGGGCATTCCCCGGCGCATCGACGTGGCCACGCTCAACACGGCGGGCTGGCCGGCGGAGTTCGGCGCGTCCTGCTTCGTCTGCGGCCCGACGGGGTTTGTGGAGACGGTCGCGGACATCCTGGTCGCCCTCGGCCACGACCCGCACCGCATCCGTACGGAACGGTTCGGTCCCAGCCGCGACTGATCAACCGGGCCGCGCAGGCATCCGATGAATAGGTAACCTCGTGCCCCGCTGAACGGGAAATTGTCGACATCGTCGGCAAGAGATCCTATGTTTCCTCTCATGCTGACCAACTGGGGCTCGACGCGACGGCGCACTGCGGTGGCCGCTCTCCTGGGTGCGGGCGCACTGCTCGCCACGACCGGCCCGGTGGCCGCGGCCGATCCCGAGGCCGCCGGCCGCAACGTCGACGTCTACGTCTCGCCCGGCGGATCCGATCAGGCTTCCGGTACCGCCGGTCATCCCGTCCGGACCCTCGACCGGGCCCGCGACCTCGTGCGGCAACGGGCTCCGCACCTGACCCGGGACCTCACCGTGCACCTCGCGCCCGGCGTCTTCCGGCTGGCCGCGCCGTTGCGGCTCGACGCGGGGGATTCCGGCGGCAACGGCCACCGCGTCATCTGGCAGGGCAGCGGCGACACCGAACTGAACGGCGGCGTGCGGGTCACCGGCTGGCGGCCGGTGGTGGGCCGTCCCGGGCTGTTCGCCGCGCCTGCTCCGGCGGGGCTGGACAACACCCGGCAGCTCTACGTCGACGGCGTCCGTGAACAGCGGGCCCGCGGGCCGCTGCCGGTGACCGTCAAAGCCACCGCCGACGGCTACACCGCGAGTGCGGACACGCTCGCGCACTGGCGCAACCCGAAGGACGTGGAGTTCGTGTACGTCTCGGGCGAGGCGCTGTGGAACGTCCAGCGCGACGGCCTCGGCCAGTGGACCGAGCCGCGCTGCCCGCTCGCCGCCGCCGAAGGCACGACCATCACGATGGCCCAGCCGTGCTGGGACAACTCGACGAAACGCGTGCTGTTCCCCGACATCCCCGGCCGCAGCGTGAACATGGTCGGGCCGGCCGACCTCACCAACGGACGGCACCCGACCTACGCCGAGAACGCCTTCGAACTGCTCGACACCCCGGGCGAGTGGTACCTCGACCGATCCGCCCACGTCGTCTACTACCTGCCGAAGCCCGGCCAGGACCTGCGCCGGGCGGACGTCGAAATGCCGGTGCTGGAGAAACTCCTCGACGCCCGGGGGATCCACGACGTCGCCTTCCGCGGGCTGCGCTACTCCTACGCGACGTGGCTGACGCCGTCGTCGACCGAGGGCTTCTCGGAGATCCAGGCGGGTTACACGATCACCGGCGCCGACGGCTGGGCCGTGCAGGGCCTCTGCCAGTTCGTCCCCGGTGGCACCTGCCCGTACGCGTCGTGGACGCGGGAACCCGCCAACGTCTCCGTCTCCCACGGCTGGCACGTCGAATTCAGCGACAGCGTGTTCGCCCACCTCGGCGGGGCCGGGCTCGATCTCATCGAAGGCACCAAGGAATCGCAGGTGCGCGGCGACGTCTTCACCGACATCTCCGGCAACGGCGTGCAGGTCGGCGGGGTCGGCAAACCGACCACGGACACCGATGCCGACGTCGTGCGGGACGTCCGGGTCACCGACAACCACCTCTACGGCCTGCCGCGTGAATTCCACGGCGGCGTGCCGATCGTCAACGGCTACACCGTGCGGAACACCCTCTCCCACAACCAGATCGACCACGTCGGCTATTCGGCGATCTCGGTGGGCTGGGGCGGCTGGCCGGACAAGATCAAGCGCCCCGCGACGCCGAACCTGTCGCACGACAACGTCGTCTCGGACAACCTGATCTTCGACTACATGCAGATGCTCGACGACGGCGGTGGCGTCTACACCCAGGGCATCACCGGCAGCTCCCTGGCCGACGGCGAGAAGGTCACCGGCAACGTCATCCACGACCAGTGGGGGCTCGGGAAGGGCGTCTACACCGACAACGGCAACACCTACGAGACGATCCGCGGCAACGTCCTGTACCGCACGGCGTACTTCAACGTCGGCACGGTGCACGTCGACTACCGTGACGACCTCGGCAACAACGACCCGACGCTGATCGAGGGCAACTACTGGGAGCAGGGCGACCGCGACAAGACCGACAAGGGCGCGATCACCCGCGGGAACCAGCTCCTCGCCCACCCGGCGGACGCCCCGGCCGCGATCGTCGCGAACGCGGGCCTCGAACCGGCCTACCGCGGGCTGCTGTCCCGGCAGGTCGGCGGGCGGGCCCCCGCGGAGGCGCCGTCGCGGGTCGGCACGTTCGCCGTCGCGGGGAAGCTGTACGCGACCTGGAACCCGACGTTCGCCTTCAACAACGCGCCGGTCAAGGCCTACGTCGTGACGGCGTCGGGTGGTGGGCGCACGTTCTCGACGACGGTGACCGCGGCCGACTTCGCGAAGCGCGCGTACGCCGAAGTACCGGGCTTGGCGGACGGGACGGCGTACACGGTGACAGTCGCGGCGCGCAACGCGTTCGGCACGAGCGAGCCGTCGCTGCCGTCGGCGCCGGTGACCCCCGGTCCGAAGCCGGCTGCGTTGCCGGGCATCCCGACGAGCGCGCGGGCGTTGCCGGCCTCGACGGCGGCGTCGATCCGCTGGAACCCGCCGGCCGCTACGGGCGACACCCCGGTCCTGGGCTACGTGATCACGGTGTCCGACGGCCGCACGATCCCGGTGGAGGGCCGCGACGCGCTGGTCACCCAGCCGACGGTCAAGGGCATGACGAGAGTGGTGGACAACCTGAAACCGGCAACGGCGTACACGTTCACGGTCGCGGCGATCACGGCAACCGGAACGGGCCCAGCAGCCACATTCACAGCAACGACGGCGGCTGCTTGAGCCTTGTCCACAGTCTGGCGGTGATGTGGACAACGAGGCCCGGTCAGCGTCTTTCCCGGCTTTTCGTCGCCCACCCCCGATAGACTGGACTTGGGGACGCCCCCCTGGGAGGGTCAGGGTTCCGGCAAAGTCTTTTGGCCTGGTTGCTGGGCAGACACGGCCCTCGTTGATCATGTGATTGTCTAGGTCCCATGATCGTGTGAGAGAGCCGTGCCCGCTGCGCAATCGTGCCTGATCCCTGTCGTACTTGATCGTCTGGCCCCGGTTATCGATTCCGGCGCCGATCCATGCTGGGCCGCTGACCTGCGCAAACAACTCGCTGACGTGCCCGATCCACGAGATCGACGTGGTGTGCGACATTCGATCGGGTCGATTCTGGCGCTCGCCGCCGCAGCCGTAGTGGCGGGAGCTCAATCGTTCACCGCGATCGGTGAATGGGCCGCCGACGCGCCACAGTCGGTGCTCGCTGCGCTGGGCACGCGTTTCGATCCCCGCCAACACCGGTACACGGCACCCGATGAGGCCACCGTGCGGCGCGTGGCCGGACGGGTCGACGGCGACATCCTCGACGACGTGATCAGCAGCTGGCTTGCCGAGCACGACACCAGTAACACCGACCTGGCCGAGACCGCGCCGGTAGCGATCGCGGTGGACGGCAAGTCCTTGCGCGGCACCTTCGCCCGCACCGGAGGCGCCGGAGTGCACTTGCTTGCCGCGATCACCCACGAGACGGCAACGGTGGTCGGTCAACGCCAGGTCCCGGTCGGAAGCAGCGAAGTCAGCTGGTTCCAGCCACTGCTCGACCAGGTCGACCTGACCGGGAAGGTCGTCACCGCCGACGCCCTGCACACCACTGCCGAACATGCCCGCTACCTGCATCAACGCGGCACGGACTACGTGTTCACCGTCAAGGAGAACCAACACCGTCTCCACGGCCTGCTCAACACCCTGCCCCGGCGCGAGATGCCCACCCACCGCACCAGCGGCCGCGGGCACGGCCGCAGCGAACGCCGCACTATCCAGCTCGCACCCCTGGGCGAGTTCCTCGGCTACCCGGCCATCGACTTCCCCATGCCACGCACGCGTTCCTCATCGAGCGCTACATCACCCACCACACCAGCCAGAAACGCTCCGCCCACGCAGCGCTCGGCATCACCAGCCTCACCGGCCGCTACGCTCACCCCGCCCATATCGGACAGTGCGTCCGCAGCCACTGGCACATCGAAAACAAACTCCACTGGGTCCGCGACGTCACCGACAAAGAAGACCAACCCCGAACCCGCACCGGGACCGCACCCCAAGTCATGGCCAGCCTGCGCAACCTCGCCACCAGCGCACACCGACAAACCGGACACACCAACATCGCCCAAGCACTCCGCCACACCGCCCGCAACACCACCCGAGCCCTCACCCTGCTCGGAATACCCACCCAAACAGCACAAAAGACTTTGCCGGAACCCTGCCCTGGGAGGGCGGGGGTCGTTTCCAGGGGTGGTTGCGACACCTGAGTTTTCAGGGGCTACCTGTTGTCCAGCCGGGATCGAGATCGGGCCTTGAGCAGCGTCGTGTGTAGTCCGGATCGGCTTGATCGAGCGTTAACCGCCGAGCGGGTGGCCTGCTTTGCCCTGGTGGAAGCAGGAACAGGCAGCAGAGAAGCGGCCCGGCAGGTCGGGTTCACCTCTGGACCGCGAAACGCCGGCGCGCCGAGGCAGCCCAGGCTGCAGCGACTCCGCCGGCGCCGGCGGAGCCCCGCCGAACGCATGACACACCTACTCAACACCACCACCCCTGGAAACCGCCGAGGGGCGGGGGCCGCCTACGGGGCGTCCGGGCGCGCCAGCAGTTCCCGCAGTGTGGCCAGCAGCTCCCGCCGGTCCGCCGCGCCCAGCTTCCCGCGGATCCGGGCCATGTGGTGCTCCACCGTCTTGCCCGAGATGAACAGCTTGCTGCCCGCCTGCTTGTACGTCAGCCCCTCCACGACCAGCCGGGCCACTTCCAGTTCGCGCTCGCTCAACGCCGCCAGGCCCGTGCCCGACGCCGGTTCCGCCGTGCCCGGGTCGCGGCGGGCCGCCGTGCCCTGGAACTGGCGGGCCGCTTCCAGGAGCTGGACCATCGCCTTGCGGTCGGACGTGCGGATCGCCGCCTGGCCGGCCAGCCGGGCCGCGTCCCAGCGGAGTCCCAGGTCGTGCAGCTCGGCCGCCGCCGCGGAAATCGCGTCCGGGTCGAACGTCCCGCCCAGTACCGCCAGCCAGCCCTGGGCCGCCGTGGCCAGTGCGCGGGGGTGGCGGCCGCAGTGGGCGTGCGTCAGCAACGTCGCCAGGTGCGCCTTGGCCGCGTCCGCGTCCTCCAGCGTGATCGCCGCGTGCAGCTCGTGCCAGACCAGCGATACCGTCCACAGTGGAGGCTCGCCGAGCCGGGCCAGCAGGCCGTGGGCGCGTTCGAACTGGCCGGCCAGCTTGGCGAACGCGCCGGTGCGGGCCGCGGCGATCGCCAGCTCGCCCAGCGGCAGCAGCGTGAACAGGTCCGCCTGCTGCCGCATCGACGCCTGGTACGCCCGGTTCCACGACCGCTGCAGCCCGACGAGGTCGCTGGCCCGCCGCGCCAAGCCGAGCTCCAGCGTCGCGAAGAACAGCTCGTCACGGGCCTCCAACGGCCGGCCCGCGACGGCGTCGCGGTGTTGCGCGGCCGTCGCCAGGTCGCCCGCCGTCATCGCGACCCAGCCGAGCAGCAACCGGTGCCGCACGGCCAGGAGGTCCCCGCCGATCCGGCCGTTCAGCGCCCGGGTCAGCACGGACTCCGCCAGCGCCAGCTCCCCGGTGTGCAGGGCGGCGAGCGCGGCCAGGGCCGCCGGGCTGTCCGGCAGCAGCGTGCCGCCCAGCGCGGGCTCCAGCATCGCGGCCGCGCCGAGCAGCGTGGACAACGTCTCCGTCGCGCAGCCGGACACCGAATCCACGATGCCACGGGCCATCCGGGTCGCCGCGCCCGCGAACAGCGTCGGCGCGACGCCGGGAGCCGGGGAGTCGAGGTGGCGCCGGGCGCCATCGAGGTCGCCGGTGCCGACCAAGGCCGTCGCCGAGAAAGCGTCGGCGCGGCCGGCCCAGTGGTACAGCTCGGCGCTGCGGGCCAGTTCGCCGCGGTGCGCCAGCACGGTCGCCGCGATTTCCGCGCCCACCGCGCGGGTTTCCGCATCGGCCGCGCCGAGCATCCCGTCGCCGAGCCGCAGTGCGGTGTCGAGGTCGCCGGACAACGCGGCCGCGCGCGCCCAGCCCGCCGTGACGGCGGGAGAGCGGTCGCCCGCTTCGGCGGCGGCTTCGAACAGCTGCGTCGCCAGCCGCGCGTCGGTCGGCAGCGCTTCCCCCGCCGCCGCGGCGAACGCGGCCGCCGTGGTCGCGCCGGAACTGCCCGTGCCGAGCAGGGAGCGCGCCAGGTCGAGCACCGGGAGGCCGTTCGCCAGCTGCAGTTCGACCAGCCGCTGCACCGTCGCCAGCCGGCGCGCGGGCGGCCCGAAGCCGCGGACGGCGGCCGCGGCCAGCGGCAGCAGCGTGTCGTCGGGGGCGAGCAGGCCGGTCGCGCGGACACCCTCCACGATCGCGGGCAGCTGGTCGGGGTCGCGGTCGAGCAGCGCGCACAGCAGGTCGAGGTTGCGCTCGGCCCCGGCCTCGGCCGCGATCAGGTAGCGGAGCACGTCGTCGTCGAGCTCGTCGAGCTCCGGCCGGAACTCCTCCAGCCGCCCGAGCAGGGCGCGCTCGGCCAGCCGCGGCACGCCGCCGCTGCGGGCGTGCAGCTCGGCCGCGGCCGCCGGGTCGGCGGGCTCCCCGGTCAGGGTTTCCATCAGCACCGCGACGTCCTCGACGCCGAGCGGGCCGAGCTGCAGCAGCGTCCAGCCGGGCGCCACCGCGGCCGGCCGGTGCGCGACGACGATGGGCCCGTCCGCGCCGGTGAGCAGCTCCTCGAGCTGGCCCGCGCCGAGCCGGTCGGCGTCGTCGACCAGCACGGCCTCGACACCGGCCGCTCGGTAGCGGCGGTCGAGCGCGGCGAGCAGCACGCTCTTGCCGTACCCGCCGGGGGCGACGACGGCGAGCCGCAGCGGGGCGGCCGGATCGGCGGCGACGCGGTCGAGCAGCTGCCGCGCCGCCGGGTGCACGGGGACGGTGTGCCGCGGGGGAACCTGCGTGAGCAGTGTGTTCAACAGTGACCTTCACCGGAGGGGGCGCCGGGGTGGGCGCAGGGGCTCGGGGCGGGGGGAGTGCTGGAGCCGGCGGTGGCTTCGCGGGCGGTGACGGTGATCACCAGGGCCGAGACGGCCGCGGCGAGCACCAGGACCGCGGCGGCGAGCGGACGCCGCCGCCGGAACAGGTTCAGCGGGCCGGTGCGCTCGGGCAGCTCGAACGGCGTGATCTCGACCGGCGGCCGGGGCGGCCGCTCGCCGAGCTCACCGAGCGTGTCCACCTTGGGGAGCAAGGTGGTTTCGACGGCGGGGGGTTCCTGCGGCGTCTCCCGGTGGTCGGCGCGCAGCGCCGCGAGGGCGGCCGCGCCGAGTGCGGCGGTCGCCGGCGGAACCGGTCCCGCGAACACCGGGCACGGCGGCCGGGCCGGCAGCGCGTGCGGCGGGACGTCACCGCAGAACACCACCCCGGCGAGGCTCTTGGGGGACGTCGAGGCCGCGCCGGCGAGGGCGAACAGCGTGCTGAGCGCGGCCGCCGGGGCGACGCCCTCGGCGCTGGTGCCGAGCTGCCAGCCGCTCGCGCCGGACGCCGTGGCCAGGGTGACGTTCACGCCGTCGGCGCCGAACTCGCACACCCCCGCGACCTGCGCGCCGGGGCCGGGGACGGGCAGGTGCGCGGCGAGCGCGGCGACCGAGCCGGGGACCAGCGTGACGGCGGTGAACCCGGCGTCGGCCAGTGCCCGGCGCAGCACGTCACGGCGGTAGCCGCCCCAGTCGCCGGGGTGGGTCAGCACCAGGTGGTGCGGGGCGCCGCCGAACAGGTTCGCGGCGTGCTCGGCGATCCCTTCGACGAGCACCGTGGTGAGCGTCTCGGGCGGGAACGGCTCCCCTTCGACGAGCACCGGCACGTCGTCGCCGATCCGCCGGTGGAAGCCGGTGAGGAGCCGGGACGGTACCTGGGCGCCCGCCTGCGCGGCGGCGTCGCCGGTGAGCAGGTACCCCTCGTCGTCGAGGAACAGCGCGGACGCCGCGGCCGGGGACCTCATCCCCAGCCAGAGGGGTTCGGGGGCGCCCCAGCCGGGGCCTTGGCGGCGGCAGGTCGCGGCGTGGGTCCGGCCCTGGGTCACATCGATCCCGAGGACGTAGGGCAACGGCGCTTCCTCCTCACCTCGTGGCGGCCGATCGGCGGCCGGGCATCCCCCTAGGGCTCGGGGCATCCTCACCCAAACGGGTTAGTCAGGCAAGGGTCTGGAGGGATTTAACCCAACTGAGCGCGGCGCGGATGAGCCCCTAACTCCCTAACGATGACATATCGATCCCCTATCGGCTGACCGGACTGCAACTCGGAGTGATCCCCGATGTGCACTGGGGGACGGTCTCCATACCTTGATGACGGAGCACCGGTCCCTGCGGCCGCTGCTGTCCCCCGAACCACCGGATTTGGAGAACACCCCATGGACTCCGTGCAGACGTTGCACGATTTCGCCCTCAACCTGCTCAACGACCCGACCGCGCTGGCGGCCTTCGGGACGGACCCGCAGGGCTGCCTCGCTGCCGCCGGTCTCGGCGACGTCAGCGCCGCCGACGTGCACGAGGTCATCCCGCTGGTGCTCGACTACGTGCCGGTCGACAGCCTCCCGGCCGTGGGCGGCCTCCCCGTCGTCGGCGACCTGTCCCCGATCGGCACCGACGCCACGGGCATCCAGGGTGCGATCGACCAGCTCACCGCCCTCACCGCGGGCCTCGGCCTGCCGGCCGTCGGTGACCTCCCGGGCGCCGGCGACCTCGTCGGTGAGCTCCCCGGCGTGGGCGGCCTCGGCCTGCCGGGTCTCGGCGGTCTCGGCCACTCGGTGACCAGCGTCACCGACGTCACCAACACCGTGGCGAGCGTGACCGCGCTCGCCGGCGACACCACCAGCTCCCTCGGCCTGGGCGGCGACCTGGCGCAGAGCATCGACGCGGGTGCGCTGGGCGGCCTGGGCAGTGCCGTCACCGGCGCGGTCGAGAGCGGCAACGTCGTCGGCCAGGTCGACGACGTCGTCACGGGCGTCACGGGCCACGTTGCCGCGCCGGTGCACGCCGGCGACCTGACCGGTGCCGTCACCGGCGCCGTGACCGGCGCGACCGACGTCACCAACCACATCGGCGACTTCACCGGCACGCTCAAGAACGTGGGCGACCTCGACGTCAAGCACGTCGGTGGCGACCTGACGAGCACTGTCCAGCACAGCGTCGGCGACATCACCCACAACACCGTCACCACGGTGACCGGGGCGGCCGGGGTCGACCACAACGGGGTCGGCGAAATCGGCAGCAGCAACGGTGTCGACGCGGTGCACGACGTGGTGTCGGGTGTCACCGACAACCTCAGCCACAACGCGCTGGGCAACATCCACGTCGGCGACCTCGGTCACAACGACATCCACCTCGGGCACTGATCCCCGAACCGGTCACCGGTGCCCGTCCCGCGGTCTGGGTGCAGCCGCGGGACGGGCACCCGGTGTGCGTACGGGGAGTGAACCGGGGACACTCGTCCATCGTGACCGCACCGGCTTGGCTCGAAGTGCTCAACGAGACGCTGGACGCGTGCCGCACGCACGGCCGCGCCGATCTCGCCGAGCGCCTGCGCAGACGCCGGGACGCCCCGGCCGGGCAGACCCGGCTCGGCGTGCTCGGCTTCCCCAAACAGGGCAAGGGTTACCTGCTCAACGCCGTGTTGAACGCGCCGGTGTGCGCGGTCGGCGACGCCGCGACCCCCGCCGTGCCCACGGAAATCACCTACGCCCCGCAACCCGCCGCGACCCTGGTCGGCCGGTCCCGCGAACGGATCCCCGTCGCGGTCGAACGGCTCACCGGCGAACTCGGCGCCCGGCCCGCCGGCACGCTCAGCCGCGTCGAGGTCGGAGTGCCCCGCGAACTCCTTTCGGCCGGCCTCGTCCTGGTCGACACCCCGCCGGTCGGTGACCCGCGGTCACCGCGCACCGCGGCCGCGCTCGACCTGCTCGACGAAGCGGACGCGGTGATCCTCGTCTCCGACGCGACCGCCCCGCTGAGCGCCGCCGAACTCGCGCTCGCGCGGCACGTGCGCACCTGGTGCCCGCACGTCGTGTTGGCGCTGACGAAGATCGACGCCTCTCCCGGGTGGCGCGCGGTCGCCGAACGGGACCGCGCCATGCTCGGCGAGGCGGGGATCGACGCGCCCGTCCTGCCGGTCTCGGCCGTCGTGCGCCAAGCCGCCGCGAAGACCGGTGACGCGGAACTCAACGCCCGCTCGGGTTTCCCGGAGCTGCTCGGCTGGATCGCCGAGCAGGCCGCGCGGCCGCCCGAGCAGTCCCGCGCGCTGCTCGCCGCGGTGGGCGTGCGCGCCGCCGCCGCCGAACTGGTGGAGTCGCTGCGCGACCGCGTCGACGCGGCGGGGCAGGACGCCGGGCTCGGCCAGGCCGCCCTGCTGCAGCGGGCCCAGCGCCGCGCCGACGACCTGCGGCGGCAGAACACCCGGTGGCAGAACCTGCTGTCCGACGAAATCACCGACCTGCTGTCCGACGCCGAGTACGACCTGCGCGAGCGGACCCGCAAGATCGTCAACACCATCGACCAGACCTTCGACGAAGGCGATCCGGCCAAGGTGTGGGACGAATTCGCGCCGTGGCTGGACAACGCGCTGGCCGAGGCCGTCGACACCAACTACACGTGGCTGGCCGACCGGGCGGAGTGGATCGCCCAAGCGGTCGCGGCGTGCTTCGGCGCCCAGTACGACCGCGCGCTGCCCGACCTGCGGCTCGACAGCTCGGGCGTGGACCGCCTCGACGACGTCCGGCGGCCGAAGATCGAGAAGTTCAAGGTCGGCCAGCAGGCCTTCACCGGGCTGCGCGGGTCGTACGGCGGCGTGCTGATGTTCGGCCTGGTGACCAGCCTGGCCGGGTTGCCGCTGATCAACCCGGTTTCGATCGGCGCCGGTGCGGCGTTCGCCGCGAAGACGATCAAGGACGAAGGCGGGATGCGGCTGCAGCGGCGCCAGGCCGTCGCCAAGCAGACAGCGCAACGGCACGTCGACGACGTCTTCCTGCGGTTCAGCAAGGAATGCCGCGACGCGATCCGCGTCGTGCAGCGGCGGCTGCGCGACCACTTCACCGGGCTGGCCGAGGAACTCGCCGACGAGCTGACGCGCGAGCGGGAAACGATCCTGGCCGGCACCGCCGAGCGGGAGCGGCGGACCGGGCACATCCGCCGCGAGATCGACCGGCTGGCCGGCCTGCACCAGCGCGCGGGGGAACTCGGCACGATCGCCGGACGGCAGCAGCGGCGGGAGCTTTCGGCGTGACCCAGGACGTCCGCGACCTGCTGCACGCCGCGGCCGGGCTCTACCGGGACGACCCGCGGGCTTCGGCCCTGCTGCACGACTGCCTGAACCGGCTGGAGCAGCCGCTGCGCGTCGCGTTCACCGGGGCGCCTTCGTCGGGGAAGACGACGCTCGCCGCCGCGCTGGGCGAATGGCCGACGCGCGCGCTGCGCGACCTCGTTCTCCTGGACGACCCCGGCCCGGCCGACGACGTCCCGGACGCGACGGTGCGGCTGGTCCGCCACCTCGAGCCGGACGAGCTCGCGGCGGCGCACCCGCCGGGCGGCTCGGCGTTCGCGCGGCAGAGCGCGGTCAACTCGGTATTGGTGCTGTCGCGGGCCGACGAGGTCGGCGCGGGCCGGATCGACGCGCTGCTCACCGCGAAGCAGCTGGCGCGCCGGGCGTGGCGGGAAGACCCGCTGTGCACGGGATTTCTGGGCGTGATCGCCGTCGCCGGGCAGCTCGCGTACGGTGGCCGGTCGCTGCGCGACGACGAGTTCGACCTCTTGGCGGCGTTCGCCGCGGTGCCGCGGGAGGAACTGGAACGGCACGTGCTGTCGGTGGATTCGTTCACCGATCCGGCGTTCCCCGGTCCGATCCCGGTCGAGACGCGGCGGTCGCTGGTGGTGCGGTTCGGGATGTTCGGCGTCCGGCTGGCCCTCACGCTGATCCGCACCGGCTGCGACGACCGGGTCAAGCTCTCGGCGGAGCTGGTGCGCCGCAGTGGCCTGGGCGAGCTGCGTGACACGCTCGCCGGGTGTTTCGTCGCCCGCGCGGAGGCGTTGAAGGCCCGCACGGCGATCATCCGCCTGGAGTCGCTGCTGGCGGCCCAGCCCCGCCCGGGCGGTGACCGGCTGGTCTCCCGGGTGGAGCGCTTCGCCGCGGCCGCGCACGACTTCCGCGAACTGCGGCTGATCGCCGACATCCGCGGCGGCCGCACGGCGCTGTCCGGCGAGCCCGCCGAAGAGGCGGTCCGGTTGCTGGGCGCGCAGGGCACGGCCCCGGCCGACCGCCTCGGCCTGGAGCCGGACACCGATCCGAACGAGATCTACGAGGCCGGCCTGGACGCGTTGCGGCGCTGGCGCCACGAGGCCGAGCGCCCCGACCGTCCGCACGCGGAGCGGACGGCGGCGCACGTGGTGGTGCGCTCGGCCGAAGGGCTGCTGGCGTTGTTCGCCTAGATCGGCCGGCCGTTCACCGTCACGTTCGAGATCGTCACGTCCCGGGCGTTGCTGATCTGCGGTGCCGGCGCGTCGATCTTCGTGAACGTGCTGTCGGCCAGCCGGAAGCCCGTCAGCGGGCTCTCCTCGGCGCCGCTGATCTTCAGCGCGAACGGCGAGTCGTCGAGGTGGATGTCGCTCAGGCCGATGTCACGGATCACCGGTTGCACGATCGGGCCGGGTTCGTCTTGAGGTACACGCCGTAGAACGGCTTGTACGACGAACCCGCGTGGATCCGGTTGTCCTGCGCGAAAACGTTGCGCACCCCGCCGGACATCTCGCTGCCGACGGTGATCGCGCCCCAGCGGCCGTGGTAGTCGTTGTCTTCGATGACGATGTCCTCGCTCGGCACGCCGACGCGGCGGCCGTCGGTGTCGCGGCCGGACTTGACGACCGTGCCGTCGTCGCCGGTGTCCGTCCACATCGCCGGGTTCCGCAGCCGCGCCCGCCGGACCGAACACCGCGCCGGCGGCCAGGAGCCCGCCCGCCGTGCCCGCGGCCTTGAGGAAGTCACGCCGACTCGTCATCCGGTCCTCCTGACTGGGCGGTCATACATCATGTACAACATGCGATATGCCGCCAGGCCGGTCAAAAACTTCCCGGTCAGCGGTATTGACGCCCGCCGGGCCGCGGCCCACCATAGAGCGGCCTATGGTCCAGTGCCGGCCCGAAGGGAACCCCATGCCCGAAGACGTCCGCCCGCGGATCCGGCTGTTCGGCGAGCTCTTGGCGCACTGGGCGCGGGAACGCCCGGCGGACACCGCGCTCGTCTTCGGTGACCGGGCGTGGACCTGGGCGGACTTCGACGAGCGGGTCCGGCGGCTGTCCGGGGCCCTCGCGGCCGCCGGCGTCGCCCGGGGTGACCGGGTCGCGTTCGTCGACAAGAACCACCCCGCCTGCCTGGAGACGACCTTCGCGGCGGCCGGGATCGGTGCCGCCAACGCCGTGGTCAACTGGCGGCTGTCCGGGGACGAACTCGCGTACGTGCTCGAGGACGCGGGCGCGAAGGTGGTCTTCGTCGGCGCCGAACTGCGGTCGGCGTTCGACGCGATCCGCGACCGGCTGCCCGCGGTGGAACGCGTGGTGCTCGTCGGTGGGGACGCCGACGAGTACGAGGCCTTCCTGACCGCGGCCGCGCCGCACGCCGGGACCGACGTCGGCGAAGACGACGGCGTGCTGGTCATGTACACCAGCGGCACCACCGGCTTCCCGAAGGGCGCGGTGCTGACCCACCGCAGCGTCCTCGCCCACGGCATCGCGGCCGGGACCGCGTTCCCGATCGGCCCGGGCGACGTCAACCTGGTCGCGATGCCGCTGTTCCACGTCGGCGGCAGCTGTTACGCGGTTTCCGGATTCCTCTACGGCGAACCGTCCTACCTGACCCGCGAGCCCGACGCGGCGTCGTTGTTCGCGGCGCTGCGGGCCGGGATCACGCACGCCTTCCTCGTGCCCGCCGTCGTGGCCGGCATCGCGCAGGCCGGCGAGGCCGCGCTCCAGGCGTTCTCCAAGCTGAAGTACCTCTGCTACGGCGCTTCGCCGATGCCGCTGCCGTTGCTGCGCACCGTGCTCGCCGCCTGGCCGGACGTCAAGTTCGCCCAGGTGTACGGCATGACCGAGCTGTCCGGTGCGGTCACCGCGCTCGATCCCGAGGCGCACCGGGACGCCACCCGCCCCGAACGGCTCGCCTCGGCGGGCACCGCACTGTCCGGAGTGGACATCCGGATCGTCGACCCGGTCACCACGGAAGACGTCGAAGCCGGCGAGGTGTGGGTCCGCACCGAGCAGCGGATGGCGGGCTACCTCGGCAAGCCCGAGGCCACCGCGGAGACCATCGTGGACGGCTGGGTCCGCACCGGCGACGTCGGGCGCCTCGACGACGGCGGGTTCCTGTTCCTGGAGGACCGCGTCAAGGACATGATCATCACCGGCGGCGAGAACGTCTACTCGCCGGAGGTCGAGCGCGTGGTGGCGGAGTTCCCCGGCGTGGCCGAGGTGGCCGTGATCGGCGTGCCGGACGACAAGTGGGGCGAGCAGGTCAAGGCCGTCGTCGCGCCGGCGCCGGGGGAGCAGCTCGACGCGGGCAAGCTGGTCGAGTTCTGCCGCGAGCGCCTCGCGCACTACAAGTGCCCGCGCAGCGTCGACTTCCTCGAAGCGTTGCCGCGCAACGCGACCGGCAAGATCCTCAAGCGTTCGCTGCGCGAGCCGTACTGGCGGGACCGGGACCGGAACGTCTGATGCCTTCGGTCACGCGGCGGGCGTACTTCGAAGCCGCGCTGAACGTGCTGGCGGAGCAGGGGTTCACCGAGCTGAACGTCGGCGCGCTGTGCCGCGACCTCGGCGTCACCAGCGGCTCGTTCTACCACCACTTCGGCGGCTGGCCGGGGTTCGTGGAGCAGCTGCTGGACCACTGGGAGAACCGGCAGGTGCGCATCCTGCGCGAGCGGAACTTCGGCACCGGCGGCCCGGCGGCGGACTTCGCCGCGCTGATGGACCTCACGCTCGGGCTGCCCCACGAGGCCGAGGCGGCCATCCGGGCGTGGGCGCGGAACGACGAAACGGTGCGCGCGGCGCAGAAGCGCGTCGACGACGCCCGGCTGCGGACGGTCGGCAAGGCGGTCGAAGGCATCGTCGGCGACCGCGCGCTGGCCCGGACGCTCACGTCGCTCGGGATGGCGGTGCTGGTGGGGCACCAGCAGCTGGCGTCGGCGGGGGAGCACGGCGAGCTGACGGCCTTGCTGGCGGAGTACGCGCGGCTGGTGCACTCCCGTGCCGGCTAGGCGTTGCCGAGCACCCGGGTCACGGTGATCTCGATGACGACCCGCTGCGGGTTCGGCTTGGGCTGCCGGTAACGCGCCGCGTACCGGTTTTCGGCGTCCCGCACCGATTCCGGATCCTCGCGCAGCACCGCGCGCCCCTCCAAAGTGGACCACCGGGGGCCGTCGAGCTGGCAGACCGCGACGGGGATCCCGGCCGCGCCCGCGGCGCGCACGAGCCGGGCCTTGACCGACGGGGCGAAGGTGATGACCCGGGCGAGGCCGGCGTCGAAGTCGACGGTCACGCCGACCGCGACGACGTGCGGGGTGCCGTCCGGGCGGACCGTGGTCAGCGTGGCCAGGTGGCGCTCGGTCCAGAACGCGCGGAAGTCCGGCCCGCGGCCGTCGAGGTCGATCGTCATGACGTCCACGCTAGTCCGTCCGGGTGCGCGGACCGCCGGGGGATCCACCCTCCGTAATAGTAAGGAAAGTTTCCTAACGGTCTTGACCTGGTCTTGAACCGTCTGCCAGGCTCTGCTCACCTTCGCCACAGCCAACGATGTCTTACGGAGGAGCCATGAAGAGAGTCGTCCGGGCGGTGGTGGTTTCGGCCGCGCTCGCCGCGGGGCTGCTGAGCGTGCCCGCGAGCGCGTCCGCGGCGGGCACGCCGTACGTGCCGGGAACACTGCGGCCGTCCGTCTCGCAGGCCACGCAGGACCAGGCGCTGCAGAAGTACTACGACTTCTGGAAGAAGAACTTCCTGACGACCAAGTGCGGCAGCGGCACCTACGCCGTGCTGTCCAAGGACGCCGACCACTCCTTCGTCGCCGAGGGCGAGGGGTACGGCCTGACGATCTCGGCGATGATGGCGGACAAGGATCCGCAGGCCCGCTCGATCGTCGACGGGATAGTGAAGTTCGTCAAGGCCCACCCGTCGGTCAACGACAGGGACCTGCACGCGGCCGAGCAGGACGCGAACTGCAAGAGCGTCAACGGCAGTGACTCGGCCACCGACGGCGACCTCGAAATCGCCTACGGCCTGCTGATCGCGGACCGGAAGTGGGGCAGCTCGGGCGCGGTGAACTACCGGGCCGAGGCCGTCCGGATCATCAACGCGATCAAGAAGAGCGAGGTCAACGGCAGCACGAAGTTCACCCTGCTCGGCGACTGGGGCAACGACGCGGAGTACAAGAACAGCTCGCGCTCGTCGGACTGGATGCCGGGGCACCTGCGCGCGTTCGCCGCGGCGACGGGCGACAGCTTCTGGACTTCGGTCCGCACCCGGTCGGAGACGGCCGTGAGCCAGCTTCAGTCGCAGTACGCGCCGAACACCGGGCTGCTGCCGGACTTCGTGGTCAACACTAACTCGACGCCCAAGCCGGCGCCGTCGAACTTCCTCGAGGGCCCGTACGACGGCAAGTACAGCTGGAACGCCTGCCGCGACCCGTGGCGCCTCGGTGTGGACGCGATCTCCGTTTCCGGTAGCGCGGCCGTCTCGCAGGTGCGCAAGATGAACGCGTGGATCAAGTCGGCCACGGGCGGCGACCCGGCGAAGATCCAGAGCGGCTACTCGTTGGCGGGCTCGAAGACCGAAAGCGGCCGGCACCCGTGCTTCACGGCCCCGTTCGCGGTGGCGGCGATGGCGGACCCGGGCAGCCAGGAGTGGCTGGACAAGCTGTGGACCTCGATCTCGACGTGGTCCCCGGACGCGACGGACTACTACGGGACCGGAATCACGGTCCAGGTGCTGCTGATCCTGAGCGGGAACTACGTGGCCGCCTAGGCCGGCTCGCGCAGCGGCAGTCCCGCGGCCCGGTAGATCTCGTCGATCACGGTCATCGTCTCGACCGCGTCGGCCGCCGAGGTCTTCACCGGTTCGCCCCGCAGGACTGCCGCTGCGAACGCGTCCAGCTGGTACGCGTACGACGCCCGCCGCGGGAACTTCTCCGTCCGGCGCGCGTCGCCGGTGCGGACCGAGAGGCGGTGGTACGCCTGCGGGGCCACCGGGTTCAGCACCGAAAGCGAGCCGCGCGAACCGGTCACCTTCGCGCTGATCTTGAGCAGCGAAGACGACCACATCGAGCACTCGATCCGCCCGGTGTGGCCCGAGGGGAACCGCAGCTCCGCCGTCATCGCCCGGTCGACCCGCGCGTCACGCAGCTTCGCGGAAGCCGACACGACCGCCGGCGTCTCGCCGCCGAAGACCCGGGCCATGTGGACCGCGTAGCAGCCCGCGTCCATCGTCGCCCCGCCCGCCAAGCCGTAGTCGTAGCGGATGTCCGAGAACTTCGGCAGCGGGAAGCACAACGCCGTCTCGACGCGCCGCAGCTCACCCAGCTCGCCGGACGCCACGATCTCCTCCACCCGCAGGGCCAGCGGGTGGTAGCGGTAGTGGAACGCCTCCATCACCACGCGGTCCGACGCTGCGGCCAGGTCGGCGATCTCCCGCGCCTCGGCCGCATTCGCCGTGAACGGTTTCTCGCACAAGACGTGCTTCCCGGCCGCCAGCGCCGCTCGCGTCCAGTGCCCGTGCAGCCCGTTCGGCAGCGGGATGTAGACCGCGTCGATGTCCGGATCCGCCAGCAACTGCTCGTACCCGGCGTAAGCCTGGACGATCCCGTGCTGGTCCGCAAACGCTTGCGCGCGGTGATGAGAGCGCGCCGCGACCGCGTCGACCGAGACCGAAGGGAGGGAAGAAGCGGGCTTGACCAAGGCCGCGGGGGCGATGCGAGCCGCCCCCAGGATGCCGATCCGCAGGCTCATGAGCGCGAAGCTAGCACCGCGGCAAGATTTCAACTGCCTGTTGACCTCTTCAACAACGGGTTGTAGCGTTCCGCCCAGCCGAACAGTGGAGGTCCGTTATGTCCCGTTCTCGTGCCGTACAGGCGGTGTTGCTCGCCAGCCTGGCCGTGCTGGTGACGGCTTGTGGTGGCGGTCCGGACGGCGCGGGCGGAACGTCGCAGGCCGCCGGCGCGCCCGCGTCCGGCATCCCGGACACCGCCGCCCTCATCCAGGGCGTGCAGAAGGACGCCCAGCTCAACGCCGCCCTGCCGCCGAACGTCAAGCAGGCGGGCGTGCTGCACCTGGCCTCGAACCTGCAGTCCGCGCCCAACAACTTCTACGCCGCCGACGGCAAGACCCCGATCGGCTACGAGGTCGACCTCGCCAAGGCGATCGCCGCCAAGCTCGGCGTCACGGTGACCCACCAGGACATGGCGTTCGGCTCGCTCATCACCAGCCTCCAGTCCGGCCGCATCGACCTGACCATGGCCGGGATGAACGACACCAAGGCCCGCCAGGCGCAGATCGACTTCGTCGACTACTTCACCTCGGGCATCACGATCATGATCCGCAAGGGCAACCCCGACGGCATCACCGGCCCGGACGCGCTCTGCGGGAAGAACGTCGCCGTCGTGCAGGGCACCAGCCACCAGAAGTTCGCCGAAGCGCAGAGCACCAAGTGCACCCAGGCGGGCAAGCCGGCGGTCAACGTCACCGCGACCGACAGCGACAACCAGAACCAGAACCAGCTGCGCACCGGCCGCGTCGCCGCGATCCTCAACGACCTCCCCAGCGCCGTCTACATCTCCCGCACCGCGGGCGACGGCAAGTTCTTCGAGGTCGTCCCGGGCGAGCCGATCGAGGGCGGGCCGTACGGCATCGGCGTCAACAAGACCAACACGCCGCTGCGGGACTCCGTGCAGAAGGCCCTGCAGGCCCTGATCGCCGACGGCACCTACGGCAAGATCCTGCAGGCCTGGGGGGTCGAGCAGGGAGCCATCAAGGAGGCCGCGGTCAATGGTGGAGCGTGAGGTGGCGGTGACCGAACCGCTCCCGATCGTCCGGCTGAGGCACTGGGGCCGCTGGGTCGCCGCCGCGATCATCGTCGCGCTGCTCGTGCTGCTGGCCGTCGCCCTCGGCAACGCGCAGATCGCGTGGGGCCAGGTCCCGGACTTCGTCTTCTACCGCGTGATGGCGACCGGCCTCCTCAACACCGTCGTGCTCGCCGTCCTGTCGCAGGCTGTCGCGATCGTGCTGGGCATCGTCATCGCCCTGCTGCGCCGCAGTGCCAACCCGGTCGCCCGGTGGTTCGCCGCCGGCTACATCTGGATCTTCCGCGGCTTGCCGGTGCTGCTGCAGATCCTGCTCTGGTACAACCTGGCGCTCGTCTTCCCGGTCATCGACATCCCGTTCCTCGTCCACGCGCAGACGAACGTGCTGATCAGCGCGTTCACCGCCGCGTTCCTGGGCCTGGCGCTCAACGAAAGCGCGTACATGGCCGAGATCGTCCGGGCGGGACTGAACAGCGTCGACAGCGGACAGACGGAAGCGGCCAAGTCGATCGGCATGACGCCGGCCGCGACGCTGCGCCGGGTCGTGCTGCCGCAGGCCATGCGCGTGATCATCCCGCCGACCGGCAACGACTTCATCAACATGCTCAAGGGCACGTCGATGGCGTCGGTGATCGGCGTGACCGAGCTGATCCACGCGGCCAACAACATCTCGTCGAACAACCTCCTGGTGATGGAGACGCTGCTGGCCGCGGCCGTCTGGTACATGGTCGTGGTGACCGTCGCCGGCGTCGGCCAGCACTACCTGGAACGCGCGTTCGGGCAGGCCGACCGTGGGCCCCTCGCCCGCGCCGGAAAAGCCCTGCGCGGCGTGCCGCTGGTGAGGAGTGCCCGTGTCTGAGCCGCTGCTGCGCGCCGTCGGCGTCCGGAAGTCCTACGGCCACACCGAAGTCCTGGGCGGCATCGACCTCGAAGTCCACAAGGGACAGGTCGTCTGCCTGCTCGGGCCCTCCGGCGCCGGGAAGAGCACGTTCCTGCGCTGCATCAACCACCTGGAGACCGTCGACGCCGGCCAGATCTGGGTCGACGGCGAGGCGATCGGCTTCCGGCAGCGCGGCGGGAAGCTGTACGAGCTGCGCGAACGCGACGTCGCCCGCCAGCGCCGCGACATCGGGATGGTGTTCCAGCGGTTCAACCTCTTCGCGCACCGGACGGCACTGGAGAACGTCGTCGAGGGCCCGATCCGGGTGCTCGGCGTCAAACCGGACGAAGCCCGCAAGCAGGGGATGGAGCTGCTGGACCGCGTCGGCCTCGGGCACCGCGGTGACGCTTACCCGGCGCAGCTGTCCGGTGGGCAGCAGCAGCGCGTGGCGATCGCCCGGTCGCTGGCGATGAAACCGAAGCTGATGCTGTTCGACGAGCCGACCTCGGCGCTGGACCCGGAGCTGGTCGGCGAGGTCCTCGAGGTCATGAGTACGTTGGCGGGGGAGGGGATGACGATGGTCGTCGTGACGCACGAGATGAGCTTCGCCGCGGAGGCCGCCGACGAGGTGGTGTTCCTGGCCGACGGCGCCGTCGTCGAGACCGGTCCGCCCTCGGAGGTGTTGAGCGCGCCGAAGCACGAACGCACCCGGCAGTTCCTGGCGAGGATCCTCGCGTGACGCGGATTTCGCCCCGGTACCTGCTTCAGTTCGACGAGCCCGCCGGCTACCTCGACTTCGCCCGGTTCGGCCCGCCGTCGCACGCGGTGCTCGACACGACGGCCGCCCTGCTCGACCAGGCCACCACGGCCGGTCCGTCCACAGTGGACGAGCTGATGCGGCAGGAGGTCCGTGCCAAGGCCGCCGCCGCGCGGCTGTCCGGCTCCGACACCGACCACACGGTGCTGCTCCCGCACACCAGTCTCGGCCTGTTCCAGGCCGCCTTCCACAGCACCGGCGAGGTGCTCGTGTCGGCGGCGGAGTTCCCCGCCAACACCTACCCGTGGGCGCGCGCCGAACAGGCCGGGCGCCTCAAGCTGCGCCGCCTGACCGGCGGTTACGTCACTCCCGAGCGCCTGGCCGGGGCGTTGACGCCGGAGATCACGACGGTCAGCGTCAGCGCCGTCGACTTCCGCACCGGCTACCGCGCCGACCTGGCCGCGCTGCGCGAAGTCGTCGGCGACCGGCTGCTGGTCGTCGACGGCATCCAGGGCTTCGGCGTCATCGAGGCGCCGTGGGAGGTCGCCGACGTCCTCGTCGTCGGCGGGCAGAAGTGGCTGCGCGCGGGCTGGGGCACCGGCTTCGCGGTGCTGTCCGATCGCGCCCTGGACCGGATGGACCCGGTGCTGTCGGGCTGGACCGGCGCCCGCGATCCGGGCCTGTTCGACGACGAGATCCACCCGCCGGACACCACCGCCCAGGCCTGGTCGATCTCCAACCTCAGCCCGATCACCTCCGGCGCGTTCGCCGAGGCCCTCGAACTGGTCGAGGACGCCGGCGTCGGCGCCATCGCGGCGCGGATCGCCGACCGGATCGGGGCCTTCGAGGAGGTGCTCGCCTCGTGCGGCGCCGAGGTCGTCTCGGCGGTGGATCGCCGGGCCGGGATCCTGGCGTTCACCCTGCCCGGCCACCCCGCCGAGCAGGTCGGGGCGGCGCTGGCCAACGCCGGGATCGCCGCGACCGTGCGTCCCGAGCACGTCCGGCTCTCGCCGCACGCCTCGACCCCGGCGGCCGCCGCGGACCTGCTCCGCTCGGCGTTGGAGACGCTGACCCGGCCCCGGGAGCCGATGACCGTCCCGGCCGCCGGGGCGACGACGCACGAGGTGCTCACCGCCTTGGTGCCCGCCATCCCGGGGCTCGCGGCGATGCTCGGCCCGGGCAACGAGGTCCTGCTGCACGACCTGAGCCGGCTGCCGGACTCGATCATCGCCATCGCCGGCGATCTCACCGGCCGCAGCGTCGGCGGTCCGATGACCGACCTGCTGCTCGGCCTGGTCCGCCGCGGCACCACCCAGGACCTGACGAACTACCGCACGCACGGCCCGGACGGCCGGCCGATCCGCTCCTCGACGCTGTTCCTGCGGGACGCCGACGGGGTGGCGGTGGGCTGCCTGTGCGTCAACAGCGTCGAGGAGGCCGCGTCCCCGGCCGGAAACGGCGAGCCGGAGACTTTCCCACCGGATGTCGACAGCCTGCAGCGGTTCCTGGTGGACCGGGCGGTGGCGAAGGCGGGCATCCCGGTGGACCTGATGAAGAAACGCCACAAGGCCGCGGTGGTGCGCGAACTCGACGAGGCCGGTTATTTCCTCATCAAGGACGCGGTCGACCACCTGGCCGGGCGCCTCGACGTCACCCGGTACACGATCTACAACTACCTCAACGAAATCCGCGCCTGACGCTGCCCGATCGGACCTTGTCACCCGGCCTTTCCGGGCGGACGATGGCGCGCATGACCGAATCGGACACGCAGCGGGCCCTGGTGCGGCTCGAAGCGGACGACGAGGCGGACGCCGAAGAGCTCGACCGGCTCGCCCGCCGGCTGCGCGCCGAGCTGGGCGAGCTCGACCTCGACGTGCTCGCCGCCGTCCCGGCCGGCGACTTGCCGCCGGGCGCGAAGGCCGTCGACCCCGTGACGATCGGCTCGCTCATGGTGGCCTTCAGTGCGGCGGGCGGGGTGTTCCCCGGCCTGGTCGAGACGCTGCGCGAGTGGCTGGGCCGCCAGGCGGGCCGGCACAAGATCAAGGTGACCGTCGACGGCGACACCGTGGAGCTGGAGCGGGCCACGTCGGCCGAGCGCCGGCAGCTGATCGACGCCTTCGTCCGGCGGCACGCATAGCCGAGCCGCCCGACGAAGGCCACTGTCATTCCAAAAAGGACTCGACCGCATCCGCGGCCACCGAGACCCCGCCGTGGCTGCGGATTTCCGCCGTCAGCTCCGCCAACCGAGCCGCCACCGACGGCGAGGACGAAACCTCCTCGACCGCCGCCCGCAGCGACTCGGCCGTCACCGGCTCCGCCGGCAGGTGTCGGCCCACGCCGAGCGCCTCGAGCTGGGCCGCGTTGCCGAACTGGTCGGCCGCCTGCGGGATCGCGACCGTCGGGACCCCGAACCACAACGACTCGGTCGCCCCGCCCATGCCCGCGTGCGTGATGAACGCCGACGCCGCTTCGAGCACCGCCAGTTGCGGGACACTCTCGAAGACCTCCACCGAGGGAGGCAGCGGCCCGAGGTCCGCCGGCGAGACGTGGTTGCCCAGGGAAATCACGACGTGCCAATCCGAGGCGAACGCCTCCACGCAAGCCCGGTAGACGTCGAGCTGGTCGTTGAACGCCGTACCGAACGACACCAGCAGTACCCGGCGGCCCGAAGCGGGCGGCGTCCACGACCGGTCGGCCAGCCGCGCCGGGTCCAGGCACGGCCCGACGAACCGCACGTGCGGACCCACCCGGTCCGCCTGGGGCTGCATCGCGCGGGGAATCAGCGACAGGACCCGCTTCGGGTGCCCGAGCCACTCCCAGGGGTCGGCCGAGACGCCGTGGGACGCCAGCCACCGCGTCAACGTGGCCGCGTAGCCCACGCCGGAGGGTGACGTCCTGATCGGGCCCATGACCTCGGCCATGTCCTCGTCGTAGCCCTCCCACGCCACCAGCGTCGGCGACAGCTGCACGGCCGGGACGCCGTAGCGCTCGCCGAGCAGCGGTGCGCCCAGCCCGCCGATGTCGTACAGCACCAGATCAGGCCGGTCGGTGTCGAACCGCGCGGTCAGCAGCGGGTGGATCGCGATCGCTTCGTCGAGGAAGACGCGCATCGCGTCGGCCGGGTCGTCCGGCCACACCGCCGCTTCGCCGAGCGGGAAGATCGTCGGGTGCTCGACGACCGTCGCACCGGTGGGCTCGACCAGCGAAGCCAGCGGTGCGCCGACGACGTAGGACACCCGGTGCCCGCGGCGGACCAGCTCGCGGATCACGCTCAGCGAAGGGTAGATGTGGCTCGGCGCGGTGCAGCCGACCATGACGATGTGTTTGCGCAGCATGGTGCTCCTTCAAGGGAGAAAGAACAGACGGCGCGCAGGTGAAGGGACTCACCCGGTCGGCGGGGAGTCCGGCGGTCACGCCGTCTCAGACGACGCGGAGCCGGATGAAGTAGATCATGAAGACGACCGTACGGGATCCGGGAACGACCGTGCCACCCGATTTCCGCCTTTGGTAGGGCATTCGCATCCACCCGCCCGATTGCCGTCCCGGCGGGCCCGCGCCGGGTCTAGGGTTCTCCCGCCCGAAGACGCCAGGGATGAGGAGAAAACCGTGAAACGTGCTTCTCTGGGGATGGTCACTGCCGTCGCGGTGGCGTCCGCGCTCGTGGCCGCGCCGGCCGCGACCGCCGCACCCGCCGCGCCCGCGAAACAGGCCACGATCGGCTGGGGACCGTGCACCGATCCCACGCTGGTCGCTGCCGGTGCCGAATGCGGGTACCTCGGGGTGCCGCTCGACTACCGCAAGCCGGCCGGGGAGCAGATCCAGCTCGCCGTCAGCCGCGTCAAGCACAAGGTTCCCGACGCGCAGTACCAGGGCGTCATGCTGACGAACCCCGGCGGCCCCGGCGGTTCCGGCCTGCTGCTGGCCACCCGCGGCCCGCGCGTGCCCAACCACGCCGGCGACGCCTACGACTGGGTCGGCTTCGACCCGCGCGGGGTCGGCGCCAGCAAGCCCGCGTTGTCGTGCGACCCGAACTACATGGACTACGACCGGCCGGAGTACGTGCCGGTCACCCCGCAGCTGGAGCGGACCTGGCTCGCCCGGTCCAAGGGGTACGCCGAGGCCTGCGCGAAGAACAACCCGAAGACCTTGCTGGAGAACATGAAGACGACCGACACGGTCCAGGACATGGACTCCATCCGCAAGGCGCTCGGCCGGCAGCAGCTGAACTTCTACGGCTACTCCTACGGCACCTACCTCGGCCAGGTGTACGGCTCGCGGTACCCGCAGAACGTCCGCCGGATGGTGCTCGACTCGACGGTCGACCCGCGCGGGGTCTGGTACGGCGACAACCTCGACCAGGACGTGGCGTTCGACAAGAACATCCTGATCTGGTTCGGCTGGCTCGCCCGGCACGACGACGTCTACCACCTCGGCAAGACGCAGGCCGCCGTGCAGCGGGTGGTCAACGAGCAGCTGCTCAAGACGTCCTTCAACCCGGCCGGCGGCGTGATCGGGCCGGACGAGATCCTCGACGTCATCCAGCAGGCTTCGTACTACCAGCTGCGGTGGACGCTCCTGGGTGACGCGCTGTCGCGGTTCGTCAACCAGGGTGACTGGCAGAACTGGAAGTCGCTCTTCGAGGCCTTCGGCGGCCGCGGCGACGACAACGGCTACGCGGTGTACCTCGCCGTGCAGTGCACCGACGTCCAGTGGCCGCAGAGCTGGCACCAGTGGAAGCGCGACAACTGGCAGACCTTCGCCAAGGCGCCGTACTTCACCTGGCAGAACGCGTGGTTCAACGCGCCCTGCCTCTACTGGCCGGCGAAGGCGGGCAAGCCCGCGAAGATCGACGGCCGGGGCGTGCAGAGCGTGCTGATGATCGACGAGACGCTCGACGCGGCGACGCCGTACGAAGGCAGCCTCGAGGTCCGCAGCCGCTTCCCGGGCGCTTCGCTGATCGCGGAGCCGGGCGGCACCAGCCACGCGATCACCCCGCGCGGCAACGCGTGCGTCGACAACAAGATCGCCGACTACCTGGCGACGGGCGCGCTCCCGGCCCGCAAGCCGGGCCGCACGGCCGACGTCGAGTGCGCGCCGCTGCCGCAGCCGACGCCACCGGCGCCGACCGCGGCTCGCGTCGACAACGGTCTGGTCTCTGGGCGGCTCGCCAGCTGACCTGCGGAAATCCACAAACGGGGTGTCGGGCCCACGGCCCGGCACCCCGTTTGTGCGCTCGCTCGCGCCGTGGGCTTTGAATCCGCGTGGACTTTGTGTTACAAAGTGCACATCGACTTTGCGCTGCAAAGTCCACGAACGGAAGGAGAGCGCCATGACTGGGGGACCGGCGTTCGCGCTCCACGGCCTGACCAAGTGGTTCGGCTCGATCACGGCGGTCGACGGCGTGTCCGTCGAGGTGGCGCGCGGCGAGGTCGTCGCGCTGCTCGGGCCGAACGGCGCGGGGAAGTCGACCACCGTCGACATGCTGCTCGGCCTGACCGAGCCGGACGCGGGGGAGGTCACCGTGCACGGCGGCAGCCCGCGCGAGGCCGTCGACCAGGGGCTGGTCGGCGCGATGATGCAGAACGGCGCGCTGCTGCCGGACGTCACGGTCGGCGAGATCGTCGCGCTGGTCGTCTCGACGCACGCGAAGCCGCTGCCCGCGGCCGAGGTGATCGCCCGCGCGGGCCTCGAGCACCTCGTGAAACGCCGCTGCGGCAAGCTTTCCGGCGGCGAGCGGCAGCGCGTCCGGTTCGCCCTCGCGCTGGCCGGCGACCCGCGGCTGCTCGTGCTGGACGAGCCGACCGCCGCGATGGACGTCGACGGCAGGCGGGCGTTCTGGGCGGCCATCCGCGAGTTCGCCGCCGCCGGCCGGACCGTGCTGTTCGCGACCCACTACCTCGCCGAAGCCGAGGACTACGCCGACCGCGTGGTGCTGCTGCGCCACGGCGTCGTCGTCGCCGACGGCCCGGTCGCCGAGGTCCGGGCCGCGGTGTCCGGGCGGGTGCTCAAGGCCGTCGTGCCCGGTGCCACCGAAGCCGACCTGGCCGCCTTGCCGGGCGTGACGACCGTGCAGCTGCGCGCCGGCCGCGCCGAGCTGGCCTGCGCCGACTCCGACGCCGCCATCCGCGGCCTGCTCGCCGCGCACCCGCTCGCCGCCGACATCGAAATCACCGCGCTGGGTCTCGAGGAAGCCTTCCTGGCGCTGACCGCCGAGGAGGCCGCCGCGTGAACACGACGTATCTGAGCCTGGAGATCAAGCGGATCGTCCGCAGCCCGCAGTTCACGATCTTCACCATCGGCATGCCGGTGGCGATGTACCTGCTCTTCGGCTCGATCTTCGGCAAGCTGATCATGGCGAACGGCCTCCCGGCCGACGTCCAGACCATGATCAAGCTGGCCGCGTACGGCGCGAGCGGCGGTGCCCTCTTCACCGGAACGCGCGTTGCGCAGGAGCGCACCGACGGCTGGCAGCGGCAGCTGCGGCTCACGCCGATGCGCGGTCCCGGCTACCTGGTCGTCAAGGTGCTCTCGGCGATGGCCGTGGCGCTGCCGGTGCTCGCGGTGCTCTTCCTCGCCGGGCTGGCGACGGGCGTCGAGATGACCGCCGCGCAGTGGGGCCTGGTGCTGGTGTCGCTCTGGCTCGGCGTGCTCCCGTTCGCCGTGCTGGGCCTCGCCATCGGCCTGTTCGGCAAGGGAGACACCGTCGGCGCCGTCACCGGCGCGCTGATGATGCCGCTCGGCATGCTCGGCGGGCTGTGGATTCCGCTGGAGGTCCTGCCGGACTGGATGTCGACGGTGGCGCACTTCTTCCCGACGTACTGGCTCGGCCGCGCCGGCCTCGAACCCCTGGCCCACCAGGGCGGCCTCGGCTTCGCGGTGCTCGTGCTGGCGGGCTGGCTGGTCGTCCCGGCCCTGGTCGTGGTGCGCCGGTTCCGGCTGGACACGGCCCGGTTGTGAATGCGTGTTAACTTCCGTGCGGTGAACCTTGTTCTGCCGTCGCCCGGCGCACCACCGGGTTCGCGCCTCTCGTTCCGAGGCGGGGCGCGCCGGGCTGACCAGAACAAGGTTCAAGCGTTGAGGGGCCTGCACGGGAGGAGGGCGAATCAGGTGGATGACGAGCCGATGTCGGCCGAGGAGTCGCTGAACCTGATCGCCCAGCAGAACCGGCGGACCCGCCGGGAACTGGGCGGGGGCCCCGCGCGGATGCTCGCCGCCTGGGCGTTCGCCTGGATCGTCGGGTGGGGGTTCACCTACGTGGCGGTGCTGCCCGGTGTCGCGATCCCCGGCTGGGTCGGCGGGGTGCTCGTCGCCGTGCTGTTCGCCGCCGCCATCGCCTACACCGGGTACGTCAGCGCCCGGGCCGGGCGGGGCATCCGCGGCCCGTCACGGACCGTCGGCGCGATGTACGGCTACAGCTGGGCACTCGCCTCCATCGGGTTGACCGTGATCGACATCCGGATCACGCAGTTCGGCTCGCTCACCTCCGACCAGGTGTCGCTGCTGTGGTCCGGTACCTGGCTCCTGCTGACCGGTGTGCTGTACCTCGCCGGTGGCATGGTGTGGCAGGACAAACTCATGTACGGGCTCGGCGCGTGGATGATCGTCTCCGCCGGGCTCAGCGTGGTGGTCGGGTTCCCGGCCAACTTCCTGGTGCTGGCCGTCTGTGGCGGCGGCGGGTTCCTGCTCGCCGCGATCGTCTACTTCGCCCGCGAGAAGACCGGCTGCTGATGAACGAACTGCCGCAGCTCGACCCGGTCATCCACGCCCAGGCGCGGCTGCGGGTCACGGTCGCGCTGGCCGGGCTGCGCGCTGGTGACCAGATCACCTTCCCGCGGCTGCAGCAGCTGCTGGACATGACGGCCGGCAACCTCTCGACGCACCTGCGCAAGCTCGAGGACGCCGAGTACGTCGAAATCACCAAGGCCTACGAACACCGCACCCCGGTCACCCTGGTCCGGCTGACCGCCCGCGGCCGCGCGGCGTTCGAGAGCTACACCAAGGCGCTCCACCAGCTGCTGGACGTCACCGGCGGGGACTGACGTGGGCCGCTGGGTGATCCACCTCGACCTGGACGCCTTCTACGCCTCGGCCGAGCAGCTCACCCGCCCGACGCTGGCCGGGCGCCCGGTGCTCGTCGGCGGTACCGGGCCCCGCGGCGTCGTCGCCGGCGCGAGCTACGAATCACGGGTGTTCGGCATCCGCTCGGCGATGCCGATGTCCCAGGCCCGGCGGCTGTTGCCGGCGAACGGCGTGATCGTGCCGCCGCGGTTCCGCGTCTACGAGCGGCTCAGCCAGGAGGTCTTCGCGGTCGTCTCCGAGGTCGCGCCGGTACTGGAGAAGATCTCCCTCGACGAAGCCTTCGCCGAGCCGCCGGCGCTCGTCGGCGCTTCTTTCGAAGCCGTCACCGAGTTCTGCGCCGCGTTGCGCGCGCGGATCCGGGAGGAAACCGGGCTGGTGGCGTCGATCGGTGCCGGCAACGGCAAGCAGATCGCGAAGATCGCCTCCGACGAGGCCAAACCGGACGGGCTGCTGGTGGTGCCGCAGGGCACCGAACGCGAGTTCCTCGCGCCGCTGCCGGTGCGCGCGCTGTGGGGCATCGGCCCGGTCGCCGAGGGCAAACTGCGGTTCATCGGCGTCCAGACGCTCGGACAGCTGGCGGCACTGTCCGAACAGGACGCGGTGGCCACGCTCGGCGGCGTCGTCGGCCGCGACCTGCGGCGGCTCGCGACCGGCGCCGACGACCGCCCGGTGGCGGGCCGCGCCGAGACCAAGCAGGTCAGCGCCGAGACCACGTTCGACACCGACATCATCGACCTGGCGACGTTGCGGGCCGAGGTGCGGCGCATCGCGGTGGGCGCGCACCAGCGGCTGGTGAAGGCCGGGCGCGTGGCGCGGACGGTGGTGATCAAGCTGCGGCACACCGACATGCACACGGTGACCCGCTCCGAGACGATCTCCGCCCCGACCGACGACCTGGCCGAGCTGACCGCAACCGCCGACCGGCTGCTGCTCGACCCGGCGGAGTTCGGCGGCATCCGGCTGGCCGGCGTCGCCTACAGCGGGCTCTCGGTGCCCCACCAGGACGCGCTGTTCACCCTTTCCGCTCCGGAAACCCCGGCCTCGACGGTGGTGTCGTCCACGCCGGCGCCGGTGACGCCGCCATCGGAGTGGCGCCAGGGCGACGACGTGGTCCACGACGAGTTCGGCACGGGCTGGGTCCAGGGCGCGGGCCACGGCCGGGTGACGGTCCGCTTCGAGCACCGATCATCCGGCCCCGGCGTCGCACGCACCTTCCCCCAGTCGGGCCGGGCCCTCACCCGCGGCGACCCCGGCGACTGCCTGAAGTGACGGCCTACTCCGCCGAGCAGCCCTGCAGCTTCGCCACTTCCTGGCCCGCCAGCAGGAACGCGCCCACGCCGTAAGCCGCGGTGTCCGCCGGCCCGGCTGCGGCCGGGCGGTCGCCGACCGGCTGGACGTACCCGACCAGCCCCGACGGCTGCAGCGCCTTCGCCGACAACGCCGTCCACGCCTTGTCGACCACCGGGCGGAACCGCGCCGCGTCGAGGATGCCCGCGTTGACGCCCCAGCCGATGCCGAACGCGAAGAACGCCGTGCCGCTGGACTCCGGGCCGCCGTGGTCCCACGGGTTGAGCAGGTCCGAGTTCCAGAAGCCGTCGCGGCGCTGCACCAGCGCCAACGTCGAAGCCATCTTCTTGAACACCCGCAGGTACTCCGGCCGCCGCGGGTCGTCGGTCGGCAGGACCTGGAGGACCTTCGTCAGCGCGGCGAGGGCCCAGCCGTTGCCGCGCGACCAGAACACGCCCGAGCCCGTGAACCGCGCGTCGCGGTACCACAAGCCGGTGAACTCGTTGAACAGCTTGTGTTCCGACGACCGGAACAGCCGATCCATGGCGTCCAAATAGGACGGATCGTGGTCGATCAGGCTCATCCGGGCGAACGACGGCATCGCCATGTTCAGCGCGTCGACGTAGTTCCAGTAATCGCGGTGCCCCGCCTGCACCGAAGCCACCTCGGCCTGGATCCGCGTGCGGATCGAGTCGAGCGGGATTTCCGGGTGGAAGTAGGTGTACAGGTCCAGGTACGCCTCGCCGGCGGCCTGGTTGTCCGGGAAGAAGGGCCGCTTCGGGTCCTCCGGCAGCCGGTAGGAGTTGGCCTGCGCCCAGGGGTACGTCTTGTGGTTGGACTGGCCGGTGGTCCGGACCAGCGCGAGGTTGCCGACGTGGAACGTCGCGTTCTGCCAGTCCGGCGCGTCGAGGTTCGTCCCGTTGGCGACCCAGTAATTGCCCGCGGAGACCATCTGGCCGGTGATCGCGCACTCGGCGGGGTTGGCTACCGCCACCGGTGCCGACCACAAGCCGCCGGCCAGCGCCGCGGCCGCGAGCACGCCGAAACCACGAATTCCCGGGAAACGCATGGAAGCGTCCTCCTCGATGCTCGGTTGCGGGGGTCCGGGTGGCGGAGCCCCCGGCTTGGGGCGAAGCCCCTAATGGCTCAGCACGTCATGGCGGCGGTCATCCGCAGCGAGTGAAGCGCTTCCCGGTGGACGTGTCAAGGTGCCGGTCAGCGGTACGGCGCAACGGTTTCCAGCAACCGGCGGGACGCGGACTCGGCGCCGTCCGGGTCCTTCGCCAGCACCAGCGTCAGCACGCGGGAGTGCGCCACGAGTTCCATCGGCTCGCCGTGCGCCTTCAACGCGGCGGCCACGGGCACCTGCAGCTGCGCGATCAGCGCGTTCCCCGACGCCCGGATCAGCGCCCCGTGGAACCGCGAATCGGCGTCCCGGAACGCTTCGCCGTCGGCGCGCTCGACCGCGTCGGCCATCAGCTCGTAGGCCGCGGCCATCGCCGAAAGCTCGTCCGGGCGCCGGTGCCGCGCCGCCATCCGTGCCGCCTGCGGTTCGATGGCCAGCCGCAGCTCCAGCAGCTCGCGCAGGTGCGCGCGGCCGTCGGGACCGCCGACGCGCCAGGCGATGACGTCCGGGTCGATCGCGTCCCACGCCTCGGGCGGCAACGTCCACGTCCCGACCCGCGGGCGCGCGCTGACCATGCCCTTGGACTCCAGCACGCGCAACGCTTCGCGGACCACCGTCCGGGAAGCGGAGAACCGGCGGCCGAGCTCCTCGGGAACGAGCGGCTGCCCGTCCCCGAGAACGCCTTCGACGATGAGCCTGCCCAGTTCGCCGACGATGCGGGCGTGGAGGTTGCGCGGAACGTTCACCGCTACTCGGGCAGGCCGACGCGCCGCTCCCCGCTGCGCAGCTGCTGCAGCACGACCGCGATCACCAGCAGGGCGCCGTGGGCGACGTTCTGCCAGAACGGGTTGATGCCCAGCCCGGACATGCCGTTGTCGAGCACGCCCAGGATGATCACCGCGAGCACGGTGGAGATGATCGACCCGCGCCCGCCCTTGAGCATCGTGCCGCCGAGCGCGGCGCCGGTGACGGCCTGCAGCTCCAGGCCTTCGGACCCGGACGTCGGCTGGCCGGAGCCGGTACGCGCGGTGATCAGGATGCCCGCGATCGCGGCGACCACGCCGACCAGGGCGTACACGCCGATGATGTACCGGTTGATGTTGATGCCGGCCAGTCGCGCGGCGGTGTCGTTGCCGCCGATGGCGTAGACGTTGCGGCCGATGTCGGTGTACTTGAGCAGGAAGTGCAGCAGGGCCGCGACGATCAGGAACACCCAGACCAGCGACGGCAGCCCGAGCACGGCCCCCTTGGCCAGGAAGGTGAACAGGTCGTCGCCGCCGGTGTAGCCCTGCGCCTTGCCGTTGGAAATGACCTGCGCGATGCCCTTGTACGTGGCGAGCATGGCCAGCGTCGCGACCACCGGGTTGACCCGGCCGAAGATGATGATCATGCCGTTGACCAGCCCGCACGCGATACCGACGCCGACCGCGGCGAGGATGCCGACCTCGGCGTTCCCGCTCGAGGTGAACACCATCGCCGAGACGACCGAGGCGAGCCCGGCCATCGAGCCGACCGAGATGTCCAGCGCGCCGAGGATGATCACCAAGGTCTGGACCAGGGCCAGCAGGCCCATGATGGTGATCGCGCTGCCGATCAGCAGCAGGTTGTTGGTGCGGAAGAAGTTCTCGTTCAGCACCGACAGCAGGATCACCAGCGCGATGAGCGTGATGATCAGGCTCGAGTTCTGCACGCCGATGCCGGTGAGCACCCGGCGCGCGGCCGACGGCTGGGGTGGCGCGGCGGGGGCCGAAGTGTCTTCGCTGGGACGGGTGGGGGTGCTCATGCGCCGATCTCCTGGGCTTCGTCCACGGCTGGTTCGGTTTCGGGGATGGCGAGGGTCAGCACGGCTTCCTCGGTCGCTTCCTCGCGGCCGAGTTCGCCGGCCAGGCGCCCGGCGCGCAGCACGAGGATGCGGTCGGCCAGGGTCAGCACCTCGGGCAGGTCGGAGGAGATGACCAGCAGCGCGATGCCTTCCGCAGCGAGGCCGTCGATGATCCGGTAGATCTCGGCTTTCGCGCCGACGTCGACCCCGCGCGTCGGCTCGTCGAGGATCAGCAGCTTCGGCCGTCGCGCGAGCCAGCGCGCGAGGACCGCCTTCTGCTGGTTGCCGCCGGACAGCTTGCGGACTTCCTGCTCCATCGACGGCGTCCGCACGCGAAGCTCGCGCACGTACTCCTCGACGAGCGCGCGTTCCTTCGCGCGCTTCACGACGCGGAAGCGGCGAAGCCGGTCCAGCACGGAGATGGAGATGTTGTCGCGGACGGACCGCTGCATGAGCAACGCGTCCGTCTTGCGTTCTTCCGGCGCGAAGCCGATGCCGGCTTTCACCGCGTCGCCGGGATTGTGCGCGCGCAGCCGCTTGCCGTCGAGTTCCACGGTCCCGGACCGGATCGGCAGGTCGCCGACGATCGCGCGGGCCAGTTCGGAGCGCCCGGCGCCGACCAGCCCGGCCAGGCAGACGACCTCGCCCGCGCGGACCTGCAGGGAGATGCCGGTGACGTCGTCGGTGGTGACGTCGTCGAGCTTCAGCACGACATCGCCGGTGTCCTGCGTGCTCCGGCGCTGCAGCGCCGACAGGTCGCGGCCGATCATCATCCGCACCAGGCTGGGTTCGTCGGTCTCCGCGGCCTGCTGGACGCCGACGAGCTTCCCGTCCCGCAGCACGGCGACGCGGTCGGCGAGCTGGAAGATCTCCTTCATCCGGTGCGAGACGTAGACGACCGCGACCCCGCTGTCGCGCAGCCGGCCGATCAGCCGGAACAGCGCCTCCACCTCGTGCTCGGACAGCGACGACGTCGGTTCGTCGAAGGCGATCACGCGCGGGGGCGTGGCCGCGGTGAGCACGCGCAGGATCTCGACGATCTGCCGCTGGGCGGCGGAGAGCGCGACGCCGAGCGTCATCGGGTCGAGCACGCCTTCGAAGCCGTACTCGGCGAGCGCCTCTTGCGTGGCGTTCAGCAGTGTGCGGCGGTTGAACACCCGCGCCTTGGCGGGCAGTTCGCCGACGAAGACGTTCTCCGCTACCGAAACGTGCGGGATGATCTCGGGTTCCTGGTAGATCACGCGCACCCCGGCGGCCATCGCCGCGCGCGGGGTGTCGAAGGTGACCTCGGTGCCGTCCAGGAGCAGCCGGCCGTCGTCCGGGCCCTGGTCGCCGGACAGCACGCGCAGGAGCGTCGACTTGCCGGCGCCGTTTTCGCCCATCAGCGCGAGCACTTCGCCGGAGCGGAACTCCAGCGAGACGTCGTCGAGGGCGGTGACACCGGAGAAGCGCTTGCCGATGCCCTCGACGGCGAGCGCGGGTGCGGAGCCGGACATGGCGTCCTTTCGAGCAGTGGCCCGCACCCGGCACCTTCCCGGGAAAGTGCCGGGTGCGGGGAAGCGGTCAGGTGCAGTTGACGCCGGCCTGCTTGTAGTTGTCCTTGTTGACGATCGTGGTCTTGGCGATCGTCTCCGCGGGCAGGTCCTTGCCGTTCTTCACCTTGTCGACCAGCACCTGGATCGCCGAGCGGCCGACCTCGGCGCCGGAGATGTAGAGCGCGGCCTTGTTGCCGGTGTCCTTGCCCGCGGCCCAGTCCTTGCAGTCGAGGTAGGCGCCGAGCCCGACGCCGATGATGTTGGCCGGCTGCACGCCGGAGTTGGCCAGCGCGGTCACGACGCCGGTCTCGTTCTCGTCGTTGCAGCCCCAGACCACCCAGTGCTTGACGCCCGGGTTGGAGCCGATCACCGCGCCGGACCGGTTCTGCGCGTCGACGGGAGAGTTGTCGGTGCCGACGTCGATCACCGGGACGTCCGCGCCGGCGGCCTTCGCGAACGCGGCCTTCGAGGCGTTGACGCGGTCGGTGCAGACGGTGAGGTCCTGCTTGTAGGCGCTGATGATCTTCGTGTCGGCGGCGGTCCAGTTCGCGGCCTTGAACAGCTTCCCGGCCTCGGTGCCGACCGAGTCGCCCATCTGGCTGCCGTTGAAGCCGACGAACGGGGCCTTCGCGCCGGTGCCGTCCTTGATGACGTCGTCGGAGGCGATCAGCGGGATGCCCGCGCTCTTGGCCTTGTCGATCACCTGCGGGCCGATCGCCTGGTCCGGGACGACGATCGCGACGCCGTTGGCGCCTTGGGCGACCGCGGCGTCCAGTTCGGTGATCGCCTTGTTGGCGTCCTGGCCGAGGTTGACCACCTTGAGCTCGACACCGAGCTCCTTCGCCTTCTCCTGCGCCCCCTGCGCCTGCTCGACGAAGTACTGCTGGTCGCCCTGTTTCTGCAGGTAGTAGAGGGTGATCTTGCCGTTCGCCGGCGCCTGCTGCTGTGGTGCCGCGGTGTCTTTCCCGGAGGAGCAGGAGGCGAGCAGGACGCCGGAAATCAAACAACAACCAACAACGCTCCAGGTCCGGAACCTGTGCGGGTATGTGGACATCGAAAGCTCCCATGGGGGCCGAGGTCGAGTGGGTCGGGGCGGGTAGCGCGAAGTGACTTGTATTACAAAACACCCGTTCGAGGGACGTCAAGGCGCTTCCGCCCGGCAGTTAGCGGAGTGAGACCTACTCTCCGTGACATCGTGCGCACGCCAGTCTTGCTAATTTTCGTATTTTTCCGCTGCTGTCCTGCGCGTTGACCGGTTTTGTCTGGTGACAATGTTCTGATCGGTGTTGTCGACTGTGGTGCGGTTCGTCGATGACTGGGATGCCGTCCGTGCCGGATTCGCCCGGCTGGCAGGATGGCTGGACCACGTTAGGGGGACCGATGACGAAGCACCGCGTCGCCGCGCTCGCCGGGGTCGCCGTCCTGGCGGCCGCTTGCAGTGGCCCGCCGCAGCAGCAGGGGCCGGCGCCGACACCCTTTCCCGAGGCGGCCCCGTCGAGCGCGGCCGCCCCCGACGGGTCGTTCACCGTCGTCGCCACCGGCGACGTCCTGATCCACCCGGCCCTGACGGAGCAGGCCGAGGCCGACGGCGGCGGCAAGTTCGACTACCGCCCGCTGCTGGCCGGGATCCGGCCGCTGATCTCCGGCGCCGACCTCGGGATCTGCCACCTGGAGACGCCGCTGGCGCCGGAAGGCGGGCCGTACAGCGGCTACCCGTCGTTCAGCGCGCCGCCGGAAATCGCCGACGCGATCAAGGACACCGGCTACGACACCTGCTCGACGTCGTCCAACCACACGATCGACCAGGGCGCCGAGGGCGTCACCCGCACCTTGGCGAAGCTCGACGACATCGGCGTCAAGCACACCGGCTCGGCGCGGTCGGCTGCCGAAGCCGCGAAACCGCTGATCCTCGACGTCCACGGCGTCAAGGTCGCCCAGTTGTCATACGCGTTCGGCTTCAACGGCATCAAGGTGCCGGCCGGAAAGCCGTGGCTGGCCAACCAGATCGACGTCGAGGACGTCCTCGCCGCGGCGCGCAAGGCGAAGCAGGCCGGGGCGCAGGTCGTCATCGCGAGCCTGCACTGGGGCGTCGAGTACCAGCACGACCCGACGGCGGAGCAGCGCAGTCAGGCGAAGAAGCTCCTGGCGTCGGACGACATCGACCTGATCGTCGGCCACCACGCCCACGTCGTCCAGCCGTTCGAGAAGATCGGCGGCAAGTGGGTGGCCTACGGGCTGGGCAACAGCGTCGCCCGCCACTCCGACCCCCGCGGCGACACCGAAGAAGGCGCCGCGGCCCGGTTCCGCTTCGTCCGCGACGGCGACCGCTGGAAAGTCGACAAGGCCGAGTACATCCCGACCCTGATCAAGCTGGACGCCCCCATCCGACTGGTCGACTTGTCGACATCCCCGAAGTCCGCCGAGGTCACCAAGGCCCTCCAGGACACGGACAAGAACATCCTGAGCCTCGACGCAGACAAGTCCGGCCTCACCCGCCCCGGCGGGTAACGGACGACACGCGTACCTGGATGGACGACACGCGTACCTGGATGGACGACACGCGTACCTGGATGGACGACACGACGGGCACGTGCCCGGCCCGGTGTGTCGTCCATCTGCGTACGCGTGTTGTCCACCGGGGTACGCGTGTCGTCCGTTCCGGTACGGGGGTCAGTGGGTGCGGGTGGTGATCAGGCGGGCCAGGGCTGTCAGTTCCGCGCTTGCGCGGCAGGGCGGGCCGGCCGCGGCGAGGTCGCGCAATGCCTTGGCCAGCAATGCCTCCGCCTGGGCTTGGCTCCACTGGCGGCCGCCCGCGGTCTCCACGAGGGCAGCCGCGCGGGCCAGCTCGGTCTGGTCCAGGGGCTCGGGCCGGGCGTAGAGCGTGGCGAGGTCCGCGCCGGCGGGCGTGCCCGAGCACAGGGCCATCACCACCGGCAGCGACTTCTTGCGGTTCTGGAGGTCCGAGTACACCGGCTTGCCGGTGACGGCCGGGTCGCCCCAGATGCCGAGCAGGTCGTCGATGTGCTGGAAGGCCAGCCCCGCCGCCCGGCCGAACGCGCCGAAGCGGTCCGCGTCGCCCTGCCCGGACGCCGCCCCCAGCGTGCACGCCGCGCCCAGCAGGGCGGCCGTCTTGCCCTCCGCCATCCGCACGCACTCGGTGGGGGTGACGTCGTCGCGCTGCTCGAAGTCCAGGTCCGCGGCCTGGCCCTCGAGCAGGGCCAGCACCGCGGCCGACAGCCGCCGCGCGGCCGGCACCCCGCTCGGCGCGAGCACCTCGAACGCCAGGCTCAGCAACGCGTCCCCGGCCAGCACCGCCGGCCCGGTGCCGAACACCGTCCACGCCGTCGCGCGGTGCCGCCGGGTGGTGTCGCCGTCCATGACGTCGTCGTGCAGCAGCGAGAAGTTGTGCACCAGCTCGATCGCGACGGCCGCGGGGACGGCGTCGGCGGGGTCACCGCCCGCGGCTTCGGCGCACAGCAGCACCAAAGCCGGCCGCAGCGCCTTGCCGCCGTCCTCGGCCGCCGGCCGCCCCTGGGCGTCCTGCCAGCCGAAGTGGTAGGCGGCGATCCGCCGCATCGCCTCCGGCAGCCGCCCGGCCGCCGTGCGCAGCGCGGGGTCGACGATCCCCTTGCTCCACGCGAGGACGTCGGCGAGCGGACGGGCCGCGGTGCGCGTGTTCATGGTGGTCATCAGCGGCCGACCTGGACGTCGTCGAGCACGCCGAGGGCGTCGGGCACCAGGACGGCGGCGGAGTGGTACGCGCTGACCAGGTACGAAGTCACCGCGCGGTCGTCGGTGCCCAGGAACCGGACGTTCAGCCCGGGCCGGTACTCGTCGGGCAGGGACTTCGGACGCAGCCCGATCACGCCGGCGTCGTCTTCGCCCGTCCGCAGGGCCAGGATCGACGTCGAGCCCGCCTCGCTCACCGGGATCTTGTCGCAGGGCAGGATCGGCACACCGCGCCAGGCGGTGACGCGCTTCCCTTCGAGGACGGTGGTGTCGGGGTACACCCGGCGGGCGGTGCACTCCCGGCCGAACGCCGCGATCGCCCGCGGGTGGGCGAGGAAGAAGCGGGTCTTGCGGCGGCGGCTGAGCAAGTCGTCCAGGTCCAGCGGCGTCGGCGGACCGGTGCGGGTGGTGAGCCGGTGTTTGAGGTCGGCGTTGTGCAGCAGCCCGAAGTCCGTGTTGTTGACGAGGTCGTGTTCCTGCCGCTCCCGCAGGGCTTCCACGGTCAGCCGCAGCTGCTGCTCGAGCTGGTTCATCGGCTGGTTGTAGAGGTCGGCGACGCGGTTGTGCACCCGCAGCACCGTCTGCGCGACGGCCAGGTCGTATTCGCGCGGCGAAGGGTCGTAGTCGACGTAGGTGCCGGGCAGGATCGGCTCCCCGTCGTGGCCGGCGGTGAGCTCGATGGCGGCTTCACCCCTGGCGTTCTGCGGTTGCCGCGGCCGCGACAGGACTTCCGCGACGTGGGTGCGGAGAGCTTCGGAGCGGCCGTTGAGGCGCGCGTACGCCGCGGCGGGCAGCACCAGCGCGATGACGCGGGTCGCCGCCCGTGCGGTGAACGCCCAGGTGCCGGTGTCGCGGCCGAGGAGCTCTTCGCCGAAGTGGTCGCCGTCGGTGGCGGTGCCGAGGTGGACTTCGTCGCCGTACTCGCCGGTGCCGTGGCGGGTGACCTTGCCGTGGGCGATGAGCACGAGCATGTCCCGCGGCGTGCCGGCGGTGAAGAGCGTCGCGCCGGGTTCGTATTCGCGTTGTTCGAAGGCGTCGGCCAACGCGCTCAGCGCCGGTTCGTCGCCGAAGTCGCGGAGCAGGGCCAGTTCGGTGAGCTCGGCGGGCACCACCTGGACGCGGGCGCCGGTGTTGTAGAAGCTGACCTTGCCGTCGCCCACGGTGTAGGTCAGGCGCCGGTTGACCCGGTAGCTGCCGGCGGGGACGTCGACCCAGGGCAGCTGGGAGAGCAGCCAGCGGGTGGTGATGCCGCGCATCTGCGGCAGCGACTTGGTCGTCGTGGTCAGCGTCCGCGCCGCGCGGACGCTCAGCGACAGCTGCAGCGACGTCGTTTCTTCGGTGACTGTCAAGGTTTCACGCGCCCATCGGGTTCGGGTGCTTCCGGAGTGCGGGCGCCCGCGGGCTTCGGCACCACCCGGGCGGCGGCCGTGCCCAGCCCGGTCGGCCCGAAGGCCGACGCGGGCAGGGCGGGCGGACGGCCGGGCGCGTCCGGTTTGCGGGGCGGGGTGACCGGCTCGGGCACTACCCCTCCCGGCCGATCTCGGCGCTTTCCAGCACGGCGAGGGCGTCGGGCACCAGCACCGCGGCGGAGTAGTAAGCGGAGACGAGGTAGGAGATGATGGCCTGCTCGCTGATGCCCATGAACCGCACGTTCAGCCCCGGCTGGTACTCGTCGGGCAGCCCGGTCTGGTGCAGCCCGACCACGCCTTGGGCCTCTTCGCCGGTGCGCATGAGCAGGATCGAGCTGGTGCGGGTCTCGGTGACGGGGATCTTGTTGCACGGCAGGATCGGCACCCCGCGCCAGGCGGGCACCTGGTGCCCGCCGAGGTCGACGCTGCCGGGGTAGACGCCGGCCTTGGTGCATTCGCGGCCGAACGCGGCGATCGTCTTGGGGTGGGCGAGGAAGTACCCCGGGTCCTTCCAGACCAGGGTGAGCAGCTCGTCGAAGTCGTCCGGGGTCGGCGGGCCGGTGCGGGTGGGGATGCGCTGGGCGAAGTCGGCGTTGTGCAGCAGCCCGAAGTCGGTGTTGTTGATGAGCTCGTGTTCCTGCCGCTCCCGCAGGGCCTCCACGGTCAGCCGCAGCTGCTGCTCGATCTGGTTCATCGGCTGGTTGTAGAGGTCGGCGACCCGCGAGTGGACCCGCAGCACCGTCTGCGCCACGGACAGCTCGTACTCGCGCGGCCGGGCCTCGTAGTCGACGAACGTGCCCGGCAGCACCGGTTCCCCGTCGTGCCCCGACGCCAGGGCGATCTCGGCCTCGCCGTGGTCGTTGCTGGCCGACGCGCCCTGCCCCAGGTAGCCGTCGAGGTGCACCTGCAGGGCTGCCGACCGGGCCAGGACGTCTTCGAACGCCTGGCGCGGCAGCGAAAGCACGGTGCACGCCGTGACGGCCTTGGCGGTGAACTCCCAGATCCCGTCCCCGCGGACCAGCACGGTCTCCCCGAAGTGGTCCCCGTCGGCGAGGGTGCCCAGGACGACCTGGTCGCCGTAGGCGCCAAGACCGATCTTGCTGATCTTGCCGTGGGCGAGCAGGAACACCTGGTCGGCCTGGCTGCCGAACTCGACGAGCGCGTCCCCCGGCGCGTACTCGTGCTGGGTGAACCGGTCCGCCAGTTCGGTGAGGACCTCCTCGTCGCCGAACCCGCGCAGCGGCGCCAGTTCGCCCAGCTCCGGCGGGATGACCCGGACCTGGGCACCGGTCGTGGTGAACGTGACCCGGCCGTCCCCGACCGCGTAGGACAGGCGGCGGTTGACGCGGTAGGCGCCGCCGGAGACCTCCACCCACGGCAGCAGCTTCAGCAGCCACCGCGAGGAGATGCCCTGCATCTGCGGGACGGACTTCGTCGTCGTCGCCAGCGTGCGGGCCGCCGCCCGGCTCAGGCTCGACGGCGCCTGCTCACCCGCGTTCACGGAATCCACCGGGTCGGTGACAGTCACAGCGAGAACCACCCAATCATTCGCGTTCGGCACGTACCCGCGCCAGCGGGAACGCCGGTCATGCCCTGCTATTTGCTGATATGCGCACGGTTTCGTGGCGCCGCGAAATCAACATAGCAACCGGATCCGGCGGCACAATGACACGATCGGGTCACCGGGATAACCGCCGGCTCGTTGCTTGATCGTTTTCGGATGATGTTCGAAGTGCGTGGTCACCGCCTGTTCCCGGGCGTCACTCGGTCGTGAGAATCTCGGCCGCCGAGGCGGTCCGTGATGGCCGTCGGGTGGGTCGAAGTCGGCTGTGGCGCGCGGAAAATGCGCCGAACCGGCGACCGCCGCGGTCCTGGTACGACCACTCGGATGAATTCCGCCCTTTCTGTTGTCCGCCGGGAAATGGATGACTAACTTGGGCGGTCCCGGTCGTGGAATGCGCCGGGTGGTGCTTCCCGCACTTCGCGGGCGAAAGGGTGCGGATGAACATCTTCGTGGCCGGCAGTCTCTGGGTGGCCGGCGCGGCCTGCGTCGGTGGCGTGATCGCCTACCTGGTCCGCCGGTTCGGCCGGGACGACGAGGGCAGGCCCGGCAACAACGACGCGGCGGGCCAGGTGTTCACCATCGTCGGCGGGCTGCACGCGGTCCTGATGGCCTTCGTGCTCATCTCGCTGTACGACTCGGTGAGCACCGTGAGCCAGAACGCGCAGACCGAGGCCGACAGCCTGGTCGCGGCCACCTGGGCGGCCGACGCGCTGCCGGAGGAAGCGAAGGACCGGGTGCACCGGCTCGCGTCGGCCTACGCGCGGACGGTCGAGGAGCAGGAGTGGCCGCGCCTGGCCGACGGCGGCGACGTGCCCGCCACGGGCGCGACCCAGCTGGACCAGATGCGCCGGGCGGTGGCGGAGGCGGCGGCCGACGGCGACTGGCAGCTGGACCGCAAGACCGAGGCGAGCGACCAGCTCTGGTCGGTCTACCAGGCCCGGCAGCAGCGGCTGAGCCACTCCGGCGCCGGCGGGGTCGGCGCGGTCGTCTGGTTCGCGCTGATCCTCGGCAGCCTGATCACCGCGATCCTGCTGCCCAACCTGTTCGGTGGCACCCGGCTGGCCGCGCACGTCGTCATCGTGTCCACCCTGGCCGGGACGATCACGTTGCTGATGTTCGCGATCTACCAGCTCCAGAACCCGTTCAGCGGCGGGGTGAGCGTGCTGCCCGACGCGTTCAGTTCGGCGCTGGCCAGGCTGGCTTGACCGGCGCGCGAGCCCGCTGGGCGGCGGTGCTCGGCGTGGCCGCGGCGGTTTCGGCGCTGCTGGCGGCGACGGGCTGGCTCGCGCCCCCGGCGTCCCGCCCGGAGGTGGCGAAGGAGCCGGCCGGCTGCACGATCCTGCAGGCGGAGAACGAACACGCCGGCGCACCGACGACGTTGCGGCTGCTCTCGCTGCCCGGCGGGGTCACGAAGCGCGTGACCCGCGCCGGGTACTGGATCAACGCGATGGGCTACTCCGCCGGGCAGGACGTCGTCTACGGCGTCGCCGACGGCACCCGCGCCGGCCGGTACCACGGCGCGCACGCGGTGCGGATCGATTCCGCCGGCGCGGTCACCGACCTGGGCGTGATCGGCCGGGCCGGCGCGCACCACCCCGTGTGGAGCCCGGTCACCGGCGCCACCGCGGGCGCGATCGACCGCGACCGCTGGTACGTGCGGCAGGGCAGTGATCTGTACACAGTGGACATCGAGCCGACGAGCGCGGACTACCTGCGGGTGGTGCACCGGACGGCGCTGCGGCCGGTGTCGCTCGCCGTCGGCGTCGACGACTTCGCCTTCGACCCGGCGGACGGGCTGCTCTACGGCGTCTCGGCGACTTCGCGCGGCGGCAGTTCGGTGGTCACGGTCGACCCGGCGAGCGGGAAGGTCGCGGTGGTGCCCGGGCTCCGGTTCCCCGACGGCGGCGCGTACGGGTCGGTGGTGCTCGCGCCCGGCGCCGTCTACGCCACGGCCAACCACGACGGGCGGCAGCGCAGCGTCATCTACCGCCTCCCGCGCGACGGCTCGGGCCCGGCCGTCGAGGTCGCGACGGGACCGCCACTGGTGAGCGGCGACGCGGCCGGGTGCTACGCCGAGGCGCCGCCGCCACCGTCGTCACCGCAACCCTCATCGACACCGCCGCCTCCACCCTCGTCGCCGGTTCCGTCCACACCGCCGGCCACGCAGTCGCCGGAGCCGTCCGAGCCGCCGCCCCCGCCGCGGCCGCCGCCGGTGGAGCAGCCGGTCATCCCGCCCGCGGTGCCGTCACCGGCGCCGGCGGCGGCACTCCCGCCGTCGCCGGTCCCCACACCCATGCCCCCGGCCCCCGCGCCGCCGACGCCGGCCTCGCACCGGGCACTCCCGGCGAAGAAGGCCGAGCCGGTGGCCAAGGACACCGGACGGCGGACCGAGGAGAAGCGCCGCTGGGGACTGACGGCCCTGCTCCTCGTGCTCGGCGGGGGTGCGGCGGTCGGCCACGTGCGCCGGCACCGGTGACGCCCGGTGCGTCAGTACTTGAACTGGTCGACGTTGTCGGCGGTGATGAGCAGTGGATCGCCCAGCAGGACGGTCTTCGTCGCGGCGTCGTACTTCACCGACGGCAGCTCCAGGCTCACCTTGTTGACCGGGCTCAGCGGCTTGCCGTCAGCGACCTGCTTCGCCGTCCACGCGGTCAGGTAGCCCAGCGACTCGACGTTCCACAGCACCGACTGCGAGCACGAGCCGTCGAGCAGGTACGGCTTGATGGCCTGCGGCGTGCCGACGCCGACGGTGAACACCTGACCGATCCTCTGCTGGTCGCCCACGGCCTTCGCGACACCGGGCGCGGAGGTCGTGCACTCGCCGATCAGCCCGGTCAGGCCGGGGTGGCGGGCCATGAGTTCCTTGGCGAGGGTCGTCGCGGTGTCCTCGTCCTCGCCCGCGTACACGGTCTCGACGAGCTCGGCCTTCGGGTAGTGCGCGGACGCGTACTCCTTTTGGACCGCGATCCACGTGTTGAGGTTCGCCGCGGCCGGGCCGCAGGAGACGATCGCGTACTGGCCGGCGCCCCCGGTCTTCGCCATCAGCGCGTTGACGAGCGCGGTGCCGATGCCCTGCGCGCTGGCCTGGTTGACGAACACCTCGCGCTGCGTGCCCGGCGCGTCGGTGTCCGAGGTGAGCACGTGGATGCCCTTCGCCCTGGCCTCGGCGATCACGCCCGCGAGCGCGGCCGGGTCGTTGGGCGCCACGACGATGACGTCGACCTTCTTCGCGATCAGGTCACGCAGGATCGTCACCTGGTCGGCCGGGTCGACGGTCGACGGCCCGGTCGTGTGCCACGCCACGCCGAGCTGCTTCGCCGCGTCGAGGCCGCCGGTGTTCATCGCCTCGAAGTACGGGATGCCGCGGACCTTGGGCACGAATTCGATCCGGGTCGGCGACGGCGCGGGAGCGCCGCTCGGCTGGCCCGAGCAGCCTCCGAGCGTGAGCGCCGCGACCAGCGGCACCGTCGCGACCAGCCGGAAGGTCTTCGTCGGCCCTCGCATCCCCACCCATTCCTCAGTACTTTCGGTCGGTCTGCGCATGGTGGAGACCAAGGGCGAACGTAGAGCTCCGAGTAACTGTGGTCAACGGGATGTGCGCAAAGGGTTACGGAAGTGAGTTCTCTTCCGGGGGACGCCGGCGGAAGATCCCCTGGTTGGCCCGGTCGGCTACGATGCGTGATGATCTGATGTCTATCCGTGTTCACTCGCTGTCGCAGCAGTACTCCGGCCGCGTGCCGAGGTGTGACGTGTAGAACGTGCGGCTTGTACCCCCGGGGGGTATAGTTGCCGGTATGAGCGAACAGTACGGGGCTTCGTGGGCGACAGCGATCCAGGCGACTCTGCACTGCCTGACCGGCTGTGCCATCGGTGAGGTGCTCGGCATGGTGCTGGGCACGGCGTTCGGCCTGCACAACGCGGCGACCGTGGTCCTGTCGATCGCACTGGCCTTCGTCTTCGGCTACGGCCTGACCATGCGGGGCGTGCTGAAGGCGGGGCTGGGCGCGGCGGCGGCGTTCAAGGTCGCGCTGGCCGCGGACACCGTGTCGATCGCCGTCATGGAACTGATCGACAACACCGTGGTCGTGGCGATTCCCGGCGCGATGGACGCCGGGTTGGCGAGCGTGCTCTTCTGGCTGGCTCTGGCGCTTTCGCTGGTGGTCGCGTTCGTCGTCACCGTGCCGGTGAACAAGTGGATGATCGGGCGGGGGCTCGGCCACGCCAAGGTGCACGCGCACCACCACCACTGAAAGCGCGTCCGGGGAGGTGGCGGCCTCCCCGGGCGCCGCTACACGCTCGAAAGGTCGATCGCGCGGTCGGCCTTGCGCCGGTCGAGCACCCGCAGGATGCCTTCCAGCAGGTAGTAGTCGGCGTAGGGGAGCGACACCTCGACGCCGTCCTCGGCCGGCCGGTTGCGGGTGCAGCGCGCGACGCTCGCCTCCGCCCGGGTGGACTTCGTGGTCAGGCACGTCCGGGAAACCGCGGTCAGGATCCGCAGCGCGCTTTCCCGGTAGTGCGGGCGGTGCGTGAGCTCCGCGAGGTCCAGCAGGCCGCACGCCATGATCACGCCCGCGGAGGCGTCCTTGACGTCGTTCGGGGCCTGGGGAGCCAGGTAGTCCCACACCGGCACGTGGTCGGGCGTCAGCCGGGACAGCGCGAAGTCCGCGAGCCGCCGGGCCGTGGTGAGGAACTCCGCGTCCCCGGTGCGCCGGTGGATCGTCGTGAACCCGTAGACGCCCCACGCCTGCCCGCGCGACCAGCACGACGTGGGGCTGTAGCCCTGCACCGTGTTCGGCCCGATCGGCGCGCCCGTGACCGGGTCGAAGTCGAACACGTGCGGTGTCGACCCGTCGGGGCGCAGGAAGTTCTTCTGTGCCGTCTTCGCGTGCGCGACGGCGATTTCGAGGTACTGCGGGTCCTGGGTCTGCGCACTGGCGAACGCGAGCAGGTCGAGGTTCATCATCGTGTCCATGATGACGCGGCCGGCGTTGTTCGGGTCGCCGAGCGCACCCCAGGCGCGGATGAACCCGCCCGCCGGGTTGTAGCGCTTGATCAGTGACGACGCGGCCTGCACCGCGCCCGCCTTCCACTTCTCGTCGCCGGTGAGCCGCCAGGCGGTCACCCACGAGGGGTAGAAGAGGAACCCGAGGTCGTGCGTGCCCGTGTCGTTCCGGCGCGGCGCGAGTTTCTCGGCGGACGCCAGTGCGAGGGTCTTGAATTGTTCCTCTCCGCTGTGCAGCCAGGCCAGCCACAACTGGCCGGGCCAGAACCCGCCGACCCAGTCGCCATTTTGCGAATAGGTCCATTTCTCGAACTTCGTGCCGACCGGAAACGCGGTGACACCGGGGGCCACCGCGCGGAGCTTGGCTACTGCGTAATCGGCCGCTTGGCGGAGCGTCCGGGTGACCGATGCCTGGTCGGCGCCATCAGGGGTGGCCGCGGAAGCGGCCGTGGAGGTGCTGGCGCTCGCTGCCACCGCGGCGCCGGCCGCGGTGGTCAGCAGGGTTCTCCGGGTAATGCTCACAGGTGCCCGCCATTCCGTGAGGGGAAAGTGCCCGGAATTTTTGCACGATCGGCCTGCGCTTGTACACCCGGCGGACATCTGTTCATGCTTGTGAATTGTGTGCCGGTGAGCGGAATGGTCCGGAAATGGGCGAAGGCCCGGCGGGGGACACCGGGCCTTCGCTGTTATCGCGGGGGTGAGGGCAGTCAACCACGCGACGATTCTCAGCAGTGCGGGGCGACCGGCTGGTCGGAACCCGTCTGCAGGTAGGTGTCCGACACGTAGTGCCCGGGGCCGATCCGGTCCCAGATGTTGCTGGTGCCGAACTTGCCGGTGACGGTGTCACCCTCGACGTAGCACTCGATGTTCACCTTGGCGTAGTTCGCCGCGAGGCCCTTGACGGCGGCCGTGGTGCTCGCGCTCGCCCGGACGTTCATCGGGTCGCCGGCCGTGCTGACGACACCGGTCGGGCCGGAGCCGGTCCACAGGTAGGTGACGTTCACGTTGCCGTTGTCGGACATGCCGAGCCCGTCCCAGAAGACGCCGTCGGCGAGGTCGATGCCGGCCGGGTTCTGCACCTTGTAGCCGAGGCCGCTCTTGCCGCCGTTGTAGCCGTTGGTGTACGCGGCATACGCCTCGGGCTGGCCCTGCGGCAGGTCCTTGAACTTGGTCCGCACCGACGACGGGTTCCAGTAGTCGTCCTGCTCGTTCCACGGGCCGACGTCCCACACCGGCGCGTACTCGCACTTGCTGCCGTCGGTGCGGCAGACGCGGACGGAGTAGTCGCCGGTGCCCTTGGGGGCGGTCGCCTTGCCGGACGGCAGCGCGACGAAGTGGTCGCGGCTGGTGATGATGTGGCCGTTGGCGGTCCGCCCGCCGATCAGGCCTTCCCGGGTGCCGTAGACCCGGTAGGTCAGTTCGGTCCCGGCGGTCAGGGCGTTGACCTGCGGGGCGCTGTCGGCGCTGAGCGCGACGCTCTTGACCGAGGGCCGCACGCCGTCGGTGGCGCTGCGCAAGCTGATCCGCACCTGCACCGACTTGACGGTGCTCTTCAGCGCGGTGCCCGCGGGCGTCCACTCGGTCCAGTCGTTCACGCCGGTCCGGCCGCGGACGTCGACGTCGACCGAAGTGCCCTTGGGGGTATCGGCGGTCAGTTCCGCGCTGACGCGGTTCGCCGCGGAGCCCAGCTGGTGCTCGGCGGTGATGAGGTTGCCCTCGCTGCCGGAGAACACCTGAGCGGTTCTGTGCCACGCGGCGTCGGTCAGCGTCAGCGTTCCACCGGCGCCGGTGACGTTGACGTCATCGGCGTCCACAGTGGACAAATCGGCGGTCCAGCCGGTGTTGGCGGACGGCGCCGTCGCGGCCTGGGCGGGGGCTCCGGCCAGCGCCGTCACCGCCCCGGCGGCCAAAACCGCCGCGGTCACGCGGCCGGCCTTCATGTTCCGGATCATCCCCGGTTCTCCTCTCGCACTCGTTCACTTGAACGTGGCGAAAGACTGACGGGACGGCGTACATGATCCGTACAAGCAGATTGTGCGTCAGGCCGACGCGATGTGCGGTCGTCGCGCCACGACGGCCGGCGGTTCCTTCGACGGCGCCGACAGCTCGTGCCAGATCGCCAGCGCGCGCTCCGAGTAGTCGCGGGACCGCTCCGGTTGCGAAAGGGCCCGGTGCAGTTCGCCCAGCAGCTGCGACACCTCCGCCTCCGACCGGCGGTCGCCGTTGCGGCGGTGCACCGCCAGCGAGTTCACCAGCAGCAGCTGCGCGTGCGCGAAGTCGCCGCTGTGCAGGCACAGCTCGCCGAGGTTCTGGTTCGCGTAGCCGACGCAGTGGTCGTCGCCCAGGTCGGTGAAGATCGCGATCGCCCGGTCGACGTGCTCGCGGGCCGCGGCCAGGTGGCCCTGGTGCTGGAACAGCAGACCCAGCCGCTTGAGCGCGTGCGCCTCGCGGTGGCGGTCGCCGATCGACGCCGACAGCTCCAGCGCGTCGGTGATCCAGCGCTTCGCCGCCGCGTAACAGCCGCGCGACATCCACACCGCACCGGCACCGAGCCGCGCCACCGCCTCGCCGTTCGGGTCGTCGGCTTCCGCGAACAGCTTCAGCGCCTCGTGGCAGTGGTCGAGGGCGAGGTCGTCCTCGCCCTCGATGCGGAGGATCGTCGAGAGCCCGGTCAGCGCGACGCCGACCCCCTGGGCGTCACCGACGGTCTCGAACAGCTTCCTCGACTCCTCGAACGCCACCCGCGCCTCGGCGTACTCGTCCTGGTAGAGCAGGTACTGCCCGAGGTTGCGCTGGACGATCGCCTCGGCCCGCACCGAGCCGGTCCGGCGGGCCGCCGCGAGGGCGACGAGGTGGGTGCTGTGCCAGTCGTCCTGCGGGCCGCGCAGGTCGAAGTACGGCGTCAGCGCCGAAGCCAGCTGCCAGGACAGGTCGTCGAAACCCTGCTGGGCGGCCAGCGAAACCGCCGCGACGGTGGTGTGCCGCTCGGCGGCGAACCACGCGGCCGGGTCGTCGGGCAGCACGCCTTCGGGCACCGCCGGGCGCGGCAGCTCGTCGTCGCAGTACATGCCGAAGAAGTGCAGCGGCATCCGGCGCGCCGCCTCGAGCGCGAGCCCCAGATAGCCCTCCAGCACTCGCCGCAGGCCGGCCCGGGTCTTCGCCGCGTCACTGCGCTCGGCGAGCTCCACCGCGTACACGCGCAGGAGGTCGTGGAGGCGGTAGCGCGGCTGCCCGGCCGAATCGGAGCCGACGAGCTCGACGAGGTGACCGTCGACCAGCACGTCGAGCACGTCGTCGGCGTCGCGGCGGCCCAGCACGGCCGCGACCGCCCACGCCGGGAACTGGACCGGCCCGAGCAGCCCCAGCCCGCGGAAGGCGGTGGCCGCCGACATCGGCAGCAGGTCGTAGGACAGGGTCACGCTCGCGCGGACGGCGAGGTCGCCGACGCGCAGCTCGTCGAGCCGGCGGTGCTCGTCGCCCAGCCGGTCGGCCAGCAGCCGCAGCGTCCAGCCCGGCCGGTGCGTGAGCTTCGCGCCGGCCACCCGGATCGCCAGGGGCAGGTGCCCGCACCGGCTCAGGATCGCCGCGGCGCTCTCCGGCTCGGCGGCCACCCGCTCGGTGCCGACGATGCCCTCCAGCAGCCGCGCGGCCTCGGCCTCGGGCAGCAGGTCGACGTCCACCGGCTTCGCGCCGCCGAGTCCCGGCAGCCGGATCCGGCTGGTGATCAGCACCGCGCAGGCCCCGGCACCGGGCAGCAACGGCCGCACCTGGGCCTCGCTGCCGGCGTCGTCGAGCACCACGCACATCCGCCGTCCGGCCAGCCGCGACCGCAGCAGCGCCGACCGCTCGGCCAGCTCGCGCGGCAGGCCGGCGTCGGGGATGCCCAGCGTGCGCAGCAGTTCGGCGAGCACGCTCATCGGCGGTCGCGGCGACGACGACGTGCCGGCCAGGTCGACGTGCAGCTGACCGTCCGGGAACTCGTCGCGGACCGCGTGCGCGACCCGGACGGCGACCGCCGACTTGCCGACGCCGGGCGCGCCCGACAGCACGACCACGGCGGGTGTGCCGGAGTCCGCGCGCTCCTGCAGCAGGGCGACGACGTCGTGGATCAGCGCGTCGCGGCCGGTGAAGTCCGGCAGGTCCAGGGGCAGCTGGCAGACCGGGGCGACGTCGGCGGGGCGCGGGGCGAGGACGTTGTCCGGCACGCACGTCGCGCGCAGCTCGCGCAGCCGGGCGCCCGGCTCGGCGTCGAGCTCCTCGCGCAGGACGCGCTCGGCCGACTCGAACGCCTCGATCGCTTCCCCGGTCCGGCCCGCGGCGCGCAGCGCGACGATCAGCTGCGCCCAGAGTTCTTCGCGCAGCGGGTGCTCGGTGACCAGCCCGCGCAGCTCGGCGACGGCCTCGCCGCAGCGGCCGAGGCCGATCCGCGCCCGCAGGCGCTGTTCCTGCACGGAAAGCCGCAGTTCGGCGAGGCGGGCGACGGTCGCGCCCCAGCTGTGGTCGTGGGGGAGGCCTTCGAGGACTTCGCCGCGCCACAGCGCGTCGGCCCGGTCGAGGAGTTTGAGCGCGCTCTCGGCCTCACCGCCGTCGAGCGCTTCCTGCGCTTCACCGGCCAAAGCGGCGAAGGCGAGGTGGTCCAGTTCGTCCGGCGACGCCGTCAGGAGATAGCCGGAGGCCCGGCTGCTGATCCGCTCGCCGAGACCGGGGTCGATCTCGGCGAACCGCCTTCGCAGCGAATGGACGTACGTGCGGATGTTCGCCGCGGCCGACCGCGGCGCCGCCTGTGGCCACAGCACTTCCACCAGCACGTCGGTCGACACGACGACGTTCGGCTGCAGGGCCAGCGCGGCCAGCAGCAGCCGGGGCTTCGGCCCGCCGAGGGCGATCACCCGCCCGGCGGCGGTGACCTCCAGCGGCCCGAGGACGCGGATGGAAAGCGAGGTGGTCTCAACCTGCCCGATGAGTTCCCCCATAACCGGATGCTAGGGCTCCGCCGGGCGCAGCGGATAGATCCATTCGTAGTGTCTGTGCGCACACGTGCGGCTTTGTACGAGATGTGTACAGCGGGGCGCCACGCTGCCGCCATGAAGCGTTTGAACCTCCGGCGTATCGCCGGCTTAGGGGTGATCCTGGCCGCCGTCGGCACACTCGTGGTCGGCGGCGCGCTCGAGGCGTCGGCCGCGGCGACCGGCACCGTCAAGACCGCGGGTGACCCGCTCAACGTCCGCCGGGCGCCCACCGCGAGCGCCACAGCCGTCAAGACCGTCGCCAACGGCGCGGCGGTGACCATCGACTGTCAGATCAACGGCACGTCGGTGACCGGGACCTACGGCACGAGCACGCTCTGGGACTACGTGCCCGCGCTCGGCGGGTACATCTCGGACACCTACGTCTTCACCAACTCCGACACGCGAATCGCGCCGGACTGCGGCGTCGGCTCGGGCAGCGGCCAGTGCGCCGACGCCTGCGCGGGCGAAGCGCAGTACCGCGCGTCCGACTCCCACTTCCTGGTCTACGACATGAATTCCGACGGCTACTCCGCCGTGGTCGCCTACTGGCTCAAGGGCGGCGCCGGGCCGTTCTACGTCTGGAACTCCGGCGGCGAGGGCACGAAGGTCGACAAGGCCGTCTCGGTCCCGCACGGCACCTGGGTCTTCTACAAGGTGTGCGTCGCCAACTACACGACCGCCAAGCCGGACCTGAAGTCCTGCAGCGACGGCATCACCGACTACGCGGCCTGACCGCGTCCACCACGAGAAAGGGCTTTCCCATGGGTCAGGTAAACCGGCGCAAGGTGCTGCTCGGCGGGCTCGCCGCGGTCACCGCCACCGCGGCTTCGGCGGCGCTGCCGTCGTGGGCGAACGCCCGCACCACGGCCGCCGCTCCCCCCATCCGCGATCCTTTCCAGCTCGGCATCGCCTCCGGCGATCCGCTTCCCGACAGCGTGGTGCTGTGGACGAGACTCGCCCCCTCGCCGCTCAACCCGGACGGCTTCGGCGGCATGCCGGACGCCACCTACGCGGTCGACTGGGAGATCGCGAACGACGAGGCGTTCAGCTCGGTCGTGCAGCGCGGCTCGGTGAGCGCCGTCAGCGCGTCCGGCCACAGCGTCCACATCGAACCGACCGGGCTGCAGCCGGCCCGCGAGTACTTCTACCGGTTCAAGAGCTCCGGCTACATCTCGCCGGTCGGCCGGACGCGCACCGCGCCCGCCGCCGGTGCCGCGGTCAACCAGCTCAAGTACTGCTTCAGCTCCTGCCAGCACTGGGAGGAGGGCTACTACCACGCGTACAAGGGCATCGTGGCCGATGACCCGGACCTGGTGCTGTTCCTCGGCGACTACATCTACGAGAAGAAGTCGGGCCGCGCCGCGCAGGACCGCAACCCGCGCAGCCTGGCCTTCACCGAGGACGTCACCACGCTCGCGCAGTACCGCGCCCGCCACGCCCAGCACAAGACCGACGCCGACCTGCAGGCCGCGCACGCGATCGCGCCCTGGATCGTGGTGTTCGACGACCACGAGGTCATGAACAACTGGAACGGCACCACTTCGCCGGCCCCGGCCGCACGCAAGGCCGCCGGCTTCCAGGCCTTCTACGAGAACACCCCGATCCGGTCGACGGCCAAGCCCAACGGCGCGTCGATCCAGCTGTACCGGCAGCTGATGTGGGGCAACCTGGCCCGGTTCCACATGCTCGACACGCGCCAGTACCGCAGTGCCCAGGTGCCCGACCCCGCCGGCGACGCCGGCCCGGCCTGCGCCGACATGCGCAGCACCTCGCGCACCATCCTCGGCGCCACGGAGGAAGCCTGGCTGCTCAAGCAGTTCGAGTCGCACCCGGCGACGTGGGACTTCCTCGGCCAGCAGGTCTTCTTCGCCACGCGGGACGCCGACGGCAACAAGGCCACCTGCGAGAGCAACGACTCCTGGCAGGGCTACGAAGTCTCCCGCAACCGGATCCAGCAGGGCTGGGTCGACCGCAAGGTCGCCAACCCGGTGGTGCTGACCGGCGACGTCCACCGGCACTGGGCCGCCGACCTGCGGCTGGACTACTTCAACCACAGCTCCCCGGTCATCGGCTCCGAGCTGGTCACGACGTCGGTCACGAGCAACAGCGACAACGCCTCGCCGCCCGATGCGGCCTGGAACGCGAACAACCCGCACGTCAAGTACTGCAAGGGCGAGCGCGGCTACGTCCGCGTCACGACCACGCCGTCGCAAATGCGGGCGGACTTCATGACGACGTCCGACACCAGCGTCTACGACCCGGCGTCGGTGGTGATCAAGAACGACCGCAGCTACGTGGTGCAGGCGGGCAAGCCGGGCCTCCAGCAGGTCTGAAGCTACGCTGCGTGACGTGACCGATGAACCGGGCCTGCGGGAGCGCAAGAAGCTCCGCACGCGGGCGGCGATCTCGACGGCGGCGATCGAGCTCTTCCTGGAGCGCGGGTTCGACGCCGTCGGGGTCGCCGAGGTGGCGCGGGTGGCCGAGGTGTCCAAGCGGACGCTCTTCGCCTACTTCCCGACCAAGGAAGACCTCGTGCTGCACCGGTTCGCCGACCACGAGACCGACGCGGCGGACGTCGTCCGCGCCCGCCGGCCGGACCAGGGTCCCCTGGCCGCGTTGCGGGAGGCGTTCGTGCGGGGTCTCGAGCAGCGGGAGCCGGTGACCGGGCTGTGCGATCTCCCCGCGGTCGTCGCGGTGTTCCAGCTGGTCACCGGCACGCCGGCGCTGGTCGCGCGGCTGGCGGAGTTCCTCGGCGCCGGGGAGGCGGCGCTGGCCGCCGCGCTCGCCGAGGCCGGTGTTCCCGCACCGGACGCGAGCTTGGCCGCGGCGCAGATCGCCGCGGTCCGGCGGACGCTGGCCACGGCGAACATGGCCGCGGTCTCGGCCGGCGTTCCGGCGCGGCAGCGTCTTCCGGAGGCCGTCGCGGCGGCCGAACGGGCGTTCACGCTGCTGTCGTCCGGAGTAGGGTTTCCGTGACCGGCGCCGATCATGCCGTTTTTCCTGGCCCGGACCAGGAAAACGCATGGTGGTCGCGGGCCGGGCGAAGGCAGACTGCCGGAATCCCGAAAGGACGCCGGGGTACCCGCGCCCTACTGGGGGTGGCGCGGGTACCCCGAGCCCGGCGATCTTGACACTCCCTTCGCGACGCTCGTAATCTGGGTGTTCCGCCGTCATGCCGAATTTCCGATTCCATGACAAGGCGGTCGTGCAGTGAAAAGATCTTTGCTGATCAGCTTGGCGGTGGCCGGGCTGGTGGTGGCCGGGGCCGGGATTTCCACCGCCGCGCCCGGCGGCGTTTACGACGTGCGGGACTACGGCGCCAAGGGAAACGGGTCGGCCAACGAGTCCGCCGCCATCGACAAGGCGATCACCGCGGCCAACGCGGCGGGTGGCGGCACCGTCCGGTTCGCTTCCGGCACCTACAAGTCGGCGAACACCGTCCACCTCAAGAGCAACGTGACGATCCAGCTCGACGCGGGCGCGACGATCACCGGGTCGAGTGCGGACACCTACGACAAACCCGAGCCGAACCAGTGGGACGACTACCAGGACTACGGGCACAGCCACTTCCACAACGCGATGTTCTACGGCGACAAGCTGACGAACATCGGCTTCACCGGCGCCGGCACGATCGACGGCGGCGGCAACCTCATCACCGGCAACCCGGACTCCGGCGAGGCCGACAAGATCCTGTCCCTCACCCGGTGTGACGGGCTGACGCTGTCCGGCGTCAAACTGCGCCGCGGCGGGCACTTCGCGGCGCTGATCAACGGCTGCAAGAACGTCGTTTCGGACCACCTGACCATCGACACGGCGAGCGACCGCGACGGCTGGAACATCATCAGCACGACCAACGTCACGATCACCGGAGTGAACATCGCGGCCAACGACGACGCCCTGGTGTTCAAGAGCGACTACGCGCTCGGCGCGAAACTGCCGAACGGGAACGTGACCGTGACGGGCGCGAAACTGTCGGCGGTCTGCTGCAACGCGCTGATGTTCGGTTCCGAGACCTGCGGCGACTTCACCGGCTACCGGTTCTCGGGCATCACGATCACCGGCGCGCACAAATCGGGCATCGGCATCGTGTCGATGGACGGCGCGAAGATTTCCGACGTCCACTACCGCGACATCACGATGTCCGGGACGTATTCGCCGATCATGATGAAGATCGGCACGCGGAAGCGGTGCGGGAACGACCCCGGCGTCGGTTCGATCAGCGGGATCACGTTCGACAACGTCACCGGCACGCACACCGGCAGCAACTTCAGCCCCACGATCTGGGGCGCGGACAGCGGCCACCGGGTCTCCGACGTCACGTTCACCGGGGTGAAGCTGTCGGTGCCCGGCGGCAACGGCACCATGGGCACGGGCGTGCCGAGCAACACCGCGACGGACTACAACCCGAAGAGCATCGGCACCCGCCCGTCGTACGGCTGGTACCTGCACTACGCGGCGGGCATCCGCTTCGTGAACAGCTCGGTGGAGTTCGCCAAGGACGACGGCCGCCCGGCGAGCATCGTCAACAACAGCTCGGACATCACCTTCGACCACTTCACGGCGGAGAAGGGCACGAAGAGCCCGTTCGACGTCGGCTTCCAGTCGGTGACGGGCTACTGCGTCAAGGACTCGGCCACAACGTCGGGCTCCGCCCTCCGCATCACCACCACCGGTTCCACCTCAACCTGCTGACGTTCCCGTATCTCGTGTGATTGAAGCGAGTTCCGTGCTCAATCACGCGAGATCCGGTTTTCCGCACGTGACGAAGGGGCCCCGGCCGGTCGGCCGGGGCCCCTTCTGCGGCGTGACAGGGGTCAGTGCGTGTACTGCTCGTTCATGATCAGGAACGCGCCGAGGCCGTGGAAGTCGTTGGTCTTGCGGGCTCGGCCGTAGTAGTAGGCCAGGTCGCCGACGTTGGTGCCTTCGCCGATGTCCGTGATGTTCGTCAGGCCGTCGGAACCCAGCGACACCTTCTTCAGCACACCGGCATAACCGCGATCCGCCACCGCCTGGTAGGACGCCGGCAGGTAGCCGTGCTCGACGCCGCGGGCCATCGTGAACGTGTACATCGACGACGCCGACGTCTCCAACCAGTTCTTCGGGTCACCGCCGCGGTCGACCACCTGGTACCACCGGCCGGTCGACGCGTCCTGGTACCGCTGGTAACCGGCGGCCAGGAACCGGACGACGTCGATCAGCGCGGCCCGCCGCGGGTGGCCGGCCGGCAGCACCTCGAGGATGTCGATGGTCGCCATGCCGAACCAGCCGATCGCCCGCGCCCAGTGGTACTTCGAGTGGTGCCCGGAGCCGGAGGCCCACGACTCGGAGCCGTCCTCGTCGTAGGCGTGGTACAGCAAGCCCTTCGCCGGTTCGCGCAGGTGGCTGAAGTACACGACGATGTTCTTCGCCGCTTCTTCGAAGCAGTACGCGGCGTCGTCGAAGGCCGCGCCGTAGAGGGCCAGGAACGGCTGGGCCATGTAGACGCCGTCGCCCCACAGCTGGCCGACCTTGCTCGTGGCGTGGAACATGCCGCCGTCGGACGTCCGGGGGTAGGACGGGAACCGCTTGCGCAGCTGGTCGGCCGCCGTTTTGTACTTCTTGCGGCCGGTTTCCGCGTACAGCAGCGGCAGCATCTGGCACGAGCGCATCGAATCGAGGTTGGTGAAGCTGTTCGAGATGCCGCTGTCGGTGATGAAACGGTCGTACCACGCGATGATGTAGTCGAGGTACTTCTTCTCGCCGGTGCGCTTGTAGAAGAGGTACTGGCCGTAGAGGTACAGCCCCAGGGTGTAGCCCCAGCCGCCGATCTTGTCCGGCGTGTAGCGCTTCATCGTCGAGTCGATCACGGCCCGGGACCAGTCCGGCGGCGGCGCCGCGCCGCCGATCGGGGGGAGCTGGTCCGCCGCACGTGCGAGGGGGCCCGCCGCGGCGAGGGCGCCCACGGCGCCGAGGGTGCCGGCCAGGACCGCACGCCGGGTCGGGCGAAGGGGATGTTCGGACATGCGTCGTCCCTTTCGTGCACTGGCCCCGCGACGCGGTGAAAGGGTGGCCGGGATGCCGATCCGCCGTCCGTCGGCATCCCGACCAGCTCTGGGGGGCGCGGCGTGCTGCCCGTGTCGCCGGAGCGATGGTCTGGAGAGCGAAAGCGCTCTCGGGGAGAACATCTACTCGCCTCCCGGAAGGCGAGTCAAGAGAGATCGGATCTCTTAAGTCATATATCAGATATTTAACCCGAATGGCGGCAAGTTTCCTGTACCGGCCAGCGAAACTCGACGGAAAGGTCGGATCTAAGCCTTGACCGTGTCTCCGCGGCAGGAGTACACCACCGGGTGGACCAGACCACTGGAGGTCGTCATGGCAGACAGGTTCCTCCGCCGGGCGCTCGTCGCGTGCGCGGCGATGCTGGCGGTGTCCGGGCTCATCGCCGCGCCGGCTTCGGCCGATCTGCAGAAACCCTCCCAGCAGTGGCTGCGCGACAGCCAAGCGGGACTGTTCCTGCACTGGGGCATGCGCACATCACCCGGCTACACCAGTTGCAGCGCTTGGGAGAAGGCGATCACCGACGGCGGGTGGAATCCCGCCTACTGGGTCACCGAAGCCGAGAAGCTGCACGCGTCGTACCTCGTGCTCGCCTCCTTCCACAGCCGCCTCGGCTACTCGCGGGCCTGGCCGTCGAAGATTCCGGGCAGCTGCACCACCAAGCGGGACTTCCTCGGCGAGCTGATCGCGGCGGCGAAAGCCCGGGGCCTCAAGGTCATCCTCTACATGACCAACGACGCCCAGTGGCACGACGAGGGCGGGCACGAGTGGCTCGACTCCGCCGGCTACTCGAAGTACAAGGGCAAGACCGTGAACCTCGACAGCCAGGACGGTTTCGGCCAGTTCGGCTACGACAACTTCTTCGAGGTCATGAAGAACTACCCCGGCCTCGGCGGCTTCTGGATCGACAACGACAACGCGTACTGGGAGTCGCACGACCTCTACGAGCAGATTTACCAGCAGCGCCCGGACTACCTGCTGAGCAACAACAACGAAGACACGCCGATCATGGACACGATCAGCAACGAGCAGAAGACCGGCATGACGCCGTCGTACGACTACCCGCAGGCGACGTACACGGCGATGCCCCGGCTCACCGAGGCGTGCTTCAAGCTGCCCGACACCGGCGCGTGGTGGTACGGCGGGTCGAACTCGGCGGTGAACAAGATGCTCAACATCGGCCGGTTCATCACGAACTCGGGCTCGTCGATCAAGTCGCTGATGGCCGAGACGGCGATGGTGAACGGGAAGTTCCCGTCGAACCAGGAGGCGTTCAACAACTTCGCGAAGACCTACCTGGACGCGATCCGGGAGTCCCTCGGCGGCACCGAAGGCGCCGGGTACCTGTACGGCGGCATGCAGCCGGGCTTCTGGAACGACGGCGCGCACGGCGTCATCACCATCAAGGGAGAAACGCAGTACGTGCACGTCCTGACCAAGCCGTCGACGTCGACGCTGAAGATCCGCGACAACGGCTACCGCGTCCGCCGGGTCACGAACCTCCGCACCGGCGCGGCGATCGCCTTCGGTCAGGGCGGCGGCAGCCTGACGCTGACCGGACTGTCCGGCTGGGACACCTACGACACGGTGTTCAAGGTCGGGACGGCGGGCCGCACCGGAACCTACGACCCGAAGACCGTGACGCTCAAGGCGAGCGCCTCGGCCAGTGGCCACAGTGGACAGTCCGCGAGCGACGGCAGCTACCTCACCTACTTCGACAACAACAAGACGTTGCCGGTCGACCTCGACTACGACCTCGGGGCGGCGAAGAAGGTGCAGTACCTCGCGCTCAACCAGCGGGAGGACTCGGTCAGCTACGCCCGGTCGGACTCCGAGCAGTCCGCGCGCATCAAGGCGTACCAGGTGTTCGTGTCGAGCGACGGAAAGAACTGGGGCAGTGCGGTGAAATCCGGGACGTTGCCGAGCCACCGCGGCGTCCAGTTCGTCGACCTGTCCGCGGTGACGGCCCGGTACGTACGGCTCCGGGCGACGAGCACGTACGCGGCATCGAGCGACAGTTCGCGCTACAAGCGGCTGCGGATCGACGAAACCTGGGTGGGTTCGGACTACGCGACCGCGGCGGGCTGAGCGGGCGGGCCGCCCAGCCGCCCCCGACGCGGCTGGGCCGCCGAGCGCAAAGCGCTGCTGGAACTCGTTGCGCGTGAAGGGATCCCGGACGAC
>NZ_JBFBCC010000016.1:0-132853 GCF_040682955.1 Amycolatopsis sp. NPDC051045
ACCGCGGCAACCAACGGAACTTCCGCACCCGAGCCATCACAACCACCCCTTCCTCCAAGCGGTGTTGCAACAACCCCATGACTCCGAGCCACCTTCACGGACTCTACGTCCGTTGATGTGGCCTTCACGGACTGCGCGGGGATGGTCAGGGGCGGGGGTGCCCGTTCTTCGCGCGGGCGTGCTTGCCCGTGGCGAGGTCGGCGAGCCGGGCCAGGGACTCGGTGTTGCGCGGCTTCGCGATGAGCGCCTGCACGGCCGCCGGGAGCACCTTGCCGGGGCCGCGGACGATGTGCTCGGTCATCCGGACCAGGGTCTGCCCGTCGCCGTGGGGAACCAGCGTCAGGCCGACCGCGGCCGCGCCCAGCGGCCAGCCGCGGGCCTCCAACGACAGCGACAGGCCCGGCTCGACCGCCCGGACCACGGTGACGTCCTGGATGTGCACGGGCCACGGGCCCACGCTGTGGTGGATCCGCGAGCCCACCGCGGGCCAGTCGTCGTCGACGTCGCGGATGTGCGAGCTGCCGACCACCCAGCCGGCGTAGAGCCAGCCGTCCGCGAGCACGGCGAACACGGCGTCGGGCGGTACGTCGATCACGCGGCTGACCTCGGGCACGGCTTCCTCCTGCTTTCGGTGACGAAACAGGCATACCCACTCCCCGACCGGGTATGCCCGCGGGACGGAGCAGGAGGTGGCGATGGTGGCCAGACGAGAAGAAGGACCCGAAGGACCGGGCAAGCTGTCGAAGCGGTCGTGGGGCGCGGTCCTCAAGCGGACCTTCAAGCAGTTCAACCGGGACAACCTGACCGACTGGGCCGCGGCGCTCACCTACTACGGTGTCCTGTCGCTGTTCCCGGGCATCATCGTGCTGACCGCGATCCTCGGCCTGCTCGGCCCGGACAAGATCCAGACCGTGATCGACAACGTCAACCAGGTCGTGCCCGGCCAGGGCAAGGACATCATCGTCGGCGCGATCAAGGAGCTGACGGGCTCGCGGAGCCTGGCCGGCCCGGTGGCGATCCTGGGCCTGCTCGGCGCGCTGTGGACGGCGTCGGGGTACATCGGCGCGTTCATGCGGGCGTCGAACGCGATCTACGGCATGCCGGAAGGCCGCCCGATCTGGAAGGTCATCCCGCTGCGGGTGGCGTTGACGGTCGGCATCGTGGCGCTGCTGGCTATGTGCGCGCTGGGCGTGGTCGCGACGGGCTCGGTCGCGCGCCGCATCGGTGATCTGATCGGGCTCGGGTCGACCGGGATCCTGGTGTGGGAGATCGCGAAGTGGCCGGTGATCGCCGCGCTGGTCAGCGTGGCGTTCGCGCTGCTGTACTGGGTGGGGCCGAACGTCCGGCAGCCGTCGTTCCGGTGGCTGACGCCGGGCGGGCTGCTGGCCGTGGTGCTGTGGGTGCTGGCGTCGGCGGGGTTCGCGCTGTACGTCGCGAATTTCGGTTCCTACAACAAGACCTACGGTTCGCTGGCCGGGGTGATCGTGTTCCTTGTATGGTTGTGGATCTCCAACCTCGCGATCCTGCTGGGGGCCGAGCTGGACGCGGAGCTGGCTCGCGGCCGCACGATCGAGGCGGGGCGCGAGGAGGACCAGGAGGAGCCGTTCCTGCCGCCGCGGGACACGAAGGCGATGGACGACGATGAAGCCGCGGCGGTGGCGGAGTCGGAACGGAAGTGAGCGGATGGCCTGCCGGATCACCGAACTGGTGCTGGACTGCCACGACCCCGACCGGCTGGCGGAGTTCTGGTGCGCGGTCCTCGGCTACGAGGTGATCGGCCACGAGCCGGACGGCCTGGCACTGGGCCCGGCCGGCGCCCGGTTCGGCCAGGGCCCGCCGACGCTGATCCTGGCCCGCACGGACGACCCGCGCCGCGGCAAGCTCCCGCTGCACCTGGACGTGAGCCCGGCAGGCGGCGACCAGCAGACGGAACTGGCCCGCCTGACGGCCCTCGGCGCCCGCCCGGCCGACGTGGGCCAGACCGGCGAAGAGTCGTGGGTGGTGCTGCAGGACCCGGAGGGCAACGAGTTCTGCCTGCTGCGCGAGGACGTGGGCGCGGCCTGACGACAGGAATGGGCTCTTTCCCGGCGACGGACGCCAGGAAAGAGCCCATTCGTGTGGGGAGAGTGACGCAGGCGGCCGGTGTTCGTGGTCTCGGCCAAGCCCCAGCGTTCGGCGGCGGCGCCAGACGACCCGCGGTGCGGTGCGGTGTGCTGGGGCTGGGCCCGCGGCGCGGCGCGGCGCGGCGTGCTGGGCTCGCGGTGCGGTGCGGTGCGGTGCGGTGCGGTGGCTGGGGCTGGGCTCGCGGTGCGGTGTGCTGGGGTTGCGCTCGCGGCGCGGCGTGCTCGGCTGGGCCCGCGGCGCGGTGCGCTGGGTCGCGGAACCCGCGTTGGTCGCTCGCGCGGGCCGAGCCGGTGTCAGCGGTGCGGGTAGGCGCCAGCAGTTTTCAGCGTTCGCCCGCCGGGCAGCGGCGCCACGACACGTGGTCTCCCGCCCGGTCGGCGTGCCAGACCGCGGTGCTCGCGTCCGACTCCCACGTCGGCACCAGGCGGCCCGTCACGATCCTTCCCCGCGCCACCCGGCCGAACAGCTCGACGCCGTCGCTTCGGCGGGCGGGCGGGATCCAGGCCGGGAAGCGCGTGCGGGGGAGTTTCCGCTCGATCCACTCGCGCGCGGAGCCTTCGCTGCCGTGGTCGGACTCGACGATGCTCGAGACCGGGCCGTCGCCGCCGACGGCGAGGCCGATCGACGCGCGCCAGCGCACGGGGGAGGCTTCGGTGGTCATCGTCCCCAGGTTCCCGGATGAGCGTGGTCGCGGGCCAGTACACGTTCGGATGGATTGACGTTCACTCACCGTGCCCCCTGCCGCTCGCGGGTCCGCTGCCTCCCCGGGTGACTTCCCCGCCCGGGTGATCTCCAATCGTCAAGACGCGTTGAGCAGCCGGGCGCAGGCCCGCTCCAGCACCGCCCGTGCCTCGTCGCCGTCGAGCCGGGCCGCGCGCTTCAGGGCCGGGGCGATGGTCCGCTGCTCGCGGTAGGCCTCGACCAGCCGGGGGTCCACATAGGACGAGCGGCAGACCGCCGGGGTGTTGCCGAGCGCCTTCGAGACCTCCTTCATCACGTTCGCCTCCGCGCGCTTGCGGGCGGTCTCCGACGTCGGTGGGTCCGCCGCGGCGAACGCGGCCGCGGCCAGCACCGTCGCGTTCCAGGTCCGCATGTCCTTGGCCGTGCAGTCCTCGCCGGCCAGTTCCTTGAACCGCTCGTTGATGTCGGCGGCGTGCACTTCGTGCCAGGTGCCGCCTGCGCGGTAGACGAGCAGCCGGTCGCTGCCCGACCGGCTGCGCAGCAGCGCCTTCAGCACCGAAGCCAGCTCCGCGTCGCAGATCGCCACCTCGCGGTTCAGGCCGCCTTTGGCGACGTAGCAGAAGCGGCACTCGTCGCCACGGACCGCGGCGTGCTCCCGCAGCAGCGTCGCGGCGCCGTGGGTGCCGTTCTCCTCCGCGTACTCCTCGCCGCCGGTGCGGAAGATGCCCCGGTCGAGCATCCGCAGCGCCGCCGCGAGCACCCGCTCGCGGGTCAGGCCGCTGCCGGCCAGATCGGCCTCGACCTGGGCGCGCCACTGGGGCAGCCGGCGGGCCATCTGCAGCACGCGGTCGTGCTTCTCCTCGTCGCGGTCCCGCCGCCACTGCTCGTGGTAGAGGTACTGGCGCCGCCCGGCGTCGTCGGTGCCGACCGCCTGGACGTGCCCGTTCGGGTACGGGCAGATCCACACGTTCCGCCACGCGGGCGGGATGACCAGCCCCTTGATCCGCTCGAGGAGCTCGGGGTCGGTCACCGGCGAGCCGTCGGGCATGGCATAGGAGAACCCGCGGCCGCGACGGATCCGCTTGATGCCGGGGCCGCGCAGGTCACTGCGCCGGAGTCTGGTGCGTCCCACCGCCGCGAAATACCCGCCCGGCGTACCGGGAAACCATGGTTGCGCCCCGCCGCGGTGGGTAGCCAGCCCGAAAAGCACCGGAAGGAGCACGGATGACCACCGCAACCAGGCCGCTGGCCGTCGTCACCGGCGCGTCCAGCGGGATCGGGCTCGAGCTGGCGAAGCAGTTCGCCCGGCACGACTTCGACCTCGTGCTGGCCGCCGAGGACGCCGAGCTCACCGCGGCCGCGGACGAGGTCCGCGCCTGCGGGGCGCGGGTCGAAGCGGTTCGCACCGACCTCGCCGCCCCGGACGGAGTGGAAGAGCTGGTCCGGCACCTCGCGGACCGCCCGGTGGACGCACTGGCCGTGAACGCCGGCGTCGGCGTCAACGGCGAGTTCGCCGGGGACACGCGGCTGGAGGACCAGCTGACGGTCGTCGACCTGAACGTGCGCTCGGCGGTGCACCTGACCAAGCTGGTCGTGCCCGGCATGGTCGGCCGCGGCCACGGCCGGGTGCTGTTCACCTCGTCGATCGCCGGCACGTCGCCCGGGCCGTACCAGGCCGTTTACGCCGCTTCGAAAGCGTTCCTGACGTCGTTCTCCGAGGGCCTGCGCGGCGAGGTGAAGGACAAGGGCGTGACCGTGACGGCGTTGCTGCCCGGCCCGACGGACACCGAGTTCTTCGAGCGCGCGGACATGGAGGACACCAAGCTCGGCGCCGGCCCCAAGGAACCGGCGGCCGAAGTCGCGGAAGCCGGGTTCGAAGCCCTGATGGCCGGGGAGGACAAGGTCGTCGCCGGTGCGAAGAACAAGCTCCAGGCGGCCGCTTCGCGGGTGCTGCCGGACGAGGCCAAGGCGAAGCAGCAAGCCAAGATGACCGAGCCCGGATCGGCGGACGCATGAGCGTGGTCAAGGAAGTCGCCGAGAAGGCGAAACAGGTTCAGCGCGACTACGCCGGGGAGGCCGACCGGCCGCTGGCCGGCTACGTCGGCGCGATGGGGGCCTACGCCGCCTTCGTCGGCGGGCTGACCGTGCTGGGGCGCCTCCTCGGCGCCGGGCTGCCCCGCCGGTTCGGCGCCGGGGACACGGTGCTGCTCGGCACGGCGACGTTCAAGGCCAGCCGCATGCTGGCGAAGGCGGCGGTCACGAGCCCGCTGCGAGCCCCGTTCACCCGGTACGAGGAGGCGGCGGGCGCCACCGAGCTGAACGAGTCCGTGCCCGGCCAGGGCCACGTCGAGCACGCGGCGGGCGAGCTGCTGTCGTGCCCGTTCTGCCTGAACGTCTGGATCGGCACCGGGCTGGCCGCGGGCCTGGTGCTGGCCCCGCGGCCGACCCGGCTGGCGGCCACGGTGCTGACCGCCGTGGGTGTGGCCGACGCGTTGCACCTGCTCTACGACGCGGGCAAGAAGCTCGCGGCCGGTTAGCAGCCCGAGCCCGGAGGGGACGTTCCTCGCAGCAGAGGGAGGAACGTCCCCTCCGGCTCATTCCGGGCCGCGGCGCAGCGGACGGACCGCCGGGCCCTGCACCACTTCGCCGTCCACGCCGAACCGCGAGCCGTGGCACGGGCAGTCCCAGGTCTTCTCCGCGTCGTTGAACGAAACCAGGCACCCCAGGTGGGTGCAATGGGCGCCGACGGTGTGCAGCTTCCCGGCCTCGTCGCGGTGGGCGGCGACGAGCTCGCCGCCGACGCGGACGACCTCGGCGTCCCCGGGCCGCAGGTCGTCGAGCTTCTCGGACCGCCACAGCGCGGCGACGTGGTCGCCGACGAGGTACTTCGCGACGGTCAGGTTGTCCTGGGCCACCCCGAGCACGGACCGGGCGTCGAAGCGGTTGGGGTCGAACAGGTCCGCGGCCGGGTGCGGCTCGCCGAGGATCCGCGCCGCCAGCACGTGGCCCGCGGCCGTGCCGCCGGTCATGCCCCACTGGCCGAACCCGGTGGCCACCCACAGGTTCCCGGTCCCGGGCAGGTAGCGGCCGATGTAGGGCAGCAGGTCGGGCGTGGACATGTCGTGCGCGGACCAGCGGTGGGTCACGCGGTGCAGGCCGGCGTGCGCGTCCGCCCAGTCCGCGAGCCGCCGGTACCGGCGTTCGACGTTGACGTGCGCGCCCACGCGGTAGTGCTCGCCGCCGGCGATCACCATCGGCGTGCCCTGCTCGGTGTACCCGCGCACGGAGTGGTGCGTGTCGGCGTCGAGGAACATGCCCTCCGGTGCGGTGTTCCCGGCCGCCGGGCCCGCGACGACGAGATCGCGCACCGGGTCGAGCCGGGCGAAGTACAGCCCGCGGTCGAGCACGGGGTAGTGGGTCGCGACGACGACATCGCCCGCCACGACGTCGCCTCGCGAGGTGCGGACGGTCTGCCCGTTGAGGGCGGTCGCCCGGGCGTGCTCGACGATGGTGCCGCCAGCCCGTTCGATTTCGGCGGCCAGGCCGAGGAGCCACCGGCGCGGGTGGAAGTGCGCCTGTCCGGTGGTCCGCACGGCGCCGAGCGCGGGCACGTCGAGCGCGACGTCCTCGGTGAAGGACGCGGGCAGGCCCGCCGCGGCGGCCGCGTCCGCCTCCCGCTTCAGGGCATCCACGGTGCTTTCCCGCGTCGTGTAGACGTAGCTGTCCGCGCGGGTGAAACCGCAGTCGATGCCGAGTTCGGCCGCGGTGGCGGCGATCCACTCGCACGCCGCCGCCTGGGTTCCGGCGTAGGCCCGCGCGGCTCCGGCGCCGTGGCGGGACGTCAGGTCCGCGTACTTCGCGCCGTGCTGGGCGCTGACCTTCGCGGTGGTGTGGCCGGACACCCCGGCCGCGACCCGCTCGGCCTCCAGCACGACGACCGACCGGCCGGCGCGGGCGAGCAGCAACGCGGTCGTGAGCCCGGCGATGCCCGCGCCCAGTACCGCGACGTCGGCGGATTCGGGCACCGGCACGCCGGTGCGATCCGGGGCGGGGGCGGTCTCGACCCACAGCGAAAGCGGCTCGGGCAGGGCTGTCATGCCAGCGGATGCCCGCTGAGGGCCCGATCAAACCGGCCATCCGGCCCGTTTCAGCCGCTCGGCACGTCGGGTAGCCCCTCCGCATGAGTACCGACATCTTCGTGATCGGCCTGGACGAGGAGAACCAGCGCGTTCTGGACCGCCTGCCGTGGGCCGGGAGCTACCGGTTCCACGGCCTGCTGACCCCCGAAGAGCTGCAACACGGCGAAATCGACTTCGAAGCGCTCCTGAAGACGGCGCAGCACGAACTCGACGCGTTCGACGGTGACGTCGGCGCGATCGTCAGCTACTGGGACTTCCCGGCCGCGTCGCTCGTGCCCATCCTGTGCGCCCGCCTCGGCCTTCCCAGCGTGTCGCTGGAGGCGGTGCTGAAGTGCGAGCACAAGTACTGGAGCCGGCTCGAGCAGAGCAAGGTGATCGACGAGCTGCCGAACTTCGGCATCGTCGACCTCGACGCCGGGACACCCACCCCGCCGGAGGGCGTCGGCTACCCGATGTGGCTCAAGCCGGTCAAGTCGTTCTCCTCCGAGCTCGCCTTCAAGGCGGAGAACGACGCCGAATTCGCCGACGCCGTGGCCGAGATCCGGGCCGGCGTCGGGCGTGTGGGGGAGCCGTTCGGCTACGTGCTCGAGCAGGTCGACCTTCCCCCGGAGATCGCCCGGGTCGGCGGCGCCGCGTGCCTGGCCGAAGAAGCCCTGCAGGGCGTCCAGGCGGCCGTGGAGGGCTACGTGTACCGCGGCGAGGTCGTCGTCTACGGTGCCCTCGATTCGATCAACTACCCGGACAGCTCGTCGTTCCTGCGCCACCAGTACCCGTCGCAGCTGGGGGAGGAGCCGGTCCAGCGGATGCGCGACGTCGCCGAGCGGGTGATGAAGCAGATCGGCTTCGACAACGGCACCTTCAGCATCGAGTTCTTCTGCGACCCGGAGTCCGGCCAGGTGGCGCTGCTGGAGATCAACCCGCGGCACTCGCAGTCGCACGCGGAGCTGTTCGAGTTCGTCGACGGCGTCGCCAACCACGAGATCATGGTCCGCCTCGGCCTGGGCCAGGACCCCGGCCGTCGTCCCCGCAAGGGCACCTACCAGATCGCCGGCAAGTGGTACCTGCGCCGCTTCGAAGACGGCGTGGTGACGCGCGTGCCGACCCCGGAGGAGATCGCGGCGGTGCAGGAACGCATCGACGGCACGCAGATCGAGATCGTGCCGGAGGTGGGTCAGCGGCTGTCCGACCTGCCGGAGCAGGACAGCTACAGCTTCGAGCTGGCGCACCTGTTCGTCGCTGGGCACACCGAACACGAGATGGTGCAGAAGTACCAGGCGTGCGTGGACGCGCTGCCGTTCGAATTCGCCGAAGACTGAGCCGGGAACGAAAAGCGGGGGCCGCGGCCGGACTGTCCGGCCGCGACCCCCGCTTTGCTTCGGCTTTTCAGCCTGACTGTCTCAGCCCGACTGCGGGTCGCTGTCGTCGTGCTCGTCCCCGCCGGACGTGCCCTGCTCGCCGCGGAGCGTCTCGCGCTGCGCCTCGGGCGAGTTGCCGTGCGGGTCGTCACCACGGGGGCCTTCGGCGGGCTCGGTCGGGTGCTGCGTGCGGTCCTCGGACGTCATTTCGGGGCCCTCCTTCATGGTCCTTTCCGGACCGGATACCCCACCCGGCCCCGCTCAACCCACGGGGCGACGTTCCGTTTGCCGCGATCATCGCCGGGTAGCCGGGGGCCGACGCGGTTGTCCACCGGCGATCGCGCCGGGACTGCGGCGAGTGAAGGAGACCCAGATGACCACGTCGGCGGAACCCGTCCGCCCGGGCCCCTTGGCCGCCCGGTCCGTCATCCCCCGGCCCGTGCCGCCCGCCCCGCGGATGCTGCGGCTGCCCGGCGTGTACCGCCCGCAGGAAGACACCGCCCTGCTCGCCTCGGCGATCGCCGAGCTGGCGATCCCGGACGGCGCGCGGGCCCTCGACCTGTGCACCGGCACCGGCGCGCAGGCGATCACCCTGGCCCGCCGCGGCGCGGGAACCGTGCTGGCCGTCGACCTTTCGCGCCGCGCGCTGGCGTCGGCGCGGCTCAACGCGCTGGTCCGGCAGCTCGCCGTGCGCCCGTGCCGGGGAGGCCTCGCCAGAGCACTGCGGGAAGGACCGTTCGACGTCGTCGCCGCGAACCCGCCGTACGTGCCGTCCCCGGCGCCGACGGTCCGGGCCACCCGGGGCTGGGACGCGGGCCCGGACGGCCGGGCGCTGCTGGACCCGCTGTGCGCCGCCGCGGGCACGCTCCTGCGCCCGGGCGGGACGATGCTGCTGGTGCAGTCGGCGCTGTCCGATGTGGACAAGTCGCGGGAACTGCTGGCCGCGCAGGGCTTGCGGACTTCGATCGCCCGGCGCGCCTGGATCCCGTTCGGCCCGGTCCTTTCCGGACGGACGGAGTTCCTCGAGGCGACCGGGCTGATCGAGCCCGGTCAGCGGGCGGAAGAGCTGGTGGTGCTCCGTGCCGACCGGTGAGCGCGGTCCCCGCCGCGTGACCGTCGTCCCGGGCGGCCCCGTCCTCGTGGAGGGGCCGGTCGAGCTGTGCACTCCCGAGGGCGAGCTCGTGCGGTCGGACCGGTTCCTGGTCGCCGTGTGCGCGTGCCGGCGGAGCAAGCGGTTTCCCTTCTGCGACACCAGTCACCGCAAGCGGGTTCGTACGCAGGCGGACGACGGCAGCTGACTCTCGGATGGCCTCCCGGCGGAACGGGAGGCCATCTTCGCGTCAGTCCCGCAGCCGTCAGTCCCGCAGCGAGGATTTCCCGGCCTTCCAGCGGCTCAGCACCTGCTCACCGAAGCGGCCCTCCAGGAACTCGGTCGCCTGGATGCCGAACACGACGTCGGCGGCCAGCTCGGGCTCCTGCTCGAGCAGGTCGCCGAGCACGTCGTGGCGCATGACCTGCTCGTGGACCGCGTCCGCTTCGATGTGCTCGGTGTAGAAGAACCGGCACGCCTCCGGCGCGTCCAGGCGCCGCAGTGCCTGGTCCATCCGCTGCGCGGAGGGTGCGGTCGTGATCTCCGCCGCCGCGAAGTGCCCGCACAGCGCGCCCCGCAGCGACCGGTGCAGGCCGAACAGCGACATCATGTTGACCACCGCCAGCATCGCGCCGGGCACCTGGTCGATGAGCTCCAGGTACCCGTCGGGCAGGCCGGCCGCGCGCAGGAGGTCGGCGTAGAGGCGCGCGTGCGCGAACTCCGCGCGGCCGCCGCCGAACTCGTCGAACTCCACCGCCACCAGGGCGGCCTTCGCCCGGCCGCGCAGCCGCGGGATCACCCACGCGTGCGGGTCGGCTTCCTTGTGGTGGTAGATCGAGCGGTGCGTGAAGAACTCCCGCACCTGCGCCCAGTCGCCGTGGTCGCGCAAGTAGTGCGAAACGCCTTCGACGTCGATCGGCTCGACCAGCAGGGCGTCGAGTTCGCCCGCCACGTCGTCCCCGCCCGCCACGTTTTCGCGCAGCGCGGCGAGGAACCGCGCCTCCAGCGCGCCGCGCAGGCGCAGCAGCTCCGGGTCCCACTCCCAGTCGGGGGACACGCCCGGCAGGCCCTGGTAGTGCAGTTCGTAGCACAGGTGCAGGGCCAGCTGGAGGTCGTCGCCGAGCGGGTCGGCGTCCGCGAGACCGTCGAAGTCCAGATCCGCCCGCGGGTGCTCACGCAGGAGAATCCCCAGTACGGACTCCGAAAGCGGGCCCCGGGCGACCGGCAGGGTGGCCGCCCAGGCGGTGGTGGAAGTCGTCATGATCCCGGCTACCCCGTGAGCAGCGATCCATGCCTCACCGGCACGGTCGCCGCGGTGAGCCACCGCACCGCGGCCGCCGTGCCGCGATCGGCGAGCGCGCGCTGCCGCGCCGCCCCGGTTCCCTCGGCGCGCACCGCATCGACCAGCTTCCGGACCTCGGCCAGGTCACCGCTGTCCTCCAGCGAGGCCCGGACGTGCGTCACGAGCTCTTCGACGAGCGTCCACGCCGGCCGCCGCGTCTCGTCGGCGGCGTCCACGAGCTGCCCGGCGAGGCCGTGGCGCGCCGCGGCCCACACGGCGGCCGCGGCCACCTGCGGGGACAGCGGCGCGGCTTCGCGGCCTTCGGCGAGGTCGCTCAGCGCCCGCTGCACCAGCGCCCGGCTGAGCAGGGCCTGGAGCACGGCGTGGTCGACGGTCAGCGCGGTGTCGGCGACCCGGAACTCGACCGTCGGGAACCGGCCGGACGGGCGGGCCAGCCAGAACGTCTGGTCCGGGTCGACGAGTGCGCCGCAGTCGACCAGCGTCTCCACCGCCCGTCGGTATTCGGCGTGCCCGCGCAGGTGCGGCGCGACGCCGGAGCCGGGGAAGCGGGACTGCAGGACCATCCGCCAGCTGTCGTAGCCGGTGTCGCGCCCGTGGTCGAACGGCGAATTGGCCGACAGGGCGAGCAGCGTGGGCAGCCACCGGCCGAGGTGGTTGACGACGGCGACCGCGGTGTCGGGATCGGGCACCCCGACGTGGACGTGGCACCCGCAGGCTTCGTAGTCGGTGACGACGGCCCCGTAGACGGCGTCGATCTCGGCGTAGCGGCCGGTGCTCGCGGGCGGCGGCGTGGCCGGTCCGGGTCCCACCGGCGTGCCGGTGGCCAGGAGCGCGCAGTCCTCGGCGGCCGCGGCGCCGGCCAGCACGCGACGCGCGGCGGTCAGCTGGTCGCGGAGCTCCTCCGCCGTGGTGCAGACGCCGCTGGCGGCTTCGAGCTGGGTGAGCCGCAGTTCGCGGTGCACCCGGACACCGTCGGGCAGCGGGCCGTGGTGGCGGTGGCGGGCCAGCACCGGTTCCGCGCACGGCGACGCGTGCCCCGTGCGCGGATTCACGAGGAGGAACTCCTCTTCGACACCCATCGTGGGCGGGCCGTCGGGCATGGGCGGGCTCCTTCCGGACGGGCGTCCGGCCGGGGTACCCGTTCCGGTGGCGGAAATGCACCGGGACGCCGAGCTTGTTTCGCGGCGAGCTCGCCAGGGGTACTTCGCACCCATGACGACTCACGACCAGCTGCGCGCGGCCGGGGTGGATCCCCCGCCGACGCACCGGCTGCCTGCACCGCGCACCCCGTCCGACGGCGGTCTGGAGAGCCGGATCCGGTGGAAGAGCCCCGACGCGGTCGTCGTGGAGGTCACGGGCGAAGTCGACCTGTGCACGGCGGCCCGGCTGGCGGCCCTGCTGGACGAACACGTCCGGGCGCGTCCCGGCGTCCTGCGGGTCGACCTCGGGAAGGTCTGGTTCCTGGGGGCCGCGGGCATCCGCGTGCTGCTGCGGGCCCAGGGGCGAGCCGAAGCCGCCGGCGTCCACCTGGTCGTCGACCCCGGGGGCTCGCGAGCCGCGATCCGGGCGCTCGAGCTGCTCGACCGCCTCCGGGGACCGGGCCTGCCGGTGCGCTAGTCACCCGCCAGCAGGTCGACGACGTCCTCGGCGCGGCCCCGCTCCGCGAACCGGCGCCGTTGCCGGTCGGCGCCGCCGCCTTCGGCGGCCAGCCGGGCCGTTCCTTCGCGGGCGAAGTCGAGGTCCCCGGCCGCTTCGAGCGCCGGAGCCGTCAGCTCGACGAGGTCGTCGAGCACCGCCTTGGTCGGTTCGAGGTCCCCGCTCTTCGGGTGCGGGCAGCAGCCGGTGACGCCTTCCCGCGAGGCTCGCCAAAGCTGGGCTCGCAGCACCTCGTTGGGCAGGTGGGGCGGGGGAGCGTCGTCGGCCAGCGCGGTGGCGACCAGGCCGCGGGCCAGCACGCCCAGCAGCACCGCGTCTTCCGGGGTCGCGGCGACGTCGCCGATGCGGAATTCCAGCGTCGGCTGTTTGTCCGACAGCCGGACGTCCCAGTAGATCATCCCGCGGTCGAGGATCGAGCCCGCGCGCAGCCAGCCGTCGACGATGCTTTCGTACTCGTCCAGCGACGCGAACCGCGGCGGCGGGCCCGCCGACGGCCACCGGCTCCACTGCTGGTAGCGCCAGCTGCAGTAGCCGGTGTCGTAGCCGTCGGAGATCGCGGAGTTCGCGGTCACGGTGAGCAGGGCGGGCAGCCACGGCCGGATCCGGTTCAGGACCCCGACGCCGGTCTCCTTGTCCGGGATCGCCACGTGCACGTGGCAGCCGCACGTGTGCGAGGTCCGCGCGGTGGCGCCGAAGTGCTCGGCCATCCGCTCGTAGCGCGGGTTCGGCGTGATGACGGGCGGGTCCGCTTCGAACAGCGGCGCGGCCGCGGCGGGCAGCAGCCGGTATCCGCGGCGTCGCGCGGCGCCGCCCAGGTCGCCGCGCAGGCCGCGCAGCTGGCGCAGGGCTTCGGCGTGGGTGCGGCAGACGTCGGTGGCGGCCTCGGCTTGTGCCCGGGTGAGCTCGTGCTGCAGCTCGCCTTGCTCGTCGCCGGCGGCCTCGGCGGCGTCGACGACGTCGTCGCCGGCCTGGGACAGGTGGCCACGGCGGTCGACGACGAAGAACTCCTCTTCGATGCCGAACGTCAGCACGTCGCCGGTCTGGTCGTTCACCGATGTTCTCCTGGAGGTCGGGGACCGCCTGAATACCCGGACGGGGGATCGGGCAAACGGCGTTTCCTTCGGCCGGGAGCGGGTATCCGGGCGCTCATGAACCCGAGCGCCGCCTCTTCGCCGTCGCTGCTGGCCGCCGACGCCGGAGCCACCGTGCGTCGCCTGTCGCGCTGCGTCGGCGACGGCGAGCTCGACTCCCCGGCCGAGATGTACCGGGTGCTCGGCGCCCTGCGGCTGCTGGCCGACGACCTCACCCACCTGCTGCCCGCCCTGCAGGAGCGGCTGGAGGACGGTCTGCTGGCCGGCCGGGTGGTCCGCCCCGGCACCGACGCGGTCGCCGCGACGTGGGCCACGGTGGGGGAGGCCGGCCGGGCACTGGCGCACGCCGGGACCGTGGCTCTGCTGATGACGAAGGAACTGGAGAACTCCCAGGTCGCCCTGCGGGACCTGGCCACACCGTGAGGACATTGATGTCGACCGACGCGATCGTGCTGCTCAAGAACGACCACAAGACCGTGGAGAAGCTGTTCAAGCAATTCGAAAAGGCGGGGGAAGACGCGTACGACGAGAAGCGCCGGATCGCCGACTCGATCATCGAGGAGCTGACCGTCCACGCCTACATCGAGGAAGAGATCTTCTACCCGGCCGCGCGGGAAGCCGTGCCGGAGACGAAGGACCACGTCCTGGAAAGCGTGGAGGAGCACCACGTCGTGGTGTGGATGCTGTCCGAGCTGATCGGCATGGACCCGAAGGACGAGACCTTCGACGCGAAGGTCACCGTGCTCACCGAGAACGTCCGCCACCACGTCGAAGAAGAAGAGGACGAGTGGTTCCCCGAGGTCCGCTCGGCGATGGGCCGCAAGCAGCTGCAGGAACTGGGGCAGCGGATGATCGACGCCCGCCCGAAGGCGCCGAAGAACCCTCTCGAACTCAAGAGCGCCAAGGCCTGATCGCTTTCCGGAATGCCCGGCGGGTGCTACACCCGCCGGGCACTTTCGTCACTGCTTCGCGACCACCCGGATCGACTCGAGCTCCGAATCCGCGGGGTCGGGCAGTTGCATGCCCGCTTTGAGCCCACTGCGCAGGTAGTCGAGCATCGGCTTGGTGATCACCTCGCCGGGCAGGACGCCGGGCGCCCCGGGCGGATAAGGCGTGATCATCTCCGCGGCGATCCGGCCCGGCGCGTCCGCCACGGACACCTGCTCGGCCGGGCCGAAGAAGGCGTCGCGCGGCAGCATCGCCGTCTCCAGCTCCATCTCCCGCGGCGACGGCAGGTCCACCTTCGGCGGCGTCTCGAACGAAGGAGCGGCCTTCACCAAAGCGTCGAGCGCGTCGACCAGCGTGCCCGCCGTCTTCTCGTCGTCCGAATGGTTGAACTGGGCCACGATCCGGCGGTGGTCGGAGAGGCCGACGGTGACGCGCTGGTGCTCGCGCAGCCAGTCGGCGGCCTGGTAGCCGCTGATGCCCAGCGGATCGAGGTCGAGCACGACCTTCAGGGGATCGACCGAGTGGGCGAGATCCGGGCCGAGGAATTCGTCGTGCAGCACGGTCAGGCCGAGCTCGCCCAGCCGGCCGCGCACCGACTCCACGAGCGTCAGCGCACCGTCCAGCAGCTCTTTGCCCTGTTCGGCCATCTGCCGCCGCCAGCCGTCGAGCGCGGCGTAGACCAGGGAACTCGCGCTGGTCGTGCCCAGCAGGTCTTCACGTGCCTTCAGCACGTTCGGGTCGACGCGGTCGCCCTGCAGGTGGAACACCGAACTCTGCTCCACCGCGGCGCCCATCTTGTGCACGCTGGTGACGCACACGTCGGCGCCCGCGTCCATGCCCCACGGCGGCAGGCCGTCGTGGAACGGCAGGTGCGCGCCCCACGCCTCGTCGACGATCAGCGGGAGCCCGTGGTCGTGGCACCAGTCCGCGATCGCGCGGAGGTCGCCGCCCGTGCCGTAGTCGGTCGGGGTCACCACCAAGGCACCCTTGACGTCGGGGTCGCTTTCGTACGCCTCCGCGAATTCCCGCACGCCCGGCGGGTGGCTCAGGTGCCGCTCCGCGTCCCAGTGCGGGCGCACCCACACCGGCTGGACGCCGCTGACGATCAGCCCGGAGATCACCGATTTGTGCACGTGCCGGGGCACCAGCAGCTTTTCGTGCGGGCCCGCGACGGCGAGCATCGCGCTCTTCACCGAAAGCGAGCTGCCGCAGGTCGAGAAGAAGGTGTGGTCCGCGCCGACCGCGTCGGCCATCAGTTCCTGGGCCTCGGCGAGCACGCCGTGGCGCATCAGGCGGTCGTCGAGGCCGTTGAGCGCGATGACGTCGGAGCGGAACACGTCGGCGCCGACGACCTCCAGCACCCGCGGGTCGATGCCCCGGCCCTGCTTGTGGCCGGGCGCGTTGAACGGAACGTAGCCGGCGCTGTGGTAGTCGCGCAGCGCTTCGAGCACCGGTGCCTTGCTGTGGTCCATTGCGCCGGAGTAGCCGGAGCCGGCCCGCCCGAAACACGCCCGGTTGTGTGACCGAGCGTGGTGCGGGTATCCCGGAGGGCATGGAATGGCACGAGGAGCTGCACGAGCGGGCCGACGAGCGGATCGAGCACCTGGACGAGCGGCTGTGGGCCGTGGCGACCGCGTTGCACGAGCGGCCGGAACTGTCCTATGAGGAGCACGCGGCCGCGGACCGGCTCACGCGCGAGCTGGCCGCGGACGGCTTCGAGGTGGAGACGGGGGTCGCGGGGCTCCCCACGGCGTTCGTCGCCCGCGCCGGCCACGGACGGCCGTGCGTCGCGCTGCTGCTCGAATACGACGCCCTGCCCGGCCTGGGCCACGCCTGCGGGCACAACCTGATCGCCGCGGCCGGCCTGGGGGCCGCGCTGGCCGCCAAGGAGGTCCTGGGGGACAGCCCGGGCTCCCTGCTCGCGGTGGGCACCCCGGCCGAGGAGCGCGGCGGCGGCAAGGTCGCCATGGCCGCGGCGGGCGTCTTCGACGACGTCGACGCGGCCCTGATGGTCCACCCCGGGGTCCACTCGTGGTCGTGGGCGCCGCTGACCGCGCAGGTGGAGCTGAAGGTGACCTTCCACGGCCGGGCAGCTCACCCGACCGGCGACCCGGAGCACGGCATCGACGCCCTCGCCGCGCTGATCCAGGCGTTCGGGGCGATTTCCGCCCTGCGCCAGCGGCTGCCCCACGGGTCCCACGTGCAGGGGATCATCACCCACGGCGGCGAGGCGACGAACATCGTCCCCGAGCGCGCCGAAGGCCGGTTCGGGCTCCGCGCGCTGACGACCGAAGCGCTGGACCGCCTGGTCGAGGACGTCGCGACCTGCGCCCAAGGGGCCGCGCTGGCGACCGGGGCGAAGGCCGACGTCGAACGCCTCGGGCGCGGGTACGCGCACTTCCGCGACAACCCGGTGCTCTCGGAGCGGTTCACCGAGCACCTGGCGGCGTGCGGGATCCACGCGACCCCGCCGGCACCGGGGGTCTACCTCGGGTCGTCGGACATCGGCGACGTCAGCGTCCGCGTCCCGGCGATCCACCCGTTCGTCGCGATCACGGCGGAAGAGCAGTCGGATCACACCCCGGAGTTCGCGGAGGCGGCGGCGAGCCCGCGGGGCCGGGCGGCGATGCTGGCTTCGGCGGCGGCCCTGGCGCGCACGGCGATCGACCTGCGGACGCACCCGGCGCTGGTCAGCCGGGCGTGGGACTCCTTCCGGGACTTGGCCCGGAACGGGCGGTGACCGGGCCGCCCACTCCCTTCCCGTCCGCACCCGGTTGCCCGGGTGCGGACGGGCCCTGGCTAGGCGACGGAGGTGTAGTGCGAAGCGTCGCCTTCGAGCGACTCGCTGGACCGCCCGTCGATGCCGGCCGGGACGTCGCCGGCCACCGTGACGCGGTTCAGCCGGCGCGGCAGGCCGTCGTAGTTGCCGATCGCGTAGTGCTGGGTGATCCGGTTGTCGAACAGCACCAGCTGGTCCGGTTCCCACGTCACGCGCACGACGTTCTCCGGCCGGGTGACGTAGGACTGCAGCAGCCGCAGCAGATCCCGCGACTCGGCCACCGGCAGGCCTTCGATCCGCTGCGCGAACCCGCCGATGAACAGGCCGCGCTCGCCGGTCACCGGGTGCACGCGCACCACCGGGTGGACGGTCCGGTACTTGCGCGAGACGAACCGGGCCCGCCGCGCCCGCTCCTTCTCGTCCACGGTTTCCGGCGGCCGGACGTAGTCGTAGTCGTTGGTGTGCACCGCCCGCAGCGTGTCGGCGAACGCGCGCAGCGGTTCCGGGAGGTCGCGGTAGGCCGCCGCGGCGTTCGCGATCAGCGTCTCCCCGCCGTACGGCGGCACCACCAGGCTGCGCAGGGTGCTCGCCTTCGGCGGGTTGAGCACGAAGGTGACGTCGGTGTGCCAGTGGTTGGCGCTGCCCTGCTCGCTGTCGACCGGCAGGATCGTCGGCGCGCCCTCGGCGGCGGGCACCGTCGGGTGGGCCTTGGTCAGCTCGCCGAAGCGGGCGGCGAACCGCTGCTGACCCTCGTCGTCGAGCCGGACGTTCCGGAACACCAGCGCCTTGTGCTCGTGCAGCGCGTCGGTCAGGAAGGCCACCTGCGTGGCGTCGAGGTCGCCGGCCGGGTCGAAGCCGACGATCTCGGCGCCGATCCTCCCGGTGAGCTTGCGGACGTCGGTGCCGATGGTGGTCATGCGGGCTCCTTCACTCGGTTGCGGTTGACGGGCCGCGCGAGGCCGTAGTGCTCGCGCAAGGTGGTGCCGGCGTACTCGGTGCGGAAGAGGCCGCGCCGCTGCAGCTCCGGGACGACGAGGTCGACGAAGTCGTCGAGCCCGCCCGGCAGGGTCGGCGGCATGACGTTGAAGCCGTCCGCGGCGCCGCCGCGGAACCAGGCCTCCAGCTCGTCGGCGACCTGGACCGGGGTGCCGGCGAAGACGCGGTGCCCGCGCCCGCCGGCCAGCCGTTCGAGCAGCTGCCGGATGGTGAGGTCCTCGCGCCGGGCCAGGCCCACGACGAGGTCGAAGCGGCTCTGGCCGCCTTCGGTGAAGCTGCCGACGTCGGGCAGCGGGCCGTCGAGCGGCTGACCCGTGAGGTCGTGGTCGAGCATCTTCGACAGCTGCCGCAGCCCGTAGTCCGGGATGATCAGCGCGTTCAGCTCGGCTTCGCGTGCCCGGGCTTCGGCTTCGGTGCGGCCGAGGATCGGCGAGATGCCGGGGAGGATCTTGATTTCGTCCGGTGTCCGGCCGTACTTCGCGAGCCGGCCCTTGACGTCGTCGTAGAACGCCTTGCCTTCGGGATAAGTCTGCTGCGCCGTGAAGACGGCTTCGGCGTGGCGGGCCGCGTACTCCTTGCCGGTCTCCGACGACCCGGCCTGCACGAGCAGCGGGTGTCCCTGCACCGGCCGCTCGATGTTGAGGGGTCCCTGCACCTGGAAGTGCGGCCCGTCGTGGGAGATCGCGCGGATGCGGCCGGTGTCGGCGTAGACGCCGCGCGCCCGGTCGACGACCGCGGCGTCGTCGTCCCAGCTGTCCCACAGCTTCTTGACGACCTCGACGAACTCCTCGGCCCGGGCGTACCGCGCGTCGTGCGACGGGCGCTTGGCCAGGTTGAAGTTGCGGGCCTCGTCGATGCCCGCCGAGGTGACGATGTTCCAGCCCGCGCGGCCGCCGGAGAGGTGGTCGAGCGAGGCGAACTTGCGGGCCAGGTGGTAGGGCTCGTTGTAGGTCGTCGACGCGGTCGCGATCAGTCCGATGTGGACCGTGGATGCGGCCAGCGCCGAAAGCAGCGTCAGCGGTTCGAAGTGGCTGTGGGAGTTGTGCTTCACGTTGCCCCACAGGGCGACGCCGTCGGCGAGGAAGAGCGAGTCGAGCTTGCCGCGCTCGGCGGTGCGGGCGATGTCGGCGTAGTGCTGCAGCGTCCGGGCCCGGTGCGGGTCGGTCGAGGGGTGCCGCCACGCGGCTTCGTGGTGGCCGTTCGGCATCACGAACGCGTTGAGGTGCATCATGGGGTCTCCTTCGGACGCCAGGTGGAAAATCGCCGTTCGAGGACGACGAAGCCGGAGTTGACGAGCACGCCGAGCAGCGAGACCGCGATGATCCCGGCGTACATCTGCTGGATCTGGAAGTTCACCTGGCTGGTGTTGATCAGGTAGCCGAGCCCGGCCTTCGCGCCGACCATCTCCGCGGCCACCAGCACCAGGATCGAATAGGACGCCGCCATCCGGATGCCGGTGAACACCGTGGGCACCGCCGAGGGCAGGATCACCTTCCGGAACAGCCGCGGGCTCGACAGCCCCAGCGAGCGGGCCGCCTTGACCAGCAGCGGGTCGACCGTGTTGACCCCGGCGATCGTGTTGAGCAGCACCGGCCACACGCAGGCGTACACCACGAGGCTGACCTTCGACAGCTCGCCGATGCCCAGCAGCAGCGTGAACACCGGCAGCAACGCCAGCGCGGCGGTGTTGCGGGCGAGCTCCAGCAGCGGCTGCAGGAACCGCGCCACCGGCCGGTACCAGCCGATCAGCAGCCCGAGCGGCACCGCTATCGCGACGGCGATGGCAAACCCGGCGGCGGATCGCCCGACGCTGGCCAGCAGGTGGTCGGCGAGTTCGCCGTCGAGCGCGAGCTCCCCCAGTGCCTGCAGGTCCTCCGACAGCGGCGGCAGGAACGTCCGCGTGCCCTCGTCGAGCACGAACCGGGGGACGAGCTCCCAGAGCGCCACGAACAGCACGACCGCGGCGGACGCGTGCACCGCCCGGGTGAATCTCGTCCGCCACCACTTCGGCTTGCCGGTCCGCGGCTTCGCGTCCGGTCCGGTGTGGACGGCCGGTGCCTCGAGGGTGGTCGTCATCGGGCCGCGCTCCGTTCGTGTTCGGCCGCCTTGCGGACCTCGTCGTGCAGCAGTTCCCACAGCTGGTGGCGCTGCCGCCCGAACGCCGCGCCGGAGCGCACGTCCCCGGTGCGGTCGCCGAGGTCGACGTCGACCACGGCCTTGAGCCGACCGGGCCGCGACGTCAGCACCGCGACCTGTTGTCCCAGGTAGACGGCTTCGTCGATGCCGTGGGTGATGAACACGATCGTCTTGCCGGTGCGGCGCCAGATCCGCAGCAGCTCCTCCTGCAGCTGCTCGCGGGTCTGGGCGTCGAGCGCGGCGAACGGCTCGTCCATCAGCAGCACGGCGGGGTCGTAGGCGAGGCTGCGGGCGATCGCGACGCGCTGCTTCATCCCGCCGGACAGCTCGTGGGGGTACCGGTCCTCGAAGCCGGACAGCCCGACCAGGGCGAGGTACTCGCGCGCCCGCTCGGCCCGCTGCCGCTTCCCGAGCGTCCCGCCTTCGAGGCCGAACTCGACGTTGGCCCGCGCGGTGCGCCACGGGAACAGCGCGTACTGCTGGAAGACGACCCCGCGGTCGAGCCCGGGACCGCGCACCGGCTCGCCGTCGATGAGCACCTCGCCCGAGGTCGGGGTGGCGAGCCCGCCCAGCAGGTCGAGCAGCGTCGACTTGCCCGAGCCGCTGGGGCCGACCAGGGACAGGAACGTGCCGTCGGCGATGTCGAGGGAGACGTCGTCGAGCGCGGTCAGCGCACCGAAGGTCTTGGTCACCGAGCGGATGCTGATCACTTCGTCACCGCCGGAGCGCCGTCGCGATACGGGTTGAACTCGTTGGTATAGAGCTTCGAGGTGTCGATCTTGTCGTGCTTGAGGTAGCCCTCCTGCTTCAGCCACGGCTCCCACCGCGTGTAGTCCTGGTCGGAGATCAGGCCGCCGCGGGTGATGCCGACGCTCTTCCAGTACTTCAGCGTGTCGGTGCTTTCGTTGCGGCCGCGGGCTTTGATGATCTTCGTGAAGCGGGCGATCACTTCGTCGCGCGGTGTCGTGCGCTCCCACTCGATCGCCCGCGCCACGGCGGAGACGAAGATCTTCGCGGTCTCCGGGTACTTCTTGATGAAGTCGGTGCGCAGCACGTACGGGCCGCCGTTGTAGGGCCCGAACGCGCCGACGTCGGTGAACAGCGGGCGCACCCCGCCGGCCGCGAGGGCGTGGTCCTGCAGGATCCCCTGGAGTGCGGCGACGTCGAGCTGGCCGTTGCGCAGCGCCTGTTCGGCGTTCACCGGCGGGATGACGACGAGCTGCACCTGCTTGATCTCGTCGTCGGAGAGGCCCTGTCCCTCGAGCCAGGTGTCGAGCGCGGCCTCGAGGTTGGCGCCGGCGGTGTTGACGCCGACCTTCTTGCCGATCAGGTCGCGGGCGGTCCGGACCGGGCTGTCCGCCCTGGTGTAGAAGCCGATGAAGGCCTGGTCATCGGAGCCGTAGTAGTTGACGACCGCCTTGACCGGCGCCCCGGCTTCGACGAGCTTGACGACCGCGCCGGTGAAGGCGCCGCCGAAGTCGGTCTGGTCGGTGGCCGCCGACTGGATGTCCTGCGGGCCGCTGATCGTGTTGCCGACCCACTTCAGCTTGACCGGGCCGAAGTAGCCCAGGTCCTCGGCGAGTTCGGGCAGGGTCACGGCGTTCGCGCTGCCCTGGTAGCGCAGTTCCGGCTTCTCGGGTTGCCCGGGCGCACCGGTGGCCGTCGCCGAAGCGCAGCCGGCCAGCAGCACCGCGGCGGCGGCGAACAGGGGCAGGGTTTTCTTCACGGTGGTTTCGTCCGTTCCGGGAGTCGGCGGGGATTCCGCAATTCTTCGCGGTCGCCGGCCGGACGGTCAATTTTGCGAGTTCGTGAAATAACTCCGTCGGTTCAAGACGTGCCGGTTCAAGCGTGCCGATTCACGAAGCGCGCGGCAACCCGGTCAGGAGTGGACCGAGCGGGTCGTCGTAGAGCACGTCCAAGAGCACCGCGCCCCCGGCCGTCGCCAGCTCCGTGCCCGGGAAGCTCGTGCCCACAACGGTTTCCGCCGGACCGGGGCAGCGTGACCGGTGGCGGACCTCGTCCCGGATGGTGGGAAGGCAGCCGGGCACCCGGGCTACACTGCGGTCGACCACCACGAGCACGGCCGGGTTGAGCACGTCGAGCAGAAGGGCCGCCGCCTGGCCGATCAGCCGCGCGCGTTCGTGGAACAACCGCACCGCCGCGGAATGGCCGGAAACGGCGAGCGCGAGCAATTCCGGGAAGTCCGGGCGCTCGATCAGTCCGCTTTCCGCGGCTTTGCGGGCGAGCGTTGCTTCCGAAACGGCGGCTTCGAGGCAGCCGGTGCGCCCGCAGCGGCACGGCTCGGTGCTGCCGTCGACCGGCAGGTGCGCGACGGCGCCCGCGGCCGAGCGCGGCCCGTGGTGCACGCCGGTGCCGGTGGCGAAGGCGGCGTCGACGACGTTGCCCGTGAACAGCTGCGCGACGCTGTCCCTGGCCCGCGGGTCCCCGAAGAGCCGTTCGGCGTGGACCAGGGCCCGCGCGTGCCCGTCCACCTCCACGGCCAGCCCGGTGCCGGCGGCCAGCAGGTCGCGGACCGGCACGTTCCGCCAGCCCAGCAGCGGGTGCTCGACCACGGTGCCGGACGCCCGGTCGACCCAGCCGCCGGTGGCCACGCCGAGGCCGAGCGGCTCGCGGTCCGGGGCGTGCCCGAGCAGGAGGTCGTCCAGGATCTCGGCGGCGCGCGCGAGCAGGTCTTCCGCGGCCAGGCCGTCGTGCGGTTCTTCGTGCTGGACGAGCACATTGCCGCGCACGTCGAGCAGGGCGACGGTGGCGTGGTGCACGGCCAGGTGCAGCGCACCGGCGACGTGCCGCCCGGTGTCGAGGTCGACCGGCACGTGCGGTCGTCCGACGCTCCGGCGGGGTTCAGCCCCCGAGAGCTCGCGCAACAGCCCGAGACGAGCCAGCTCGGCGGTGTGCCCGGTGACCGCGGCGGCGGACAGCCCCGTCCGCCGCGCGATGGTGCTGCGCGCGATCGGCCCGCCGTCGAGCACCGCCCGCAGGACCGCGCTCGCGCTGGCGCTGCGCCGGACCCCGCGCGCGTCCGTCCTCTGTGGACCATCGGCCCGGGTGGTCATGGCCCGATCGTGGCAGACGCGGCGGCACGAGCCCAGCGTGCCCAGGATGTGGGTGGCGGGACACTCGGCGCGGAGGTCACGGACAAGTCATTCGCGGCCCCTCCCCGCGCCGGCGGCCCGCAGGAACCGCTCGCCGGTCTTCGCCAGTTCCGCGGCGAGCTCCGGCGCGTCGAGCACTTCGAAGTCCACTTCGAGCAGCCCGAGGTACAGCCCCAGCATCTGCGCGTGGTCGGATCCGACCTCCGCGACGCACCGGTCCGGGCCCTCGGGCGTCACGTCGACCGCGATCGGCAGCCGGGCCCGCACGTGCTCCGCCGGTGCGTGCAGCCGCACGCGGGCGTGGAACCGCCACGTCGCCGCGCCCACGCTGCGCTGGACGAACTGGGCGACGTCACCCTCCGGGGGCTCGCGCGGGGTGAAGCGCGGGCCGTTCGGGGTCTTCGGCGTCATCCGGTCGACGCGGAAGGTGCGCCAGTCGTCCCGGGCGGTGTCCCAGGCGACGAGGTACCAGCGCCGTCCCCAGCCGACCAGCCGGTGCGGCTCGACGTCGCGGCGGCTCGGCGTGCGGTGGTGGCTCGTGTAGTCGAAGCGCAGCCGCTCGCTCGCCCGGATCGCCGCCGCGATCGCGGTCAGCACGTCCGGGTCGACGGCGGGGCCGGTGCCGGGCACCGTGACCGTCGCGGCCTGCAGCGCCCGCACCCGGTGCCGCAGCCGCGACGGCAGCACCTGCTCCAGCTTGGCCAGGGCACGCACCGACGTCTCGCCGATGCCGACGACGCCCGTGGCCGTGCGCAGCCCGACCGCGACGGCCACCGCTTCGTCGTCGTCCAGCAGCAACGGCGGCAGCTGCGCACCCGCGCCCAGCCGGTAGCCGCCCTGGACGCCGGGGGAGGCGTCGACCGGATAGCCGAGCTCCCGCAGCTTGCCCATGTCATTGCGGATGGTGCGCGCGGTGACGCCCAGCCGCTCGGCGAGTTCGGCGCCGGTCCAGTCGCGCCGCGTTTCGAGCAGGGACAGCAGGCGTAGCAGGCGGGCGGAGGTCGGCAACATGCTCCGAGCTTCGCACGAATTGCGGAAGGAAGTCTTCCGCAATGGCTCCTACCGTGCTCCTCATGACCACCGAAATCCGCCCCTTCCGCATCGAAGTCCCGCAGGCCGAGCTGGACGACCTCCACCGGCGCCTCGCCGGGGCCCGGTTCGCCGACCCCGTGCCCGGAGACGAGCCGGACTGGTCCCGCGGCATGCCCGCCGGCGCCGTCCGGGAGCTGGCCGAGTACTGGCGCGACGGCTACGACTGGCGGGCCCACGAGGCGGCGCTCAACGCGTTCCCGCAGTTCACGACCGTGCTCGACGGCCAGAAGATCCACTTCCTGCACCTCCGGTCGCCGCAGGCCGACGCGATGCCGTTGCTGCTCACCCACGGCTACCCGAGCTCGATCGCCGAATTCCTCGACGTGCTCGGCCCGCTGACCGAGCCGGGCGCGGACGCGTTCCACGTCGTCGTCCCCTCGCTGCCCGGCTTCGGGTTCTCGACGCCGTTGAGCGGCCCCGGCTGGGAACTCGCCCGGACGACCGAGGCCTTCGCCGAGCTGATGACCCGGCTCGGCTACGACCGGTTCGCCGCGCAGGGTGGCGACATCGGCGCGGGCGTCACCGGACGGCTCGCCGCGCTGTACCCGGAGCGGGTCATCGGCACGCACGTCAACAGCGACCGCGGCACGATCGCGCTGGCGGGCGAGCAGCTGCCGATGCCGGAGAACCTGTCCGAAGCGGAACAGTCCGAACTGGACGCCGCCCGCGAAGCGTGGCGGGCGGGACGCGGCTATCTGGATCTTCAGTCGCACCAGCCCGAGACGATCGCGGCCGGGCTGACCGACTCGCCGGTGGCGCAGCTGGCCTGGATCGCGGAGAAGTTCCAGGCGTGGACGAACCCGGAGGGCGGCGTCGGCCGTGACCGGCTGCTGACGAACGTCAGCCTCTACTGGTTCACCCGCAGCGGCGCGACCGCGGCCCGGTTCCTCTACGAGGCCGCCCATTCCGCCCACGGCTGGCTGGCGCCGTCGGACGTCCCGGCGGGCTGGGCGGTGTTCAACACCTCGCCGGTGGTCCGGCGGATCATGGACCCCGAGGAGAAGATCGCGCACTGGTCGGAGTTCGCCCAGGGCGGTCACTTCGCGGCGATGGAGGAGCCCGGGCTGCTCGTGGCCGACGTCCGCGCGTTCTTCCGCGGGCTCCGGGCGTGAACGTCCGCGCGCTCAACCGGACCTTGCTGGCGGAGCAGTTGCTGAAGTTCCTCGACGCGGAGGACCGGCCGGTCCGGTTCGCGGAAACCTGACCGCCGGAGCGTCGCACTGGGCCAGAATCGTCCCCGTGCAGTTCGCCATCCTCGGGCCGGTCGAAGCCCGCCGTCCCGACGGGACCCCGGTCGCCCTCGGCGGCCCGCAGCTGCGCGGGCTGCTCGCGTTGCTCGCCCTCGACGCCGGGCGCGTCGTCGGAGCCGAGCGGCTGATCGACGGCCTGCACGGCGAGCACCCGCCCGAGGGCGCCGCCGAGGCTCTGCAGTCCCAGGTCTCGCGGCTCCGGCGGCGGCTGCGCGACGGCGGCGCGCCCGACGGCCTCGTCGAGTTCACGCCCGCCGGGTACCGGCTGGCCGTCGAGCCCGAAGCGGTCGACGTCCACCGGTTCGAACGGCTCACCGCCCAGGCCCGTGAGACACCCGATCCCGCCGGGAAACTCGAGCTGTTCACCGAAGCACTCGCGCTGTGGCGGGGCCCGGCGCTCGACGGGCTCGCCGACCCGCCGCGCGCGGCCCGGCTGGCGGAGCTGCGGCTGGCCGCGACGGAGGACCGCGTCGAAGCCGGGCTCGCCCTCGGCCGGCACGACCGGCTCGTCGCCGAGCTGCGGGAACTGGCCCGCGAGCACCCGCTGCGCGAACGCCTCACCGCCCAGCTGGTCCGGGCGCTGCACGGCAGCGGCCGGCCCGCCGAGGCCCTGTCGGTGTTCGCCGAGATCCGGGCCCGCCTCGCCGACGAACTCGGCGCCGACCCGTCGCCCGAGCTCACCGACGCCCACGCCGCGGTGCTGCGGGCCGCCGCGCCCGCGCCGGCCCGCCGGGTGCCGGTGCCGCTCACCGCGTTCGTCGGCCGCGCCGAGCTCGACCGGCTCACCGCGGCGCTGCGCGACGCCCGGCTCGTCACCCTCGCCGGACCGGGTGGCGCGGGCAAGACCCGGCTCGCCGTCGAAGCCGCGGCCGGGGCGGCCGGCGAGGTGTGTTTCGTCGAACTCGCGACGACGACCGACGTCCCGCGCGCGGTCCTCGCCGCGCTGGGCCTGCGTGAACAGGGCGTGCTGACGCCGGGCGCGCCCGCGGACCCGGCCGACCGCCTGGCCGCCGGGCTCGCCGACCGGCCGCTGCTGCTGGTCCTCGACAACTGCGAACACGTCGTCATCGGCGCCGCGCGGCTGGTTCGGCGCCTGCTGGGCGAGTGCGCCGGCCTGCGTGTCCTGACCACCAGCCGGGAGGCACTGGGCCTGACCGGCGAGCGGCTGGTGCCGGTCGGCGCGCTGCCCGCCGGCGCCGCGGCGCGGCTGTTCACCGACCGGGCCGCGGCGGTGGCGCCCGGCGGGACACCGGCTCCGGGCGCGGTCACGCGCATCTGTGCCGCGCTCGACGGTCTCCCGCTGGCGATCGAACTCGCCGCCGCCCGGCTGCGGTCGCTGTCGGCGGACGACGTCGCCGAGCGGCTCGGGGACCGGTTCGGGCTGCTCTCGCGCGGGGACCGGACCGCCGAGCCGCGGCACCGGACCCTGCGTGGCGTCGTGGAGTGGAGCTGGGACCTCCTCGAACCGGAGGAACAGCTGCTGGCCCGCCGGTTCGCGGTGTTCGCCGGCGGCGCGCGGCCGGCCGCCGTCGAGCGCGTCTGCGCCGTCCCCGACGCCGAAGCCGTGCTGACCGGCCTGGTCGAAAAGTCCCTCGTCGAGTTCGACGGCGGCCGGTACCGGATGCTGGAGACCATCCGCGCGTTCTGCGCCGAGCAGGGCGACGACCGGCGCGCGGCGCACGCCGCGTACTTCCTCGGCTTCGCCTCGGCCGCCGAGCCGAAGCTGCGCGGCGCGGACCAGCTGACGGCCCTGGCCGAGCTGACTGCCGAACACGCCGATCTGCACGCGGCGCTGCGCTGGAGCGCCACCGAAGAGCCGGAAACCGCGCTGCGGCTCATCGCGGCCTTGTCCTGGTACTGGTGGCTGCGTGGCCTGCGGAGCGAGGCGACGCCGATCGCGGACGCCGTGCTCGCCGCCGTGGGCCCCGAGCCGCCGCCGGGGCTGGCCGAGGAGTACGTCCTGTGCGTGCTCCAGGCGTCGGCTACCGACGGCGAAATCGAGCCGATCCTGCGGCGGCTCGGCGGGCCGCTCGAGTACCCGTACCTCTTCCTGCTGTGGGCGTTTTCCCCGCACACCAAGGCCGATGACGGCGAACGGCTGGCCGCGTTGATCGGCGAGGACGCGTGGTCCCGGGCGTTCGCGCGGATCGGCGACGGCCTCGGTGCCCAGTACCGCGGGCGGATCGCCGAAGCCGAAGCGCACTTTTCGGCGTCGCTGGCCGCCTTCCGGGCCCTCGGCGACCGCTGGGGTGCGGCGAGCGCGCTGGAGAAGCTCGCGGAGTTCGCGGACTGGCGCGGCGACCACGCGCGGTTCCGCGCGCTGATGGACGAGTCCGTGCGGCTGGCCGGTGAGCTCGGCGCCGTCGAGGACGCGGCCGACCTGCTGTGCCGCCGCGCCGACGGCGTGCTGCGGGCGGGGGACGCCGAAGCCGCGAAAGCCGACTACGAAGCCGCCGCCGAGCGAGCCCGCGCCGCGGGCACGCCGCTGACGCTCGCCCGGGCCCGCGGCGGGCTGGGGGAGATCGCCCGGCGCGCGGGCGACCTGGCCGCGGCGCGGCGCTGGTACTCCTCGGCGCTGGGCCTGGCCGCGGGTCCTGTGACCGGCGGCGAGACGCGGATCCGGCTCCACACCGGCTTCGGCTGGACGGCGGCCGCCGAGGGCCACCTCGACGAAGCGACCGAGCTGCACCAGGAAGCGCTCGCCACCGCCCTGGAATACGCGAACCTGCCCGGCGCGGCCCAGGCGATCGAAGGACTGGCCGGCGTCCTCGCCGGGCGGGAAGAGGACGAGCGGGCCGCGTTCCTGCTCGGCGTGGCGGTCGGGCTGCGTGGAGCGCCTGTGGCCGGCGACGCCGACGTCGCCGGGGTGGCGGACCGCGTCCGGGCGCGCATCGGCGCCGAGGCCTACGCCGGGGCGTTCGGCCGTGGCCGGGAAACGCCGCCCGAGCAGGCCGTCGAGGAGGCCGGTCAGCGGCGGTTCGCGCTCGGTTCGTGAGCGGTCAGCGGCCGCGCCGATGCTTCGGGGCATGACGAAGAACATCCTGATCTCCGGCGCGAGCATCGCCGGCCCCGCCCTCGCCTGGTGGCTGCACCACCACGGCTTCCACGCCACCGTCGTCGAGCGCGCCCCGAGCCTGCGCGAGGGCGGCTACAAGGTCGACATCCGCGGGGTCGCCGTCGAGGTCGTCCGCCGGATGGGCCTGCTGGAGCAGGTGCACGCGGCGAGCACCGACATGCGGGGCGCGGCGTTCGTGGACAAGCGCGGCAAGCAGGTCGCCACCCTCGACGCGGACACGTTCGGCTTCCGCCACGGCGACGACACCGAGATCCTGCGGGGCGACCTGGCGAAGATCCTCCACGACGCCACCCGCTCGCACACCGAGTACGTCTTCGGCGACTGGATCACCGGGCTCGACCAGCGATCCGACGGCGTCGAGGTGACGTTCGCCCACGGCGCCCCGCGCCGCTTCGACCTGGTCATCGGCGCCGACGGCCTGCACTCCGGCGTCCGCGCGCTCGCGTTCGGCCCGGAGGAGGACTTCCTGCGCCGGTTCGACGCCTACATCTCGATCTCGACGGTGCCCAACACACAGCAGCTGGACCGCTGGGAGCTGCTGCACTCGGCCGCGCCGGGCCGGATGGTCAACGTCTACAGCACCGCACGTGCGGACGACGCGAAGGCGGCGTTCTGGTTCACCGCACCGCCGCTGACCTACGACCGGCGGGACGTCGAGGCCCAGAAGGACCTGGTGGCCGACCGGTTCGCCGGCCTGGGCTGGGAAATCCCCGCGTTGCTGAAGGCGATGCGCGAGGCGGGCGACTTCTACTTCGACCCGGTGTGCCAGATCAGCATGGACCACCTGTCAGCCGGCCGGGTGACCCTGCTCGGCGACGCGGGGTACTGCCCGTCACCGGCCTCGGGCCAGGGCACGAGCCTCGCCTTGGCGGGCGCGTACGTCCTGGCGGGCGAACTGGCCGCTTCGGACGACTTCGCGGCGGCGCTGTCCCGGTACGAAGCGCAGATGCGGCCGTTCATCGAGAAGAACCAGGCCCTGGCGAAGACGGCGTTGCGCGGGATCATCCCGCAGTCCCGCGCGTTCGCGTGGTTCAACACCCGGATGATCCGGCTGATGCCCTACCTCCCGGGCCGCAACCGCGTCCTGGAGCAGATGGCCCGCCCGATCCGCGAAGCGGCGAACGCCTTGGTGCTGAAGGACTATGCCGATTCCCGGGCCACGTGACTCAGGACGGGCACTCGGTGCCGCACAAGGCCTAGAGCGCCGCCCGGACCTTCTCGGCGACCTCGATCAGCTCCTCCCGCGACCGCACCCGCCAATCGGCGTCCAGCACGAATCCGTCGTCCGGGTGGCGGGGGATCACGTGCAGGTGGACGTGGGGGATCTCCTGCCCCGCCGCCTTGCCGTCGGCGAGGAACAGGTTGATCGCGTCGCACCGCAGGTCCGTGCGCCGCAGGGCCGCCGCCAGCTGCTGGGCGATCGTGAACATCCGCGCGCCCGTTTCGGGCGGGAGTCCGGCCAGGTCCGCGTGGTGCGCGCGGGGGAGCACCAGCAGGTGGCCGGTGGTCACCGGGCGCAGGTCGACGATCGCGACGAACTCGTCGTCCTCGTGCACGAAGGCCGCCGGGGCGCGGCCCGTGCCGATCGCGCAGAAAACGCATTCTCCGCTGGACGTGGTCGCGGGCATGCGGCGAAGTTCAGCCATGCGGCTGACTCTATCGGTCGTCGAGCCAGTGGTGCAGCGCCCACCACCACCGCACGGCGTCCAGCACGCGGCCGCCGCTGTTTTCCGCCAGCGCCACCGGAGTGAGCTCGGCCAGCCGGTCGAGGCGGTAGCGGACCGTGTTGGGGTGCAGGTGCAGCGCCTCGGCCGTGGACCGCAGGCGCTGGCCGTGGTCGAGGTAGGCCAGCGCCGTCGCCGCCAGCTCGTGGTGGAACGCGTTGCCCGGATCGAGGGCGCCGAGCAGGCCGGTCGTCAGCAGGGCGCCGAGCAGCGGCTGGGCGGTCAGCGCGATTTCGCCCGCCAGCTCGGTGAGGTCGTGGTAGCCGGGCCCGGCGATCCGCGCCGCCGCCGTGCAGAGCCGGTGAACCTCCCGCAGCTCGGGCAGGGCGGCCGGGGGTGCGACGACCACCAGGACCCCGCCGGCGAGCGCGACCCCGGCGGGCGGGCGCGCCGCCAAGCCGGTGAGCCTGCCCTCCACCAGCCCGTACACCCCGCCGAACTCCAGGAGCGCCTGTTCGAGCGTGCGTGCCCGCGCCGGGTCGCTGACGTCGGACACCACGCAGGAGTAGCGGCCTTCGGGACGCAGCCCCGCCTGCCGCACCTCCTCCGGCGTGGGCGGGTCCCCGGCGAGCAGCAGGGTGCGCAGCAGCTGGGTCCGCGCGTCGCGCACCGTGCGCGACCGCTGGAGCTCGGCGGCGTGGTAGCCCTTGACGATGTGCCGTTCCAGCGCGCCGGTGTAGCGCTCGGCGTCGAGGACGGTTTCGAGGATGACGTCGTCGGGCACGCCCGCGGCCCGCGCGCGGTCGACGGCGACCCGTGCGGCGAGAGTGCGGCCGGCCTGCACCCCGCGCAGCAGGTCGGTGAGCGGGACGCCCTGCTCGGCGCGGTCGGCGCCCAGCGCCTCGGCGGTGGTGTAGTCGGCGGCGTCGGGGCTCGTCGTGGCGCGCAGGGCGGCGGAGAGCAGGAACTGGACGTGCCGCCGGTTTTCGGCCTCCGGCAGCCGCGCGACCTCGGGTGACTGGGTCCGCGCGGCCTTCACCAGCTCGTTGACGACGGTGTCATCGGCGGCCATCGCGTCGAGCACCTGCCGGAGCAGCGGCGAGGCCGGCACGGCACCCTCCCGTTGTGGCGGGGCCACAACACCGCGGTCGCGATGTTGGGCGAGCGGCCCTACCGGAGCGGCTCCGGTGGCCGGTTATCGTGACAATACCGGACAGTAACCCCGTTCCTTCGCGAAATCCACGGACAGGTTCGCGGAGGTCACCACACCTCTTCAGTGCCGAAAGGTGTCTCCTCGTGCGCACTTCCCCGGTTCGTCGAAAGCGGTCGTACCTCTCGCGGCTGGCCTGCTTCACCGCCGGCGCCGCCCTGCTGGCGACCGGCGCCGCGGTGCCGGCCCCCGGTGCCGCGGCGGCCCTGCGGGAGGTGATGTTCGTCGGCAACAACTGGGAAGGCACGGCGGACGTCATCCAGTCCCGGGGCTCCTTCGCCCGCATCGGGCGCGTCAACATCATCCCGGACAAGGATGCACGCCTCGCGGAGATCTACCTCAACCCCGTCAAGCTGGCGTTCTTCCTCGGCATCCGCAACGGGCCCGGCGAAGGGCACGACCAGTTCGTCGACGACATGTACACCACGCCGGACGGCGCTTCGGTGGTGGCGTCGCGGCCGAGCTTCGCCGACGTCGTCTCGATCAACCTGACGACCGGCGGGATCAACTGGCGGTTCCCGGTGTCGGGCTTCCGCGCCGACCACATGGCGGTCTCGCCGGACGGCCGCCGCGTCGCCGTGTCCGCCTCGACGTCCAACACCGTGCACGTGCTGGACATCGTCACCGGGCAGCAGGTGGGCTCCTTCGCCACCGGTGACAAGCCGCACGAGAACGTCTTCACCGATGGCGGCCGGTACCTGTGGAACATGTCGATCGGCGAGGTCAACACCGACCTCGACGACCCGGGCTGGGACTTCACCAAGGGGGACCGGCGCATCACCGTGGTCGACGCCGCCACGTTCCGCCAGGTCAAGGTGATCGACATGCGCCAGCGGCTCGACGCCTTCGGGCGCAGTGACCTTTCGGACGCCGTGCGGCCGGTCGCCTTCACCCCGGACGGGTCGAAGCTGTACTTCCAGGTGTCGTTCTTCAACGGCTTCGCCGAGTACGACGTCGCGACCGACAAGATCACGCGCGTCAAGGAGCTGCCGAAGAACCCGGCGACCAGCGACGACCGCAAGACCTTCGTCAACGACTCGCGCCACCACGGCATGTCGATGAACCCGGCCGGGACCAAGCTCTGCGTCGCCGGGACCATGGACGACTACGCCACGGTCGTCGACCGCGCGACCCTGCAGCAGGGAACGCTGGTGCCCGCGGTGAAGCCGTACTGGGCGACGGTGAGCGGCGACGGCAGCGCCTGCGTGATCTCCGAGGCCGGCGCCGACCAGGTCACCGCGATCGACTTCGCGACCGGGCGGAAGCTCGTCTCGGTCCCGGTCGGCGACCACCCGCAGCGGGTCCGTCTCGGCCACGTGCCCGAGGGCTGGACCGGCCCGGCCACCTCCTGACGCGCCCGGCTTTCAGGAGACGGCGAAGGCCGCGGTCAGCCAGCCGCGGACTTCGTCGTCCACATCGGACACCGCACGCAGGCTCAGCTTGTGCCCGACCCGCGGCCCGCTCGCCCAGCTCGCCGGGGCGATGCGGGCCGTTTCGACCGGCCGGGGCAGCCACAGGTACACCAGCACGTCGCGGGAGCGGGGGCGCAGTTCGGCCAGCTTGCGGTCCCGCTTCAGGAACACGCCGACCTTGACGGCGTCTTCGTGGACGTCGCCGAGGGTGCGCAGGTGCCCGAGGACGGCGTCGTAGACCGCGCGCTGCCACGGCGCCCGGCCGGCGAACGTCTCGTCGACCGTGCAGCCGGGGACGCAGGTGTGCCCCTGGCCGGCGCGCGCGAACTCGCGGTCGCAGCGCGGGCACGTCCACCGGGTCGGCATGCCGTCCAGGATGGCACTCACAGTGCCGATCAGTGCCGATCCGACCACAGCCACGGCCGAATGACTTCGTGGCAACGGTTACGTGCCGCGTGGGGGTCGGCCTCCTTTTGGCCGGATTCTCACAGCGGGGCCGGGCCGAGCGCCGGGATCGTGGCGGCCGCGTGCACCAGCCGCCGGGCCGCCGTGCCCGCGGCCTTCCGCTGCGACGGCGGCAGCCGGTCCAGCAGCGCGCCCAGCGCGGCGTGGCGCCGGTCGAGGATCCGCGCCACCAGTGCACGCCCGGTCTCGGTCACCTCCAGCGTGACGACGCTGCGGTTGCCGGGGCTGCGGCCGCGGGCCAGGTAACCGAGGGCTTCCAGGCGGTCGGCCAGCCGCGTCACCGACGACGCGTTCACGCCCATCGCCGCCGCCAGCTGCGAGCTCGGGACCCGGCCGAGGCGGTCGAGGATGAGCAGCAGCCGCGTCTGCGGGAAGGACACCTCGGGCGGCGCCGCGTGCGCGCATTCCCACGCGATCCCGACCAGCACCAGGGTGAGGCCGTCGAGGGCGGCCACGTCCGGGTCGGCGCCCGGGGCCGCGTCTTCGAGGGTTTGCATGACGCAATACTTGCCAACCGCAAGAGCATCGGTCAAGATGGACACTCCCGGCGCACGCCGCCGGTGTCCGGCCGGCTCGGCCGCATCTTCGATTTCCTCTGCCAGAGACGCGTCAATGCGCTGATTCCGTTGGTGTGTAGGAAAAATTCTCCGGATTTCGCTGAACCTCCGCGTGACGGCGGCCGTGTACCCCGTACCGAACTGCCGTCAGAAGGAGGAACGATGCCGGATCACCGTGGCATGACGGGCCGCGCCAAGGCCCGGACCGCGCTGGTCGTCGTGGCCACGCTCGCCGTGGTCGGCGTGGGCTCGGTCATGGTCCTGAACGCCAGTGCCCAGACCGCGCCCGGTTCGACGCAGGCGCAGGTCCCCGCACACGGCGCGGGCAGTATGGCCGGCATGCAGATGGGCTCGGCCGCCCAAGCCGGGGCCGCGAACGACGTGGCCGGCGCCGGGCCGGTCACCGAGCTCGACCAGACGTTCCTGGTCAAGGTCCGCCAGGCCGGGCTCTGGGAGATCCCCGCGGGCGACCTGGCGCAGACCCACGCCAGCAGCGAAGCGGTGAAGCGCGCCGGGCTGCACCTGCTGGACGGGCACGCACACCTCGACCAGCTCGTCCGCGAGGACGCGAAGATGCTCGGCGTGACGCTGCCGGACCAGGCCAGCGCCGAGCAGCAGGGCTGGGTCCGCCAGCTGACCGACGCCCAGGGGCTGGAGTTCGACAAGCTGTTCGCCAACCTGCTCCGCGCGTCGCACGGCAAGATCTTCGCGACCATCGCCGAGGTCCGGGCCGGCACGCAGAACGACGTCATCCGGCGGCACGCGACGCAGGCGAACCAGACCGTCCTCGACCACATGACGGTCCTGGAGGACACCGGGCTGGTCGACGCGAAGACGATCGCCGACGTCGCCGCGGCGGTGAACCCGCCGGCGAAGTGACGAGGTGCTACCGGGCCGGGGGCACGATGCCGTATTCGTGGATCTTGCGGTAGATCGTCGCCCGTGAGATGCCCAGCAGCTTCGCCGCCCTGACTTTGTTGCCGTCCGCGTCTTCCAGGCACCGCACGATGGCGTCCCGCTCGATCGACTCGAAGCGGTTCAGCGGCCGCCGGGTCACCGCGTGGAACTCCGCCGGGAGGTCGCCGGGGCGGATGGTGCCCGCGCGGCGGCGCTGGGCCACCGTGCGGAGGACCTGGTGGAGCTGGCCGGTGTTGCCCGGCCACTCCGCCCGCATCAGCAGGTGCAGCGCGGCCGCCGAACACGTCAGCCTGCCGCCGTAGCCGAGCTTGCTCAGCACCAGCGGGACCAGCTCCGCGAGGTCTTCGACGTGGTGGCGCAGCGGCGGCACCCGCACCGTCCGGGGGAAGAACTTCAGCAGCTCGGCCAGCGCCGGCTCGGTCTCGGCCTCCGGGACGAGCGTAACCACCACCCAGGGTGCCTGCGCGTCCTCGCGCAGCGTCCGCAGGACCGCCGCCAGCGCGGTGGCCGCGGGGGCCGCCAGCCCGTCGGCGTGCCGGATCACCAGCGTGCGGATCGGCGCTTCGGCGTGTTCGCGCAGCAGCGCGGCCCAGTCCGGCCCGAGCGCCGCGTCGACGGTCAGCAGCCGGGCCGCCGGGTGGTGACGCTGGTGGAGGCCCTTGGCCAAGGTCAGCTTGCCGGTGCCGGGCTCGCCCTCCAGCGCGACCCATTCGCCGTGCCGGTGGCCGGTGTCGAGGTCGTGCCCGCAGCGCAGCCACAGCGGCGCCGACCCGACGACGCCGGGCAGGTACATGGGCAGCATCGGGGTCGGCACGGCGAGAGGTTCCTCGGCCTCGATCAGCTTCACCGTCAGCACGCCGCCCGCGGTCTCCGATTCCCGCCGGCCCGCGACGCGGCGGCACAGCACGCGGACCCGCAGCCCGCTGGACAGCGCCAGCGTCGCCGGCGTCCGGCGGTCCCCGGCGAGCGCTTCGGTGGCGTGGCCGAGCAGCACCGACTGGTCGGCCGGGTCGAGCAGCTGCCGGGCCCGGTCGTTCATCATCACGATGTCGTCGTTGAACGCCAGCACGATGCCCGTCCACCGGCGGCAGGTCTGCAGGTAGGCCTGGAAGAGGATCATCTCCCGCAGGTCGCTGTGCCGCAGCAGGGCCTGGCGGATCTGCTCGGCCGTCGAGCGGGCCAGCGCAACGAGCAGGCCGCCCGCGTCCTTGTACCAGCAGGTGAGGTCGACGGCGCCGACCTTCTTGCCCGAAATCGGGTGGTGGATCGGCACGCCGGCGCACGCCAGGTTCTCCAGGTGCTCGGCGTAGTGCTCGTGGCCGAACACCGTCGTCGGGCGGCCGTCCTCGAGCGCGGTCCCGATGCCGTTCGTCCCGACGGACTGCTCGCCGTAGCTGAACCCGGGCACCAGCTCGACGCGTTCGAGGTGCCGGGCCAGATCGGCGTCACCGGTCTGCTGGGTGAGCACGACGCCGCTCGCGTCGGTGAGGATCAGGCTGATCGGCTGGCCCTCGAACTGCTCGCCCAGCTTGTGCAGCACCGGTTCGGCCCCGCGGACCAGCGGGCTGTCGGGGTGCTGGTCGCCGAGGTAGAGCGGATCGATGCGGTCGGCTTCGACCCGGAACTCCCGCGACCGCCGCCACGAGGCGAGGATCGTCTGCCGGACCGCGCCCGCCGGTACGGGTTCGGCGGTCAGGAAACGCACCCGGGTGCGGGCGAGCTCGTCGTCGGCGAGCAGGGTGCCGGGCGCCATCTCGTCCACGTGACCTCCAGTTCCCCGCGGCCCACGTGGGTGCGGGCACACCCGTTGTGCCGCCCGTCCAGCGTAAGCGCGTGCCGCCGGTCCCGGTGTCTCAAATTGAGACGCTCCCGGCCGCGCGGCGGCGGTGCGATGGGGTCATGGCCGCCGAGACGTACAACCCCTGGACGATCGTCAACCTGGTCTTCACACACTTGGCCGAGCAGGGCCTGCACCCGGAGCTCGGCGACCGGCGCCACCCCGGCGAGCCCGCCGCCGCCCTGCTGCGCGCCTTCGGGATCGTTCCCACCATCGAGGGCGACGCGCGCGTGCAGGCCGGGATCCACGAGGAGCTCGCCGGGCTGCGCGCCCGGATGCTCGACCCCGGCGAAGCGCCCTGAGCAGCGGCTCTGTCTCAGATTGAGACCCGCGCCGCGCGAGCGCGCCCGTTCAATGGTCAACGACCCCCGGGCGGCGAGCTCAGGAGACAAGGAGTGATTCATGAGTCGCCAAAGTGTGGCGAAAGCCCACCAGAAGATCCAGGAACTGTCGTGGGAACCGGCGTACCACACCCCGGTTTCGCACTACGGCACCGACTACACCTTCCGCAAGGCCAAGAAGAAGGACCCGTTGAAGCAGGTCCTCCGCTCGTACTTCCCGATGCAGGAGGAAAAGGACCACCGGGTCTACGGCGCCGAGGACGGCGCGATCCGCGGCAACATGTTCCGCCAGGTCCAGGAACGCTGGCTGGAGTGGCAGAAGCTGTTCCTGTCGATCATCCCGCTGCCGGAGATCTCGGCCGCGCGGGCGATGCCGCTGCTGTTCCGCACGGTGCCCAACCCGGAACTGCACAACGGCCAGGCGATCCAGATGATCGACGAGGTCCGGCACTCGACGATCCAGCAGAACCTCAAGCGCCTGTACATGCAGAACTACATCGACCCGGCCGGCTTCAACTCGAGCCTGCGCAACTTCCAGAACGACTACTGCGGCACGATCGGCCGCCAGTTCGCGGAAGGCTTCATCACCGGCGACGCCATCACCGCGGCGAGCGTCTACCTGACCATCGTGGCGGAAACGGCGTTCACGAACACGCTGTTCGTCGCCATGCCCGCCGAAGCCGCCGCGAACGGCGACTACCTGCTGCCCACGGTGTTCCACTCGGTGCAGTCCGACGAATCCCGCCACATCAGCAACGGCTACGCGACGCTGCTGATGGCGCTGTCGGACGAGAGCAACCACCAGCTGCTCGAACGCGACCTCCGCTACGCGTGGTGGAACAACCACGCCGTCGTCGACGCCGCGATCGGCACGTTCATCGAATACGGCACCAAGGACCGCCGCAAGGACCGCGAAAGCTACGCGGAGATGTGGCGCCGCTGGATCTACGACGACTACTACCGCAGCTACCTCGTCCCGCTCGAGAAGTACGGCCTCGTCATCCCGCACGACCTCATCGAAGAGGCGTGGAACCGGATCTGGAACAAGGGTTACGTGCACGAGGTCGCGCAGTTCTTCGCCACCGGCTGGCTCGCCAACTACTGGCGCATCGACCCGATGACCGACGAAGACTTCGAGTGGTTCGAGTACAAGTACCCGGGCTGGTACGACAAGTACGGCAAGTGGTGGGAGAACTACAACCGCCTTTCGACGCCGAACGGGCACCACCCGATCGTCGCCGAGGACGTGGACTACGTGTACCCGCACCGGTGCTGGACCTGCATGGTGCCGTGCCTGATCCGCGAGGACATGGTCACCGACAAGGTCGACGGCCAGTGGCGCACCTACTGCTCGGAGACCTGCCGCTGGACCGACGCCGAGGCGTTCCGGCCCACCTACCAGGGCCGCAGCACCCCGAACATGGGCCAGCTGGTCGGGGCCCGGGAGTGGGAGACGCTCTACCACGGCTGGAACTGGGCCGACGTCGTCTCCGACATGGGCTTCGTCCGCGACGACGGCAAGACGATGGTCGCGCAGCCGCACCTGAACCTCGACCCGAAGAAGATGTGGACCCTCGACCACCTGCGCCGGATGCCCGAGGTGCAGTCGCCGAACGTGCTCCTCAACCGGATGACCGACGAGCAGCGGGCCGCCTTCGTGGCCGACTACAACCGCCAGGGCCCGGCCGGGCGCCCGGCGCCACAGGCCTGACGAGGCGGAAGGCCCTGGCATGGGAGACAAGCTCGAAGCACTCTCTCCCGCTGAGAGCGCATCGACACAGCACCGCGTCCGGTTCGAGCCGGTCGGGATCGAAATCGACGTCGACGAGGACACCACGATCCTGCGGGCCGCCGCCGAGCAGGGCGTGATGCTCATGCACGGCTGCAAGGAAGGGCAGTGCGCGTCCTGCAAGTCGTTCATCCTCGACGGCGAAGACGTCGACCACGACCGGTACTCGACCTTCGCGCTCCCCGACTACGAGAAGGAGGAAGGCTTCACGCTGCTGTGCCGGGCCCACGCCTACGAGGACCTCACCATCGAGCTGCTCAACTACGACGAGGAGATGATCCAGGCCGGGCTGCCGATCCAGGAGGCGACCGTCGAGGTCGTGGCCAACGACCCCGTCACGCACGACCTGCGGCACCTGGTGGTGCGGCTGGACGAAGAACTGAAGTTCTTCCCCGGCCAGTACCTGGACTTCGCGATCCCCGGCACCGAGGAAACGCGGTCGTTCTCCATGGCCAGCACCTCGGCCCGCGACGGGTTCCTGGAGTTCGTCGTCAAGATCTACCCCGACGGGCTGTTCTCCCGGTTCCTCGCCGCCGAAGTCGCGGTCGGCGACCGGCTCCGGGTGACCGGCCCGTTCGGGGTGTTCACCCTCCGGGACAACCCGGGTGCGGACCTGGTCTTCGTCGGCGGCGGGGCCGGGATGGCGCCGATCCTGGCGCTGCTGCGGTCCATGGCCGAGCGCGGCCTCGACCGGAAGGCGACCTTCTACTACGGCGCCCGCCGCCGCCGCGACCTCTGCTTCGAGGCGGAACTGCGCGAGCTGGAAGCGAAACTGCCCGGCTTCCGGTACGTCCCCGCGCTTTCCGAACCGGGTGACGACGGCTGGGACGGCGAGACCGGCCTGATCACCGACGTCCTGCGCCGGGCCGGCCTCGACCTGACCGGCGCCGACGCCTACGTCTGCGGGCCGCCGCCGATGGTGGAGGCCGCGCTGGAACTGCTGCCCGCGCTCGGCGTCGCCGGCAAGCGCGTCTTCTACGACAAGTTCACCACCACGGGCGAAGGGTAGGAACCCCATGACAGCCACCCACGAACGCAGCGTGCCCAAGCCGGCGTTCACCGACGCCGAGGCGGGCGCGAAGGTCTTCCCGGACTCGGATGCCCGGCGGTTCAACTACTTCACCGCCGCCAAGCGCAAGCAGAGCCACTACGAGGACGTCACCGTCGAAGTCCAGCCCGACCCGCGGCACTACCTGTCCCAGGGCTGGCTCTACGCCTTCGCCGACGGCAAGGCCGGGTACCCGCTGGAGTGGACCGCGCTCAAGGCGTGGGGCTCCGACCGGCCGCTGCCCGAGCGCGGCCCGGGCTCCGGCGGGAAGGGGTACGACTGGCCGGCCCACGGCTGGCACGAGTTCCGCGACCCCAACGAGGAGTGGGAGCTTACCCTCTACCGCTACAACGCGAACGTCGTGCGCCAGCTGAACCAGAACATCGACGCCGCGCGGCAGGCCAAGGCGTTCGAACAGTGGAACCGCAACTGGATCGACTTCGTCGCCAAGCACGTCGGCGCCTGGATGCACGTCGACCACGGCCTCGGCCTGTACCTGTTCGCCAACGCCAACCGCCGCGCACCGACGAACATGCACAACAACGCGATCTCGGTGAACAGCATGCACCGGATCCGCGCGGCGCAGGACCTGGCGCTGTACAACCTGACGCTCACCGAGGAGGTCGAGGGCTTCGACGGCGCCGCCCACCTGGCCACCTGGAACGAGGACCCGGCCTGGCAGGGCGTGCGGGAGACCGCCGAGCAGCTGACCGGGATCTGGGACTGGGGCGAAGCGATCTTCGCCGCGAACGTCGTCTTCGAACCCCTCGTCGGCGAGCTGTTCCGCAGCAACCTGGTCCAGCAGGCCGCGCCCGCGAACGGCGACTTCGTCACCCCGACGCTGGTCGGTGCCGAGGAGTTCGACTTCTCCGAGCGCGACCTCCGCTACACGAAGGCGATGTGCCACCTGCTGATCAACGACCAGGAGTTCGCCGGGCACAACCAGGCGCTGCTGCAGAAGTGGCTCCAGGACTGGGTGCCGAAGTGCATCGCCGCCGCCCGGGCGCTGCAGCCGCTGTGGTCGCAGCCCGACGCCAAGCCCATCCGGTTCGAGGACGGTCTCGACCGGGCGAAGAGCCGGTTCGCCGGAATCCTGTCCGAACTGGGTCTCAAGGCACCCGAGGAGCTGGGCCAGTGACTGTCTTCAAGACCGCGGAAAGCCCGTTCAAGGCGGACAGCACCGCGTCCGGCATGTGCGGCTTCACCCTGATGAACAACCAGGTCGGCGCGATCATCGCCGAGGTCATGGCGACCAAGGAGAACGTGACCGTGACGCCGCTTCCCTCGATGATCCGCGTCGACGCCAAGGGCCGGACGGACCTGGTCTACGCCGAGGTCGACGAGGCCGCCGGCGAGGAAGAGGGCTGGTTCAACGCCGCCGAGTTCGAGGAGAGCATGTCGACCCACTACGGGCGGATGATCCACGAAGACGACCGCACGATCATGTTCGCCAACCCCGAGGACGCGGCCGAATACCTCGACTTCGATCTCAAGCCCCTTCGCTGAACCGCTTTTCGGGGACTCCGGGTGGCGGAGCCCCCGGCCCGGGGCGAAGCCTCGGAACAACAGAGCACTCGATCCCGCTCAGGAGGATCAACGATGTACGAGAAAGACGGCGAAAAATACTTCGTGGTGGACGCCCACACCCACTTCTGGGACGCGAGCCCGGAGAACTGGATCGAAGGCCAGGAGGAATACGCCAAGGGCTGGATCGAGTGCTTCCACGCCTACCAGGGGCTCGGCCCGAAGGAGACGCACTGGCCGATCGACCGGTTCCAGAAGTACTCCGAGGAACTGATGATGCACGACCTGTTCGAGGCCGGGCACGTCGACACGGCCATCTTCCAGCCGACCAACCTGCGGCAGTGGTACAAGAACGGGTTCAACACGACCGAGGCCGACGCGGCGCTGGCCGAGAAGCACCCCGGCAAGTTCCTCGTCAACACGACCTTCGACCCGCGTGAGGGCGACGAGGGCCTGAGGGCGTTCGAGGACCGTGTCAAACGCTACGGCTGCAAGGGCGTCAAGCTCTACACGGCCGAGTGGCGCGGGGACTCCCGGGGCTGGAGCCTCAAGGACCCGGAAGCCGCGCGCTATCTCGAGAAGTGTGAGGAACTCGGTGTCAAGAACGTCCACATCCACAAGGGCCCGACGATCTGGCCCCTGGACAAGGACGCCTTCGACGTGTCCGATGTGGACCAAGCGGCTACGAGCTTCCAGGGTCTCAACTTCATCGTCGAGCACGTCGGCCTGCCGCGCATCGAAGACTTCTGCTTCATGGCCACCCAGGAGCGGAACGTCTACGCCGGGCTCGCCGTCGTCGTCGGCGGCCTGATGCACGCCCGCCCGAAGTTCTTCGCCAAGGTGATGGGCGAGCTGATGTTCTGGCTCGGCGAAGACAAGCTGATCTTCGGCGCGGACTACGCCATCTGGGAACCGAAGTGGCAGGTCGAGGGCTTCGTCGACTGGAACATGCCGGGTGACGACGAGCTGTCGGACTTCGCGCCGCTGACGGTCGACCAGAAGAAGAAGATCCTCGGGCTGAACGCCGCCCGCCTCTACGGCATCGACGTGCCGGAGGAGCTGCGGCTCGCGGACCCGAAGAACGTCGAGCCCGTCGGCGTGCCGAACTCATGACCACGCTGGTGACCGGGGCCCGCGCCGCCGTGTGGGCGGCGCTGGGCACCGTCCGCGATCCCGAACTGGACGAACCCCTCACCGACCTCGGGTTCGTGGCGCGCTGCGAGGTGAGCGACGCGGGCCACGCCGTCGTCCGGCTGCGGCTGCCGACGTACTTCTGCGCGCCCAACTTCGCGTTCCTGATGGTCGCGGACGCCTACGACGCCGTCGCCGGGGTGCCGGGCCTGACCGGGCTCGACCTCAAGCTGGACGACCACTTCGCGGCCGATGTCATCAACCGCGGGGTGGCGGCGCGGCAGGGGTTCGTGGCGTCGTTCGAGGGCGAGGCCGTCGACGAGCTCGACACCCTGCGCCACGACTTCGTCCGCAAGGCGGTCCTGGCGGGCACCGACCGGGTCTGCCGGTCGGTCGCCGGGCTCGACCCGGCGTCGCTGACCCTCGGCGACGTTCCGCCGGGGCCGGACCTCGACCGCCTGCGGGCCCGCCGCCGCGAGCTCGGCCTGCCCGCCGAGGACGGCGACCCGCTGCTGCTCGACCCGGCGACGGGTGCGGCGGTACCGGCGGACGGCGCGAAGCGGCACCTCGCTTTCGCCCGGCTGACCCGCACGAGCATGGAGGCCAATTCCGGGGTGTGCCGCGGCATGCTGCGCGCGCGGTACGCCCTCACCGGTGAAGAGGAGGGCACGGGATGAAGGCCGTGCGGCTGCAGAAATACCACCAGCACCCGGTGCTCGAGGACGTCCCGGAGCCGCGCGCCACCGGTCCCTTCGACGTCGTGGTCAAGATCGGCGGGGCCGGCGTGTGCCGCACCGACCTGCACATCATCGAGGAGCAGTGGGCCGAGAAGTCCGGCGTCCAGCTGCCTTACACGATCGGGCACGAGAACGCCGGCTGGGTGCACGAGGTCGGCCCGGCGGTGACGAACGTCGAGGTCGGCGACACGGTGATCCTGCACCCGACGCCGACGTGCGGGCTGTGCCACGCCTGCCGCGCGGGCGACGACATGCACTGTCCGAACGGGAGCTTTCCGGGCATCGACTCCGACGGCGGCATGGCGGAGTACCTGCTGACGTCGGCGCGGGCGTGCATCAAGCTGGACTCGTCGACCCAGCCGTCCGACGTCGCCGCGCTGGCCGACGCGGGCATCACCGCCTACCACGCGGTGCGCAAGGCCGTCCCCCGGCTGTACCCGGGCACGACCTGCGTCGTCAACGGCGCCGGCGGGCTCGGGCACATCGGCATCCAGTCGCTGAAGGCCCTGACCGCCGCCCGCGTGATCGTCGTGGACCGCAACGCCGACGCCCTGGAGCTGGCGTCGACCCTGGGGGCCGACGAAACCGTGCTGGCCGAAGGCAAGCAGGTCGAAGCGGTGCTCGACCTGACCGGCGGCAACGGTGCCGAGGTCGTGCTCGACTTCGTCGCCGAACAGGGTGCCCAGCAGGACGCGTTCGCGATGACCCGGCGTGCCGGGTCGCACTTCGTGATCGGCTACGGGTCGAACATCGAGATCCCGACGATCGACATCATCTCCACCGAGCGCAACGTCATCGGCAACCTCGTGGGCACCTACAACGACCTGGCCGAGCTGATGGTGCTCGCCCAGGCCGGGAAGGTCACCCTCCACACGAAGAAGTACCCCCTGGACGCGGCGCTCGACGCCCTGGCCGACCTCGACGCCGGACGCGTGCGCGGCCGGGCCATCCTCACCCCCTAGGAGCACCGCACATGGCGAAGGAACTGCGGTTCGGCCCGGACGCCCGCGACCTGCTGCTGGCGGGCGTCGACAAGCTGGCCGAAGCGGTCAAGTCCACCCTCGGCCCCAAGGGCCGCAACGTGATCATCGAGAAGATCACCGGTTCGCCGGTGGTCACCAACGACGGCGTCACGATCGCCCGCGAGATCCACCTGAAGAACCAGTTCGAAAACATGGGCGCGCAGCTGGTCAAGGAAGCGGCGATCAAGACCAACGACGTCGTCGGCGACGGCACCACCACCGCCACCGTGCTCGCCCAGGCGATCGTCCACGAAGGCATGCGGGCGATCGCGGACGGCGGCAACCCGGTGCTGGTCAAGCGCGGCATCGACCACGCCGTCGGCCTGCTGGTGGCGCACCTGGAGAAGCAGGCGCACCCGGTGGTGTCCGAACAGGACTACGCCCGGGTGGCGGCGATCTCGGCCAACGACGACGACGCCGTCGGCGCGGTGATCGCCAAGGCCCTGCACACCGTCGGCGAGGGCGGGGTGGTGACGGTCGAGGAGTCGCCGTCCATCGGGATGGACGTCGAGTTCGTCGAAGGGTTCGAGTTCGACAACGGCTACCTCTCGCCGTACCTGGTCACCGACCCCGGCCGGCTGGAGGCGGTGCTCGACGACCCGTACATCCTCATGTGCGCGGAAAAGATCACCAAGGTCCAGCAGCTGATGCCGGTGCTGGACAAGGTGATGCGGGCCCCCCGGCCGCTGGTCGTGATCGGCGAGACGGTCGAAGGCACGGCGCTGTCCATGCTGGTGCACAACCACGTGAACGGCACCTTCCAGTCGGTGGCGGTCCGCGCGCCCGGGTTCGGCGACCGGCGGCTCCACAAGCTGGAGGACCTGGCCGCCATCGTCGGTGGCGCGGTGCTCTCGCGCCAGTCCGGGTTCACGATGGAGACGATGACGCCGGAGCACCTCGGCCGGGCCAAGCAGGTCCGGGTGACCGAGAACCGCACCACGATCGTCGGTGGCGCGGGCTCCGCGGAGGCCGTCGAGTTCCGGGTCGGGCAGTTGCGCGCGGAACTGGAACGCGCCCGGTTCGGCGTCGACGAGGACGTCCTGACCGAGCGGATCGGTGCCCTGACCGGCAAGGTCGCGGTCGTCCGCGTCGGCGCGGCCACGCCGGCCGAGCTCAAGGAGCTGCAGCACCGGGTCGAAGACGCCCTGTCGGCGACCCGGGCGGCGATGGCCGAGGGCATCGTGGCGGGCGGGGGAGCGGCACTCCTGCACGCCGAGAAGGCACTGGAAGGCCTGGGGCTGGCAGGAGACCAGGCGATCGGCGTCGAGATCGTGCGGCGTGCGTTGGCCGAACCGGCGTTCCTCATCGCGCACAACGCCGGGCACCCGGCCCACGAGATCGTCGCACGCACCCGCGAGCTCGGCGACGACGAGGGCTTCGACGCGCTCCACGACCGCTACGGCGACATGGTCTCGATGGGCGTCGTCGACCCGTTGCGGGTGTGCCGCTCGGCGGTGCAGAACGGCGCTTCGGTCGCGGGCCTGCTGCTCACGACGAACTCGCTGATCGCCGAGGAGCAGACCCCGTGGGGCGGCAGCCGGGCGCTGATGACCGAATTCGGCCCGCTGGACGAAGGCCTGCACCAGCCCTCGCCGGACGCCAGCACGCCGCAGTCCCTCGGGATGGGCCCCTCCGTCGGCTGAGCTCTCCGGCCCGCGGAGTGCGGAGGGTCTCCCCGTCGGTGTCCTGAGCCCCGGCGGGGAGACCTCCGGCTCAGGGAACGAGGCCGTGCCGGGCCAGTTCGTGCCCGGCCAGCTTCTCGATGACGTCCCGGTCGCGCTGCCGCCAGCCGGTCGCGACCTCGCCCGCGGAAGCCAGGCGGTGCAACGGCTGCGTCGCCAGGGCCCGCAGCGCCAGCAGGTCCAGCCCTTCGTCGCCGAGGGCTCGCAGCTGCGCGGCCGCCGTGGCCCGGCGCGTGAAGTGCCAGCGCAGCGGCAACCACGTGACCACGAGGGTCAGGACGGGCAGGGCGATGATGATCGCCGCCATCCACCACGCCAGGTTCTCCACCGCTTCGATCTGCCACCGCCCCGCGTCCGCGAACTTGGTCCCGACGGCCGAACCGCCGTGCAGGGCCTTCGCGAGCGCGTCGCCGATGAGCGGGATCCCGTCGGCGGAATCCGCCGCGGAGTCGAAGGTGCCGCGCAGGCCGGTGCCGGCGTCGACGAGCCCGTCCCCGGGCGCCCGCAGCTTCATCACTTCGTCGTAGACCGAGGTCGCCAGCCACACCGCGAGGACGACGAACAGCACGGCGAGGAGATCGCTGACGAGCTGGGCGGTGCGGCGGATCGGCCGTTCGGCGTAGAGCTGCATCGTCGGACGCCTTTCGCGGTGGGGGAGCGCGGCCACGGCAACGTACCCGCGTCCCTCCCGGCCGAATCCGGCGGTCCGGATCGATCTATGACAGCTGTCATAGTGTGGCGCCGGGCCCACTGTGCTCTCATGGGACTATGACCACCGTCATAGAGGTCCGCGACGCCGACCGCGAGTCCGTCGCCGTCCTGGTCGCGGCCTGCTCGCCCGATACCCTCCGGCGTCGCTTCATGATGGGCGGGGCCGCCGAACCGGCCGACGTCTTCCGGCGCTACCACCGGTATTTGCTGGCCGGGCCACCGGACGGCGTTGCGCTGCTGGCCTGCCGCGGCGGTGCGCCGGTGGGCCTGCTCAACTTCACCTCGGAGACGCCGGGGGAGGCGGAAGCGGGGATCCTCGTCGCCGACGCGTGGCAGCGGCAGGGGATCGGCAGCGCGTTGAGCCGGTGGCTGTGGGCGTCCGGCCGCTGGCCGGGCTGGACCGTCCGGGCCACCGTCCAGGCGGGGAACGCCGGCGCCGAGGCGCTGCTGCTGCGGCAGGGGTTCCGGCCGGTGCCGGCCTACGAGCGCGGCGAACGCGACTTCGCGCTGGTCGTGCCGGACTGGGCTACCATGACGGACGTCATGAAGGAGGCAGCCGATGACCAGGACGCCGCGCGAGCGGATGGTGCTCAGCGCCGCGCAGCTGGTGCGGATCCACGGTGTCGGGGCGACCGGCCTGCGGGACGTGGTCGCCCACGCCGAAGCGCCGCGGGGATCCCTGCAGCACTACTTCCCCGGCGGTAAGGACCAGCTGATCGCCGAAGCCGTCGCCTGGGCCGGCGATTACGCCGCCCGGCGCGTGGCGCGCGTCGCGGCCGAGATCGAGGACCCGACACCCGGGAAGCTCTTCGCGGCCATGGCCGGCCAGTGGCGCGCCGAGTTCACGACGTCGGGTTTCGACGGCGGCTGCCCCCTGGTCGCGACGGTGGCCGACACCGCCGCCACCAGCGACAGCCTGCGTGAAGCGGTCGGCAAGGCGTTCGAGGGGTGGCAGCGTCCGGTCGCCGCCACCCTCGAGCAGCTGGGGGTGCCCCCGGCCCGCAGCGCGTCCCTGGCCGTGCTGATGCTCAGCGCGCTCGAGGGCGCGATCGTCCTGGCGCGGGCGCACCGGGACGTCGCGCCGCTGGACACCGTGGTCGAGGAGCTGCGGCCGCTGCTCGACGGCGCCGTCGGCAAACGCCGCCGTCGAGCCTCCACTGTGGACTAAAGGTCGCGGAAGGACGCCCGGATGTCGTGGACCAGCACGTCGGGCGCCTGCAGCGACGCGAAGTGCCCGCCGGTGTCGTACTCCGACCAGCGCGTGACCGTGTTCGACAACTCCGCCAGGCCGCGGATCGCGTGGTCGCCGAGGAAGTTCACCACCGCGGTCGGGACGCCGGACGGCGCCGGCCGCTCCCCCCAGCCGTCCTGGCCCGCCTCCAGGTAGAGGCGCGCGGCCGAGCCGGCGGTGCCGGTGAGCCAGAAGATCGTCGCGTTCGTCAGGATCGCGTCCCGGCTCACCGGGGTCTGGCCGGTGGTCGTGGGGTCCCAGTCCACGAACCACTCGAGGTTCCACGCCAGCTGCCCGGCGGGGGAGTCGTTGAGCGCGTAGGCCAGCGTCTGCGGCCGGGTGGCCATCTGCGTCGCGTAACCGGAGTGCCCGTACCACCACACTTCGTTCTCCTGCGCCCGCTTGCGGTCCTCTTCGGACAACCGCTCGAGGTCGCCGGGCGCGGTCGGCACCCCGGCGTTGGCGACGGCGTTGACGTGCACGCCGAGCACCGCCTCCGGGGCGACCCGGCCGAGTTCGGGGGAGACGATGCTGCCGAAGTCGCCACCCTGGGCGCCGTAGCGCTCGTAGCCCAGCCGGCGCATCAGCTCGGCCCACGCCTCGGCGGTCCGGTGCGTGTTCCAGCCCCGCTCGGCGGTCGGGCCGGAGAAGGCGAAGCCGGGCACGGACGGCGCGACGACGTGGAACGCGTCCGCCGGGTCAGCGCTGTGAGCCCGCGGGTCGGTGAGCGGGCCGAGGACGTCGAGGAAGTCGGCGACCGTGCTCGGCCAGCCGTGGGTCATGATCAGCGGCGTGGCGCCGGGTTCGGGGGAGCGGACGTGCAGGAAGTGCACGCGCTGGCCGTCGATCGTGGTCGTGAACTGCGGGAACGCGTTGAGCCGGGCCTCCTGCGCCCGCCAGTCGAAGCCGTGCTGCCAGTAGTCGACGAGCTCGGCGAGGTAGGTCTGGCTGACCCCGTAGTCCCAGCCGGCGCCGGGCAGCTCGCCCGGCCAGCGGGTGCGGGCGAGCCGGTGGTGCAGCTCGTCGAGGTCGGCTTGGGGGACGTCGATGCGGAAGGAATCCATGCCGGGGAGCTTGGCGCGCGTGTAGGACAGGAGCGGTCCTATACGTGTGGCATGGTCGCATCATGTCCGAAACCTCCGGCCGGCTGCTCCGGTTGCTGTCGCTGCTGCAGATGCACCGCGACTGGTCCGGCACGGAGCTGGCCTCGCGCTTGGGCGTGACGACGCGGACGGTCCGCCGCGACATCGGGCGCCTGCGTGAGCTGGGCTACCCGGTGCACGCGGTGATGGGCCCGGTCGGCGGCTACCGCTTGGGCGCCGGCGCCGAGCTCCCCCCGTTGCTGCTCGACGACGACGAAGCGGTCGCGGTGGTGGTCGGCCTGCACGCCGGGGGCATCTCCGGGTTGGAGGAGGCGTCGCTGCGGGCGTTGACGAAGGTCGAGCAGGTGCTGCCGTCGCGGCTGCGCCACCGCGTCGCCGCATTGGAGTCGAGCATGCTGGCGCTACCGGTACGAGGCCCGATCGTTTCGGCAGAGGTCCTGACGGCGGTGTCATCGGCGATCCGCTTCGCCGAGACAGTGCGTTTCGACTACGTGAGCCACGACGGCAGCTCGTCCCGCCGCGCGGTCGAGCCACACCGGCTCGTTTCCTGGGGCCGGCGGTGGTACCTGGTCGGCTGGGACACCGGGCGCGCGGACTGGCGGACGTTCCGGATGGACCGGCTGACGTTGCGGACCCCGAACGGGCCGCGGTTCACCCACCGCGCGCCACCGGACGGTGACCTCACGGCGTACCTGACCCGGACGATGGGGCGCGAGATGTGGCCCTATCAGTGCCGGGTGAAGGTCCACGCGCCGGCTTCCTCGCTCAGCGGGCGCGTGGACGGCGTGGTCACCCCGATCGATGCGCGTACCTGCCTGGTCGAGCTGGCTTCGGATTCTTTCGACATCGTGGCTTTTGTGGTGGGGATGCTGGATGTTCCGTTCGAGGTGGAGTCTCCTCCGGAACTGGTGGAACGGCTGCGGGTGCTCTCGGCTCGTTATGCCGATGCTTCTCGGTGAGTGTAAACCCCTGGCTGCCAACAACTGTCGAAATAACTTGAAACAGTCACCCCCGATCGTGTGATGAACTTGTGTTCGATCGTCGGTAGGTTGGGGGTATGTCCGGTGACGTGGTGCAGGGAGCTGATGCGGTGGCTTTGGCCGACCGTGTCGGTTCGTTGCTGGCGGTGATGCGGTCGGCTGAGGCTGAGCTGGGTGCTGTGTTGGTGGAGATTGAGCGGCGGGGTGTGGTGGGGCTGTTCGGTTATCGGTCGGTTGCGCGGTTGTTGGAGCATCTTGGTGATGTTCCGCGGCAGGCTGCTGAGCGTTTAGTGAAACGTGCTCGGGCTCTCAACCCTGGTTGCAACCTTGATGGCAGTCCGGTTCCTGCGGTGGCTCCGGCTACGGGTGTCGCTGCGCGGTCTGGGCGGCTGAGTAACTCGATGATCGATGTGATTACCGGTGTTCTGTCTCAGGTTGCGCCTGAACATTGTGCTGGTGTTGAGCGGGATTTGTTGGCTTTTGCCGGTGAGGCGGGGCATAGGCAGGTCGCCGCCCTCGGTGCCCGGATCCTTGCTCACCTGGATCCTGATGGGCGGGAGCCCGACGCCACCGAACCGGCCGCCCCTTCCCGCGAGTTGTTCCTGCGCCGGAAGCGGACTGGGGTGTGGGAGTTGAACGGCAGGTTCGATGATGAGACCGGTACCCGCGCCAGCGCTCTGCTGGACGCTCTGGCTGAGCGTCGCACCGGTGATGAGGGGCCGGACTTCCGTTCTCCGCAGGAACGGTACGGTGACGCGTTCTCTGATGCGGTCGACCTTGCGCTGAATTCTCCGGATCTGCCGATGCAGGCCGGTGAGCGGGCGCACGTGATGGTCGCGGTGTCGTTGGAGGACCTGAAGTCCGGGGTCGGTCGGGCCACGCTGGGCGATACCGGGGCGATGTCTGCGGCGGAAGCTCGGGTGCAGGCGTGTGACAGCATGGTGATCCCGGCGGTGCTGGGCGAGAAGAGTGAACCGCTGAACCTGGGGCGTTTGCGTCGGTTGATCTCGGCGGGTCTGCGTCGGGCGTTGTTCCTGCGGGATCGTGGGTGCGCGTTCCCCGGCTGCCATCGCCCGCCACGGCATTGTCAGGGTCACCACATCCGTCACTGGGCTGACGGCGGCCCCACCGATCTGAACAACCTGGTGTTGATGTGTGCTCACCACCACCGGTTGTTGCACCGCTCCGGGTGGGAGGTTCGCATCGCCGTCGACGGTCTCCCGGAGTTCCTGCCACCGGTGTTTTTGGACAAACGCCGAAAACCCAGGCGTAACAACCTCCACGAACCGCTGCCGTTCGCGGCTTGAGGAGGGGGAAGGCCCGCAGCCACCCGGTTACGGGCCACACCCACGCGCGGCTCCTTGACTCAGATACCGACGACGGCAACTGGGGCGCGCAGTGAAGGGCGATCGCGTCAGAACGGACCACGACATCCGCTCAATGACCGACAGGAGACACCCTGACCTCGGCGGGCGCTGCATTTGGTGTGCGATCGCCGCCACCGCCACCGCCACCGCCACCGCCACCGCCACCGCCACCGCCACCGCCACCGCCACGCCACCGCCACGCCACCGCCACCGCCGCGACCGAAGGCCACTGCCGCAGTCACGACCGAAGTCTGCCACCACCATCGATGCCGCTGCTGCGATCGCCGCCGCCACCACTCCACCGAAGGCTGCGGCCACCATCCGTGCGACCGCCGCCACCACCACCCGCCACCATCCGTGCGACCGCCACCACCACCGCGGCGGAATCCGGCGCAACAGACCGTGCCCGACCGCCGTCTCCGCACTCCGGCCCGTTGCCGACCCGGTCCAGCGGCCACGCGTTCGGGCGATAGACCCCCGCCAGCCCGGCTTTGCCCGCTCAGTGCAGGGGATCGTGGTCTTTCGGGCATCCGGGTGGCGGTGCCGACGCCGCCTCTTCCGGCACTGCTAATCTTCGTCAAGGATCTTGCTTGAAGGTTTGACGAAAAGGACTCGGCGAGGGGAAATGGCGGAGCGGTTCGAGTTCGTCCTCGAGGTCGTCGAAGCGCTCGTCGTCGGCCGGGCGACCGGGGGCGGTGTCCGGCGGTACCCATTGCGGGCCGGGAACCTGCCCGCCGATCCCGTGCGGTTCGTGCGGGTTGCGCGGCAGGTCTACGACGCGCTCGAGGAACGGCGGCTTTCGGTCTCCGGTGAGCTGCACCCCGGCGTGCGGACGGCGTTCGAGCTGCTCGCCGGATCGCGCGTTTCGGTCGCCGTCAGCGGGATCGATGGTCTGGGGGCCGATGTTGCCGTTCTCGTCGTCACCGATGGGGCCCAGGCACTCGGCATCACGCAGGCTCCGGACACCGATGACCTGCTGTTCTCGCTGTTCGCGGACGAGGACCTCGTCGAGGTCGTCACCGGGGTGCTGCCTCCGGCGCCGGCCGCGACCACCGGCCGGCACGTCGTGCACCGGGCCGCCGAGCGGGAGGTCTCGGCGATGACCGCGAAGCGGATCGCCGAGGCCGAATTCGACGAAGAAGAGACCGATGCCTTCGGGATGATCGAGGTCAAGGCCGTCGTGCGGCCGGGACGGCGGCCTCCGGCGCCGAAGCCGTCGGATGTCGCCGTGCTCGAACGGGTGCTTGCCGAACCTCGGCTGGGTGGTGGGCACATCGCCGTCAGCGCGCAGGGGCGGCGGGGTGAACGGCTCGCCGGGGAACCGCTGAGCTGGCTCGACACCGCCGACGGCCGCTACCTGGTGCACACCAGGACCGGCGAGGCCGGTGAACTGACGGCGGAGTACGTGCCGGCCGGGCGGGCCGACCTCGCGCGCGCCATCCGCGACGCCATCGCGGCCGTCTACTGAGCGGGGAGGAACAGTCCTGATGACCGAAGAGACCGCGGGGGTAGTCCAGCAGGCTCTCCAGGCCACCAAGCAGATGGACTCGGCCGCGGCGCCCGAGGCGAAGGCGATGGCCGCGGTTCGCGTCGGCCTCGCCGGGGCCCAGCTGAAGCGGCTCGCCCAGAGCGGCGGCTTCGCGGTCGACGACACCACGGGCAACCAGCTGATCGAGGCGCTCGAGGGCGTGCTCGAGTCGCTCGAAGCGCGGTGGGCCACGCTGCAGCGGCTGCACGACGCGCCGGCGATGAGCCGGACCGCGACCGGTCAGTGGGTCTCGGCGCACATGGTCAGCACCGCCGCCGACGACCAGGGCCTGCTCACGCAGCTGCAGGCCGCGCGGCAGGAGTTCCCGACCTACATCGAGGCCATCAAGCTGGCGAAGAAGAACTACAAGTCCCGGGAAGACGACACGCGGGCCACGCTCGCGGCGATCCCGCCCGCCGACCACAGCTGAGGGAGACCGTGGCACCCACCGCCCAGTCCGTGTCGGACCCCTCGTCCCCGGACTACGACCCGCGCAACCCGCTCTACGACATCACCGCCGATTCGTCGTCGAAGTACTACGTCGGGCCGCTGACCACGGACAAGTCGCCCTCGGGCGACCAGATCCGGGAGATGGCCACCCGGCAGGTCGACGACGAGATCCGGCGCGGCTGGCTCGGCCCGGCCGTCGATCCGGTGCTGCGCGACCGCAAGATCCAGGACCTCTACGAGCAGCACCTCGCCGACGCCAAGCACGGCCTCGACGAGGGCCTGGCCATGCGCGAGACCGGTGGGCCGCCGCGCACGCTGTGGACCAACGCCAGCCACGAGCAGATGAACGAAGCCATCACGCAGGACGCCGACTCGGCGACCGTCGCGGAAACTTCGGAAGAGTGGGTGCGCGTCGGCAACGAGCTGGGCACGCACCAGAAGGCCGTCGCCGGCGCGATCAGCGCGAGCACCGGCAACTGGCAGGGTGGCGCCGGTGACGCCGTGCGCGAGCACCTCGCCGGGGTCGGCAAGTGGCTCGGCGCCACCGCGCAGGGCGCGACGCTCGCCGGGCGGCAACAGGAGATCCACTCCCAGGCGCTCAACGAGACCCAGCGGCAGATGGCCGCGAACCCGCCGGTCCAGTTCGACCTGCAGTCGACCAACCAGCGCCTGATGTCGATGACCGACCCGGTGCAGTACGCGGCGGCCGCGGGCGAAGCCATGCAGACCTACCGGGCGCAGCAGGCCGCGCGGGAGCACGCCGCGCAGATCATGACGCAGTACGACGAGACCATCGGCAGCGCGGTCGCCACCCCGCGGTTCCCGGCCCCGCCGAAGCTGCCGACCGCGACGGCGCGCCCGTTCGAGACGGCCGTGGCGGGTGGCGCCGGGGCGGGCGGCGCGCAGCAGCCGCTGATGGCCCGGACCGCGATGGACCAGGCCACGACCGCGCGGACCCCGGCCGACCTCAACGCCGCGGCCCTGGACGGCTCCGGCGCGGGAGGCAGTGGTGCAGGAGGCAGTGGTGCGGGAGGATCCGGCGCGGGGGGCAGTGGTGCAGGGGGCAGTGGCGCGGGCATCCCCGGGATTCCCGGCGGCGGCTCGGGCGCCGGCGGCTCCGGCTTTTCCGGCAGCGGCATTCCGGGGGGCGAGGGTTCCGGCTTCTCCGGCAGTGGCATCTCAGGCAGTGGCAGCGGCGTGGGTGGCAGCGGCGGTGCGGGCTTCACGCCGCCGAACTTCGACGTTCCCGACACGCCCACCGGCGGCAACTTCAGCGGGGCCGGCATCCCCGGCTCGTCGCTGCCGCACTTCGACGACTCGACGACCTCGTCCGGCTTCTCGCCGTCCGGCATCCCGAGCGGCGGGGGCACCGGCGGCAGCGGCTACACGCCGCCGAACATTCCCCTTCCGGACATCCCGAACAGCGGGGGCGGCGGCCGCGGTGGCAGCCCGATTCCCGGGTTCACCCCGCCCGGCATCGACCCGATCACCGGGCTGCCCACCGGCACCGGCGGGCTCAACAGCCCCGGCGGCGCCAAGATGCCGACCATCGGCCGCGGCGGCGGGATCAACGGCGAAAGCATCGCCAGCCGGCTCGGCGCCCTGGGCGGCGGCGGTGGTGGCGGCGGTTCCCTCGGCGGGATCGGCGGCGGCGGTGCCGGTGGTGCCGGTGCCGGGGGTGCCGGTGCCGGCGGCGCGGGCATGCGCGGCGCGGGCAACCTGAGCGGCGGCGCGGCCGCGGAAGCCGAAGCGGCGGCGGCGCGCAACGCGATGTCGGGCCGCGGGGCGGCCGGCGCGGCGGGGACGCCGGGCATGGGCGGCATGGGCGCCGGAGCACGCGGTGGCAAGAAGGAAGACGACAAGGAACACAAGGCGGCCGACTACCTCGAAAGCGACGACCCGAACTTCTTCGCCGGTGAGCAGGTGGTCGCGCCACCGGTGATCGGTGACTGGAAGAACCAGGATTGGAAGTGAGCGCATGACGGCCGCCGGCTTCGAGGTCGAACCCGACGACTTGGTCGCGCACGCGAGTCACGTCGAGAGCCTGGTCGACCGGCTCAACACGGCCGGCTCGGCGGCGGACACGGCGATGTCGGACCACGCCTACGGGCTGCTGTGCGCGTTCCTCCCGCCGATCATCCGCCCGACGGGGGAGCAGGCGAAGGACGCGCTGATGGCGTCGGTCGAAGGCGTGCGCGGGCTGGCGGACAACGTCAAGACGGCCGCGCAGTCCTATCGCGACGGTGAAGAGGGCAACGCGCAGCCGTTCGAGCGCCAGCTCGCGGCCTCGCCGCGCGCGGTGGAAGCGAGGACGAAGGCATGACGGGCCCGAACGGGCTGGGCGACCTGATCCGGGACCCGGACGAGACGATCCGCCGGATGGACGACTGGGCGGCCGGCTTCGCGGCCAAGGCCCAGCGGTACCAGGCGGCGCAGGAGCAGACCGAACGGCTGCGCCTGACCGCGACCAGCTCCGACGGCGCGGTCAGCGTCACCGTCGGCGCGGACGGCACCGTCACCGACCTGACGTTCTCGAACAAGGTCAAGTCGTTCCCGCTGGACGAGCTGTCGCGGCAGATCCTGACGACGATGCGCCGGGCGCAGTCGGGCATCGCCGACCGCGTCGCCGGGGTGATGGCCGAGCAGCTGGGCGACGAGGACCGCGAGACCCGCGGCGCGCTGCTCGACTCCCTGCGCGGCCGGTTCCCCGACCCGGACGAACCGGACGAGCAGCCGCCCGCCGCGCCCGGGCCGGTGCCGCCGTCCCCGGCGGGTGGCGCGGCGGTCCCGCCCACCCCCGCGGCCCCGCAGGCCACGCCGCCGCGGCGGCCTGCCCCCTCCGACGATGAGGACAACAATCCGTGGTGAACCCGCTGGTCGCGGAAACCAAGGATTCCACGACGGCGTATTCGGGTATTTCGCTGCTGGAGTCGGCGAACGATCTGAAGTCGGCCATCGAGAGTGGTGACTGGGCGTCGGTGGCGCTCGGTTCGGTGGGGACGGCGCTGGACGCGTTGTCGATGGCGATGGATCCGTTCGGGGCGATCCTGGCCGCCGGGGTGGGGTGGCTGATCGAGCACGTGGGGCCGTTGAAGGAGGCTCTCAACGGGCTCACCGGCAACGCCGACGAGATCGCGGCGCAGTCGGAGACGTGGAAGAACATCGCCACCGAGCTCGGTAGCATCGGCGAGGACCTGACCGGCATGGTCAAGGCGGATACCGCGTCCTGGACCGGCAACGCCGCCGACACCTACCGGCAGCGGGCGCAGGACACCGTGACGCTGCTCGAGACGGCGCAGAAGGGCTGTGAGGGCGCTTCCAGTGGCGTGAAGACCGCGGGTGAGGTCGTCGCGGCGGTGCGGGCGTTGGTGCGGGACATCATCGCGGAGCTGATCGGGCACCTGATCAGCTGGGCGTTGCAGGTGGTGTTCACCCTGGGGATCGGGATGACCTGGGTCGTCCCGCAGGTGATCAACGCGGTCGCGAAGACGGCGTCGAAGATCGCGGATCTGGTGAAGCGGCTGGTCACCGCGCTCAAGGCGCTGGTGCCGTTGCTGAAGCGGGCGGGTGATCTGTTTTCGGACGCGGCGAAGGCGCTGCGGAAGATCAAGCCGGGCAAGTCCGCGCCGCCGCCGAAGCACGCCGACATCAACGGCAATCCCAAGGACATCGGCGGCCCCAAGGGCAACGGTTCGCCGGACGGGAACACCTCGCCCTCCGGCGCGAAGGGCGACGGCACCACGACGTCCGGCGCGAAGGGCGGCGACAACCCGCCGAAGGCCGATCCGCCCCCGGCGTCGAAGGGGCCCGACGACCCCCCGAAGAGCCCGGACCCGGCCCCCGGCGGGGGCTCGACCACCCCTTCGGGCGCGGGCAAGGGCGACGGCGGCAAGGGCTCGTCGAACAAACCGGACAACCCGCGCGACCGAGGCGTCGGCCCGGACGACCGCGTCTGCAAGTCCGACCCGGTGGACGTCGCGAACGGCGACGTCGTGCTGGAGCAGCGCGACCTCGAACTGCCGGACCCCCTCCCGCTCGTGCTCGACCGCACGCACATCTCGTCCTACCGGGCCGGGCTGTGGTTCGGTCCCACGTGGACGTCCACTGTGGACCAACGGCTCGAGCTCGACGACGAGCACGTCTGCTACTTCTCCGCCGACGGCCTCGTGCTGGTGTACCCGCACGCCGGACCCGGCGTCCCGGTGCTGCCGCTGGAAGGACCGCGCCGGCCGCTGACCCGCACGGCGACCGGCTACACGCTGCACGACCCCCTGGCCCGGCGCACGCTCACCTTCGCGCCGCTGCCCGGCCGCGGCGACGCGCTGCAGCCGCTGCACCGGGTCGAAGACGTCGGCGGCGCCGTCATTTCCGTGGCCTACACGCCTTCCGGCGAGCCGTCGCGCCTGACGCACTCGGCCGGCTACGAGGTGGCGCTGACCACCTCCGGTGGCCGCGTGGTCGCGGTGGACGTCGTCGACGGCGACACCGGCTACCGCGTCCGCACCACCCGCTACGACTACGACCCGCGCGGGCGCCTGGTCGGGGTGTCCGACTCGTCGGAGACCCCGGTCCGGTTCGAGTACGACGACGCCGGCCGGATCACCGGCTGGCACGACCGCAACGGCGCCTGGTACCGCTACGTCTACGACGCCGGCGGGCGGTGCGTGGTGACCGTCGGGGACGGCGGTTTCCTCGACGGCCGGTTCGCCTACGACCCGGCGCAGCGCGTCACGAGGTTCACCGACTCCCTCGGCCACACCAGCGAATACCGGTTCAACGAACTGGGCCAGCTCGTCCGCGAGACCGATCCGCTCGGCGCGGTCACCGCGTACACCTGGGACCGCTACGACCGGATGCGGAGCCGGACCGACCCGCTCGGCCACACGACGCGGTTCGAGCACGGCGAAGCCGGCGAGCTGCAGGCGGTCGTCCGGCCGGACGGCAGCCGCGTCGCCGTCACCCGGCACCTCGACGGCGCCCTCGACATCGCGGTCGAGGCCGGTGGCCGCGTCTGGCGGCGCCACTACCCGGCCGGCGGCGCGCCCGACCCGTACACCACGCTTCCCGGCATCGCCGACGGTTCCGCCGAAGGGGCACCCGGCGGCGAGGAACCCGCCGAGCCCGGCACCGCGGCGGCGGCCGCCGCCCGGGTGCGTGAACGCGGATCCGGCACCGATCTGTTCGGTCGCCCGAAGTCCGTCACCGACGCCGCGGGCGCGCGGTCCGCGCTGCGCTGGAGCGTCGAAGGCAAGCTACTGGCCCGGACCACGCCGTCCGGCGCGCAGGAGGCGTGGCGCTACGACCGGCAGGGCAACGAGCTCGGCCACACCGGCCTGCTCGGCCAGGCCGAAGCCCGCGAGTACGGCTCGTTCGACCTGCTGACCGCGGTGACCGACCCGACCGGCGCGCGGACGGCCTACACCTACGACACCGAGCTCCGCCTGGTCGCGGTGACCAACCCGGCCGGGCTGACCTGGCACTACACCTACGACCCGGCCGGGCGCCTCGCCGCCGAGTCCGACTTCGACGGCCGGGTGACCCGGTACACCCACGACGCCGCGGGGCGGCTGGTGCGCTCGGAGTCCGGCGGCCTGGTCGTGGAGTACGGCTACGACGTGCTCGGCAACGTCGTCTCCCGCCGCGCGGCCGACGAGCTCACGACGTTCACCCACGACCCGGTCGGCCGGCTCGCCGGCGCGGCGAACGCCGAGTCCCGGGTGGACATCGAGCGCGACGACCAGGGCCGCGTCCTGGCGCACACCGTCGACGGCCGGACCATCTCGTTCGGCTACGACGACGAGAACCACCTCGTGCACCGCCGCACCCCGGCCGGGGTGGCCAGTGTGTGGCGCTTCGACCCGGACGGCGTCCCGGTGGCACTGGAGACCGCGGGTCAGTCGATCCGCCTCGGGCACGACGGCGGCGCCGAGACCCGGCGCGTCTTCGGCGACGTCGTGCTCGAACAGGCGTACGCGGGTGACCGCCTCACCGGCCAGACCGTCACGGTCGCCGGGCGGCGGGTGCACTCCCGCGGGTACGACTACCGGCCCGACGGCGAGCTCGCCGGGATCGACGACGACGCGACCGGCCCGGTGCGCTACCAGCTCGACCCGGCCGGCCGGGTCACCGCGGTCACCGGCCCGAACCGCGCCGAGCAGTACCGCTACGACGGCGCCGGCAACGTCACCGGCACGGCCCGCGAGCGCCGGTTCTACACGGGCACGCGGCTGACGACGTCGGAGACCGCCGCCTACGAGTACGACGCCCACGGCAGGCTCGTGGCCCGGCGCGACGTCTCGGGCGCTGGGTGGCAGTACACGTGGAGCGCGCTCGGCAGGCTCACCGGCGTCGTCACGCCGGACGGCAGCCACTGGCGCTACCGGTACGACCCGCTCGGCCGCCGCACCGCGAAGCAGCGGATCGTCGCGGGCGGCCCGGGCGGGGCCCCGGTGGTGGCCGAGCAGGTGCTGTTCACCTGGGACGGCACCACCCTCGTCGAGGAACAGGCCGGCCCGCGGGTCACCACCTGGGAGTACCACCCGGACGACGGCAAGCCGCTGGCCCAGCTGGCGGCCGGACGGCTGGCCACGGTCGTCACCGACCAGGTGGGCGCGCCGATCGAACTGGTCGATGCGGCGGGGGCGCTGCTGTGGCGCGGGCAGGCGGACCTGTGGGGGGCGCCGGTCACGCCGGACGGCCCCAGTGGCACGCCGCTGCGGTTCCCCGGCCAGTACCGCGACGCCGAGACGGGGCTGCACTACAACGTCTACCGCTACTACGACCCGGCGACCGCGCGTTACCTCAGCCCGGACCCGCTGGGTCTCGAACCGGCGCCGAACCCGGTCGCGTACGTGGCGAACCCGCTCGTCGCGGCCGACCCGCTGGGGCTCGCGCCGACGGTGTCCCCGTGCGGGAAGGTCAGCGACGACCGGGCCCCGAAGCGCAAGCGCTCGGAGGACGACTCGACGAACGCGTCCGGCTCCGGCTCCAACAAGAAACCGAACACGGGCAAGGACTACAAGCCGGGCGACATCGTCAACGACGACCTCAAGCACCCGGCGGTCGACAAGTACAAGGACTTCCCGAAGGGGGAGGGGCGCGGGTACAAGGACGACGGCGGCAAGACCAAGACCAAGCGGTCGGAGGACGTCGGCGAGGCCGGTGCGCACGACTACCTGAAGAAGGTCACCGGCCGGGACGACCTGGAGATGATCACGCCGTCGAAGACCGACCCGCTGCCGGCGGGCAAGTACGGCACCAAACCGGGCGAGCCGTGGCCGAACGCGGTCGCCTTCAACGGCAACAACGTCGCCGACGTCAGCTACTGGGACGGCAAGACCCTGCACGTCGTCGAGGCGAAGGGCAACGGGTCGACGCTGACCGGCGGCCTGATGCACGGCCGCGTGCAGAAGTTCGACCCGGACACCGGTGCCCCGGTGCCGCCCGTGAACCGGCCCAACGAGGTCCGGCTCGACCAGGGCGACAAGGACTACCTCAAGGACGTGGCCGCGAACATGTGGAACAGCAAGCCGGAGAACCGGACCTTCGACGGCCGCGGCGAGGTCGGGGAGTCGATGTGGAAGGCACTCCACAACGGGACTCCGCCGGTGAAGTACGTTCCGGTCAACACGACGATCGGGCCGGACGGCAAGGCGGTCGTCAAGGTGACGCCGGGGTACGGGGAGTAGGACATGAGCTACGCGCTGGTCTTCCGCGCGATGTCGGCCGGGGAGTTCCGGGCGCGGGTGGCCGCCGACCCGGTGGTGGCGGCCTTCCGCGACGCGGGCGGCGGTGAACCGACGCCGGAGGTGGCGGACGCGGTCGCGCGTACGGCGCTGGCGATGGGCGAGGAGGCCGGGCGCACCGGACACGCGTCCTCGGGCGGTGACTGGTTCCGCGAGGAGCTGTTCGACGGCGTGCTCGCCGATCTGCTGGGTGCCGACGTGGCCGACCACCTGCTCTCGCGCCCCCTCGAAGGCATCGTCTGGAACGACTACCCGATGGTCGGTTTCGTGCTCGCCGACGAGCTCGCCGAAGCGCTCGCGAAGGCGGGGGACGGCCGTCCCGACGACCTGGACGAAGACGACGCCGAGGTGGTCGACGCCGTGCTCGCCGCCCTGCGGGCGGTGGCCGATGCGGGGCAGGACGTCGTCACCGTGTACGCCTGAGGCGGCCCTTTCGGGGACTCGACAGCGGACGCCCCGGCGGTGACACTGGGCCGATGACCGGCCTGATCACCGGAAGCCGTGTCCGGCTGCGGCCTGCCGCCGCCCCGGACGCCGCCCGGTTCGAGGAAATCCTGTCGCACCCCGAAGTCGCCCGCTGGTGGGCCGACGCCGAGGAGCCGGTGGCCGCCCAGGTGTCCTACCTGCTGGACCCCGACGAAGGCACCACGACCTACGCCATCGAGCACGACGGCGTCGTCGTCGGGATCGAGCTCGCCTTCGAGGAGGCCGATCCCCAGTACCGCCACGCGGGCATCGACATCGCGGTGCACCCGGACTTCCAGGGCCGCGGCCTCGGTTCGGACGCCATCCGGGCGCTGGCCGAACACCTGTTCACGGTGCGCGGGCACCACCGGCTGGTGATCGACCCCGCGGCCGGCAACGAGACCGCGATCCGGCTGTACGAGTCGCTCGGCTTCCGGCCGGTCGGCACGATGCTCTCCTACGAGCGTGGCCCGGACGGCAGCTGGCACGACGGCCTGCTGATGGATCTGCTGGTGGACGACCTGGTCCCGGCGGCCGAGGGCGTGCTCAGCGGTTCCTGACCCGGCGGTTCCCCGCTCAGAGGCGGTCGAGGCGGATCGCCTGCGCCATGCGCTCGTAGCCCGCGTCGCCCGGGTGGAGGTGGTCGCCGGAGTCGTAGGCCGGCAGCATCCGGAGCGGGTCGGCCGGGTCGCGGACCGCCGCGTCGAAGTCGATCACCCCGTCGAACACCCCGCTCGTGCGGAGGAAATCGTTCACCGCCTGCCGGGTGGCTTCGAGGGTTTCGTCGTAGACCCGCCAGCCCTTGAACGGCGTGAGCGTGCCACCGAGGACCCGGATGCCGCGCGCGTGCGCCTGCGCCACCAGCTGGCGGTACGCCGACGTGATCGCGGCCGGGTCGGTCTGGTGCGGGGTCTGCTGGATGTCGTTGATGCCCTCCAGCACGATCAGCGTCCGCACGCCGCCGACGCTCAGCACGTCCCGGTCGAAGCGGGAGAGGGCGTTCTGGCCCGCGCCGGACCCGGGCACGTCGAGCAGCAGCCGGTTGGCGCTGATCCCGGCGTTGAGCACGCCGAAGCGGCCGTGCAGCCGGTCCGCCAGGTAGTCCGGCCAGCGGTGGTTGGCCCCGGTGGCCGAGCCGACGCCGTCGGTGATCGAATCACCCAGCGTCACGATCGAGGCTTCGGCGCCGCCCTGGACGTCGACGCCGGAGACGTAGTGCCACACGGACGTCTGCTCGGTGTACGGGGCGCCGGATTCACTGGCGGCGAAGTCGCCGTCCCGCGTGAAGTACGACGTCTGCGCCGCGGCCGGGTGGAACGTCACCGGCCCGGACTTCGCCGGCACGTAGGTCGTCACGAGCAGGTTGGTGTCGGCGGGCACCCGCAGGTTCACCGGATCGCTCAGCGCTTCGGCGCCCGCCGGCACGACGACGGACGGCGAGCCCCCGAAGGTCAGCGAGCGCAGGGTGCCCGGGACGGCGTCCGGCCCGGTGCCCTGGACCGCGACGGTGACGTGCCCGAAGGTCAGGGGAGCGGCCCCGAAGGCGTTGGACAGGTGGACCCGGGCGCGGCCACCCCCGGCGCTGGTGTGCACGACGTTGCGGATCGAGTAGTTCGGGTAGCCGTCCGGGGTGTTCGGCACCGCGGCCGCGGGCGCCGCGGCCCAGGTGCCGGTCCAGCCGCCGACGGCGTGCTGCGCGAGAACTGGGAGAGCGCTTTCCGGATTCGCGCTTTCCGAAGTGGCGCTGCCGGACGTGGTGAGGAGGCCGAATCCCGCCAGGACGGCCGCGCTCACGGCCACGAAACGTCGCATACCCCCACCGTTGCGTGTGGCCCGCGGGTTCAGCGACCGCTGATCAGGTGAGGCGCCGGACAAGATCCGGGACAGTGCGAGATTGAGGACAGGGCAGGATCCGGACAGTGCAGGATCCGGACAGTGCGAGATTGAGGACAGTGCAGGATCCGGACGCGCAGGATCAGGACAATGGCGGAGCGGGCCCGTCCGGGATTCTGGGGATTCCGGACGGGCCCGCGCGAGGTGGCCGTTGCCGCGACGGCCGCTCGCCGGGGTACCCGGTCCCGATCGGGCGGAGGCTGGCCCGGATCGTTGCGTCGTGGTGACCCCGGAGGGCGTGTGCGAGACGCCCTCACCCCAAGCACGGCCGGCGGTGCCGGGTGGTTCAGCGCAGTTTCGAGGTTTCTCGTTCGCCTGCATCGGCGGTACCGCGCCGAAAAGCCGTGCCGGCCACCTCGGTGTTCGTCGAGGTGGCCGGCACGGCTTCGAGCGGGAGGCTCAAGCTGCGGCGGCAACTCCGCTGAGGGCGCGGTGCCCGGCGTCGGTCAGTTCGGCGGGCGCCCACCGGCCGGGGGCGGTGACGCCGACCGCGCGGATCAGCCCGGCGCGGGCGAGGTCGTGGGCGGTGTTCTGGTCGCAGCACGACAGGCCGTCGACGCGGAGGTCGGGTTCACAGCTGCAGCGGAGCTCGGCGCGGCCCTCGCCGACCGCCTTGAGCATGGCGATCGCGCGGCGGCTCAGCGCGTTCGGAAGGGTGGACATCGGTCTGGCCTCTCGGTCTGCGGTTCTGACGGCGAGTGCTGCAGCTCGTTACCTAGGAGTACGCGGGGGACGGGAACCCGGTTCATTCCGATCGCTCCGTCCGGCCTCTTGACACGGCGCGGGCCAACCAGCAGGGTCATTCATCGGATGAATCAGCTCCACCCACGACCAGTGAGTCTCCTGAGGGCGAACTTTGTCGTCATTCCGCCGTAGTCATCCGATCCTTGGAGGTTCAGTGCCGACCTTCCCTCGCCGTCAAGCCCTCGGCATCGCCTTGGGTGGTGCCGTGGCGCTCAGCGCGGCCGGCCTTACACCCGCCGCCGCGGCCCTGCCCGTCGACGCCGCTCCCGACACCCCCGACACGCCGATCGTTCCGCCCCCGCCCCCCGTCCCGGTCGCGCTCGACAGCTGGTTCACCAACGACGGCATCGACAGCGCGTCGGCCACCGGTGGCGACTTCGACGGGTCCGGCTACACCTTCCCGGCCGAGCACCTGCCGGCCGGGCAGACCGTCACCGCCGGCGGCGTCCCGTTCAAGCTCGGGTCCGCGGCCGCCGGCGCCAAGAACAACATCGCCGCCACCGGGCAGCGGATCGACCTGCCGAAGGGCCGGTACTTCGTCGCGTACTTCCTGGTCGCCGCCAGCTACGGCACCACCGGCGGCACGGCGACCGTGCACTACGCCGACGGCACCACGAGCACCGGTTCCCTGGCCGGCCCCGACTGGTACACCGGCACCGGCGCCCTCGTCTCGCCGTTCCGCTACGCACCCGGCGGGGTCGTCGACAACAACCCGGTGTCCGTGGCCACCGGGCAGGTCTGGATCGACCCTGCTCGCGAAGCCGTCGCGCTGACCCTGCCCACGACGGCGAACCCGGCACCGAACGTCTCCAGCCTGCACGTCTTCGCCGTCACCCTCCAGCCGGTGGCCGTGGGGCGCTCCGCCCTGATCCTCGACGGCCGCTCGACGGCCAACCTGCTCACCGACGGCGGGCCGCAGGCCGCCGAGGCGACCGTGGTGAACGCCGGGACCGTGTGGCTCGGCGCGCGCGACCGGGTCACCGTCACCGTCGACGTCCCCGGCGGGCGGACGACCGTGCCCGCGACGCTGCGCGCGCTGGCCCCGGGGGAGCAGGCGACCGTGCGGCTCGGGCTCGCGCCGAACGCGTCCGTGCCGCCCGGCACCACCACCCACGGCCAGATCCGCGTCACCGCCGGCCGGGGCACGCTCGCCACCCAGCAGGTGCCGATCACCCTCGGCGTCCCGGACTTCCGGCCGACCGACGCGTCGCTCTCGACGCACCGCGCGCCCTACTGGTTCAACGACGCGAAGTTCGGCATCTTCATCCACTGGGGCGTCTACGCCGTGCCCGCGTGGGCGCCGGTGGGGCAGCAGTACGCGGAGTGGTACTGGCAGAACCAGCAGGACCCGAACGGCGCGACCTACGCCTACCACGCCAAGACCTACGGCGAGAACTTCGCGTACGACGACTTCATCCCGATGTTCACCGCGGCCAGGTTCAACCCCCGCACCTGGCTGAACCTGATCGCGGACGCGGGCGCGGAGTACTACGTCCTGACGTCCAAGCACCACGACGGCTTCGCACTGTGGGACACGAAGGTCAGCGACCGCAACTCCGTGAAGCTCGGGCCGAAGCGGAACATCATCGCGGAGCTGTTCACCGCCTCCCGGAAGTACACCCCCCAGCTGCGCAACGGCCTGTACTTCTCCCTGCCGGAGTGGTTCAACCCGGACAACCCGTGGATGGGCCACGCGCCGCGCAACCCGTACACCGGCGCGCCGGTGCCCTACACCGGCTACACCGCGGGGAAGGACTTCGTCCGCGACTACCAGGCACCGCAGGTCCTCGAGCTGATCTCGGAATTCGACCCCGACGTCCTGTGGTTCGACATCGGCGGCGTCAACGACAGCCGGGCGGTGCTCACCGAGTACTTCAACCGCGCGAAGAACCGCAAGCGCCCCAAGGACGTCACCTACAACGACCGCGGCGGCATCCCCGACCACGACTTCACGACGCCGGAGTACACGACGTACCCGAACACTGTGGTGGCGAAGTGGGAAGCGAGCCGCGGCCTCGACCCCTTCTCCTACGGCTACAACCGCGCGACCCCCGACAACCGGTACATGACGGCGGAGGAGGTCGTCCGGACGCTCGTCGACATCGTTTCGAAGAACGGCAACTTCCTGCTCGACATCGGCCCGGACTTCGACGGCACGATCCCGGACGTCATGCAGAAGCACCTGCGCGACGCGGGCGCGTGGCTGAAGGTCAACGGCGAGGCGATCTACGGCACGACGTACTGGTCGCGGATGGCCCAGCTGGGCGATCTGCGGTTCACGGTCAAGCAGAACGAGGCGTTCTACGTGCACTCGCTGACGGCACCGGGCAGCAGGCTGGTCGTCGACGCCCCGGTCCCGATCCGCGCCGGCGACCGCGTGACGCTGCTCGGGTACCGCGGGAACCTGCACTGGGCCGTGGAGAACGGCTCGCTGGTGATCGACGTCCCCGCCGCGGCCCGGCAGTCCGGCCGGTTCACCTGGGTGTTCAAGATCGCCTGGAGCTGAGCTGTGCCTTCCCTCCGGGTCTCCTAAAGACCGGCGTTCTTGCCGATGTACAGCTCCGCGAACGCCGCCGCGGCCGCGGGCGAACCGAGCAGGCGACGCATCCGGGCCTCCGCGATGCGCGCCGCGAACGGGTTCTCGCCCGCGGCCGTGGTGTGGTGGAAGATGTCCGACAACCACAGCGAAAACTCCTGGTACTGCCACACCAGCGGCAGGCACGCGGCGGAGTAGCCGGCCAGCGGCGCCGGGTCGCCCGCGTAGTACGCCTGGAAGGCCTCGGCGAGCAGGAACGCGTCGTGCAGGGCGAGGTTCATGCCCTTCGCCGCGATCGGCGCGACCAGGTGCGCCGACTCGCCCGCGAGGTGCAGCCGGCCGTGGGACATCGGCTCCAGGACGTAGTTGTGCATGTCGAGGATGCGCTTCTCGAACAGCTTGCCCTCGACGATGTCGCCGCCGGGCACGGTGAGCCGCGCGTGCAGCTCCTGCCACACGCGCTCGTCGGGCCAGTCCGCCTCGGTTTCGCCCGGCGCGGTCTGCAGGTAGAACCGCGTCACCGTCGGCGTGCGTGCCATGTGCGCGGCGAACCCGCGCGGGTGGATGCCGAACAGCACGCCGTCGGCGGACGGCGGCGCCTGAGCGAGCAGGGCCAGCCAGCCGATTCCGTAGTCGTGGTGGGCCCGGATCGTGGATTCCGCGGGCAAATAGTCTTGGCAGACACCGCGGGCGCCGTCGCAGCCGGCGATGAAGTCGCAGTCGATCCGGTGCTCGCCCTCGGCGGTCCGGAACGTGACGGCGGGGGAGTCCGACGTCGGGTCGTGCAGCTGGACGTCCGAGACTTCGAAGACCGCTTCGCCGCCGGCGCCGGTGTACTGCGCGACCAGGTCGGTCACCAGAAGCTGTTGCGGGTACACGAAGTGCCGCTGCCCGGTGACGTCGCCGTAGCGGAAGACGTGCCGCTGCCCGGCGAACCGGAACTCGAACTTTTCGTGCCGCGGCGCTTTCGCGACGAGCTGCTCGCCGAGGCCCCGTCGTTCGAGCCCGCGGACCGCCCACTCCTCGATGAACCCGGCCCGCGGCCGCTGCTCGATGAACGCCCGGCTCTGCGCCTCCAGCAGCACACAGGGGATTTCCGCGCGCCGCAGGAGGTTCGCCACCGTCAACCCGGCCGGGCCCGCTCCCACCACGGCCACCGCCGTGCGCGTCGCCACCATGCGCCCGAGGGTAGCCGAACCGGGCATATCGCTCAGGAGAAATGCCGCAGCTCGGGCCACGCCTGCGACCACGGACGGGTCAGCGTGCACAGCGAAAGCACCACGCCTTCCTCGTCGTTGTCGACGCCTTCGGCGTTGTGGTGCTTGGCGACCGGGCGGCACCCGGTGATCAGGCGGGCCGCGGGCGAGCCCCGCTCGATCCGCCCGACCAGCAGCACCGGGCCGACCAGCCGGTCCGGCGGCGGCCCCCAGTCCGCGAAGGACATGTGCGGCGAATACGCCGGGGGCAGCCCGTGCTCGGGTCCGTACCGCTCGAGCGCGCCGGCCTCGCCGTAGTTGCCGGCGAGGATCACCGCGGTGTCGCGCTCGATGTCCGGGATCCGCGCCCACGCTCCGGCGACGGTCCGGGCGAACTCCGGCCAGCCGACCTGCTCGCCCGGCTCCTTGTTCATCGCCAGCAGCGGGCCGTTCAGCGCCGCCGCCGGCACCACCGGGAGTCCGATGAGGACGGACACGGCCACGCCCACCGCGGCGGCCGCGCCGGTGAACACCCGCCGCCCCGCCCCGCCCCGGCCCAGCCACCGCAGCACCGGCTCGGCACCGAGGGCCACCAGCGGCAGCAGCAACGGCACCGAGTAGTACGGCTTCCCGCCGACGACCAGGAGTTCGGCGCAGACCACGGGGTAGGCGATCGCCAGCGGGCGAGCCCAGCGCAGACCGGGCTCGCGCCACGGCCGCACGAGCCCGGCGATCCACACCGGCACCAGGACCGGCGAGAGGAGGACCAGCTGCATCGGCACGAACAGCACCCGGTTCTCGGCGCCGTCGTCCTCGCTGATCCCGCCGGCCACGGTGAGCAGCGGCCAGCCGTGCGACGCCTGCCAGAGCACCACCGGCGCCGCCAGGACGACGGCGATCCCGGCACCGGCCGCGAGCCACCAGGTCCGCAGGACCCGGCGCGGCCCGGCGACGACCACGCCGACGCCGAGCCCGGACAGCAGGAGCAGGACGAGCCACTTGTTCGCCAGGCCGAGCCCGGCGGCGGCGCCGACGGCGAGCCACCACCGGCCGTCGCCGGTGCGCAGCAGCCGCAGGCCGGACAGCGCGATCAGCGACCACAGCAGCACGTCCGCGGAGTTGGTCGCCAGCATGTGCGACACGACCAGCACGTAGGACGACAACGCCGTCGCGATCGCGGTGAACAGCTGGCCGCCGCGGTCCCCGCCGAACTCCCGGGCGATCAGCGCGACGACCAGGACGGTCGCCATCCCCAGCAAGGTCGCGGCCACGCGCAAACCCGCCGGCGTTTCCCCGAACAACGCCGTCGACGCGCGCGCCAGCCACGGCGTGATCGGCGGCTGGTCGACGTAACCCCAGTCCGGCCGGCGGCCGGCGGCGACGAAGTACAGCTCGTCGCGGTGAAAGCCGTAGCGGCCGGACAGCGCCGTCAACACGACGGCCTGTACCGCAACGACGATCCCCACCGGCAGCGCGGCGAACCGCGGCAATTTCCCACTGGCCCCCATCGCAGTCTCCCCTCGGCGTGCGGAGGATCGTACGCCGGTGATCACGCAGCCGGGAGCGCTCCGAGGAATTCGCCGCCGGCGTCGGCGACCAGCTCGGCCAGGGTCTGCGCGCGGCGGATCGGCGTGAACTCGACGTCACCGCGCGAGGACACGGTGAAGCCGTGCACCGCCGGGCGCGGCAGCGTGTTGTACGCGTAGTGCGCGCCGAAGTAGTACGCGCCGGTGTCGTGGGCGACGACGAAGTCACCGGGTTCCAGCAGCGGCAGCGGCCGTTGCCGGGCGAGGAGGTCGCCCGCGAAACACAGGGGTCCGGCGATGTCCTGCGGGACGGCGGGTCCGGTTTTCGGCGTGCCCGACGCGTCGAGCGCGCTCAGCCGCAGCGGCCAGTGCTCCGGCTGGAGCACCGTGCGGGCGGCGACCTGGGCGCCCGCGTGCGTCACGGCGATGTGCCTGCCGCCCGCGACCTTCGTGTATTCGACGGTGCTGACGAGGAAACCGCTCTTCGCCAGCAGGGACCGGCCGAACTCGGTGACGTAGGAGTACCGGCCGTCGGCGAGCGCCGGTACCCGCGCGAGCAGCGTCGCGACGTAGTCGCCGTAGGTCGGGCCGGGGTCGTCGGAGGCGAAGTCCACCGGGAGCCCGCCGCCGAGGTCGATGCTGGTGACTTGCCGGTACCCGGCTTCGGCGTTGATTTCCTCGGCGAGTCCGTGGACCGCCGCGACGCCCTCGGCCATCAGCTCCGGCGGGCAGCCCTGCGAGCCGACGTGGACGTGCAGCCGCGTCAGCCACGGCCGGTGCGCGAAGGATTCGAGCAGCAGTGCCCGGTTTCCGTTGTCCCGCAACGGGATGCCGAACTTCGACGCCGCGGTGGCGGTGCTGGTGTCGCCGATCCGGCCGGCCCCGACCTGCGGGTTGACCCGCAGGCCCAGCACCGACCGCGGGGGTGTCGCGCCGACCAGCCGGTCCAGCCGGGCGAGCTCCTGGAAGTTGTCGGCGTTGACCGCCGTGCCCTCGGCCAGCGCGTGCGCGAGCTCGGCGGTCGTCTTGGCGGGGGAGTCGAGCACCAGCCGCGGGCCGCGGAGGCCGGCGGCCTCCGCGACCGCCGTCTCGCCTGGGCTCGCGACCTCGGCGTCGACCCCGAGGTCGCCGAGGAACCGCAGGAGGGGCGCGAGGCCGCACGCCTTGGCGGCGACCGTGTGCTGAACGCGCCCGAGCGGTGCGAACGCCTTCGTCAGGTCGTCGACGGCTTCCCGGACGCCGGCGAGGTCGACGAACCCGGCCATCGGGTCGACGAGCCGCCGGTCCGCCGCGGCGGTCAGGGCGAGCAGCCTGCGGTCGGTGCGGGTCAGGGGTGCGCGGGTCGTGGTCATGGCCCAAGGACAGCAGCGGACCGGGCGGCCGGTCCAAGACTTCGTCCCGATCAAATCATAGGAGCGTCCTATAGTGCCTGCGTGGACCTGCGCCGATGGCACTACTTCGCCGTACTCGCCGAAGAGATGCACTTCACGAAGGCGGCCGCTCGCCTGTTCGTCTCCCAGCCGTCGCTGAGCCAGCAGATCCGCGCCTTCGAGGCCGACCTCGGTGTCGCGCTGCTCGACCGCACGGGTCCCCGTTTCGCGCTGACGGGGGCCGGCCGTGTGGCGGCCGCCGAGGCGCGCGAACTGCTCGACCGGCTGGAGCGGGCCCGGGGCGCCGTCACCGCCGCCGGCCGGGGCGACGCCGGGCGGCTGCGGATCGCCTACACGCGCTCGGCGCCGGGCCCGCTGGCCGGTGATCTGGTCGCGGCGTACCGCGAACGGCACCCGGACGTCGAACTCGCCCTGGAGACGGGCTGGACGAGCCTGAACGTGGCCCGGCTGGCGGCGGGGGAGATCGACGTCGGCTTCGTGCGCCCGCCGGTCACCGCTACGGGGATCGAGGTCGCGGTGGTCGGCTCGGAGGAGGTTCTGCTGGCGCTGCCTTCGGGCCACCCGCTCGCCCGCCGCCGCGGCCGGGTGCGGCGGGCGTGGATCGCCGCCGAGCCGGTCGTGTTCTGGCCGCGGGAGAACGGCCCCGGTCAGTACGACGCGATCAGCGGCCAGGTCTGGCCGGGCGGCCTGCCGCCCATCGTCCGTGAGGAACCCGAGGACGAACAGCTGATGCGGGCGGTCGCCGAGGGCGCGGGGATCGCCGCGATCCCGGAACACCGGGCGCGGGCGCTGCGGCGCCGCGGCGTGGTGCTGCGGAAGCTCGAAGACCCGCCCCCGCGGATCGACCTGGGCCTGGCCTGGCGGGCCGGCTCGGCGTCCCCGGTGGTGCGGGCCTTCGTGGAGCTCGCTTCCGGCCGCGCCGAAGCCTAGGCGCCGAGCGCCGACCGGACCGCCGTGACGACCTCCGGGTGGCCGAGCGGCAGCGGTGGCGGCACGCGGTCTTCCGGGCTCTCGGTGCTCGACGCGACCACCCGCACGTCCGTACCCGCCTCGCGCAGCTTCGAGACGACGTCGTCGTGTTCGGCCAGCCAGGCGTCGTTGGCCTGCGCGGCGTCGCCGGACGCGAGGAACGGGTCCGAAGCCGGATCGACCAGGAGCAGGTGCGTGGCCGCGCCCGGGTGCCGCTCGACGAGCTGAAGGGCTTCCGCCGCGAAGGGGCCACTCGCCACGACGGCGATCTCGGGGTCGCCCGGGCCGGCGTCACCGAGGAGGTCGTCGGCTTCACTGAGGGCGCCGCCGGCGGGCACCCGGCACCAGAAGACGGCTCGCTCCTCCGCCAGCGACCGCCAGGTCGCGGGCAGCTCGTCGTGCTTTCCGGCACCCGCCGGGTCCAGGACGATCACCTTGGGACCCGACGGGTCACCGGCGGTCACGACGGACGGGCCTTCGGAGCGGACGGGTTCGGATTCGGCGGGCATGCGCGTTCCTTTCAGCGACGGGGGAGTTCCGGCGAGTCCGTGTCGAGCGGCACGGCACCGGAGCGGACGAGTCCCAATTGGACGGTCTGGCGGCCGATCAGCGCCTCCAGCACCCAGTCGGCGACCGTGCGCACGCGGTTGCCCGGCATCGCCATCAGGTGGTAGCCGCGCGTCACCGCCTTCGCCGGGCGACCCGACAGGGGCAGGTGCAACGGGTTGGCCGCGGCGGCACCGGCGCCGAGGTCGACGACGAAGCCGAGGTCGTGGTGCCGGTAGGTGCCGGGGCGGCCGTACCCGAGCGAGGCCGCGACGTTGCGCCCGGCGAGCTTCCCCTGCCGCTGCGCGTGCTGCGCGGTCATCGCGGTGTACTGGCCGGGGCGGGTGGAGTCGGGCACCGCTGCCGCGTCGCCGCAGGCGAACACGTCGTCGCGGCCCGGCACGTTCAGCTGCTCGGTGACCACGAGCCTGCCCTTGGCCGTCTCGAGCCCGAGCTCGGCCACCAGCGGGTCCGGCCGCACGCCGACGCACCACACGAGGGTGCGGGCCGGTACGGCGTCCCCATTCGTCAGCGTGACGCCCTTGCCGTCGGCGTGGTCCACCGAAGTCTTCATTCGCACTTCCACCCCGCGCGAGCGGAGGACCTCGTCGGCGGTCCGGCCGAGCCGCTTGCCGAGCTCCGGCAGCACCCGTTCGGCGACGTCGAGCAGCAGCCAGCGGATCTTCTGCCCGGCCAATTCAGGGTGGCGCGCGGCGAGCGCCGAGGTGAACGCCGGACCCTGCGCGGCCACCTCGGTGCCGGTGTAGCCGGCGCCGACCACCACGAACGTGCAGCGGGCGTCGCGCTCGGCCGGGTCTTCGGCCGCGGCGGCCAGTTCGATCTGCCGCGTGATGTGGTCGCGCAGGTACAGCGCCTCCGGGACGCCGCGGAACCCGTGCGCGTACTCCGGCACGCCCGGGATCGGCAGCAGTTTGTTGACGCTGCCCGCGGCCAGCACCAGCCGGTCGTACCCGATCCGGTGCTCGTTGTCCTCGGGATCGGTGTAGGAGACGGTGCGGTTCTCGAAGTCCACCCCGGTGGCCACGCCGAGCACGAGGCGGACCCCGCGCAGCGTCTCGGGGATCGAGACGGCGACCCGCCGCGGGTCGAGGATCCCGGCCGCCACTTCCGGCAGCAGCGGCAGGTAGAGGAAGTAATCCGTTGGGTTCAGCAAGGTGACTTCGACGTCGTCGCCGGCTTCCTTCCGCAGGCTTTTCGCCGCGTGGTAGCCGGCGAAGCCGCCGCCGACGATCACGACACGCATGGATCTCCTTCCGGGCCGGATATCCGTCCCGAACGGACTACCCGAGGTCCGGGCGGGGAAACCCGCGGGGTTGACCTCTCGGCCCAGTGGCGTACGGTCAGGGGTGTTGGCTGTTGTTCAGACACGTGCTCCGGTCAGCGCCCCCCTGCGCCGCTGAAAAAGGGAGCGCCATGAACGACCTCTTCCGCACGATCTACGAACCGTCCGGCCTGACCGTCACCACGATCGAGCGACCGGGCGGAATCCGCGTCCTGACCCTGGTGGGCGACATCGACGCCGCCACGGTCGGCACGCTCGACGAGGCCCTCGCCACCGGTGACCGGCTGGTCGTGGACCTGAGCCGGGTGGCCTTCCTGAGCTGTGCCGGCGTCCGGTCACTGCTGGAGGCGAACGCCCGCACCGAACTCGTCGTCGTGCTCGGCGGCCACGCGGTCACCCGTTCGCTCGAAGCCACCGGTGCCGACGCGCTGCTGAAGATCCACCCCCGCGTCGGGGCCGCCCTCGCGGGCTTGACCCTCGAGCCCGGCGACGGCTTGGCCCTCGAGCCCGGCCGGGAGGCGTGACCGCCCGGCGGTCCCGCCTCCCGCCGTCCAATTCGTCCACTGTGGTCGGTCGTGGTCGTCAGTCGTCGCCGGGCCAGTCGCCGGTGGCCTTGCGGTAACCGACGGCACCGGCCCGCTCGGTGGCGGCCTTGACCGCGCCGAAGATCGCCCCCTGCACCGCCGCCGCGATGATCACCTGCCGCCAGGTGTAGTCGCGGTCGGTGGCGTCGGGGGCGTCCTCTTCGCCGGCCACCCGGCTCCAGACCTGTTTGAAGACCTGCCCGGCGAGGATGCCACCCAGGGCACCGACCACCCAGCTCAGCGGCTTGTACAGCGCTTTGTTCACGAATTCCTCCGTCGCAGGATCAGGCGGATCAGGATCAGCAGTCCCAGCACGCCGGCGAAGACCGGCAGCGGGTTGGCGCGGACGGCGTCGGCGCCCTGGCGGAACTTGGCCGCGGTCGGCTCGTTCGTCACGTCGGCGACCTTCGCGGTCGCCTGGTCGAGCTTTTCGTCGACGTTTTCCTTGACCCTGGTCTTCACGTCGAGCTTCTGCCCGAGCGCCTCCAGGGTCTCGGTGAGCTCTTCCCGGGTGGCGTCCCGGTCGAGCCGCGCCTCCTCGGCGTTCTTCGGGAAGTCCCCGCTCATGTCCGCACTCCCTGCTTGACGGTGTCCACGTCTTTCCGGACGCCGCTGATGGCCTCTTCGGGCACCGGCGGCACCCCTTGGGTCACTTCCTTCTTGCCGACCAGGGCCGCGATCCCGGCGACCACGAACAGCGCGACCGCGACGATCACCGCCGCCAGCCAGCCGGGCACGACCAGCGCGAGCGCCAGCACGGCGGCCGCGACCAGCGTGCCGGCCCCGAGGAACGCGAATAGGCCCGCCGCGCCGAACAACCCGGCCCCGAGGCCCATCTTCTTGCCCTTGCGCTGCAGTTCGAAGACCGCGAGCCGCATCTCGTCCCGGACGAGCCGTTTGACCTCGTCGGTCAGGTCCGTCACCAGCTCGCCGACCGAGCGGTCGGCCGCCGGCGTCTTGTTTGCTTCTTCGATCACCGAACACCTCCTTCGCCTGGTCGCCGGGTACCCGGACCCGCCGGGGGTCAATCGCGCCGGGTTTGACCCCCGGTGCACCGGGTAGCCGATTTGCGCCGACCGACGACGAGGAGGAGTGCATGAGCACGATCACCGAAATCGTGGACGTGGAAGTCCCCGTTTCCACCGCGTACAACCAGTGGACGCAGTTCGAGGAATTCCCGCGGTTCATGGAGGGCGTCGAAGAGATCCGCCAGGTGGACGCCACCCACACCCACTGGGTGACGCGGTTCGGTGGCGTGACGCGCGAATTCGACGCGACGATCACCGAGCAGCACCCCGACGAGCGGGTCGCCTGGACGTCGGACTCCGGTCCGGACCACGCCGGCGTCATCACCTTCCACCGGCTCGACGACTCGCACACCCGGGTCACCGCGCAGATGGACATCGACCCGGAGGGCTTCGCCGAGAACGTCGCCGACAAGCTCGGCGTCCTCGACCGCCGGGTGAAGGGCGATCTCAAGCGGTTCAAGGAGTTCATCGAGCAGCGCGGCCGGGAAACCGGCGGCTGGCGCGGTGACGTCGACCGCCCGGGCCGGTAGCGCCCGCCGGTCACCCGTTCGGGGTGAGTCGTCGCGGCGGAGCGGGGTGATCCCGCTCCGCCGCGTTTCGCGTCGGGGGGTCCGGGTAGGACGTACGCATGACGATCACCACTGCCGACGTTCCCGCTCGGGAATTGAACAACGGTGTGCGGATCCCGCAATTCGGACTCGGCGTGTTCCAGATCCCGCCCGAAGAGACCGCCCAGGCCGTGCGCACCGCCCTGGAAGCGGGATATCGCCACATCGACACCGCACAGCTGTACGGCAACGAGGCCGGGGTCGGAGCCGGGATCGCGGAGTCCGGCTTGGCCCGCGAAGACGTGTTCGTCACGACGAAACTGGCGAACGACGCACACGGACACGACAACGCGATCACCGCGCTCGAAGGCAGCCTGCGCCGGTTCGGCTTCGACTACGTCGACCTCTACCTGATCCACTGGCCGTTGCCGGGCAAGGACAACTACGTCCGGACGTGGCAGGGCTTCGAAGACCTCCTGCGGGCGGGCAAGGCCCGCGCCGTCGGCGTGTCGAACTTCCAGCCCGCCCACCTCGACCGGCTCGCCGAGGAGACGTCCACGGTGCCCGCGGTCAACCAGATCGAGCTGCACCCGGCGTTGCAGCAGGCCGAGCTGCGCGAGTACCACCGGGCGCACGGCATCGCCACCCAGGCGTGGAGCCCCCTCGCGGGGGCCGACGTCCTCGGCGACCCGGTGCTCGCCGGCCTGGCGGAGAAGCACGGGCGGACGGCCGCGCAGATCGTGCTGCGCTGGCACGTCCAGCTCGGGAACATCGTGTTCCCGAAGTCCGTCTCGCCCGAGCGGATGCGCCAGAACATCGACGTGTTCGGCTTCGAGCTCGACGAGGAGGACATGGCCGGGATCGGCAGGCTCGACGAAGGCCGCCGCACCGGGCCGGACCCGGACACCTTCACCGGGTGACCGCGGCGTTTCCCTGCGCGACCTGCCGGGTATTCCTCCGGCAAGGTCCCCCAGGAAGGAGCGTCCGGCATGACCACGAACGCGTACCTGTCGTTCCTCGCGATCGGCGTTGCGCTGGTCCTGATAGACGGGCAGATCATCTACCGCAGCGGCCGCCGGTACCTGGAGAACTCCTACGGTGACCCGGCGGCGGGCGCTTCGATGACCCGCCTGGTCACGGTGCTGTTCCACCTCGCGACGCTGGGGGTGCTGGCGCTGATCTCGACGGTCAACATGGGCGGCAGCGATCTGCCCGGCGTGGTGGGGCGGCTCGGTGTGCTGCTGCTGATCCTCGCCCTCGCCCACGCGATCACCCTCGGCATCCTGGCCCGCATCCGCGGTGAGCAGGAGGTGGAGGCGGTCGTCCAGCGCGGCCCCCGGCCGCGGGTGGACGCGGAGCAGCAGGGCCCGACGGTCACCCCGGTGCCGGGCCAGGACGGCCGGTACCCGTCCGCCGGCCCGTCGCTGGAGAACCGGTCCCCGTACTCCGCGCCGTAACAGCGGCAAGGCGACCGAGAGCGGCACTTTCCGTGAAAGTGCCGCTCTCGGCGTCTGCGGAGTCGGGGCGGCTCAGGCCGGCTCAGGCTTCGGAGGCCGGCAGATCCACCTCGGTGTGCCGCGAGGCGAGGGCCTTCGCCAGATCGGCGAGCTTGACGTTGAGGTCCTGGGACGCGCGGCGCAGCACGTCGAAGGCCTCGTCGGCGCTGATGCCGCGGCGCTGCATCAGGATGCCCTTCGCCTGCCCGATGACGTCGCGGCTGTCGACCGCCCGCCGCAGGTGCGCCGCCTCCAGTTCGGCGGCGGCCACGGCTTCGGTGTGGGCCAGCGCGAGGGACGCGTGCGTCGCCAGCAGCAGGGCGATGTCGATCGCCCGGGCGTCGAACGCGCCCGGCGAGCGCGAGTAGATGTTCAGCGCGCCGGAAAGCCGGGGCGGCCGGGCGTCCGGGAGCAGGGCGGTCGCCAGCACGGAGTGGTAGCCGTGCCGCGCCGCGGCCGGGCCGAACGCCGGCCAGCGCGGGTCGCTGCCCAGGTCCTGCGACCAGCCGACGGCCGGGCCGTCCGGGCGGGCCGACTCCACGCACGGGCCTTCCCCGTGGTCGTATTGGACCTGGTCGAGCCGCGCGGCGACCGGGTCCGTCTCGACCGGGGTGTGGAACGTGCCGTCGGCGTCGCGCAGGGTGACGCTGACCAGGTCGGCGTCCGGCACGAGCGCGATCGCGGCCCCGACGACGAGCTTGAGCACCCCGCCGACGGTCGGCGTCACGTCGAGCAGGGTCCGCGTGAGGTCGGCGAACTGCCGCACCAGCGGACCCGGCACCGGTTCGTCACCGGCCGGCCCGATCCAGGCCCGTTCCCGGGCCCACTCCTCTTCGCCGACGCTCATGGGTCCTCGCTGTCTACGATCCGGGGGCGGACTCCCCATTCAACCCGATGCCCGCAGGGCGGCCCGGGCCCGGTCGACGAACCCCGGGCCCGGCCACAGCTGGTCGGACTGCGGCATCCGGTCGGCGAGGTCCGGGTGCGGGAGGGTCGCCGCGGCGTCCCGGATTTCCAGGACCTCCCGGCCCAGTTCGGCCTGCCGGTCCGGGGAGCAGGTGCGCCCGATTTCCCGCACGGCCGCGGGTCCCTCGTCGCGGACGTGTCGCCGGACGGCCCGGATCAGCCCGCCCAGCAAGCGCTCGAACCGCGGCTCCTGCGGCCCCGCGCCTTCGAGCTGGCGCATCAGGCGGTCCGCTTCGGCGAGATCACCGTCGCCGTCGAGGTAGGGCTCTTCGGCGACGGAGTGCCGGACCACCTCCGCGATCAGGTGATCGGCGAGGTCCCTGCGGTTCTCCGGGCTGCCCTGGCCGAGTTCGAGCTCGGTGCAGAGCCGGTCGAGTTCGCGGTGGTCGCCGTCGAGGACGGTCGTCAGGTCGGTTGCGGGCTGGCTGCCGTTCATGCACTCTCCTGGTCCGGGCTCGGGTTCGCCGGCACCGGATACCCGCTGCTCGCGTGCCGAATCCCGTGTCGGCCCCGGGCCGCCCGGGTACCCACCACCCGAACCCGCCCCCAGGGAGGACGACCATGGCAGCGCCGTCACCGGTGACCGAGCGCGAACGCAAGTACGAGATCGCCGCGGGCAGCGGCGTGCCCCGCCTGATCGGCGTCGGCGGCGTCGAGACCCAGGACGACCCGGTGGAGCACATCCTCGACGCGTCCTACTACGACACCGAGACGTTCCGGCTGGCCCGCAGCGGCATCACCCTGCGGCGGCGCGTCGGCGGGCCCGACGCCGGCTGGCACCTGAAGCTCCCGGTGTCGGCCGACGAGCGGCAGGAACTCCAGCTCCCGCTGGGCGGCGACACCCACAAGGTGCCCGGCCGGCTCCGGCGCCTGGTGCAGGCCTACACGCTGGGGGAGAAGCTGGTGCCGGTCGCGCACCTGCGCACCGACCGGTTCGCCCACCGGCTGGCCGACGCCCGTGGCCGCACCATCGCGATCCTCACCGACGACCACGTGACCGGCGAAGCCGGCGGCGCGACCGCGCGCCTCGACCAGTGGCGCGAACTGGAACTGGAACTGGACCCCGGCACCGAGCCCCGGCGGCTCGAAGAGTTCGACCGCGCGCTGACCGAGGCCGGGGCTTCGGCGGCCCCGTGGCCGTCGAAGCTGCGCCGCCTCATCGGCGACCGCGCCGCGGCGCCGCCCCGCCGCGGCAAGAAGCCGTCGGCGGGCGAGGTCGTGCTGGCTTCGCTGCACGAGCACTACGGCCGGTTGCGCCGCGCGGACGTCGGGGTGCGGCTCGGGGCCGACGACTCCGTGCACCAGCTGCGCGTCGCGATCCGGAAGCTGCGGAGCACGCTTCGCACCTTTGGTTCGGTCATCGACCAGAAGGAGACCGCGCCGGTCGCGGCCGAGCTGCAGTGGCTGGGCCGTCAGCTGTCGCCGGCCAGGGACGCCGAGGTCACCGAGGAGCGGCTGCACGAGCAGCTCGGCGACGTGCCTTCGGAGCTGGTGTTCGGGCCGCTGCGCCAGTTCCTCACCCGCTACTTCGCCCGCGAAGCCGAGGAGGGGCGGACCCGCGCGATGGCGGCGCTGACCGGCAAGCGCTACCTGAGGCTGCTGCGCGCGCTGGACACCGTGCTGGAGGAACCGCCGCTGACCGCGCAGGCGCGCAAACCCGCGAAGACCGGCCTGCGCAAGCCGCTCCGGAAGGCGGCCAGGAAGCTGAGCCGCGCCGAAGCGGCGGCTCGCGGCCTGGCGGGCGACGAGCTCGGGAATGCCTTGCACGACGTCCGCAAGAAGGCGAAGCGGGCCCGCTACGCCGCCGACACCGTGAAGCCGGTGTACGGCCGGAAGCTGCGGGAGTGGCGCAAGAACGTCAAGGCCGTCCAGAGCACGCTGGGCGAGCACCAGGACACCGTGGTCGGCCGGGACGTCCTGCACCACCTCACCATCGCCGGCCACGGCGAGGGGCAGCACACCTTCACCTTCGGGATGCTCTACGCCCAGGACGCCGGCCGGGCGGAGCGGCTGCGCGAAACGTTCGCCCAGCAGTGGCGGCGGCTGCGGAAGGGCGGCCGCCCCGGCTGGCTGAGCTGAGCCGCGAAGGGACCGTGCGGGGGAGGCGGCCGGGCTCCGGCCGCCTCCTAGCCTTCGCCGGTCAGCTTCCCGCGCAGCTGCTCCAGGGTCTGCGACAGCAGCCGGGAGACGTGCATCTGGGAAATGCCGACCCGGTCGGCGATCTGGGTCTGCGTCAGCCCGCCGAAGAACCGCATGACCAGGATGGCGCGCTCCCGCTTCGGCAGTTCCTGCAGCAGCGGCTGGAGGGCCTCGTGGTTCTCGACCATGGCCATCTCGTGGTCCGGTTCCCCCATGGTGTCGGCCAGCGACAACGCCTCGGCGTCGTCGTGCACCGGCTTGTCGACCGACAGCGCCTGGTAGGCATTGCCCGCGAGGAGACCTTCGCGGACCTCGTCGACGTCCAGGCTGAGGTGCTCCGCCAGCTCGGTCGGCGTCGGGGCGCGGCCCAGGCGCTGGGAGAGCACCGCCGAGCCCTGGCTCAGCGAAAGGTGCAGCTCCTTGAGCCGCCGCGGGACCCGCACGGACCAGCCGGTGTCCCGGAAGTGCCGCCGGACCTCGCCCATGATCGTCGGCACGGCGAAGGACAGGAAGTCGTGGCCCCGGGCGGGGTCGAACCGGTCGACGGCGTTGATCAGGCCGATCCGCGCCACCTGGACCAGGTCCTCCCGGGGCTCGCCGCGGCCGGAGAACCGGGTCGCGATGTGCTCGGCCAGCGGGAGCAGTTCGGTCACCAGCTTGCTCCGGACCACCTCGCGCCGCGGATCGTCGGCGTCGAGCTCGCCCAGCTCCTCGAACAGCGGTTCGCAGTGGGCGTATTCGTCCGGGCGGTGGAGGACGGTTTTCCGCTCGTTGCTCACGCGTTGGGTCCCGGGTTCAGCACCAGCTCGATCGTGACGATGCCCGCGCCTCCACCCGGAAGGACGTCGCAGTGCGCGGTCACCGACCGGCTGAGGGTGGTCAGGACGTGCCAGCCGAACGTGCGATCGCTCGGCGGCCGCGGATCGGCCGAGCGGGTCGAGACGATGACGCGCAGGCCGTCGGGGGCCAGCCGGAAGCGGCACTGCAGCTGCGAGCCGAGCTCGGCCAGCTGGACGAGCTGCGCGCACGCCTCGTCGACCGCCATCTTGGCGTCGGCGATGGCGTCCAGCCCGAAGTCCGCGCGCGAGACCACGCCGTGCGTGAGCATCCGGACCAGCGGGATCTGCTCCGCCATCGCGGGGAGCCGCAGCTCGACGAGTTCGTCCAGCAGCTCGTCGACGGTCGGCTTGCCGCCGAACGAGCTGCTGCTTCGAGTTTCTTCCATACGGGAGGTACTACCCATCTGGGCGAATGCCGACACTTCGTGGTCGGGGATTTCGGGTGTGGTCACCGGCTCAGCGCCCGTTCGAGTTCCTTCTTGGTCATCGTCGAGCGGCCGTTGATGTTCCGTTTCTTCGCTTCGTTGTAGAGCTGGTCCTTCGTCGGGCCACCCGGACCCTTGCGGTTGCCCGACCGCTCGCCCCCGCGCTGCTGCGGCGACTTGTCCTGCACCGACGTCCTGCTGGCCTGCCGGGACTCACCCGACTGCGCGCGGTTCTTGTTGACCGTCCGGGCCGCGATCTCCTTGGCCCGCTTGGCGCTCGCACCGCGGTCCTCGGCCGAGTCCTTGATGTGCTCGTACTGGCGTTCGCGCTTGCCGCTCCACGACTGAGGCATGCCCGCTCCCTTCGTCTCGCGCGACGAGTACCCGCTTGATCATGGAGTAAACCTCACGGTCGTGCGGGTTACCCGGCGAGCCGGTGGGGTACGCGAAGAGCCGATGGAGAGGAGGCGCCGATGCGGATCGGCTACACCTTGATGACCGAGCAGGCGGGCCCGAACGACCTGGTCCGGTTCGCCGCCGGTGCGGAACGGGCCGGCTTCGACTTCGAGGTCATGAGCGACCACTACTCGCCCTGGCTGGACGAGCAGGGCCACGCGCCGTACGCGTGGAGCGTCCTGGGCGCGGTCACGCAGGTGACCGAGCGCGCCGAACTGATGACCTACGTGACCTGCCCGACCATGCGCTACCACCCGGCGGTGGTGGCCCAGAAGGCGGCGACCGTGCAGGCCCTCTCGGGCGGGCGGTTCACCCTCGGCCTCGGCGCGGGCGAGAACCTCAACGAGCACGTCGTCGGCCGCGGCTGGCCGCCGGCCAACGTCCGGCACGAAATGCTCGCCGAGGCCGTGCAGATCATCGGCGGCCTGTTCGACGGCGGCTACTTCAACTACGAGGGCAAGCATTTCCGCGTCGACTCGGCGAAGCTGTGGGACCTGCCGGAAAGGCGGACGCCGATCGGCGTCGCGGTGTCCGGTTCGCAGTCGGTCCAGCGGTTCGCCCCCGTCGCCGACGTGATGATCGCCGTCGAGCCGAAGGCGGAGCTGTCCCGGGAGTGGGATGCGACCAAACCCGGCTCGCCGACCCGGAAGGTCGGGCAGCTGCCGGTGTCGTGGGGCACCGACCGCGACGGGGCGGTCAAGCGCGCGCACGAGCAGTTCCGGTGGTTCGCCGGCGGCTGGAAGGTCAACGCCGAGCTCCCGGGCCCGGCCGGGTTCGCCGGGGCGACGCAGTTCGTCCGCGAGGAGGACGTCGCCGGCTCGATCCCGTGCGGCCCGGACGTCGAGCCGATCGCCGAGGCGGTGCAGGAGTTCGAGAAGGCGGGCTTCACCGACGTCGCGCTGGTCCAGATCGGCGGTGACCAGCAGGACGGCTTCCTCGACTTCGCCGAGAAGGAGCTGCTCCCGGCGTTGCGCGGGTAGGACCACACGGCCGGTGTCAGGCCGGCGCGGGGGCGGGCCGGCGATCGGACAGAGCGAGCCGCCGGTCCGCCCCGGTCACGTGCAGGGCCCGGCGGACCGTCGGGTTCGCCCCGGTGACCACGAGCAGCTCGGTGCCGCCCTGCTCGGCCTGCAGCGCCGCGTGCAGCAGCGCCCCGACACCCGCCACGCCGAGGAAGTCCACTTCGGACAGGTCGACCACCAGCCGCTCCGGTGTCGCCCACAGGCGGTCGGAGAGCAGGGTGGCCAGGTCGGGTGCCGTCACGCTGTCGAGGTCGCCGCGCGCGGTCACCAGGACCGCGTGCGGAGCGGGCCACGCCGTGCGCAGCCGCAGGCCCGGGTACCGGGGCCGGGGAAGGTTCATGTCGGTTCGCCACCGTCCTGTTGCGGCGCTGGGACGCACTCCGGGGGAGTTCGAGGCGGCTGCTGGTTGAACCGTGCACCGAGCCTAACCCGGTGCTCACGGCCCGCAACCGTCGTTGCTCCGAACGGGCGCGCGGACCGCCGCGGCGGTGACCGCTCGTGCCCGGGCCCGGCGGGATGCAGTAATCTTGTGCTGGACCCGTTAAAGCGCTAGCGGCCCACTAGTGGCGCGCGCCCGGGTCCTTCCTGGTACAGAGCGCCCTGAAGAATGAAGAAGGGGCGTCACCAGGATGACGGGCGGCGACGAGCAGCTCACCGCGCGGCTGGACGAAGTCATGCTCGCGATGGAGTCGCTGACCGCGATGCTGGACGGCGAGCTCGATCTCGGCCAGATGCTGCAGGCGGTGTGCGACCACGCCGTGCAGGTGGTGCCGGGGGCCGACATGGCCAGCATCACCCTGGTCCGCGAGGGGGTGCCGGAGACGGTCGCGAGCACCGACCAGCGGGCGGTGAACTTCGACCGCGAGCAGTACCGGATCGGGGACGGACCGTGCCTGCGCGCCGCCGAGACGGGACAGCCGGTCCGCGTCGGCGTCGGCGCGGTCGGGGATCTGTGGCCGCAGTTCGTGTCGTCGGCCGCACAGCTGGGCGTGGCCAGTTTCCTCGCCGCGCCGCTGACGGTGGACGAGGACATGTCCGGCGCGGTGAACCTGTTCGGGTTCGGCGAGCACGGGTTCAGCGAGCTGGGCACCAAGATCCTCGAGCTGTACACCGCGACCGTGGTGATCGGCCTGCGCAGCGCGCGGCGGTACTTCGCGGCCCGCGAACTGGTCGACCAGCTCAACCGGGCGCTGGAGACGCGGGCGGTGATCGACCAGGCCAAGGGGATCCTCATGGCCGCGCACCGGATCACCGCGGAGGAAGCCTTCCAGCGGCTGGTGAAGCGTTCCCAGGACGGCAACCGGAAGCTCCACGAGGTGGCGGCGGAGTTCGTCGCGGCGGTGGCGACGACGAAGGCGTGAGCCGGCCGGCCCCTCAGCCGGCGGGCACCTCGTCCGGGGGAGCGTCGGATTCGAGGGCGGCCGGTTCGGAGCGGTGCTTGCTGCGCTGGCACGTCGTGCACACCAGGGTGCGGCCGGGCACCGTTCCGTCGTCGGCGACCACCTGGGCCACGTGCATCGTCGGGAAGCCGCAGACCTCGCAGGGCAGCGACGCGTCCTCGCGGCTGATGCGGAGCTGGGTGCCCATCCGGCCTCCTGCTGTGACGTCAGTCTCACCACCTTGCCGCGTCCGGAGCAGGAACCGGCCGAATTCACTCGTTCGGCCTAGTGGGGAGGATCTTCGGTGCCTCCTTCGGTAACCCCTGTGTCGCGGGGGGTGATCCTGGGTAATCCGCCCGCGAACGGTTCACCGGGCATTGCCGGAGGGGAGCGAAGATGCGAGACAAGCGCAACGATCTGCGGCCGGTGGCGGACCTCCTCGTCGATGACGTGGATTCGCCGGACCGGGCGCGCACGCGGCGCAAGGCGGCGCTGGCCGTGGCGGCGCGGGCGAAGGATCCCGAGGACTGCGCTCGGCTGCTGGACATGCTGGGGCTGCACCGGAGCGACAGCCGCGCCAGCGACGTCGCCTGAAGCGGGCAGGGAGGACGACATGGCCCGACCGGTGTGGAGCGGCGCGCTGAGCCTGGGGCTGGTCACCGTGCCGGTGGAGCTGTACCCGGCGGTGGCGGACCACACGATCCACTTCCACCAGTTCGAACGCGGGACGTCGGACCGGATCCGCAACCGGCGGGTCAACGAGCGGACCGGGGACGAGGTCGCCCAGGACGAGATCGTCAAGGGCTACGACCTCGGCGGCGGCGACCACGTGCTCGTCGAACCGGACGAGCTGGACGAGATCGCGCCCGAGCGGTCCCGCCGGATCGACATCGAGCAGTTCGTCGAACTCGACGAGATCGACCCGTGGTTCTTCGACAAGACGTACTGGCTCAAGCCGGCGAAGGAGGACTTCGCCAAGGCGTACGGCCTGCTGCTGCAGGCGATGGACCGCAGCGAGAAGGCCGGTGTCGCGAAGTTCGTCCTGCGCGGCAAGGAATACCTCGCGGCGGTACGCGCCGGTGAAGACGTCATGGTGCTCAACACCCTGCACTTCGTCGCGGACCTGCGGAAGCCGAAGGACGTCATGGGCAAGCTGCCGGAGCTGCCGCGACCGCGGCCCAAGGAGCTCGACATGGCGCTCTCGCTGGTCGACGAGATGACCGCGCCGTGGCGCCCGGAGGACTACCGCGACGAGTACTCGAAGCGCGTCGAAGAGCTGATCAAGGCCAAGGAGGCCGGCCAGGAAATCGCCCACGAGGAGGAGCCGGAGCCCTCCGCCGACGTCGTCGACCTGTTCGAGGCGCTGTCGCGCAGTGTGAAGAACCGCAAGAGCGGCGGCAAGGCGCCCGCGAAGAAGGCAGCGAAAAAGAAGGAACCGCGGCGCGAACTGACCGGCCTGTCGAAGGCCGATCTGGACAAGCTGGCCCGCGAGCAGGGCGTGAAGGGGCGGTCGAAGATGACGCGCGCCGAGCTGGAAAAGGTGCTGAAAGCGTCGTGAGCGGCCCCGGCTGGCGCGAGCCGACCCTGGCCACGCTCACCGACCGCCGCTTCTCCGGCGACGGCTGGATCTTCGAGCGCAAGCTGGACGGCGTGCGGGCGCTCTGCGTGCGCGATTCCGGCCCCCCGACGCTGTACTCGCGCAACCACAAGGTGATGGACAACGCCTACCCCGAGCTCGTCGAGGCGCTGGCGGCCCAGGGTGGCCCGCGGTTCGTCGCGGACGGCGAGATCGTCGCGTTCGACGGGGCGAACACGAGCTTCGCCGCCCTGCAGCCGCGGATCCACGTCAGCGACCCGGATCGGGCCCGTGCGACCGGCGTACGGGTCTACTTCTACCTGTTCGACCTGCTGTACTTCGACGACCAGGACACCACGGGCGGTCACTCGACTGGCTGAAATTCAAGTGTGCGCAAGGGCAGGAGCTGGTCATCGGCGGCTACACCGACCCTCAGGGTGCCCGCCAAGGCTTCGGCGCACTCCTGCTCGGCTACCACGAAGACGGCGCGCTGCGGTACGCGGGCAAGGTCGGCACCGGGTTCGACGAGCGGCTGCTGACGTCGCTGCACGCGCGGCTGCAGGAGCGGGAGACGGCGCGGTCACCCTTCGCCGGGCCGGTGCGGGAAGGCGGCGCGCACTGGGTGCGGCCGGAGCTGGTGGCGCAGATCGGCTTCTCCGAGTGGACGCGCGACGGGCGGCTGCGGCACCCGCGGTTCGCCGGGCTGCGCGAGGACAAGAAGGCGGCGGACGTGGTGCGGGAGCAAGGGTGACCGAGGAGATTTCCCACGCCGACAAGGTGTTCTACCCGGCCGACGGGCTGACGAAGGGTGACGTCGTCGAGTACTACCGCGCGGTCGCCGACGTCATGGTGCCGCACCTGCGCGGCCGCCCGCTGACGCTGCGGCGGTACCCCGACGGCATCGGGAAGCCGGGCTGGTTCCAGAAGCACCCGGGGGAGCACTTCCCGGATTCGATCCGCGTCGAGCGCGTCCCCCGCCGCGGCGGGGGTACGGACGAGTACGTGGTCTGCGAGGACGCCGGGACGCTGGACTACCTGGCGCGCCAGGGGACGCTGGAGTTCCACGTCTGGCTGTCCACCGTGGACGCGCCGGAGCGGCCCGACCGGCTGGTGCTGGACCTCGACCCACCGGACGGCACGCCGGTCGCCGAACTGCGCGCGGTCGCGCGGCGCATCCGCGACCACTACGAGCGGGTGGGTCTGACCGCGTTCGTCCAGGCCACCGGCGGCCGCGGCTTCCACGTGCTCGCGCCGCTGGACGCGAAGTCCGGCACGGACGTGGTGCTCGAGCTCTCCCGCGCGCTGGCCGACCGCGTGGCCGCGGACGACCCCAGCCGCCTGACGACGGCCCAGCGCAAGGAGAAGCGCGGCGACCGGATCTTCCTGGACGCCAACCGCAACGGCTACGCGCAGACGTTCGTCGCGCCCTGCTCGCTGCGCGCGCGCCCGGGTGCGGCCGCCGCGACGCCCCTGGACTGGCGGGAACTGGGCACCGCCGATCCGGACGGCTGGGCCCTGGGGAAGGAGAAGCGGCGGCTCGCGCGCAAGGAAGATCCCTGGCGGAACCTGGACGAGCACGCCGCCTCGGCCGAAGCGGCGCTCGGGCAGCTCACTTGAGCAGCTTCGCCGCGGCCTTCAGATCGGCGACGAAGGCCGCGTAGGCGTCGTCCCGGTCGGGGGCGCGCAGCACCGCCGACGGGTGGACCGTCGCCACCGCCGAAGGCACCAGGTCGGCGACGTCCGCCGGCGCGTCCACCGGCTCGCCGCGGTGGGCGGTGAGCCGGAACTTCGGGCCCAGCAACGATTGCGCGGCCGTCGCGCCCAGCAGCAGCACCAGCTCCGGGCGCACCGCGCGCAGTTCCGCCAGCAGCCACGGACGGCACGCGACCACCTCGGTGCGACCCGGCTTCTGGTGGATCCGGCGCTTCCCGCGTTCGTCGCGCTTGAACTTGAAGTGCTTGACCGCGTTGGTGACGTACAAGGACCGCCGGTCGAACCCGGCCTCTTCGAAGGCGCGGTCCAGCAGCTTGCCGGCGGGCCCGACGAACGGCTCGCCCGCCAGGTCCTCCTTGTCGCCCGGCTGCTCGCCGACGACGAGCACCTTCGCCCCGGCTGATCCTTCGCCGAAGACGGTCTGCGTGGCGTCCTGGTACAGCGGGCAGCCGTGGCAGCCGGACGCCGCCGACCGCAGGCGATCGAGGTCGGTGGTGTCCGGCGGCTCGGCACCGCGGGAATTCGGCATGTGCCCGGAAATTCCCCGCACGGGGGAGGGGTAAACCTGCCGGACCCGGGTAGCCGGAGAACAACGGCTCAAGGACGAAAGGAGTTCACGATGACCACCGCACGCGACATCATGACGTCGGACGCGACCTGCGCCCGGGAGTCGGACACCGTGCACGACGCCGCGGTCACCATGGCGCAGAAGGGCGTCGGCGCCCTGCCGATCTGCGGCGAGGACAACCGCCTCAAGGGCATGATCACCGACCGCGACATCGTGGTGAAGGTCCTGGCCGAGGGCAAGGATCCGCGAGCGGTCCACGTCGGCGAGCTCGCCCAGGGTGAGGTTGTGACGATCGGCGCGGACGACGACGCCCAGGAGATCCTGCGCACCATGTCCGAGCACCGCGTCCGCCGGCTGCCGGTGATCGACGGGCACGACCTCGTCGGGATCGTCGCCCAGGCCGACGTGGCCAAGGCGCTGTCGAACCCGAGCGCCGGCGAGCTGGTCGAGGCGCTGTCCTACGACTGAGTGAATCCCGCGCAACGCAATACGGCCGCCCCCGTCCGAGTACCGGGGGCGGCCGTATTGCGTTTATGCGTCGGGGTTTGCGATTCGGGGTTTGCGATTCAGGGCGCGTCGGTGGCTGAGGTGGCACCGTCCTCAGTGGACTCGCGGATCGTTTCGGCGCGGGCGATGTGCCAGGCCACCAGTGCGCCCGCGCTCACCGTGCCCCAGAGCACGAGCGCGGCGTCGCGGGCGAACAGGCCCACGAGCAGCATCACCACCGCCGTGACGTCGCAAAGCAGCAGCAACAGGCTCCAGCGCCGGGGTGCGCGCAGCTTGGGTCCGCTGAAGGCGGCGGCGAAGGCGGGATCGCTCGCTTGCAGCTCGGCCTCGATCTCGCGCAGGGCGTGGCGCTCTCGATCCGGGAGCATGGTGGCCTCCTCGACTCGGCTATCGCAGGGGATACCCGCTTTCCGTCCCGCCGAAGCACGGAATCAGTGGTTGTTGCGGGGGATTCCCTTCGTCGCGGCGATGCGCTGGTACGCCACGGCCGGGCGCAGCACCATGCCGTCGCACAGCTGGTCGACCATCGACCGCTGGATCTCCTGCCACGGCGTCTGCGAGGCGGGGACCGGGTAGCCGCCCGCCTCGGCCAGTTCCCGGTGGCGTCGCGCCAGTTCTTCGTCGGAGACGAGCACGTCCGCCGTGCCGGCGCCCAGGTCGATCCGGACGCGGTCGCCGGTCCGCAGCACGGCGAGCCCGCCGCCCGCCGCGGCCTCGGGGGAGGCGTTGAGGATCGACGGCGATCCGGACGTGCCCGACTGGCGGCCGTCGCCCAGGCAGGGCAGCTCGTGCACCCCGCGCTTGATCAGCTCCGCGGGCGGACGCATGTTGACCACTTCGGCCGAACCCGGGTAGCCCAGCGGGCCGGTGCCGCGCATCACCAGCAGCGAGTGCTCGTCGACGCCGAGGTCCGGGTCGTCGATGCGGGCGTGGTAATCCTCCGGGCCGTCGAACACGACCGCGGTGCCCTCGAACACCCCGCCACCCAGGTACCGCCGCCGGAACTCCGGCGAGATCACGCTGGACTTCATGATCGCCGCGTCGAAGAGGTTGCCCTTGAGCACGAGGAACCCGGCGTCGGGCACGAGCGCGGTGCCGAAGGTGCGGATGACGTCCCGGTCGCCGGGCTCGGCGTCGCGGCAGTTGTCGCCGAGCGTGCGGCCGTTGACCGTCGGCGCGTCCTCGTGGACCAGCCCGTGCCGCATCAGCTCGTGCACCACGGCCGGGACACCGCCCGCGCGGTGGAACTCCTCGCCGAGGTACTTGCCCGCCGGCTGGAGGTCGACCAGCAGCGGCACGGCGTACCCGATCCGCTGCCAGTCGGCCAAGGGGAGGTCGACGCCGGCGTGCCGGGCGATCGCGCCGATGTGGATGGGGGCGTTGGTCGAACCGCCGATCGCGGAGCTCACCACGATGGCGTTCTCGAAGGCTTCGCGCGTCAGGATGTCCGACGGCTTGAGGTCCTCGCGGACCATCTCGACGATCCGCAGCCCGGTGCGGTAGGCCATCCGGGCCCGGTCGCGGTGCGGTGCCGGGATGGCCGCGCAGCCGGGCAGGCTCATCCCGAGGGCTTCGGCGAGCGCGTTCATCGTGGACGCGGTGCCCATGGTGTTGCAGTGCCCCGGCGACGGCGCGGACGACGCGACGAGCTCCATGAACCCGGCGTCGTCGATCTCGCCGGCGGCGAGCAGCTCCCGCGCCTTCCAGATGACGGTGCCGGATCCGGTGCGCTCGCCGCCGAACCACCCGTTGAGCATCGGTCCGCCGGAGAGCACGATCGCCGGGAGGTCGACGGTCGCGGCGGCCATCAGGCACGCGGGGGTCGTCTTGTCGCAGCCGGTGGTGAGCACGACGCCGTCGATCGGATAGCCGTAGAGCGTTTCCACCAGGCCGAGGTAGGCGAGATTGCGGTCCAGCGCCGCGGTCGGGCGCTTGCCGGTCTCCTGGATCGGGTGCACCGGGAATTCGATCGCGATCCCGCCCGCCTCGCGGACGCCTTCCCGGGTCCGGTCGGCCAGCTGGAGGTGGTGGCGGTTGCAGGGAGTGAGGTCGGAGCCGGTCTGCGCGATCCCGATGATCGGCTTGCCGGACTGCAGCTCCTCCCGGGTCAGGCCCCAGTTCATGTACCGCTCGAGGTAGAGCGCGGTCATCCCGGGGTCGGCGGGGTTGTTGAACCAGGCTTCGCTGCGCAGTCCCATACCGGCCAGTCTGGCAACGGTGGTCCCGGAATGCACGTGGCCGGGCGGCGAGGCCGCAAATGCCTCATCCGGGACCCTTCGAGGTCCCGGATGAGGCATCCGCGATGGTTCGCCGGGCGGTGGCGGCCACCCGCGCCGGTGGCCGCCACCGCTCCCGGCTCAGCCGAGGCCGTTCAGGCCGATCACCCGGGAGTACCAGAGCGCGCTCTGCTTCGGCGTGCGCCGCTGCGTCTCGTAGTCGACGTGGACCAGGCCGAACCGCTTCGCGTAGCCCTCGGCCCACTCGAAGTTGTCCAGCAGCGACCAGTAGAAGTACCCGCGCAGGTCGACGCCCGCCTGGATGGCTTCGTGCGCCGCCCGCAGGTGGGAGTCGAGGAACGCGACGCGGTCGGTGTCGACGACGTCGCCGCCGTCGGAGAGGACGTCGGGGTAGGCCGCGCCGTTCTCGGTGATGTACAGCGGCACCTGGCGGTAGCCGCGGTGCACCTGCAGCAGCGACTCGGTGAGCCCGGCCGGCTGGACCTCCCAGCCGGAGTCGGTGCGGGGCGCCGCCGGGTCCGGGACGAAGTGCACGTCGGCGGCGCCGACCCACTCCGGGCCCGCCGGTTCGCTGCCGGGCACCGGGCGGCCCGCGACGCGGTAGTCGCGGTAGTAGTTCACGCCCAGCCAGTCGACGTGCGCGGCGATGACCGCGGCGTCATCGTCGCGCACGACCGAGCCGAGACCGAACGGCTCGAGGTCGGCGACCAGGTCGTCCGGGTAGCCGCCCCGCAGCACCGGGTCGAGGAACAGCCGGTTCTGCAGGCCGTCGATCCGGCGGGCCGCGGCGACGTCGGCGACGTTCGCCGGGTCGTGCGGGGCGACCGGGTACAGGTTCAGCGTGATGCCGGCCTGGGTGCCCGGGGCGTGCCGCCGGATGATGTCCATCGCCAGGCCGTGGCCGAGCAGCAGGTGGTGCGTGGCCGCGACGGCCGCCGGGTGGTCGTTGCGGCCGGGCGCGTGGATCCCGCCGGCGTAGCCGAGCATCGCCGCGCACCACGGCTCGTTGAGCGTCGACCAGCTGGCGACCCGGTCGCCCAGCCGCTCCAGCACGGTCTCGGCGTACTCGGCGAACCGGTAGGCCGTGTCCCGGTTCGTCCAGCCGCCCTGCTCCTCGAGCGCCTGCGGCAGGTCCCAGTGGTAGAGCGTCGCCCACGGCTGGATCCCGGACTCGAGCAGGCAGTCGACCAGCCGGTCGTAGAAGGCGAGCCCGGCGGTGTTCGCTTCGCCGCCGTCCGGCCGCACCCGCGGCCAGGCCAGCGAGAAGCGGTAGGCGCCGAGGTTGAGCCGGCGCATCAGGCCGACGTCCTCGGAGTACCGGCGGTAGTGGTCGGCCGCCGGTTCGCCGTTGTCGCCGCCCCGGACCGCACCCGGGCGGCGGGCGAAGACGTCCCAGACCGAATCGGTGCGCCCGTCGGCTGTCGTGGCTCCTTCCACCTGGAACGCCGCGGTCGCGGCGCCCCAGACGAAGCCAGGCGGGAACATCAACGCGGTCTCCGCCCGAACGCTGTCGGGATGTACGGACATGGTCACCCTTTCACGGCACCTTGCATGATCCCGGCCACGATCTGGCGGCCGAGGAGGACGAAGACGATGAGGATGGGAATGGTGGCCAGGGTCGTGCCGGCCAGGACGAGCGAATAATCGACGTAGTAGCCGCTCTGCAGCTTTTCCAGGGCCACCTGGACGGTGGGGTTGCCGGCGTCCAGCACGACGAGCGGCCACAGGAAGTCGTTCCACGACATCATGAACGTGAACATCGCGAGGATCGCCGCGGCCGGGCGCACCGCCGGCATGCAGATGTTCCAGAAGATCCGGATCATGCTGCAGCCGTCGACCCGCGCGGCTTCGATGAGTTCGTACGGCAGCGCGTCGATGGTGTACTGGCGCATCCAGAACACGCCGAACGCGGTGACCAGGTTGGGCACGATCACCGCCGTCAGGTGCCCGGCCCAGCCCAGTTCCGACATCGCGATGAACAGCGGGATGATGCCCAGCTGGGTGGGCACCGCCAGCGTGACGACGATGAACACGAACAGCTTGTTGCGCCCCCGGAAGCGCAGTTTCGCGAAGGCGAACCCGGCCAGCGAGGAGAACAGCACCGTCGTCAGGGTCACCGTGCCGGACACGATGACGCTGTTGGCCAGCGCCTTCCAGAACGGGACCGTGTCGAACACCCGGGCGGCGTTGGCGAAGAAGTTCCCGCCGGGCACGAACGACGGGATGCGCTCGCTGAGCATCGCGTTGTCGCGGCTGGCCACCAGGAACGACCAGTAGAACGGGAACAGCGAACCGAGCACGAAGATCGCCAGGACGACGTAGGTCGCCTTGCGCGGCTTGCCGAGCGCGGCGACGCGCTTGTTCAGGCCACGGGGAAGTGTCGTCATTTCTTCTTCACCGCCGGGGTACGGGCGATCCGGCCGGTGAGGAAGAAGTTCACCAGCGCGATGATCAGGATGATCACGAACAGCACCCAGGCGATCGCCGAGGCGTAGCCGAGACTCGCGTTCTGGAACGCCGTTTGGTAGAGGTACAGCGTCACCGTCTGGAACTGGTTCGTCGAGCCGCCGTTGTTCGACCCCGGCATGGCGTCGAACAGCTTCGGCTCGGTGAAGATCTGCAGGCCGCCGATCGTCGAGGTGATGGTGACGAAGATCAGCGTCGGCTTGAGCAGCGGCAGGGTGACGTTGAAGAACCGGCGCCACGTGCCCGCGCCGTCGATCAGCGCCGCCTCGTGCAGCTCCTTCGGGATGGCCTGCATGGCGGCCAGCACGATCAGGGCGTTGTAGCCCGTCCAGCGCCAGTTCACCATGATCGCGATCGCGACGTGGCTGCCGAACCGGCTGGCCTGCCAGTCGACCGGGTCCAGCCCGATGGTCTGCAGCACGCCGTTGATCAGCCCGTACTTGGGGCCGAACAGGTTCGCGAAGATGATCCCGATCGCGACCAGGCTGGCCGCGTACGGGAGCAGGATGCCGACGCGCCAGCCGGTCGCGCCGCGCAGCCGGGCGCCGAGCAGGGCCGCCAGGAGCACCGCGATGATGAGCTGCGGGACGCTGGAGAGCAGGAAGATGCTGATCGTGTTGGTCAGCGCGTTCCAGAACTGGGTGTCGGCGAACAGATCCTTGTAGTTGTCGATGCCGATGAAGTCCGGGGCGTCACTTCCGGCCTTCCACTTGAACAGCGAGACGTACGCGGTGTAGAGCAGCGGGAACAGGCCGACGATCCCGAAGAGGATGAAGAACGGCGCGATGTAGAGGTACGGCGAGACCTTGACGTCCCACCGGCTCAACCGGTGACGGAAGGTGGGCCGGGGAGACACCCGCTCCCCGGCCTTACTCCCTTCTGGCGCGACCTTGTCGAGGACGGTCATCGGCTCAGCGCGTGATCTTCTTCGCGGCGTCGACCATCTGCTGCCAGGCTTCCGCCGCCGGCTTGCCCTGTTCGACCGCCTGCAGGGCCGGGCTGGACGCGTTCTCCTGGATCTGGCCGTCGCCCGGACCCTTGTACTGCGGCTTCTGGACCTTCTTGGCCTGCTCGGCGAACAGTTCGCCGACCTTCGTGCCGCCGAAGTAGTCGTCGGTCTTGCTCAGCAGCGCCGGGTCGGTGAGGGCCTTGACCTGGCTCGGGAAGGTGCCCTTGGCCTGGAACGCCTTGATCTGCTGCTCCGGAGCGGTCAGCCAGGCCGCGAGCTCGGCGGCCTCCTTCGGGTGCTTCGACTGCGTCGGCACGGTCAGGTACGAGCCGCCCCAGTTGCCGCCGCCGCCGGGGAACGCCGCGGTGACCGCCCACTTGCCGGCGTTCGCCGGGCCCGCGTGCTCCTTGATCACACCGAGCATCCAGGCCGGGCACACCTTCGTGGCGAAGGCGCCCTGGGCGAAGCCGGTGTTCCACTCGTTGCTGAACGCGGTCAGCTTGGCCGACTCGCCCTTGGCGACCGCGTCGGTGACCTTGGCCCACGCGTCCTTGATGCCCTGGTTGTTCTCGACGGCCAGCTTGTCGTCGCTGCCGATGTAGCCCTGGGGGAGCTGGTTGACCATGGAGTTGAAGTTCTGCGCGGCCGAGTCGAACCAGGCCTTGCCGCCGGACTTCTTCACGAAGTCCGCGCCGGCGGCGAAGTAGCTGTCCCAGGTGGCGAACAGCGGCTTGACCGCTTCGGGGTCGTCCGGCAGACCGGCGGCCTTGAACATGTCCTTGCGGTAGCACATGGCCAGCGGGCCGATGTCGGTGCCGTAGCCGATGACCTTGCCGTCCTTGGTCTTGGCGGCTTCGTACTTCCAGTTCAGCCAGCGATCGGGGGAGGCGTCGGCCGGCCCGATCTTGCTCAGGTCGTTGAACTTCGAGCCCTTGTCCATGAAGTCGGACAGGTGACCCTCTTCGAGCGCCGTCACGTCGGCGAGACCCGAGCCGGCGGCGAGCTTGGTGACGAGGTCCTCGTGGTACGGACCGCCCTGGCCGGTCTTGCGGTGGGTGATCTTGATGTTGGGGTGCAGCCGCTCGTATTCCGGGATGAGAGCCTCGTAGCCGAACTCGGTGAACGTCGCCAGCGTCAGGTCGACGTGTTCGTTCGGGGCCGCCGCGGCCGGAGGGTTGTTCTCACCGCCTCCGCTGCAAGCCGTGGCGCCGAGCGCCGTCATCGTGATGCCCAGTGCCAGGACCAGGCCGTTCCGGATCGTTCTCACGTGTCCAACCACCTTGTTGACGGGAATGAGCGCTCTCACTGCTGGGAGCCGATCTGGGAGCGCTCCCAGGTGTGGCAGAGTCTGCTGGGGCCCTTCACCGGTGTCAAGAGGTCGTAACCGGAGTGTTTCCTGCGAGGAGCGCTCCCGGACGTCGGCTTGCGTGAACGTTAAGCTGAGGCGGTCCAGGTGGTTGTGGGTGAGCGAGGGCGGTGCCGTGGGGCCTCGAGCAGGGGATGAAGAACGGCCGACACTGGAGGACGTCGCGGCGTTCGCCGGCGTGTCGCGGTCGACGGCGTCACGCGCGTTGAACGACGACGCGTACGTCAGCGCGGCGGCGCGCGAGAAGGTGCTCGCCGCGGCCCGCGACCTGGGCTATTCCCCGAACCAGGCGGCGCGGTCGCTGGTCACGCGCCGCACCGGCGCGATCGCGGTCGTGCTGTCGGAGCCGGAGGCCCGGCTGCTCGACGACCCGTACCGCACCGCCGTCATGCGGGCCGGCTACCGGGAACTCGCCGACGTCGGCCGCCAGATGGTGCTCATCTTCAGCGACACCCGCGAGGACCTGAGCCGGACGGTCCGGTTCCTCGAAGGCGGCCACGTCGACGGCGCGCTGGTGTTCGCACCGCACCGGGCCGACCCGCTGCCCAAGGCGCTGCGGCTGCTGCGGATCCCGGTCGTGTTCGGCGGGCAGGCGGCCGGCATCCGGCGCGGGGTGCACGTCGTCGACTTCGACAACGAGGGCGGTGCCCGGCTGGCGGTCGAGCACCTGGTCGCGGCCGGGCGGCGGCGGATCGCCACGATCGCCGGCCCGCAGGACCAGAGCGCCCCGATAGACCGTCTCGCCGGCTGGCGCAAGACCCTCCTCGACGCCGGGCTCGACCCCGCCGACCTGGCCGAAGAGGCCGACTTCACGCTGTCCGGCGGGGCGAACGCGATGTCGGCGCTGCTGGCCAGGCACGCGGACCTCGACGCCGTGTTCGTCGCCAGCGACATGATGGCGGTGGGCGCGCTGCGCACCCTCGACGCGGCGGGCCGCCGCATCCCGGAAGACATCGCGGTGGTCAGCTTCGACGACAACGCGACACTGGCCCCGGCCATGGACCCGCCCTTGACGTCGGTGCACCAGGACCCGCGCGAGCAGGTCCACGCGATGGTCGAGACCCTGATGCGGCTGCTCGACGACCAGAACCTCAAACCGCGCCAGCACATCCTCCCGGTCTCCCTGGCGGTCCGCGCCTCGAGCTGACCGCCGTGTCGTCCGTCTGCGTACGCGTGTCGTCCGGCGCTGTCCTGACGGCCGGCGTACCTGCACGGACGACACGCGTACCTGTGTGGACGACACGCGTACCGGAACGGACGACACGGCGTCCGTGACTCGATGGGTGGGAACGTTCCGGTCCGAGATGCACGCTTTCGGCGCTAAACAGCGTTTTCTGAGCACTCAACGTCACCGGTTCATTGGGCTGAACGAGTGAACGTGCCACTTTAGGTGCGAGCCGTTCAGGAGTGTTCAGTGAGGCGTTGTTCGCCGGACGCGCAGGTGTGACGTGCGGGGCCGCGGTGTCCTTCTGACTCGATTCTTTACATCCACGTTTCAGGCTGGCTACCGTCTGCGTCTGGAAGCGCTCCCAGATCGCTGGCTCCCTACGGACAAAGGAGTTCCGAAGCCATGCGTTCCTCTCCCCGAAAGCGCGCACGTGCGCTGGCACTGGCTTCGGCCGTGCTGGCGGTCACGGGCGCGGTGGTCGCCCCACCTCCGGCGCTCGGCGCCGACATCGCCTGTTCCGTCACCTACACCACCAACGACTGGGACTCCGGGTTCACCGCCAACGTCTCGCTGCGCAACGACGGGCCCGCGCTCGACAGCTGGAAGGTCGGCTGGACGTTCCTCGACGGCCAGAAGGTCCAGCAGGGCTGGGGCGCCACGTTCGCCCAGTCCGGCGCCGCGGTCACCGCGACGAACCTGTCCTACAACGGCCACCTCGGCACCGGGGCCAGCACGTCGTTCGGGTTCAACGGCTCGAAGGGATCGGCCAACCGGCCGCCCACCGACTTCTCCGTCAACGGCAGCTCGTGCACCGGCGCCAACAAGGCGCCCACGGTCAGCCTCACCTCCCCGACGTCGACCGGCACGTACTACGCCCCGGCGACGATCCCTCTAGCCGCGACGGCCGCCGACAGCGACGGCACCGTCAGCAAGGTCGAGTTCTACGCCGGTGACACGCTGCTGGCCACCGACACGGCCGCGCCCTTCGAGGGCAACTGGGGCAACGTCCCGGCCGGGACGTACTCGATCAGCGCCAAGGCGTTCGACAACAAGGGCGCGAGCACGACGTCCAGCCCGGTCAGCGTGAAGGTCCTCTCCGGGCCGACGATCGTCGCCACCCCGGCGACCGCGCAGGTCAAGCAGGGCGGCTCGACGACGTTCGCGGTCTCCCTGGCCGGCGCCCCGACGGCCTCGGTCACCGTCGCCGTCGCGCGGACGGCCGGGAGCACCGATCTCACGGCGACTCCGGCGAGCCTCACGTTCACGGCGGCGAACTGGAACGTCCCGCAGAACGTGACGGTCGCCAGTGCCGACAACGGGGGAGCGCTGGGCAGCGCGACCTTCACCGCGAGCAGCAGTGGTTACACCGCGGCCACGGTGGCGGTCAACGAGATCTCCTCGTCCACTTCGGACTACCAGCTCGCGTTCCTCACGCAGTACAACAAGATCAAGGACCCGAACAACGGCTACTTCCGCAAGTTCGGGAACATCCTGGTGCCCTACCACTCGATCGAGACGCTGATCGTCGAGGCGCCCGACCACGGGCACGAGACGACGTCGGAGGCGTTCAGCTACTACCTGTGGCTGGAAGCGTCCTACGGCCGGGTGACCGGTGACTGGGCCCCGTTCAACCAGGCGTGGACGTCGATCGAGACGTACGCGATCCCGTCGGCGGCGGACCAGCCGGGCAACTCCGGGTACAACGCGAGCAAGCCGGCGACGTACGCGGCGGAGTACCCGAGCCCGAAGTCCTACCCGTCGCCCCTGCAAAGCGGTGTCCCGGTGGGCGCCGACCCGATCGCGGCCGAGCTGAAGGCGGCCTACGGCTCGCCGGACGTCTACGGCATGCACTGGCTGCTCGACGTGGACAACATCTACAAGTTCGGCCACTGCGAGGACGGCACCAACACCGCGCCGGCGTTCATCAACACCTTCCAGCGCGGCTCGCAGGAATCGGTCTGGGAGACGGTCACCCAGCCGAGCTGCGACATCCTGAAGTTCGGCGGCAAGAACGGGTACCTCGACCTGTTCACCGGCGACTCGTCCTACGCGAAGCAGTGGAAGTACACCGACGCGCCGGACGCGGACGCCCGGGTCGTGCAGGTGGCCTTCCAGGCCGAGAAGTGGGCCCAGGCGCAGGGCAAGAGCTCCGACGTCGCGGCCGTGCTGAAGAAGGCCTCGAAGATGGGCGACTACCTGCGGTACTCGCTGTTCGACAAGTACTTCAAGAAGGTCGGCAACTGCGTCGGCCCGTCGAGCTGCCCGGCCGGCACCGGCAAGGACAGCGAGCACTACCTGATCTCGTGGTACTACGCCTGGGGCGGCTCGATGGATTCGTCCAGCGCCTGGGCGTGGCGGATCGGTGACGGCGCGGCGCACCAGGGTTACCAGAACCCCCTGGCCGCGTATGCGTTGTCGGCCGATCCGGGGCTGAAGGTCACTTCGGCGACCGGGGCGAGTGACTGGGCGACCAGCCTCGGCCGGCAGATGGAGTTCCTGCAGTGGCTGCAGTCGTCCGAAGGCGGCCTCGCCGGCGGCGCGACCAACAGCTGGGACGGCCAGTACGGCACCCCGCCCGCGGGAACGCCGACCTTCTACGGGATGTACTACGACTGGCAGCCGGTCTGGCACGACCCGCCGAGCAACCAGTGGTTCGGCTTCCAGACCTGGGGCATGGAGCGGATCGCCGAGTACTACCAGGCGACCAACGATCCCCGGGCGAAGAAGATCCTCGACAAGTGGGTGCCCTGGGCGATCGCGAACACCACGGTCGGCGCCGGCGGGAGCTTCCAGATCCCGTCCGACCTGACCTGGAGCGGCGCGCCGGACACCTGGAGCGCCACCAGCCCCGGCTCGAACACCGGCCTGCACGTCTCGGTGAAGAACTACAGCCAGGACGTCGGGGTCGCGGCCTCGCTCGCCAAGACGCTGCTGTACTACGCGTCGGGGTCGAGCAACGCCCAGGCCAAGACGGTCGGGGAACAGCTGCTGAACGCGCTTTCGGCGAACACGGACGCCAAGGGCATCGCGGTGCCGGAGACCCGGTCGGACTACGACCGGTTCGACGACAAGTACAACGCCTCCACGGACCAGGGGCTGTACGTGCCCTCGGGCTGGACGGGCACGATGCCGAACGGCGACCCGATCAACGCGAACTCCACGTTCCTGTCGATCCGCTCGTTCTACAAGAGCGACCCGCAGTGGCCGAAGGTCCAGGCCTACCTGGACGGCGGCGCCGCGCCGACGTTCACCTACCACCGGTTCTGGGCACAGTCGGAGATCGCCACCGCGTTCGCCGCCCACGTCGCCCTGTTCGGCTGAGAGGCACTCGATGAAGCGACTGCTCTCACTGGTGGTCGCCGCACTGGTCGGGGGCGCCGTTCTCACGGCGTCCCCGGCCGCCGCGGCCCCGGAGACCACCGCGGCGGCCGGTACCGGCACCGGGTTCTGGCACGCCGCCGGTGCCCAGCTGGTCGACGCGGCCGGTGCGCCGGTGCGGATGACCGGGATCAACTGGTTCGGCGCCGAGACGGGCAACTACTCGCCGCACGGGCTGTGGAGCCGCAGCTACCGGGACATGCTCGACCAGATGGCCGGCCTCGGGTACAACACGCTGCGGCTGCCGTACTCGAACCAGCTGTTCGACGCCGGGTCCAAGCCGGTCAGCATCGACGCCGTGCAGAACCCGGACCTGCAGGGCCTGACCGGCCTGCAGGTGCTCGACAAGATCGTCGCGTACGCCGGCACCAAGGGCATGCGCGTGCTCCTGGACCGGCACCGGCCGGACTCCGGGGCGCAGTCCCCGCTCTGGTACACCAGCGCGTACCCGGAGAGCCGCTGGATCTCCGACTGGACGATGCTGGCCCAGCACTACAAGGGCAACACCACGGTGATCGGCGCGGACCTGCACAACGAGCCGCACGCGATCCAGGGTGGCGGCGGGGCCTGCTGGGGCTGCGGTGACACCGCGACCGACTGGCGGCTCGCCGCCGAACGGGCCGGCAACGCCGTGCTCGCGGCGAACCCGGACTGGCTGATCGTCGTCGAGGGCGTCGACTGCGTCAGCGGCACCGGCGCCCCGGAGTGCGGCTGGTGGGGCGGCAACCTCTCCGGCGCGAAGCAGTTCCCGGTGCGGCTGTCCAAGCCGGACAAGCTGGTGTACTCGGCGCACGAATACGCGACGTCGGTGTTCGCGCAGAAGTGGTTCTCCGACCCGGCGTTCCCGGCGAACCTGCCCGCGCTGTGGGACCACTTCTTCGGCTACCTGCACAAGCAGAACATCGCGCCGGTGCTGCTCGGCGAGTTCGGTTCCACGCTCGCCGACCCGCGCGACAAGGTCTGGCTGCAGGAGCTGATGAAGTACGCGGGTACCGGGACGTCCGGGATGAGCTTCACCTACTGGTCGTGGAACCCGAACTCCGGGGACACCGGCGGCATCCTCAACGACGACTGGACCACGGTCAACCAGACCAAGCAGGCGATCCTGCAGCCGTACCTGATCCCCCCGGTGGGCTCCGGCGGCGGCACGACCGACCCGCCGCCCCCGGCGGGCTGCGCGGTCACCTACCACGTCGACAACACCTGGCAAGGCGGCTTCACCGCCACCGTGACGTTGAAGAACACAGCGACGGCGGCGATGAAGAACTGGGCGCTCGGCTGGAACGTGCCCACCGGCACGCAGATCACCGGCGGCTGGAACGCGACGGTCACGCAGACCGGGCAACAGGCGACCGCGAAGGCGCCCACCTGGGCGCCCGACCTGGCCGGCGGCGCTTCGGTGTCGATCGGCATCCAGGCGACCGGCGCCTCGACCGGCGCACCGAGCGGCTTCGCCGTCGGCGCGACCGCCTGCACCACCTGACCCACCCACGGAACACCCCATTTATTCAAGACAGAGGAGCGCACTCGATGAGGAGTGAATTCTGGTCCGCGAAGAGGAAGTCACGGTTCGCCGTGGCGTCCTCGGTGACCGCGGCAGCGGTCACGGCGGGACTGCTGGTGGCCGGGGGCAGCCCGGCGGGCGCCGCCACCGGCTGCAAGGTCACCTACACGGTCAACCAATGGGACACCGGCTTCACCGCCAACGTCGCCGTGACCAACCTGGGTGACGCCGTTTCGTCCTGGAACGTCGAATGGGACTTCGGCGGCAACCAGCAGGTCCAGCAGGGGTGGAGCGCCACGTTCAGCCAGAGCGGCAAGCACGTGAGCGCGAAGAACCCGTCGTGGGGCGGGACGCTCGGCTCGAACGCCTCGGTCGGCTTCGGCTTCAACGGCTCGTACTCGGGCACGAACGACATCCCGACGTCGTTCTCGCTCAACGGTGCCCACTGCGACGGCACGCCCACGACCACGACACCGACGGGGCCGACGACGGTCACCACGACGCCGACCACCCCGACGACACCGACCACGCCCACCACCCCGACCACTGTCACCACGACGCCCCAGCCGGGGACCCACGTGGACAACCCGTACGTCGGGTCGAAGGGGTACGTGAACCCGGACTGGTCGGGCCAGGTGAGCGCGGCCGCCGCGGCCAAGGGCGGCACGCTCGGCGCCCAGATGGCCAAGGTGGCGAACACCTCGACCGCGGTCTGGCTGGACCGGATCGCGGCGATCGCCGGCACGTCGAGCGCGCGCGGCCTGCGCGGGCACCTCGACGCGGCGCTGGCCCAGGCTAGCGGCGGCACGCCGGTGACGATCCAGATCGTCGTCTACGACCTGCCCAACCGCGACTGCGCGGCGCTGGCGTCCAACGGTGAGCTGAAGGTCGCCCAGAACGGGCTGGCCCGGTACAAGGCGGAGTACATCGACCCGATCGCCTCGATCCTGTCCGACGCGAAGTACGCGCCGCTGCGGATCGTGGCGGTCGTCGAACCGGACTCGCTGCCGAACCTCATCACGAACACCTCGATGGCCACGTGCGCGGAGGCGCAGTCGAGCGGGGCGTACGTGCAGGGCATCCAGTACGCGCTGAACAAGCTGCACGCGATTTCCAACGTCTACAACTACCTGGACATCGCGCACTCGGCGTGGCTGGGCTGGGACAGCAACTTCGGTCCGTTCGTCAACCTGGTCAAGCAGACGGTGCAGGGCACCACGGCCGGGGTGAACAGCGTCGACGGCTTCATCAGCTCGACGGCGAACTACACCCCGCTCACCGAGCCGAACCTGCCCGACCCGAACCTGACGGTCGGCGGGCAGCAGCTGAAGTCGGCGACGTTCTACCAGTGGAACCCGTACTTCGCCGAGGTTCCGTTCGCCACTGCGATGTACAACGCGTTCGTGGCGGCGGGCCTGCCGAGCAGCATCGGCATGCTGGTCGACACCTCGCGGAACGGCTGGGGCGGCTCCGCCCGGCCCAGCGGCGCGTCGGGGTCCACTGTGGACGCCTACGTGAACTCGGGCCGGATCGACCGGCGGCTGCACCGCGGCAACTGGTGCAACCAGAGCGGTGCGGGTCTGGGCGTCCGGCCGACGGCGGCCCCGGCGGCGCACTTCGACGCCTACGTCTGGGTCAAGCCGCCGGGTGAGTCCGACGGTGCGAGCCAGCAGATCCCGAACGACGAAGGCAAGGGCGCGGACCCGATGTGCGACCCGACCTTCCACGGCACCGAGCAGGCCAACGGCGGCAACCTGACCGGCGCCCTGCCGAACGCCCCGCTGTCCGGCAAGTGGTTCGAGGCCCAGTTCGAGCAGCTGGTCCAGAACGCCTACCCGCCGGTGCAGTGACAGACCCCGGGCCGGGCGGTGCCGCGCAGCCGCCGCCCGGCCCGGGCTCCATTCCCCGTCGAGGGAAAGCGCTGCCGTGCAGAACCCGGCTGCGGGCCACGCGGGCTTCGAACGAAGCCCGGGTGGCCCGCAGTCCTCCTCCCGCCGCCGCGGCCGGGCGTGCGCACCTTCAGCGTGCCCGGCCGAGGTCCTTGCGGAAGCTGAGCCGGTCCAGACCCGGCCCGTCGTAGTCGGGCTGGACCGGCACCCCCTCGAACTCCTTCGGCCCTGGTTCGGTGACGAACCCCATCCGGGTGTGGAACGCGTGCGAATCCTTGTTCTCCGGCGAAGTGATCGCCCGTACCACCGAGCGCCCGTGTGCCCGGCTGTAGGCGAAGAAGCGCTCGTACAGCGCCGCGCCCAGCCCGCGGCCGCGTTCGGCGGGATCGACCCCGACGAAGTGGATGTAGCTCTCCGCCGGCCGCGAGGGCGAGAGGAACCCGATCAGGAACGCGACGATCCGGTCGTCGGCGGTGACCAGGAAGCTGCTGTCGGTGAAGTGCTGGAACATCAGCTTCGGCAGCAGCAGCGCCCGTTGGCGGGAGCCCGCCTCGCCGCCGAGTCCACCCCACCAGCGGTCGAGGACGGCGAGCACGGCGAGGTGGTCGGCGGGGCCCGGGTGCCGGATCGTGTGGTGCCGCCACGGGTGGGGCAGGGGAGTGAGCATGCCCGCCACCCTGCCCGGTTTCGCGGGCTCCGACGAGCGGATTTCCGGTCAGCGGACGAGCTGGTGCACCCCGATCAGCACTTGCTCCCAGACGGCGGCGGGGTCGGCGCCCTGTTCGACCGACTTGAGCGCGGGGGCGATCACCGTCTCCTGGATCTTGCCGTCCCCCGGCCCCTTGTACTGCGGCTTCCCGACCTTGCGGGCCTGGGCGACGAAGACCTGACCGCTCAGCGCCCCGCCGAAGTAGCCGTTCATCTCGCTGAGCAGGTCCGGGGAGGTGAAGGCGTCGACCTGGCTCGGGAAGTTCCCGCTCACCCGGAACGCGTGCAGCTGCTGCTCCGGCGCGGTCAGCCAGGCGGCGAGCGCCGCGGCCTCCTTCTGGTGCCCGCTGGCGGCCGGGACGGTGAGGAAGGAACCGCCCCAGTTGCCGCCGCCGTTCGGGAAGGCGTCGGTGAGCGCCCACTTGCCGGCGTTGCCGATCCCGGCCTGTTGTTCGATGACGCCGAGCATCCACGCCGGACAGACCTTCGTCGCGAACGCGCCGGTGCGCAGCCCGTTGTTGCCGTCGTCGGCGAACGCGGTCAGGCCGGCCGACTGCCCTTGCCCGACCGCGCCGGCGACCTGGTCCCAGGCGTCCTTCAGCCCGGTGTTCGTCTCCAGCGTCGAGTGGTCCTCGCGGTCCAGGTAGCCGACCGGGAGCTGGTTGACCATGGCGTTGAAGATCTGCGCCGCGGAGTCGAACCACGCCTTGCCGTGGGAGCGTCTGACGTACTTTTCGCCCGCCTGGAAGAAACTGTCCCAGGTGGCGAACATCGTTTTCACCGAACCGGGATCGGTGGGCAGCCCGGCCGCCTCCAGCAGGTCCTTGCGGTAGCACATGGCCAGCGGGCCGATGTCCGTGCCGTAGCCGACGAGCTTGCCGTCCTTGCTGCGGCCCGCTTCGTACTTCCACTCCAGCCACCGGCCGGGTTTCACGTCGGGGGGCCCGACCTCGGCCAGATCGGCGAACTTCGCCGACTGCGCGAGCACGTCGGCGAGGTGACCTTCCTCGACGGCCTGGACGTCGGCGAGGCCCTGGCCGTTCTGCAGCTTGGTCAGCAGCTCCTGGTGGTACGGCCCGCCCTGTTCGGTCCGGACCTGGCGGATGGTGAGCCCGGGGTGGGTGAACTCGTAGCCGGGGATGAGGTCCTCGTAGCCGAACTCGCCGAACGTGGCCACGGTGAGCGTGATGGCCTCCGGCGTGCCGGGTCCGCACCCGCCGGTCAGGACGAGCAGGACAACGCTGACGGCGAAGGCCAGCCGTCTTCGGATCTGCCTCATGTGCGCGCACTCCCCGTTCGCGACCCGCTCCCGGACCACAGCGGCTGGGAGCGCTCCCACCGCGAGTCTTGTTTCCCGGTGTGGCAGGTGTCAAGGTGCGCGACAGCGGGTGTCCGGGCGAACACGGACCGCGGGTTGCGGTCCCCGTGGTGCAACGAAGGGGTGCGATGAAGCGTCCGACGATCACCGACATCGCGAAGGAGGCCGGCGTCTCCAAGGGTGCGGTCTCCTACGCCCTCAACGGCCGCCCCGGCGTCTCCGAAGCCACCCGGCAGCGGATCACCGAGATCGCCCGGGAGCTCGGGTGGGCCCCCAGCAGCACCGCGCGGGCGCTGTCCGGTGGCCGGACCGGGGCGGTCGGCCTGGTGGTCGACCGGTCGCTCGAGGTGTTCGTGCCGGCCCTGCTCGACGGGTTCGAGGGCGAGCTGCTGCTGCAGGTCGCTCCCGGCCACGACGCCGCGCTGGCGATCTACCGCCGCTGGCGGGCCGAACGCAAGGTCGACGGCGTCCTGCTCACCGAGCCGGCGTGGGCGGCGGAGCTGGTGCGGATCGGCCTGCCGGCGGTGGTGCTCGGCGGGCCGGGCGGGGTGCCGGGCGTCCCGTCGGTGCTGGTGGACGACGTCACCGGAGCCGCCGAGGCGCTGGCGTACCTCGCCGCGCTGGGACACCGGCGGGTGGTCCGCATCGCGGGCGCGGCGGCGTTCGCCGACCCCGCGGCGCGGAAGCGGGCGTTCACCACGGCGGCGACCGGCCTCCCGTACCCGGGCACGATCCACCCCGAACCCTCGGCCGACGCCGTCCGGCGGGTGCTGGCCGCGCACCCCCGGCCGACCGCGCTGTTGTGCGACACCGACGACCTCGCGGTCGCCGCGCTCGCCGCCGCGCGCGAACTGGGCCTCGCGGTGCCCCGGGACCTCTCGGTGGTGTCGTGGGACGACACCCCGCTCTGCCGGCTGGTCCGCCCCGCGCTCACGGCGATCCGGCGCCCGCTGGCCGAACTCGGCTCGCTCGCGGCGTCCCTCCTGCACGACGTGCTGGCCGGGCGGAGCGCCGGCGACGTGTGCGCCTCCCGGCCGCGGCTGATCACCCGCGGCAGTACCGGCCCGGCGAACGCGTGAAGGCCACCTCGAGGGACGCCAACGGCCCTCGAGGTGGCCTTCCCGAACTGTCCACTCGGGACGGCTCAGGCGCTGTCTCGGGCGCTGTCTCAGCTGCCCTGGCAGGTCGGCGAGGGCGCCGCATTGCCTCCTGTCGAGTTGACGACCAGCCCGAAGGTGGTCGTGCCGTCGGCGGCGACCCGGCCGTTCCAGTCGGCGTTGCGCACCGTGACCGTCGAGCCGGACTGGTTCAGCGTGCCGTTCCACACGCTGGCGACGGTCTGGCCCGCGGGCAGCGTCCACCCCGCCTGCCAGCTCGTGTAGGCCGTCGTGCCGTGGTTCATCACCGTCACCGTGGCCTGGTAGCCGCCGCTCCAGGTGTTGGTGATCGCGTACATCGCCATGCACGAGCCCGGCGGCGTGGGGGTGGTCGGTGTCGTGGGCGTCGTCGGGGTGGTGGGGGTGGTCGGGGTGGTGGGCGTCGTGGGGGTGGTCGGCGTGGTCGGCGTCGTGGGGTTGGTGCCCGGATCCTTCACGCCGGTGACTTCCCCGTGCCCGCCGTCGAAGGTGACGTCCGAGCAGCCGTAGAACGTCTCGGCGCTGTCCGAGCGCTTCCACACCGAGTAGATGATGTGCCGACCGGACTTGTTGGTCGGCAGTGCGCCGCTCCACTTGTACTGGCCCTCCACCGTGCCCACCGAGCCGGTCACCGGCGGGTGGTCCACCGTGAGGAACGGCTGGTCCTCCAGCGAGTCCCAGGTCAGCGGCTGGTTCGGGTTCCAGCCGTCCTTCGTCACGTACGTGTAGAACCAGCCCGGGTGCGCGGCCCAGGCGTTGTACGAGAAGTCGAACTGAGCTCCGGCGGTGAGGTGGGTCAGCGGCCACGAGCCGACCCCGTCGAAGCCCGCGTAGTTCGGGTTCCCGCCCGAGCACAGCTTCCCGTCGGGGATGAACCCGCGCGTGCGCCCGGCGCCGTCGGAGCGCAGGACGCCGAACCAGTTGTACAGCGAGTTGGCGCCGCTGACGCCCACCGCGGCCGCGCAGGCCGGGTTCTGGGGTTTGATTTCGCCGGTCGAGCTGAGCCCGTCCTGCCAGCACAGGAAGGTCCGGCTGCCCGGTTTCATCATGGCGCCGTGCGCCTCGGCCGTGCCGGTGTTCAGCAGGATGGCGGTCAGGCTCGCCAGCAGCACAGTGACGGCGGCGAGGATCGTACTTCGTCTCCTGGTCACGTCAGTCCCTTCGTCGGGTAGCGTGCGTCGAAGACTGGGAGCGCTCTCAAGGTCAGGATACGCGGCGGCGGTCACTTCCGGAACAGCCCGCGATGACCGGCGCGGGTGCCTTGGCCTACCTTGGCGGGGGCCCGTCGAACCGGGCCGGCCCGTGGAGAAAGGCAGAGAGTGGACAGTCCGTTTCCGGTTCCCGCCTGGGTGGCTGCCGAACCCGCCCGGCTGCTCGGTTTCGCCGGCCGCGCCGCGCACCCGGGCGGTGGGTTCGCCTGGCTCGACGACGCCGGGCGGCCGGTGCTCGACCGGCCCGTCGAGACCTGGATCACCTGCCGGATGACGCACGTCTTCGCGCTGGCGGCCCTGCAGGGAGCGGACGCGGGGGAGCAGGTCGCCCACGGCGTCGCGGCGCTGACCGGCCCGTTGCGGGACCCGGAGCACGGCGGCTGGTACGCCTCGACGGTCCTGACCGGCAAGCGGGCCTACGAGCACGCGTTCGTCGTGCTGGCCGCCGCGAGCGCGACCGCCGCCGGTGCCGCAGGCGCGGAACCGCTGCTGGCCGAGGCGCTGGAGGTCGTCGAGCGGCGGTTCTGGGAACCGGGGCCCGGCCTCGTCGCCGACGTCTGGGACCGCGGCTGGACGCGCCTGGAGGACTACCGCGGCGCCAACGCCAACATGCACACCGTCGAGGCGTTCCTGGCCGCCGCCGACGTCACCGGTGACCCGGTGTGGGCGACCCGCGCACTGTCCATAGTGGAGCGTCTGGTGCACGGCGAAGCCCGCGTGCACGGCTGGCTGCTGCCGGAGCACTTCGACGCGGACTGGCACGTGCGGCCGGAGTACAACCGCGACGAACCCGCCCACCCCTTCCGCCCGTTCGGCGCGACCGTCGGGCACCTCTTCGAGTGGGCGCGGCTGGCCGTCCACCTCGGACGGGCGCTCGGCGACGCCGCGCCGCCGTGGCTGGTGCCCGACGCGGTCGCGCTGTTCGAGACCGCGGTCCGGCACGGCTGGTCCGCCGACGGGCGGCCGGGCTTCGTCTACACCACCGACTTCGCCGGGACGCCGGTGGTGCGCACCCGGCTGCACTGGGTGGTGACCGAGGCGATCGCCGCCGCGTGGACGTTGCACCAGGAAACCGGCGACCCCGCCTACCTCGCCCGCTTCGGGGAATGGTGCGAGCACGCCGAAGCCTGTTTCGTCGACCGCGAACACGGCTCGTGGCACCACGAACTCGACCCGGACAACCGTCCCGCCGCGACGGTGTGGGCCGGCAAACCGGACGTCTACCACGCGTACCAGGCGACGCTGCTGCCCGCGCTGCCGCCCGCGGCGTCGTTCGCCGGCGCGCTCCTGCGGCGCCGTTAGACTGCGGCTTCCCCCTTCCGACAAGGAGAACCATGTCGCCTTTCGTCGCGGCCGAAGACCGGTACGCCGGCATGCCGTACCGGCGGGCCGGGCACAGCGGGCTGAAGCTGCCCGCCGTGTCGCTCGGCCTGTGGCACAACTTCGGGGACGACAAGGCCCTCGACGTCCAGCGCGCCGTGCTGCGCCGGGCGTTCGACCTCGGGGTGACGCACTTCGACCTGGCCAACAACTACGGCCCGCCGCCGGGCGCGGCCGAGGCGAACTTCGGACGGCACTTCGCCGCCGACTTCCGCCCGTACCGCGACGAGATCCTGGTGTCGTCCAAGGCGGGCTACCTGATGTGGGACGGCCCGTACGGCGAGTGGGGTTCCCGCAAGAACCTGCTGGCCAGCCTCGACCAGAGCCTCGCGCGCACCGGGCTGGACCACTTCGACGTCTTCTACTCGCACCGCCCGGACCCCGAGACCCCGATCGAGGAGACGATGGGGGCACTCGACACCGCCGTCCGCTCGGGGAAGGCGCTGTACGCGGGCATCTCCAACTACTCGCCCGAGCAGACCGAGGCCGCGCTCGCCGCGGCGAAGGAGCTGGGCACGCCGCTGCTGCTCCACCAGCCGCGGTACTCGATGCTGGACCGCTGGGTCGAAGACGGCCTGCTGGACACCCTGGACGCGCACGGCGTCGGCTCGATCGCGTACTCGCCGCTGAGCCAGGGCCTGCTGACCGACCGCTACCTCGACGGCATCCCGGCCGACTCCCGCGCGGCCGGTGCCAGCCCGTTCCTCACCGGCGACCGGCTCACCGAAGAAACCCTGGCGACCATCCGGGCGCTGAACGACGTCGCCGAGCGCCGCGGGCAGACGCTGGCGCAGCTGGCCATCGCCTGGGTGCTGCGCCGCGGCCGCGTCACCTCCGCGCTGATCGGCGCCAGCAGCGTCGCGCAGCTCGAGAACACCGTCGCGGCCACCGCCAACCTCGAATTCACCGACGACGAGCTGGCCGGGATCGAGCGGATCATCGGCCGGTACTGATCCGACCAAAAGCAGGCCGACCCTCGTGCGGCACGTAAGGGTCACCACGAAGCCATCCGGCCGTGACGGTGGTCGGATCGGTAATGATCGGCACAGCTCGGGCGGTCAGCAGCCGATCCTCGAGGTGCCGACGGCCACGTCGTCGTACCACAGCGTGTCGGCGTCGCCGGCGTAGCTCTCCCAGCCGAGGCGCAGGTCGGTCACCGACGGGTGCCAGGCCCGGTTGAGCCACTGTTGGTCGACGTCGGGTGTCGGGACGCCGTCGACGACGAGCCCGGCGACCTCGGAAGAGCCGAGCCAGGTCCGCAGGTGGCCGGCGGCCCCGTCCACCTCGAACTCGAAGCAGGACCAGGTCCCGGTGGGCAGCGGGACGCTCTGGGCGACCCCCACCGGGCTCTGCGCGGGCAGCGTCGCGTCGTCGGACTCGCGGTTCCACTGCAGGGCGCGGTTCTGCCCGCCGGCGCGCAGGTCGCGGCCGGGGGGGTCCTGAGTGTCGCGCATCGCCATGAAGGCGACGTGCCCGGTGGGCAGCGGCGTGGTGTGCCGGACCCAGAACCGGCCGAAGAGGTGGCCCGAGCCGACGCCGGTGAGGCTCGTGCCGAGGAACGCGTGGTTGCAGTAGCCGCCCTGGCCGGTGACCTTCACCGAGCGCGAGCCCGAGTGCGCGACCGAGGTGTCGACGCCGACCGTGCCGGTGCCCTGGCAGTTGGCCGCGCCGACGGTCCAGCGGCCGCCCGGGGTGCTGCCGGTCTGCTGTTCGAAGTCGTCGCAGAGCGCGGCGCTCGCGCAGCCGGCGGGCGGCGGCCCGGAAGTCGTCGTGGTCGGGGTCGTCGGGATCGTCGGGGTGGTGGGGGTCGTCGGGGTGGTCGTGGTCGGGGGAGCGGGGTCGCCGCACGAGACGCCGTTCAGCGCGAAGTCCGTGGGCGTGGCGTTCGTCCCGCTGTAGGTGCCTTGGAGGCCGAAGGAGACCGAGCCACCGGCCGGCAGCGCGCCGTTGTAGGACAGGCTTTGCGCGGTGACCGCGGTCCCGGATTGGCCGACCGTGGCGTTCCAGGCGGAGCTGACGGTCTGGTTCCCGGCGTAGTGCCAGGTGAGCGTCCAGGAGGAGGCCGCGGTGGCGCCGTTGGTCACCGTGATGTCCGCGGTGTACCCGGTCTGCCACTGGTTGACGCGGTAGTCGACCGAGCACGCGGGCGCGGCGGCGGCGGGACCGGCCACGACGACCGCGGTGGTGCCCGCCGTGGCGAGGCAGAGTGCGGCGAGAGCGCCGGCGAACCTGTTCATCGGGTCCTCCCGGGACGCGGACAGGGGCGCCGTGGCCTGCACCACGACGCCCCTGGGTGGTGGCCGCGTTCTGGTGAGGCGACCTGGCATGGGAGCGCTTCCAGCCGCCGGAAAGGTAACCCCCGCGTGTCGTTCTTGTAAAGAGCGACCCGGACGCGGCCCGATCCGGTGGTCCGTTTTCCGCAGCCGGTTCGCCCGCGGCGTCCACTGAACACTCCTGAACGGCCGAACCCGTTGGGGCGCAGGGGATGCCTGGGTGGCCCTGTGCCACCGCCCGCGGGGCCGGACGCCGCCGTTGGGGTGGATTCCGGAAATCCGTCCCAAGATCACTCGCGGGTGCCGGCGCCGCCGGATTGGGAGCGCTCTCAGGCAATTCTCTGCGCACGACGGCGGCCCGCGGCCGAAAACCCTTGTTGCGTACTCAACTTCTCGGAAATCGCGCGGTTCCCGCCCCGGTGACGTCCTGGGCTGCCGCCGTCACGCTGCGGTACTGTCGTCGGTGTGCACCCGTACTCCGAAGATCGTTGGATGAACGATGAGTCGACAGGCCAAACCAGGGAGTAAGCCCTACCGTGCACAACTACGCGACCGGCTGGCCGGCTTGGGGTTTCCCCAGGAGGCGATTCCGGCCCAGGTGGCGAAGAACCTGATCGTCGAATGCCGGATTCCGCCGCGCACCGCGTGGCGACTGGCGTCCGAGCTCTCGCTCGACGTCGCGGCGCACCAGTACAACGCCGTCACCGGCGACCCCCGCGCGGGCATGCGCGGCACGCGGATCTGGGAGTACGAGCAGTGGCCCGAGCGCGGCGTCCGGCCGACCGTCGCCGCCCTGCGGGTGCTGGCCCAGGTCTACGGCACCAGCTGGAAGTGCCTGCTGGGACTGCGTGACCTCGAGCAGCTGCCGGCCAAGGACCTCGCCGAATACCACGCCGACGCGGAGCCCGTGGCCGTCGCGGCGGCCGAACCCGCGGTACCGCCGGCCCGCACCGTCGCGCGCGCCGAGCCGCGCCCCGGCGGGGAGGTCGGCGCCGGTGCCCTCGACGACGCCCTCCGGCTCACCACGACCAACGTCGACGACGTCCAGCTCGACGACCTGTGGTCGGACCTCGACTTCCTGGGCGGTGCCTACACCCGGACCGCCCCCGACTCGATCCTCGACCAGCTCGCCGTGATCGAGGAACGGACCGCGTCCCTGCTGAAGGGCCGGCAGCGGCCGAAGCAGACCCAGGACCTCCTGCTCGTCGGGGCGAAGTCGAGCGCGATGATGGCCTGGATCGCCGGGGACCTGGGGCGGTACCGGCTCTCCCGCGAGCTCAACTCCGCGGCCTGGCTCTACACCCAGTACGCCGACGACTTCCTCGCCCGGCGCTGGGTGCGCACGTCCCAGGCGCGGGTGGCGTTCTGGGCCGGCAACGGCATCGAGTCCGCGAAGCTCGCCGCGGACGGGCTCAACTACCGGGTGGGCGGGCGGCTCACGGACGCGCCGCTCATCCTCGCCGAGGCGCGCGGCTGGTCGTCGGTGCAGGCCGAGCGGCAGGTGCTGGACGCGATCGCGCGCTGGACCACCATCGAGGACCCGGACATCGGGGCCGGCGGCGAGGACCGCTTCTTCAACATCACGAAGGACCGGCGGCACTACATGGCCGGCAATTCCCTGCTTTCGGTCGGGCAGGCCTCGGCCGCGCTGCGCGAGTTCACCACCGCCCGCGAAGCCTTCGAAAAGCTGTCCCCGGAGAACCGCTGGGAAGCCATGGACCCGATGATCCGGATCGACACGGGCCGCGCACACCTGCGGCTCGACGACCTCGAAGGCGCCGCCGCGCAGGTGGCGCCGCTGCTGGACGCGGGCGTCGGCAAGCAGCCGGACATGGTGCGCGCCACGCTGAAACTGCTGACCACCGAGCTGTCCGGGCCGCGCTGGCGCTCGGCCACGACCGCCCGGAACCTCGCCGAAGCGCTCCTCGACGCCCACGCTTCGGCGCGGCCGTGACACCCGACCAGACCCGGACGGAGGTGCCCGAGGTGGCACCGCACGATGTCTCGTGCCCCGAAACCACCTGCCAGGAGACCACCGATGAGCAGGCCTGGGCGCTCGCCGGGCACACCCGGCGGGACGTCGTGGTGGTCGCCGACCGCTTCGCGCAGTTCGCCCGCGGGGACCGGGTGCTCACGATGTCGGGCCTGCTGGCCATGCTCGACGCCGGCGGTGTCGAGGTGCCGGGCTGCCACTGGGTCGTCCACCTCGGCCAAGGCATCGACGCCACCGACGGCGACCTGCTCGAAGCCGCATGCGAAAAGAGCGAAGCCGCCGTGCGCCTCGCGGACCCGGACTCGTTCCGGCAGCCGCTCGAACGCCCCGTGGTCGTCCACAAGGACCGGCCGGAGAACGTCCTGCTCGCCGGCGTGCACAGCCCGGTGCCCACGCACTGCCGGGCCGAGCTGCGGATCCACCGGGACAACGAGCTGGTCCTCGACCACCACACCGGCGAACACGTGCAGGGCATCGTGATCATCGAGGCGATGCGGCAGATCTGCATCGCGCAGTTCGAGACCGCGATCCGGCCCGGCCTGCCCCCGGCCGCGTACGCCGGGGTGTGGAAGCGGATCGACCTGTCCTTCGAAGACTTCCTGTTCCCGCTCCCGGCCACGGTCGAGTCGCTGATCGTCGAGTCGGATCTCCGCCGGGAAAGCAACCTGAAGTTCCGCGCCACCACGGCGGTGCGCCAGCAGGGGCGCACCGTGGCCACCGCCGGCATCGAGTACTCGATGATCGCGCAGGGGCGCGTCGACACCCTGGAACGCCGCAAGGCCGACCAGGCCACCCGGGCCTACCTCGGCTGAGCCGCGAAAGCCCGCACTCCGGAAGGGAAACCACTCCACGATGTCCGACCTGCAGCAGCAGGACCGCTCCGCGGCCTTCGCCCGGGGCCTGAAACTCCTCCAGCAGCTCGGCGGGGCGGATCGGCCGGCCGTGCTGGACCTGTTCGAGAGCATCGGGGAAGCCGAGTTCGGCGAGCAGTGCGTCGGGTTCATCTACGGCGACGTCTACCACCGGCCCGGCCTGCCGCTGCCGGAGCGGCAGCTGGTGACGGTCGCCGCGCTCACCGCCCTCGGCTACGCGGGTTCCCAGCTGCAGTTCCACGCCAAGGCCGCGCTCAACGTCGGCTGCACCCGCCGTCAGCTGGTCGAGGCCGTCATCCACGTCAGCTCGTTCGCGGGGTTCCCGGCCACGCTCAACGCGCTGACGGCCCTCAAGGCCGCCTTCGACGGACGGCCCGAAGACGAGCTGCCGGCCGAGGCGGTGGCCGAAGTGCCGTGGGCGGGCATCGAGGACCGCTACGAGCGCGGCCTGGCCGCGATGAAGGCCGTCGACGGCGAGGCGGGCGAGAAGGTCGCCGCGGCCCTGCGGGACATCGCCCCGGACCTGGCCACCTACATCGTGGAATTCACCTTCGGCGAGATCTACAGCCGGCCGCACCTGACCCTGCGCCACCGCGAGCTCGTCACGATCGCCGCGTGCGTCGCGCTGGGCACCGCACTGCCGCAGCTGAAGGTGCACCTCCACGGCCTGCTCAACGTCGGCGGCACCGAGCAGGAGGCCGTGGAGACCGTGCTGCACCTGGCGTTCTACTGCGGGTTCCCGGCCGCGCTCAACGCGATCGCGGCCGCGCGGGAAGTGTTCGCGCAGCGGTGACCCGGCTCGAGAAGCTGCGCGTGGTCGCGCTCGACTGCGACGGCGTGCTCATCGACGACACCTACCTGGCCATGATCGCCCGGTTCGTCACCGGCCACGGAGGCGTGTACGACGCCGCGGCCGAGCGGGACGTCATCGGGCTGCGCGACATCGTCGTCGCCGAGAAGGTCACCGCGCTCTGCGGCCTCGACCAGCCGGCGGAGGAGACGCTCAGGCAGCTGTGGGCCGCGCGGCAGGAGTACCTGGCCGAGCACCCGATCCGCGTCGCCGAAGGGGTGCGGGACTGCCTGGAGGCGCTGGCGAAGCTCCCGGTGCGGCTGGTCTGCTACGGCGGGCGGACCCGGGAGCACACCTTCGACCACCACCTCGGCGGCTTCGTGGACCTGCTCGACCCCGAGGCGCCGTACGTCAGCATCAACGAGCACCGGCCGGGCGTGGACCACATCGCGCGGCGCGTGTTCGGCGTCGGCTTCGACGAGATCGTGTTCGTCGACGACGTCAGCCGGGTGGCCGAGGACGCCCGCGCGCACGGCGCCGGCTTCATCGGGTTCCCGTCGAGCCCCGCCCACGCGCGCCAGCGGGAGTTCATGGCCGCTCACGGCGTCCGCCACTTCGCCACTTCGCTCGCCGAACTGACTCCGGAACTCCTGGCGATCGTCGACGAGGAGCTCGCGACTTCGACACACTGGCCTCGTTGAGGAGTTCCCGCACCCTTGGAGCCGCTGTGAAGTACTTTTCCCTGCCCCGGCCCGGCGCCGAGCTCGTACTGGGCGAGCGTGACGTGCCCGGGCCCGGTCCCGGGCAGGTCCTGGTCCGGATGCGCGGGTGGGCGGTCAACGCCCGCGACCTGATGATCCTCAAGGGCTTCTACCCGAAGCCGGTGAAGCCGGACGTCATCCCGCTGTCCGACGGCGCGGGCGAGGTCGTCGCGGTCGGGGACGGGGTGCGCACCTGGGCCGCGGGCGACCGCGTCGCGGCGACGTACTTCCCGAACTGGCTGTCCGGTCCCGGCACGCCGGAGAAGACCGAGGACGACCTCGGCGGCACGCTCGACGGCGTGCTCGCGGAGTACGCCGTCTTCGCCGAAGACGGCCTGGTCGCGGTGCCCGCCCACCTCGACTACGCCGAGGCCGCCACGCTGCCCAGCGCCGGCGTGACGGCGTGGCGGGCGGTCGTCGAAGAAGGCCGGCTGACGCCGGGGCAGACCGTGCTCACGCTCGGCAGCGGCGGCCTGTCCACGTTCGCGCTGCAGTTCGCCGCGCTCGGCGGCGCCCACGTCGTCGCGACGTCGAGCTCGGACGCGAAGCTGGAGCGGCTGCGCGCGCTCGGCGCGGCCGAGACCGTCAACCACGAGACCGTCCCGGAGTGGGGTGCCGCCGTCGCCGGGCTCACCGGCGGCGGCGTCGACCACGTCGTCGACGTGGGCGGCGGCGGCACGATCGGCCAGTCGATGATCGCCGCCCGGTACGGCGGGCACGTCAGCGTGGCCGGCGTCCTGACCCACGAAGGCGCCGCCGACCCGATCCTGGTGCTGGTCAAGCAGCTGACCCTGCGCGGCCTCACCAACGCCTCGCGCGAGACGTTCCAGGCGATGAACCGGGCCCTCGAGCGGACCGGCCTGAAGCCGGTGATCGACCGCCGGTTCGGCTTCGAGGAGGTCGCCGACGCCCTCAAGCACCTGGAGTCCCGGACCCACATCGGGAAGGTCGTGCTGGAGAGCGCCTGAGCGAGCGCTCGGTCCCCGCCGGCCCGCACGGGTAACTTTTGCGCGTCCGGCTGGGTAGATTCGCCACTCCTTCAGCGTGTTTCCGCAGCTCAGACGCGGTGTGTCGAGGCGAAAAAGTCCCCTTTGGGTAGGAATGGCGGCTGCCGCCGGCAACGGGAAGAGTGGTGGTCACCGGGACAACGCCCGAGCAGGCTGCGGCTGCTCGGGCCGACCGCCCGTACTAGGGCGCGGGGAGGGTGTTTCAACCGCCTGGGGGTGGGTTGAAACCCCCTTCCCGCCTGCGGACTCCGCGTCGTCCGCCTCAAGACGCCGTGCAGGCCCGCCCGTTGAGCGAGATCGCCGCCGGCTTGCCGTTCGCCGTTCCCGAAGACCCGGTGAACCCGAACTCCGCGCTCCCGCCCGCGGGAATGGTCCGGTTCCAGCCCGCGTCCACCGCCGTCACCGCCGCGCCGCTCTGCGTGACCTGCGCGTTCCACGCCTGAGTCACCCGCTGGCCGTCGGCGAACGTCCACGCCACCGTCCACCCGGTCACCGCGGCGGTGCCGGTGTTGCCCACCTTCACCGACGCCTGGAACCCGCCCTGCCACTGGTTGGTGACCGTGTAGGCCGCCGTGCAGGACCCCGACGGCACCGGTGTGGTGGTCGTCGCCGGAGTGGTGGGGGTCGTCGGAGTCGTCGGAGTCGTGGGTGTGGTGGGCGTGGTGGGTGTCGTGCTGGACGGCGGCGGCTCGCTGCCCCCGGACTCACCCACGATCACGCCGCGGCCGTTCGTGCCCACGTACACCCGGCCGTACACCCGCGGATCCCCGGTCAGCGCCGCCCCGATGTTGCCGTACTGGTGCCGGTCGTCGTTGATCCGCGTCCACGAAGCGCCCGCGTCGTCCGAGCGGAAGATCCCGCGCACGCCCCCGATCTTCGCGATCGTGTATAACGTCGAATACGTCCGGCCGGGAGCGGCCTTGCCGAACCCGATGTTGTCGGCTTCGGCGACGTTCGCCAGCTTCGTGAAGGACGCTCCGGAGTCGGTGGAGTGCCAGAGGCCGTACGCCGTGCCGGAGCCGCCGGCCAGCCAGATGTCGCCGGCCACGCCCGGCATCGCCTTGAAGTGCGCGGCGCCGGCCGGCAGCCCGGTGGCGGCGGTCGCGGTGAACTTCGCGCCGCCGTCGGTGCTGACGTAGAACTGGCCGGCGGCGAACCCGTAGAACCGCTTCGGGTCGACGCGGTCGGACTCGACCACCGCGCCGGCCGGGATGCCGGTGGACGCCGTCCACGACGAACCGAAGCCGACGGAGTAGCTGACGCCGGTGCCTTCGGGGCTCCACACGAACCGGCTGCCGTCGGCGGCCGCGGCCACCGTGCCGCCGCTCGCGCCGCCGCCCGGCTCCGCGCCCTGGAACCAGTTCTTCCCGCCGTCGGTGGAGAAGGCGATCCGGTTGTCGTTCGGCCGCGCCGACCGGTCCAGGGTGCCCACCCGCGCGATCGTCGCCGGGGTCAGCTCGGCGTAGTCGAGGCTGGTCGTCGTCGTGAACACCGGCTGGGTGAACATCGTGGTGGGGACGGCGTCGAGGCTGTCGTGCCGGAACCCGCCGATGTCGCCGAGGCCGGACAGCAGGGGAGCGCCCGACGGCGGGCTGATCAGGTCGAGCACCGCGGTCTCCTCGAGGCCGCCGACGACCGGTTTGATCGTGATCTTGCCGCCGCTGTCCCACTTGGTGAGGTCGGACGTGCCGTAGATCGTCGCTCCGGTGCCGTAGAGCAGGTGGTTCGAGTCGAACGGGTCGATCTCCACCGACTCGGTCATCCAGCCGAGCTTCGGGGACGGCACCGGGGGAGCGGCCTGGAGGCCGAAGGTCAGCCACGGCACCGAGGAGATGTCCTGGGTGTAGCGCAGCGTCCGCTCGGGGTAGTTCGAGAAGTCCCAGATCCGGGTCCAGGTGGCGCCGCCGTCGGTGCTGCGGAAGAAGATCACGTCCGGCCACCACGACACCTGCGTGGCGACCACCAGCGTGTTCGGGTGCTGCCGATCGATCGTCAGGCCGCTGTAGCCGAAGTAGTCGTCGGTGGACTCCGACGGGATCGGGCTGATCCGGGTCCAGGTGCCGGTCTTCGTGGCGTACTTCCAGACGTCGCCCTTCGCGCCGTCGTAGGGGCCGCCGGTGTCACTGGTCGCGAGGTAGAGGTAGCCGCCGACCGGGTCGAGAACGCCCTTGTGGGCCAGGTACCCGGTGGGCTGTCCGGCCAGCCGGGCCCACGTCGTGCCGCCGTCGGTGCTGCGGTAGACGGTGTTGGCCTTGTCCGCGACACCCACGTAGATCGTCTGCGTGGTGCTGCCGCGGGTGCCGGTCGTCGGGTCGAACGTCACCCAGGTGACGCCTTCGATGTCGCTGGAGTAGCCCGTCGTGTCGGACGGGTCGGGCGCGTAGTTGCCCGGGTTGGGGAAGCTGGTCACCTTCGCCCACGTGACGCCGGAGTCCGTGCTGCGCCAGAGCCCGTTTCCGCTCGGCGCGCCGAGGTAGAGGACGCTGTTGCGGTTCGGGTCGATCGCGAGCCGCTCGCCCATGCCGCGGCCGGGCATGTTGCCGCCGAGCTTGAACGGCAGCGGAGCCGCCTGCCAGGTGCTGCCGCGGTCGGCCGACCGGAGGATCGCGCCGTTGTTCGGGTCCCAGCTGTTGGTGTACATCCCGGCCGCGACGTAGACCCGGTTCGGGTCGACCGGGTCGGTGGCCAGGCTGACGACGCCGTTGTACCCCCAGTCGGTCCAGCCGACCGAGTCCAGCAGCGGGGTCCAGCGCCCGGTGGCGGTGTTCCACCGGTACGCCCCGCCGATGTCGGTGCGGGCGTAGACCAGCCCGGGTTCGGTCTGGTTGAAGACGATCCCGGGGACGAACCCGCCACCGCCGATCTCCGCGTTGCGCCACGTGGTGGCCGCCGGTGCGGCCGGGGAGGCCGGCGCGCCGACGGTGACCGCGACGACGGCGGGCAGGAGAACGGCGAGCGCGGTGGCGAGGAGCCGTCTCGCTGAGCGGGACCTCGCCGGGGAATGAGTTTCTGGCACGACGTTGTGCACCTCTGCCTCCACACTCTGGGAGCGCTTCCAGAGGGACGGTAAACCAGCGTTCGGAGCGTTGTAAAGCGTTCGACGATTTCGGCCGCCAGCACTGTCCACAGTGGATTTGCGAGCCGGGCGGCTCCCGCTTTTGTGCCCGATGTGCGCCGGTTTGCGGGAATCACATACGTGAACGGCGATCAGGTTTCTGAATTGTTACCGGAAACCTTCTTGCCCGGCTTTTTGCGGCGTGTGAGTGTGGTGGCCGCTGGCTGGACTGGACTGGACCTACGAAAGAGGCGACCCGGCAATGACCGATCCGTCAAGGACCGATCCGTCAACGACACCGACAGCCCCGGCGCGGCACATCAGCCGGACCACCTTGTACTTCTTCGGCGCTCTCGGCGGCATCCTCTTCGGTTACGACCTCGGCGTGATCTCCGGGGTGCTCCCGTTCATCGGGAAGCTGTGGACACTGACCAGCTGGGACAAGGGCGTGATCACCGCCAGCCTGTCGGTCGGTGCCATCGTCGGCGCGCTGTTCTCCAGCCGCACCAACGACGCACTCGGCCGCCGCCGCACGATCATGGTCGCCGCGGGCATCGTCATCGTGGGCACACTGGCGGCGAGCTTCTCGCCGACGTTCACGCTGCTGGTGCTCTCGCGCCTGATCATCGGGCTGGGGATCGGGCTGTCCTCCTCGACCGTCCCGACCTACCTGTCCGAGCTGGCCCCGGCGCGGTTGCGGGGCGCGATGGGCGCGCTCAACCAGATCTTCATCGTGCTCGGCATCCTGATCGCGTTCCTGGTGAGCTACTGGCTCGGGCCGATCTCGGCCTGGCGGTGGATGTTCGCCGGCGCGATCGTGCCCGCGGTGATCCTGCTCATCGGGCTGGTGTTCCTGCCCGAGACGCCGCGGTGGCTGGTCAAGAACGGCCAGGAGGAAGAGGCCCGGCGGGTCCTGGCGAGCGCGCACGGCAACACCGTGAACCTCGACGAGGAGATCGCCACCATCCACGAGGTCATCCGGCTCGACACCGAGGAGAAGCCGCGGATCCGCGACCTGTTCTCCGGCTTCGTGCGGCCGATGATCGTCGTGGCGCTGCTGCTCGCGATCGGCCAGCAGTTCAGCGGCGTCAACGCGATCAACGCCTACTTCCCGACGATGCTCATCGGCCTCGGCTTCGCCACGCAGGCCGCGCTGCTGTCCGGCGTGCTGCTGGGCGTCACGAAGTTCCTGTTCACCGCGTGGGTCGTGTTCGTGGTGGACCGCTGGGGCCGCAAGCCGCTGCTGCTCATCGGCAACGTCATCATGGTGATCACGCTGGTGGCGGCCGGGCTCGTGGTGCTGAACGTCCACGACACCGGCACGCGCGGCATCCTGATGCTGGTGATGATGGTGCTCTACCTGGTCGGGTACGAGCTCGGCTGGGGCGCGGTCGTCTGGGTGATGATGTCCGAGGTGTTCCCGCTGAAGTACCGGGCGACGGGCATGGGCGTCAGCAGCGTGGTCCTGTGGTCGGCGACGGGCATCGTGAGTGCGGTGTTCCCGATCATCTCCGACCCGAAGTCCCTCGGCATCGGTGGTTCGATGTTCCTGTTCGCCGGGGTGAACGTGGTGCTGTTCGTGCTCACCAAGTGGCTGGTCCCGGAGACGAAGGGCCGCTCCCTGGAGCAGATCGAGCTCGACCTGCGGGCGCGGCAGGGCGTCGCGGCCAAGGGCTGACCCCGGGGGGCGAGCGCCGGCGGGGCACGGTTTCCGTGCCCCGCCGGTTCAGTGGGCGGGGGTGGCGGCGTCGACGAGGCCGAGCTTGCCCGCGAGCCGCCCGATCCAGGCTGCCACGTCTTCGGGCGAACGGTCCGGGAGGCCGAAGATCGTCTCGGTCACGCCCAGGGAGTCCAGGTGGGCCAGGCGTTCCGGGTCCGGCCGCTCGCCCAGTGCGCAGATCCGCGGCGCCCCCTCGCGGCCCTCGGCGCCCCAGATGTCCTTCAGCAGGGCCACGTGCCCGTCGAGGTCGGTGTCGGCCGGCGTGGTGATCCAGCCGTCCGCGTGGCGGGCGATCCAGCGGAACGTCTTCTCGGTCGGGCCCGCGCCGAGCAGCACCGGGATGTGCGGCTGGATCGGCTTCGGCCACGCCCAGCTCGGTCCGAACGAGACGAACTCGCCGGCGTAGGACGCTTCTTCCTCCGTCCACAGTGCACTCATCGCTTCGAGGTACTCACGCAGCGCCGTGCGGCGCCGATTTCCGGGCACGCCGTGGTCGGTCAGCTCGTCGACGTTCCAGCCGAACCCGGTGCCGAGCGTGACGCGGCCGCCGGAGAGGTGGTCGAGGCTGGCGATCGTCTTGGCGAGGGTGATCGGGTCGCTCTCGACCGGCAGGGCCACCGCTGTGGACAGCCGGATGTGCGAGGTGACCGCGGCGGCCGTCGCCAGCGCGACCCACGGGTCGAGGGTCCGGCTGTAGCGGTCGTCGGGCAGCGACGCGTCCCCGGTGCGCGGGTGCGGTGACTCGCGCTTCACCGGGATGTGGGTGTGCTCCGGGACGTAGAAGGTCGAGAACCCCGCGGCCTCCGCGGCGCGTGCCGCGGCCGCCGGAGTGATCCCCCGGTCGCTGGTGAACAGCACTATTCCGTAGTCCACCCGCGGAGCGTATTAGAACGTGTTTCAGTTTTCAAGGTGGCGCGCGAGTGCGAAAAGTGGCAACGGTATTGCGGAGAGTAACATCGGGCGGCGCTCGAGCGATGGTGGAGGCGACCCCGGTGAGCAGGCGGGAAGCAGCGCGCGGCCGCGGGGCGCGGCATCGTGGACGGACCCGGGAGCGGACACGACACGGAGGCGACGTGGAGCGGAAAATCCATTGTGGACGGATCGTGTCCCAATCCGTGGACGCGCCGGCGGGGCGGGATGGCGTGCGCGGGCCCGGATCCGATACCGTGGACCACAGGCCGAGAGGCGCTGCAACGGACCACCGGGTCCGCCACGCTCGGCCGGGAATGACCAACCAAGGGCGCCTCCCCAACGAGGGAGGCTGCCGGTGAACACCCCGCGACAATCCACGGTGTCCGACTCGACAGCGCGCCTGCGCGAGCTGCTCGACCAGCGCGTGGCGGTGCTGGACGGCGCCTGGGGCACCATGCTGCAGGGTGCCGGGCTGACCCCGGCCGACTACCGCGGTGACCGCTTCGGCGAGCACACCCACGACGTCACCGGCGACCCCGACCTGCTCAACCTCACCCGCCCGGACGTCATCCTCGACGTGCACCGCCAGTACCTGGCCGCGGGCGCGGACATCACCACGACCAACACCTTCACCGCCACCAGCATCGGCCAGGCCGACTACGGCCTGCAGGCGTACGTCCACGAGATGAACGTCCGCGGCGCGCAGCTGGCCCGCCAGGCCGCCGACGAAGCCGGCGGCAAGTTCGTCGCCGGGTCGATCGGCCCGCTCAACGTCACCCTCAGCCTGTCGCCCAAGGTCGACGACCCGGCCTACCGGGCGGTCACGTTCGACCAGGTCAAGGCCTCCTACGCCGAGCAGATCGCCGGGCTCGCCGAAGGCGGCGTGGACCTGCTGCTGATCGAGACGATCTTCGACACGCTGAACTGCAAGGCCGCGATCGCCGCGGCGCGCGAGGTCGCCCCGCACCTGCCGTTGTGGATCTCCGTGACGATCGTCGACCTGAGCGGCCGGACGCTGTCGGGGCAGACCGTCGAGGCGTTCTGGAGCTCCGTCGAGCACGCGAAACCGCTGGTCGTCGGCGTGAACTGCTCGCTGGGCGCCGAAGAGATGCGCCCCCACGTCGAGGAACTCTCGCGGATCGCCGACACCTACGTCGCCTGCCACCCCAACGCCGGGCTCCCGAACGCCTTCGGCGGCTACGACGAAACGCCCGAGGAGACCGCCGGCCTGGTCGGCGGCTTCGCCCGTGACGGCATGGTCAACCTGGTCGGCGGCTGCTGCGGCACCTCCCCGGCCCACATCGAGAAGATCGCCGCCGCGGCGAAGGGCGTCGCTCCGCGCGAGGTGCCCGCGCCGCGCCGCCACACCCGGTTCAGCGGGCTCGAGCCGTTCGGCATCGGCGCCGACACCGGGTTCGTGATGATCGGCGAGCGCACCAACGTCACGGGCTCGAAGCGGTTCCGCCGGCTGATCGAGTCGGGCGACCACCAGGGCGCTGTCGACGTCGCGCTGGAGCAGGTCCGCGGCGGGGCCAACCTGCTCGACGTCAACATGGACGCCGACCTGCTCGACAGCGAGGAGGCGATGACGACCTTCCTCAACCTGATCGCCACCGAGCCCGAGGTCGCCCGGATCCCGGTGATGGTCGACAGCTCCAAGTGGACCGTGCTCGAAGCCGGCCTGCGCTGCCTGCAGGGCAAGGGCGTGGTCAACTCGATCAGCCTGAAGGAGGGCGAGGAGCCCTTCCTCGCGCAGGCCCGCATCATCCGGAACTACGGCGCCGGCGTCGTCGTGATGGCCTTCGACGAGCAGGGCCAGGCCGACACCGCCGAGCGCAAGGTGGACATCTGCGGCCGCGCCTACGACCTGCTGACGCAGAAGGCGGGCTTCGCGGGCGAGGACATCATCTTCGACCCGAACGTCCTCGCCGTCGCCACCGGCATCGCCGAGCACAACGGCTACGCGAAGGCGTTCATCGACGCGCTGCCCCGGATCAAGGAGCGCTGCCCGGGTGCGCGGACCAGCGGCGGCATCTCGAACCTGTCCTTCTCCTTCCGCGGCAACGACGTCGTGCGCGAGGCGATGCACTCGGCGTTCCTGTTCTACGCCGTGCAGGCCGGGCTGGACATGGGCATCGTCAACGCCGGCCAGCTCGCCGTCTACGAAGACATCCCGAAGGAGCTCCTCGACCTGGTCGAGGACGTGCTCTTCGACCGCCGCGAGGACGCCACCGACCGGCTGGTGAGCTTCGCCGAGAACGTCAAGGGCAGCGGCACCAAGCGCGTCGTCGACCTCTCGTGGCGCGAAGGCACCGTCGGCGAACGCCTGTCGCACGCGCTGGTGCACGGCATCGTCGACTACATCGAGGAAGACACCGAAGAGGCGCGCCGGACGATGGCGCGGCCCCTCGAGGTCATCGAAGGCCCGCTGATGGACGGCATGAAGATCGTCGGCGACCTGTTCGGCTCCGGCAAGATGTTCCTGCCGCAGGTGGTCAAGAGCGCGCGCGTGATGAAGCGGTCCGTCGCCTACCTCGAGCCGTTCATGGAGGCCGAGAAGGAGGAGGCCCGGCTGGCGGGCCGGGCCGCGGTGTCGAACGGCCAGGGCAAGGTCGTGCTCGCCACGGTCAAGGGCGACGTCCACGACATCGGCAAGAACATCGTCGGCGTGGTGCTGGGCTGCAACAACTACGAGGTGATCGACCTCGGCGTGATGGTGCCGACGGCGAAGATCCTCGACACCGCGGTCACCGAGGGCGCCGACGCGGTCGGGCTGTCCGGGCTGATCACGCCGTCGCTCGACGAGATGGTCAACGTCGCCACCGAGATGCAGCGGCGCGGGCTGAAGCTGCCGCTGCTCATCGGCGGCGCGACGACGTCCCGCCAGCACACCGCGGTCAAGATCGCCCCGGTCTACGACAACGCGACGGTGCACGTGCTCGACGCGTCGCGCGTGGTCGGCGTGGTGTCCGACCTGCTCGACCCGGACCGCTCGATCGTGCTGGCGGAGAAGAACCGGGCCGACCAGGAGGTGCTGCGCGAGCAGCACGCGAACAAGCAGCGCCGTCCGCTGCTCACCCTGGAGCAGGCCCGCGCGAACCCCGAGAAGGTGGCGTTCGACGGCCTGCCGACTCCGGTGTTCACCGGGGTCCGCGTCATCGAGCCGGGCATCGCCGAACTGCGCGAGATGATCGACTGGCAGTTCCTGTTCCTGGCCTGGGAGCTCAAGGGCAAGTACCCGGCCATCCTGGAGCAGCCGGTCGCCCGCGAGCTGTTCGACGACGCGAACACGCTGCTCGACCAGATCATCGCCGACGGCAGTTTCACCGCGAAGGGCGCGTACGCGTTCTGGCCGGCGCACAGCGAAGGCGACGACATCCTGCTCGACGGCGACTACGCGCACGTCAAGTTCCCGATGCTGCGGCAGCAGACGGCGAAGCCGGAAAACCGCGGCAACCGCTGCCTGGCCGACTACATCGCCCCGGTCGGCGACCACCTCGGCGGCTTCGCGGTGGCCATCCACGGCGCCGAGGCGCTGGCCAAGCGGTTCGAGGCCGAGCAGGACGACTACCGCGCGATCATGGTCAAGGCGCTGGCCGACCGGCTCGCCGAAGCGTTCGCCGAGCACATCCACCTGCGGGCCCGCCGCGACTGGTTCGAGCCGGACGCGCAGCCGAAGCTGGAAGACCTGCACGCGGAGCGGTTCCGCGGCATCCGCCCGGCCCTGGGCTACCCCGCCAGCCCCGACCACAGCCAGAAGCGCGAGCTGTTCGAGCTGCTGGAGGCCGGCGAGCTGGGCATGGACCTGACCGAGTCGTACGCGATGACGCCGGCGGCGAGCGTGTCCGGGCTGATCTTCGCCCACCCGGACTCCCGCTACTTCACCGTCGGCCGGCTCGGCCGCGACCAGGTCGAGGACTACGCGCGCCGCAAGGGCGTCGAGGTCGCCGAGGTCGAACAGTGGCTGCGGCCGAACCTGGCCTACGACCCCGGGGTGTAGTCCGCCAGCTCGATGTCCGTGGCGAACTTGTCGGTCGCCTTCAGCATCAGGCCGAGCAGGAAGCGGGACTTGAACGTCCAGTCCCGCAGCTTGATCCGGAGCGGGGACGGCGGCGCGAGGAACGGGCCCGCGCTGCCGCGTTGCGAGACCTTCGCGTAACCGCGGAACTGGTCCTCGTAGCGGGCGAACGCGACCCGGTGGTCGCCGTCCGCGGCGAGGAGCTCGCCCGCGAGCACGTACGCGCCGACGATCGCCAGGCCGGTCCCGAAGCCGCCGAGGGTGTTCCCGTAGGCCGCGTCGCCGAGCAGCACGACCCGGCCGCGGGAGTAGCGGTCGATCGTGACCCGGCTGAGGGAGTCCAGGTAGAACTCGCGGGCCTGCGGAACCTTGGCCATCAGCTCCGGCACCCGCCAGCCCGCGCCCTGGTAGGCGTCGATCAGCAAGCGCCGCTGCTGCTCGGTGTCGGTGCGGTCGTAGTGCAGCTCCGGGGAGGCGAACACGAAGAACGCCGACGCCTTCGGCCCGCCGACGGCGGCCATCCGGCCCGGTTCGTTGTACATCACCGCTTCGCCGTCGGCGATCTCCTCGCCGAGCTCGGCCAGGGCGTAGTGGTAGCCGAGGTAGCGGACGTGGTCGCGTTCCGGGCCGAAGGCCAGCCGCCGGACGTTCGAATGGATACCGTCGGCGCCGACGACGAGGTCGAACCGGCGTGGCTCGGCGTGGGCGAAGGTGACGTCGACGCCGTCCGGCGTCTCGCTCAGCGCCGTGATGGTGTCGCCGAAGAGGTATTCGCCGTCCGCGTGCCGGTACAGGATCTCCGCCAGGTCGCCGCGGCCGATCTCGATCTCGCCCCCGGTGAACTCGCCGGGGATGACCGCCTGCGATCTTCCGGTGGCGTCGACGATCGTCTGGTCCTGCCCGCCCGTCTGACGGCGCAGGACCTCCTCGAGGATGCCCATGCGTTCCAGGACGGTCCGGTGGGTGGCGCCCTTGAAGTCGACGGCCTGGCCGCCGGGCCGGACCGCGGGGGCGCGTTCGACGACGGTGACGGTCCAGCCGTAGCGGGTCAGCCAGTGGGCGAGCGCGGGTCCGGCGATGCTCGCGCCGGAGATCAGGACGGTGCGGTTCTTCATGGCGCCGAGCTTCGCCAGGGGCCCTTACCCGTTCCTGGCGAAGCGCTGACGGCCGCCGTCAGCCGCTACTCGACCGCGCCGTTCTGCGTGAGCAGCGTCCGGTACCAGGCGTCGTACGGGTGGTTGGTCGCCGGGTAGTTCGCCAGGGGAGTGGTGGCCTGGCCCGCGGAGTCGAAGTCCCAGCCGCGGACGAGCTTGCCCGCCCGGCGGGCCGAGGTGATGAACGAAGACTGCGACGCGGGCGCGCCGTAGAACAGGGCACCCTGCTGGAGCTCGGCGCTGTCACCCTGCTGGAACTCGTCGAACGCGACCTGCCGGTAGCGGATCCGGTCACCGGGGACCCGGTCGGTGTCGGCCCGCAGCGTCTGCGCCGAGGTCGGGCCGTCCGCGCCGGTCCACACGGACACCGTGCGGCCGGCGCTGCCGGCCGTCGCCTTGGCGAACCGGGGATCGGCGGTCTTGGCGTTGCCCGTCCACGAGACCGTGGTGCTCGACAGCACGCCGTCCCAGGCCCAGTTCTGGCTGCTGCTCTGGCTCTGGTGGATCTCCCGCAGCCGCGTCCCGGCCGCGTCGGTGAAGGCGACGGTCGGCAGGACGCCGTTGTCGTACTGGTGGCTCGCCTGCCACGTGATCTCGCCGTCCGCGCCGAGCTTGCCGACGTGGTACCAGAGGGTCGTCGCGCCCGGGGACTGGTGGACCTCGACGAGGTCGCCGTTGTCGTTGAGCGCGACGGCCGGCGTCTGGCCGCTGTCGTACTTCCCGTGCCGCAGCCAGGTGACCCGCCCGTCGGCGCCGTAGGTCCCGGTCCAGTACCAGAGCGCGCCCGCCCCCGAGTCGTGCACCTCGACGACCTGGCCGCGGCCGTTCAGCGCGACCGCCGGGTGGTAGCCGACGTCACGCCGGTACTCGGTGCGGGATCCGCCGTCGCCGGACAGCAGCGGCAGCACGCGTCCGCGCAGGGCGTCGACGTCCGGCTGCGCCGCCGGGTAGTCCTGCGCCCGCAGCAGCCGGCCACCGAACACCGACTCCAGCTCCTGGTTGAGCGCGGTGAGGTTGCCCGCCGCGGACGAGGGGTTGTCGGTCAGGTCGTCCTTGAGGTCGAGCATGACGACGATCGGTGCGGCGGCCGGGTGCTGCGCCGACCACGTGTTCACCACGGCCAGCCAGTCGCGGAGGTTGTTCGAGGCCGGGTTGCCACCGCTGTGGTCGACGAGGTTGCCGGGCGAGTCGTGCCCGACGGCGTAGTCGTGCGAAGTGGCGTAGCCGTTGTCGTGCACGTCGAGTTCCAGGAACCGCACGCCGTTGTCGAGCTGGTGGGCGAGGGAGTTCTTGGCCCCGTCGACGTTGCCCGAATAGCTGTTGTGGGTCGCGCGGAACACCGACGCGGTGAAGGGCGGGCTCGCGGCGTGGGCCGTTCCACCGGCCGGCAGGGTGGCGGCGGTGAGCACGGCGGTGGTGAACGCGGACAGGGCCAGGCGGCGCATCCTCGGGTCCTCACGTCGGGGAACGGGGCGCCGCTCATCCTGGCCGCCGACGGGGTGCGCTGTCTCGGATTCCGGGTGAACCCCTCGCCGGTAGCCTCGAACCCATGGCGGCAGAGCACGTGATCGTGACCTCGACGACGGACTCGGAAGCGGCGGCGCGGGAGCTGGCCGCGCAGGCGGTGGAAGCCCGGCTGGGGGCCTGTGCCCAGGTCGTCGGCCCGATCACCAGCGTCTACCGGTGGGACGGCGCGGTGCGGACCGACCAGGAGTGGCGCGTGGAGATCAAGACGACCGCCGGCCGGGTGCCGGCGCTGACCGACCGCCTGCGGCAGCTGCACGGCTACGACCTGCCGGAGGTGATCGCCACCCCGATCGTCGGCGGCAGTGCGGAGTACCTGGCGTGGCTGACCGGGGAGACCCGGGACGCTGGCTAGATTCGGCGCATGGACCACGAAGGACTCAGACAGCGCTTCGCGACGCTGACCACCGCCCACCTCGCCGACGCGTGCATCCGCGCCGGGCTCCCGGTCCGCTGCGCGCCGGCGCCGACACGCGCGGTGGTGGCGGGCAGCCGCCTGTTCGGCCCGGCGGTCCCGGCCCGGCACGTCGGCAGTGTCGACGTCTTCCTGGAAGCGTTCGAGGACGCTCCCGAGGGCGGGGTGCTCGTGGTCGACAACGGCGGCCGGCTCGACGAAAGCTGCGTCGGCGACCTCGTGGTCCTCGAGGCGCGCGCCGCCGGGATCTCCGGCGTGGTCATCTGGGGCCTGCACCGCGACACCGCGGACATCAAGGCCATCGGGCTGCCGGTGTTCAGCCTCGGCTCCCTGCCCACCGGCCCGCTCGTCCTGGGGCCGCGCGTCGACGGCGGGCTGGCCGAAGCGATCGTCGGCACCTGGCGCATCGGGCCGTCGGACCTCGTGCTGGGCGACGACGACGGCGTCCTCTTCGTCCCGCTCGCTCGCGCGGATGAGCTGTTCACGCTCGCGGAAGGGATCCGCGACACCGAACGCCGCCAGGCCGACCGGATCCGCGGCGGCGAGCCGCTGCGGCAGCAGGTCCGCTTCGGGGACTTCCTTGCCGCCAGGGAAACGGACCCGTCCTTGACCTTCCGCGCGCACCTGCGGGCCGTGGGCGGGGCGATCGAGGAGTGAGGCCCGGCGCGGCCGCCCAGCCGATTCCACACGAAAGTGTGATCGTTGCCCGGATCGGGTATTCCCAGGCTGCAGCGGGCGCGGGAGGCGAACCATGAACACGCTCATCGGCTTCGGCAGGGACATCGAGTACCACTTCGCCCGGGGGCTGCGGGCCTACCTCGCCCGGGTCGCCCGGGCCGTCGGCGTCGGGTTCGAGTCGTGTTCGCTCGACCTCGACGTGCCCGCCTCCGGGTACGTCGCCCTCGACCGCACGCTCCCGGACCTGCCGGGGCACGATCTGGCCCTCATCTGGGACGAGGTGCACGGCTGGTCGGCGGTCGTCGAGCCCGCGGGCGGGGGCGCGGCGAAGGTGCTCGCCTACCTCGGCGGTCCCGAAGTCCTGCCCGCGCCGCGCGCGGTCGCCCGGTTCCTCGAGGTGCTGCGAGTCGCCGGGCCGCCCGCCGGCTCGTTCCGCCCGCCGGTGTTCCGGGCGGCGGGCCACCACGAGGACCTCGTCGACTGGCTGCCGGTGACCGGCCCCGAGGGGCTGCTGCGGCCGAGCTCCCCGGCTTGGTGACCCGCGGCGGTGCCGCGCCTAGGATGGGCGGTCAGTCACCAGCGGAGTGAGGAACCCCGTGAGCAGCGCCGATGAGCCCCGTCCCGTCCGTGTGCTGCTCGTGGAGGACCACGACATGGTCGCCGAAGCGCTGCAGCTGGCCCTCGACCGCGCCGACGGCATCACCGTCGTCGCCCGGGCCCGGTCCCGGGCGGAGGCCGTCGCCGACGCGCGCGAGCACGCCCCGGACGTCGTGGTGCTGGACCGGCGGCTCGCCGACGGCGACGCACTCGGCGTCATCCCGCAGCTCGGTTCGGGTGGCGCGCGGGTGCTGGTGCTGACCGGCGACGCGAACCCGGCGGTCGCCGTGCAGGTGGCCAAGGCGGGTGGCGCGGGGCTGCTGCTCAAGTCGTCCCAGCTCGGCGCGCTGGAATCCGCCGTGCGCGAGGTGGCGGCCGGCGGGGTGGTCTTCGACCCGGAACTGCTGCCCGGCGTCTTCGACCGGCTCACCGGCCGGGGACCCGCCGCGGGCGCGGCGCTGACCGCGCGGGAGCGCGAAACCCTCGACCTGCTCGCCGAGGGCGCGACCACCGACGAGATCGGCCGCCGGCTGGGCGTGTCCCGCAACACCACGCGCAACCACGTCCAGCGGGTGCTGGAGAAGCTCGGGGCGCGGTCGAAGCTCGAAGCCGTCGCCGTCGCCCGCCGGGAGGGCCTCATCGGCTGATGCACCTGCACCAGCCGCGTGGGGGGCGTTTGCCTCTCGCACCGCCGGGCGCGGTAGCTCAGGCTTGAGCCTGTGGACATCCCTGCTCGGCTCATCGCGGAGTGCGTGGTCAGCGACCTGGCCGGCGGCCTCGCCGTGGCGCGCCGGTTCGCCCGGATCACCCTGCTGGCCTGGGCGCGTGACGTCGCCGTCGACGACGCGCTGCTGGTCGTCACCGAGCTCGCGGCGAACGCCCTGCGGCACGGCGGCGGTGCCCCGGTCCTGCGGCTGAGCGTGGACGGCCCGGGCGTCCGCATCGAGGTCTTCGACGACAACCCGGCGCCTCCCGTGCGGCGCCCCGCCGACGCCGACGGCGGCTGGGGCCTCGCTCTGGTCGACCGCCTGTCCACGGTGCGGGGAACCGCGCGCCACGGGCGCGGGAAGGTGGTCTGGTGTGTCCTGCCCGCCTCGTCCGCCGAGCTCGCGGGCTGAGCACCGCGGTTCGCGGCCGTGCCGGGCGTCCGGCGATCCGGCAGAGTTGCCGCATGGACGACGACCGGTTCCGCCTGCTCGTGCAGAGCGTTCAGGATTACGGGATTTTCATGCTGGACACCGAGGGCCGGATTTCGAGCTGGAACGCGGGGGCGGAGCG
>NZ_JBFBCC010000016.1:132950-244957 GCF_040682955.1 Amycolatopsis sp. NPDC051045
GTCGCGGTCGAGGAGGGGCGGCTGGAGGACGAGGGGTGGCGGGTGCGCAAGGACGGCACCCGGTTCTGGGCGAACGTGGTGATCACGGCGTTGTTCGATGAGCAGGGCGAGTTGCGCGGGTTCGGGAAGGTCACCCGAGACGTGACCGAACGCCGCGCGGCCGAGCTGGCGTTGCGGGAGAGCGAAGAGCGGTTCCGCCTGCTCGTGCAGAGCGTTCAGGATTACGGGATTTTCATGCTGGACACCGAGGGCCGGATTTCGAGCTGGAACGCGGGGGCGGAGCGGATCAAGGGGTGGTCGGCGGGGGAGATCATCGGGCAGCATTTTTCGGTGTTCTACCCGGCTGAGGACGTGGCGGCGGGGAAGCCGGCGTGGGAGCTGGAGGTCGCGGTCGAGGAGGGGCGGCTGGAGGACGAGGGGTGGCGGGTGCGCAAGGACGGCACCCGGTTCTGGGCGAACGTGGTGATCACGGCGTTGTTCGACGAGCAGGGCGAGTTGCAGGGGTTCGGGAAGGTCACCCGAGACATGACCGAACGCCGCAACGCCGAGCAGGCCCTGCGCGAACGCCGCCGGCTGGTCGGGCACCTCGTGGAAGCGCAGGAGGTGGAGCGGCGCCGGATCGCCTGGGACGTCCACGACGAGTCGATCCAGTCCATGGTGGCCGTCGGCATGCGCCTGCAGCTGCTCGCCTCCCGGCTGCCGGAACCGCACGCGAGCGCGGTCGGCGGCCTCGACGAGTCGGTCGGTGCCGCGATCGCCCGGCTGCGCGACCTGGTGTCCCGGCTGCGGCCGCCGGAGCTCGACCGGCACGGGCTGGTGGAGGCGGTGTCGGCCTACACCGACGACGTCGCGGGCCGGTGGGGGCTGACGGCTTCGGTGCGGGACGAGCTCACCGCCGAGCCGTCCCCCGAGGCGGCGATCACCGTGTACCGGATCTGCCAGGAAGCGCTCAGCAACGTCCACAAGCACGCGCGGGCCACCCGGATCGAGGTCACGCTGTCCACAGTGGACGGTGGGACCCTGGTGCGGATCACCGACGACGGCGTCGGCACGGCCGGGGGCGACGCCGGCGCGGGCCACTTCGGGCTGGTCGAGATGCACGAACGCGCCGAAGCGGCGCACGGCTGGCTTTCGGTGCGCAGCACGCCCGGCGAGGGCACGGTCGTCGAGTTCTGGCTGCCGATGCTGCCCGACGCGACGGGACTCGAACGGTGACCGAGCTGCGGGTGCTGATCTCCGACGACGACGTGATGATCCGCGACGTCCTGAAGGAGGTGCTCGACTCCGAGTCGGACATCGCCGTGGTCGCCGTCGCCGGTGACGCCGACGAGGCGATCCGGCTCGCCGAGCGGCACCGGCCCGCGGTCGCCGTCCTCGACGTCCGGATGCCGGGCGGCGGCGGGGCCAGAGCGGCGCGCGAGATCGCCCGGCGCAGCCCGGACACCGCCATCCTGGCGTTCTCCGCCTACGCCGACCGGGCCTCGATCGCCGGGCTCGCCGCGGCCGGCGTCACCGAGTACCTGGTGAAGGGCGCACCGAACACGGCGATCGTCGACGCCGTCCGGCGGCTGGGGCGTCAGTCGGCCGGGTGAGCGGTCACCGGATCGGGCGGACGTTCGCGACGCTGTCGAAGCCCGCCGGGAGCAACGTGAACAGCCGCCGCACCGCGCGGGACCCTCCGGCGTCCACGGTGAGGTGGGCTCCGGCCGTGTCGGCGAGCAGCCGGGCGCGCAGCAGCGAGTTCAGCCCGGCGACGGAGAAGAACGTGACGCCGGAGAGGTCGATGGCGATCTCGTCGACCTGGCTGCGGATGCGGGCCTGCAGGACTTCGTCCAAGCGGCGGGCCGTGCTGAGGTCGATCTCGCCGGTCACCTCGACGAGGACGGTGTGCGGTTCGGGGCGGCGCACGCGCAGCGACATGTGGCCGCCGGCGCTCATCCAATCGGTGGTGGTGAGCTCGTGGTCGGCCGGGCGCGGTTCGGGAACCATCGCGGCACACCCTTTCGTCGGGCAGCTTCCTCGGGCAGCGGGGCAGGCCGGACGTTCGCGGGACGGGGTGCCGAAAGTGGCAGCCTGCCGGCCCGGGCGCGGAACGTCCGGCAGCGGCTGACGGCTCAACCGTGAAACTTCAGCATAGTGCATTTGCACTAGGTGGACCACCGGGGTGTGACGGAGGCGGATTTCCGGGTGCCGGCGGGCGGTGCGCAGCCCACGCCCGGGTCATCGCCGAACGCCCGGATCACGGGCCGTAACGAAACGCACTCCCTCCGCGAGTAATCTGACACGAGGGGGTGATCGATGTGTCCGCGTGGCGACTCGGCGGCTTCGACCAGGCCGAACTGCCCGCCGCCCACCGGATCCGGTGGTGGCTGGCGGCGGTGGCGGCCGGGCTGGTCGCGACCGGCTTCGCCGTCGTGCCCTACCTGCCGTTCTTCCAGAACTGGACCTTCGTCCGGGACCCGAAGGTCGCCAGTGTCATCACCTGGACCGTCCTCCAGACGTCCGTCGTGCTCATCTCCGCCGTGCTCACGCTGTACTTCGTCGGCAAGGCGCGCCTGGAAGCCGCCGCGTACCGGGCCAACCAGATCGACATCCGGGTGTTCGCCGACGAACGGCCCGAAGGCAGCCACGACCGCGAAATCGACTCCGCCGTCGAGCTGACCGCCACCTTCAAGCGGTTCCTCAACGACTCCCGCCTCTACACCCCGACGCCGGTCCCGGGCGCCGGCAGTTCCTACGACTTCCTCCAGATCGTCGAGCACGCCGGCGACTCCGCGGACGGCTGGTGGAAGGCCGTCACCAAGCTGATCCGGCTCGCCCAGCCCCCGGCCGCGTTCACCGTCACCGGCACCGTCCGGCCCGGCAACACCCCCGGCCGCCACCAGCTCATCCTGGAACTCGTCCGCGTCCCGCGCTTCGCCGCGAGCCCGCTGGTGATCGAGGACGCGAACTGGCCGCGCGTGCTGCACCGCGCCGCGAACGCCGTCGCCGCGCTGGTCATCCCGCGCAGCGCGTACGTCCGCACGAACATCCACTGGGCCGCCTGGCGCGGCGCGAAGATCCCGTACGAGCTCTTCGACGCCTACCAGCGCGCCAACCACTTCATCGCCTACCGCCGCTACGACGAAGCTCTCGCCGAGTACTACCGGGCGCTCAGCCTCGACCCGGCCAACGTCTACATCAGGCTGGAGATCGCCGCCCTGCAGGAACAGCTCGACCTGCACCTCGACGCGCTCGCCACCTACGACGACGTGATCACCCTGTGCAGCCGCGGGCACCCGGAGCTGGCCCGCTGGTGGATCGGCCCTGACTTCGCGCGCCAGCCCCGCCACGCCGGCCGCGGCCGCGACGTCGCCCTGCTCATCGCCCGCTACCGGCACGCGCTCGTCCTCGGCCACGGCGATTCCGTGGCCGGGTCCTGGTGGGTGCGGCGCACCACCGCGGGCGTCCCCGGCGACGCGCGGGCGCAGCGCCGCGCCGAACTGCGGGCGGCGCTGGAGCTGCGCTTCCGCCGTTACGTCGACCTCGACGTCCGGACGCGCCCGTACGCGATCCCCCGGGAGAAGCGGCTCGAGCTGCACCGGCGCGTGCTGCGCGTGCCGGTCGAGGAACTGCTCGTCCACGAGGCGACACCGGCGCAGCTGGCCGAGTACAACCAGCGCGCGGCGGAGATGCGGTCGTACTTCGGCGCGCTGTCGCAGTACGAAATCGAACGGCTCATCGAGGACTACCGCCGGTTCCGCCGCCGCTGGCGGCGCAGCTGGCAGCAGCTGACGAACCGGGCCCTCGACCTGTCCCTGGTCTGGTCGGTGCTGCGGCGCGCGATGGCGGACGTCGAGCCGGTCACCGGCGCGGTGCCCGAGCCCCAGCCGGCCTACCCCGGCAGCCGCGTCCGGCTGGCCGACGTCTGCCCGGACCGGCGCTGGCCGCCGGACCCGCGAGCGCTCGACGACACCGTCGAAGCCGCCGGGCGCCGCCGGTCGTGGGAGGAGTGCTACAACGCGGCGAGCGTGTACGCGGTCGCGATGCTCGAAGTCGGCCCGCGCGGCGAACGCGACCTGCGCGACCGCGCACGCAACCCGCGTCTGGTCGGCGAGGCGCGGGACGAGGTGGCCCGCCGCGCGGTCCGCGAGCTCTACCACGCGGCGACGATCAGCCACAGCGGACGGCTGCCGGAGCGCCGTTCCTGGGTGATGGGGGAGGACCCCGACCTCGTGGCGCTGCGCGGTCACGAGCTGTTCCGCGTCTTCGAGATGGTGACGTTCTCCCCGGACCGCGCCGCGCCGCTGCGGCCGCAGCGCGCCCACGTCTGGGAACAGGTCAGCTACGTCCGCCGGCTCGTCGCCGAGATCGCCGGCTGCCGCGCGCACTTCTGGCGCGTCCACGCCCTCGACCCCGGTCCGGCCCCGGACGGCCGCACCCTCGACCGCTGGCGCTCGGCCGACCGCGACGCCTGGCGGAAACTGGCGAGGCTGGCCGCCGGGAAACAGGACTGGTACACGCGCTACCAGGCGATCTGCGCGTTCCGCGAGTGGTCGGCCGAGTCCGGCTACCCGGGCTCGATCGCCGGGTTCCCGCTCTACTCCGAGGACCGCCTGCACGCCGAGCTGCGCGGCGCGGCCGGCCCGCGCGCGAAGACCGGCCTCGACGCGAACATCGTGGTGCGGGAGTACGTGCGGCTCTGTGATCGCCGGCTCGACCACCTGATCGCCGACATCGCCGAGCTCACCGAGCAGTCCGTGATCGACGACTTCGCGGGCTGCGCCGAACTGTGGGCGGCCCTGTGTTCGTGGTTCGACGACGACATCGCCGACGGCTCGTCCGCCGACGAGCGCCGCGAACGGTTCCGCAAACTGGCCCGGCCCTAGGCCGGCCGCGTGTAGCGGTGCTTGACCCCGACCGGGAAGTACCCGGGATCACCCGCCGGGCGCAGGACGACGTCGGGCAGCTGCCGCTCCGGCGGGACGTAGTGCGCGAACTCGCTGTTGAGCCGCACCAGCTGCGCGCGCACGGCCGCCGCGATCCCGGCCGCGTCGGCGGTCGCGCCCGGGGCCGTCTCGACCGTGATGCGCAGCCGCCGGTCGCGGTCGGCGTCCTCGACCGACTCGATGACGAACTTGCCGGTCACGGTGTCGCTGATGCCGGGCTGCTCCAGGCCCACGGTCACGTTCTCCGGGTAGATGTTCGCGCCGAAGAACGACACCGTGAACAGCGAGCGGCCGAACACGTACACGAACGGCAGTTCCGGACCAGGCGGCGGCGTGAAGCCGTGCCGGGCGCAGTGGGCGAGCAGCTCGGCGTGCGGCAGGATCCCGCCCTCGTCGGCGATGTGGTAGCGGATCAGCGGGATGCCGCCGTCCGCGGTGAAGACGAGCGTGCCCTCGTGCACCTCGAAGAAGCGGCTCGCCGGGTCGTACTGCACCAGCGTCGGCAGCCGTGCGTCGCCGAAGACTTCGCGCGCCAGCTCCGGGCGGCCGGCCAGGAACCGGCGGATGCCCGCCGACAGCGGGGTTTCGGTGCCGAGCACCCCCGCGTCGGCCGTGCCGTACAGCGACGCGACGTCGCGGACCGGGTCGGCGATCCCGGCGCGCCGGGCCACCAGCTCGCGCCACTGCTCGCTGAACACCTCGCCGGCCAGCACCAGCTTGATCGCGTACGCGGGCCAGTCGACGCCCTCGGCGAGCCCGGTGTCGACGACGTCCTTGACGAACGGCGGGTAGCCCAGCAGCACCACCTGGTCGAAGTGCGGCGCGAGCTCGGGCAGCACCCGCAGGATCTCCGCCTTGTTGTTGCCCGGCGCCACGACGGTGATCGGGCAGCCCTTGGCCGCGAGGTGGCGCACGCACGCCGTGGTGAACAGCCCGCCCACCCAGGTGCCGAGCGGGAAGCAGACGACGGCGAGGGTGCTGCGCCGGTCGGCGCCGAAGGCGTGCACCAGCACCTGCTCGAACCGCCGGGCCACGTGCAGCTCGTCTTCGAGGGCACGCGGCCAGATGGTCGGGCGGCCGCTGGAGCCGGAGGAGACGGCGATCATGTCGAGCTCGTCGAACGTGCCGTCGCGGCACAGCTCGGGCAGCGGGTACTTCCGGTGGTAGCCGGCCTTGTCCACCGGCGGCAGCTTCCGGAAATCGGCCATCGTCACGACGCTTTCCGGCTCGATCCCGTGCTCCTGCAGGAACTTCCGGTACGCGGGGACGGTCTCGGCGGTGCGGTGGAAGAGGTCGAGGACGTGATCGCCGGACGGCGGTTCCGGGTCCCCGAAAAACGAGTCGAGCGCCTGCCGCACGCGGGTCTGCCGGCCGAGGTCCATGATCGGAGCATAGTGGCGGGCCCGTGCCATGATGGGCGCCGTGAGCACCTCCGCCCAGGAGTACCCCGCCGGCCCGCCGTTGACCCTCTACCTGGTCAAACGGCTCGAGCTGGTGATCAGGGCGCTGCTCGACGACGCCCTGCGGCCGCTCGGGCTCACCACGCTGCAGTACACGGCGCTGACCGTGCTCGAAGCCAGCGGCGCGCTGTCCTCGGCGCAGCTGGCCCGCCGCTCCTTCCTGCGCCCGCAGACCATGCACGAAATGGTGCTGACGCTGGAAAAGCGCGGGCTGATCGCCCGCACGCCGAAGGCGGACAACAAGCGGGTCCTGCTGGCCGGTCTCACCGACGCCGGACGCGCGTTGCTGGCCGGTTGCGCGCCCGCGGTCGCCGAGGTCGAACACGCGCTGCTGGCCGACCTGTCCCCGGGCCAGCGCACGACGTTCCGCGAAGGGCTCCAGCACGGCGTCACGGCGCTCGGCGCGCTCTCCGGACAGCGCCGCGCTCAAGAAGCCTGATTTCGGCGGACGCACCCCGCGCCCGGCGGCTAGTCCAGCGGTTTCACCCGCCTGGAGTCTTCAGTCACGTTCGCCGACACCGAAGGACTAGGCCGGACGAGTGGAAGCGCCGGACGGCCCGTAGCGGGGGTGTGATTAGCGGCGTTGAAGGGTACGTCCCATGCCTGCTCTAAGTGTGGAGGTTCGCCGACGTGACCCGGGCTCGCAACGTGGGCGGCGCACCAGCCGCCGCGCGGCGGCTGCTGGTACTGGCGGGGGCCGTGGCGGGCCTCTGGCTGGTGTCGTGGCTGACGTCCGGCGACGCCGACGCGGCGACCCCGGGCCCGCCGGATCCGATCGGCGTGGTGGTCGGCACGCTGAAGCCGGCGGACCACGCGGCCCGTCCTGCTGCGGCTGAAGTGGTGGGGCGGGGCAAGGAACGGGCTGCCCCGCACGCCGCGCGATCGAGTGCCGCTGATGTCGTGCCGCCGGTCGTGGCTGAGCGGGTTTCGCGAACAGCGCGTGTTGCGGCGCCGATCGCCGAGCCCGTGGGGCGTGCTGCGAAGGCGCCGGTGGCCGCGAGCGCTGCCACAGTCGTGGCGCCGGTGTCGCAGGTGGTGCGTTCCGCCGTGCCGGTGCTCGAGCCGATATCGGGCGCTGCGAAGGCGGCGGTGTCGCCGGTGGCCGCGAGCGCTACCGCAGTCGTGGCGCCGGTGTCGCGGGTGGTGCGTTCGGCCGTGCCGGTGCTCGAGCCGATATCGGGCGCTGCGAAGGCGGTGCTTTCGCCCGTGACCGCGAGCGCTGCCACAGTCGTGGCGCCGGTGTCGCGGGTGGTGCGTTCGGCCGTGCCGGTGCTCGAGCCGATATCGGGCACTACGCAGGCGGTGCTCACCCCGGTGACCCAGACCGCCACCACGGTCGTCAAGCCGGTGGCGCAGCTTCTGCGCTCCGCCGATCCGCTGGTCTCCGTCGTTGCCCGGCCGGTCGCCGGCCTCGTTGGTCCGCTGGCCGGTGTCGTCAGACCGGTGACCGCGCACCTCGTCGGACCGGTGCTCGAGGCCGCTTCCCCCGTCCTGACCGATCTCCTCACTCCCGTGGCCGGCGTTGTCGCTCCCGTCGTCGATGGGGTCGGCCGGCCCATCGTGGCGCCGGTGGGCGATGTCGTCGGGCCGCCCGTGGCCGGCTCCGTCGTCCCGCCCGCCCGTGGTGCGGCCGGCACTCCGCCGCTGTCCCGGAAGTTCATCCCCACCGCGTCCGCAGAGCCGGTGACGGCGACGGCGGTGGTCGCCTCCACCAGCCCGGCCCGGCCGGTCGCGCCCGGCCCGGCCTGTGCCGGGACCACCGCCGCCGCCGGCGAGCAGCGCGGCGGCGCGGTGGCGGCTCAGCACGCCCGGCCGCGGCTCGGCGGTCACGTTCCCGGGGATGCCCCGGCTCCGGCGCACCCCCGGGCGCCCGTGTCGCCCGATGTCGCCTCCGGCACCGGTTCCACGATCCCGCCCGCCTTCCTGACCGCCGGCCACGCATCGCACGGCTTCCAGGCGGCCACGCGGGCGCACGAGACCTTCCTGCCGCTGTGGCGGCCCTGCGAACCGGGCACCGGCCCCGGCTAGGCACGTCCCGATCTTCCGCTCCCGTCGTGTGCTCCGCGGCGCGTTCCGCGCTGCCCGCGACCGCAGAAATCGAACCGGAAAACCACGCGTGGAAGAGGGACGAAATGGAAGCGAGCGTGTTCGACCTGGGAAAGGTGCGAAGAGACGCGGTGGTCACCGTCCGCCTGGACGCCATGGCCAACGTCAGGCTGCTGACCGCGGTCAACTTCCAGGCCTACCGGCGCCGGCAGTACTACCGGATGCACGGCGGGGTGGCCACCGCACCGATGTTCAAGATCCACATCCCGGCCAACGCCCACTGGTTCCTGGTGATCGACGTCGAGGGCCTCGAAGCCCGGCCCCTGCGCGCCCGGGTGAGCGTCGAACCGGAAGCGGCCGACACCTGCCGTGGGCGCACCGGTCTCCGGTGACCGCCACCGCCCCCTTCGCGGCCCCGATCTCGCGGTCGGAGCCGCGAAGGGCGGCCGATCTTCCCGCATCGGCGGGCGGGTGCCGGGGTATCCGGCCCGGATGCAGACGTTCCTCCCGTGTGCCGACTTCACCGCCAGCGCCCGCGCGCTCGACCGCCGCCGCCTCGGCAAGCAGCGCGTGGAGGCGCTGCAGGTGCTGCGCGCGCTCGTCATCCCCGGCTACGGCTGGCGCCACCACCCGGCGGCGAAGATGTGGACGGGGTACGAAGAGGCGTTGACGCGCTACGGCCTCGAGGTGTGCGCGGTGTGGTGCGAACTGGGCGCGGCGGACACGTGTGCGGTGAAACTGACCGACGAGTTCACCCGGTCGGTGGGCGGTGCCGACATCCGGACGCAAGCCGAACTCACCGCCGCCGGTGAACTGCCGCCCTGGCTGGGGGACGAAGCGCTCCACCGCAGTCACCAGTCGGCGCTGGTGCGGAAGGACCCGGATCACTACGCGGCGCTGTTCCCCGGGGTGCCGTCGGACCTGCCTTACGTGTGGCCGCCGTCGGACCGGCCGAAGCGCGTCGCCTGAGAGCAGCGGCCCGAAACCGGCACCGGACCTGCGGTCGCACTGGTCCGCACCTTGCGGCCGCACCGACCTTCGGCGGATTTACAACGTTGTACCAACGATGTAAAAGTGACCCTGCGTTGTTCGCCGCCCGGCTCGCACGCCGTTGGAAGGGGCCACCGATGTCCTCCCGAGAACGCGATCACCTCACCCGCCGCGACCTGCTCCGGCTCGCCGGGGGCACGGCCGCCGCCGTCGCCGCCGCACTCTGGCTGCCCGGGACCGCCGCTGCGGGCACCTTCAGCCCGATCCGGCCGCCCGCCACCCCGCTGATCGTCCGCTCCCCGTACCTGTCCACCTGGCAGCCCGCCGACAACCTCCCCGGCACCTGGGCCGGCTTCTGGACCGGCCACATCACGGCGATGTGCGGTCTCGCACGCATCGACGGTGCCGCCTACGTCTTCGCCGGGGCACCCGCCTTGCCGTCCGGGCCGGCCCTCACCCCGATGACGCAGGTCAGCCTGCAGGTCACCGGCACCCGCTCGACCTACGTCCTGACCGGCGGCGGGGTGAACCTCACCGTCACGTTCTTCTCCCCGGTCGACCCGGCGAACCTGCAGCGCCAGTGCGTGCCGTTCGGCTACGTGACCATCCAGGCCGCCAGCGCCGACGGCCGCGCGCACGCCGTCGACCTGCACTTCGACACCTCCGCCGAGTGGGTGCACGGCAACACCGCCACCCCGGTCACCTGGACGCAGCAGCAATCGAACGGCTACACGCTGCTCAGCTGCACCCCGGCAAGCCCGGGTGTGCTGCAGGAGAACGGCGACCAGGCGAGCTGGGGCTCGCTCGTGCTGGCCGCACCGGCGTCCGGAGTCAGCTGGCAGATCGGGCAGGACACCGTCGTGCGTGCCGCCTCCGCCGGCCAAGGCGGGCTGCCGAACACGAGCGACACCGCCCAGCCGCGCGCGATCAACGACCGCTGGCCGGTGCTGGCCTTCAACAGGAACCTCGGCACGATCCCGGCCGGTGGCACGTCGGCGCCGTTCACGCTCTCGATCGGGCACGTCCGCACACCCGCGGTCCGCTACCTCGGCACCGAGCTGCGGCCGTGGTGGACGCACTACTGGGGCAGCTGGCAGGACATGGCCGTGTGGTTCGCGAACGACTACGCCGCCGCGCTGTCGGCCGCGACCGCGATCGACCAGCGCCTGCACGACGACGCCGTCGCCGCGGCGGGCGGTGGCAGCACGGGGGAGCACTACGCCGGGATCTGCGCGCTCGCCCTGCGCCAGGCGTTCGGCGGCACCGAGCTGGTCGACCGGGGCGGCGCGCCCTGGGCGTTCCTCAAGGAGACCTCCTCCAACGGCAACATGTCCACAGTGGACGTCACCTATCCCGCGTTCCCGGCCTACCTCTACTCCTCGCCCGCCTACCTGCGGCTGTTGCTGGAGCCGTTGCTCGACTACGCCGAGCGCGGCGGCTGGCCGATGCCGTTCGCCGAGCACGACCTCGGCACCCACTACCCGGACGCGACCGGGCACAACGACGGCAACGAAGAGAGCATGCCGGTCGAGGAGTCGGCCAACCTGCTGATCATGGCCGCCGCGCTGGTGCAGCGGCTCCCGTCGGCCGACGCCGTGGCCTTCGCGAACGCCCACTACCGGATCCTGCGGCAGTGGGCCGAGTACCTGGTCGCCAACACCCTCGACCCCGGCTTCCAGAACCAGACCGACGACTTCACCGGGTTCATCGCGCACAGCGCGAACCTCGCGCTGAAGGGCATCGTCGGCGTCGGCGCGATGGGGATCATCGCCGCCGCGACCGGCAACACCGCCGACGCCCAGCGGTACCGGTCGACCTCGCGCAGCTACATCAGCCAGTGGGTGACCCTCGCGCAGGACTCGTCGAACCAGCACCTCAAGCTGGCCTACGACCAGCCGGGCACCTGGAGCCTGAAGTACAACGGCTTCGCCGACCGCGTACTCGGTCTCGACCTGGTCCCGCTGGGTGTCGCGGCGCAGGAAGCCGCCTGGTACCAGGCCCGGGCGGGCGCCCACGGCGTGCTGCTCGACCCACGCAACAACTACACGAAGGCCGACTGGGAGCTGTGGACCGCGGCGTGGCTCACCGACCAGCCGAACATCCGGAACACGCTGGTCGAAGGCGTCTACAGCTACGCGAACACCACTCCGCAGCGCGTGCCGTTCAGCGACTGGTACGTCGTCGCCGACGCCACCCAGCGCGGCTTCCAGGCCCGCCCGGTCGCCGGTGGCTACCTGGCGCTGCTGACGCGCCCGGCCGCGTCGACGACCGGGTGGCGGAAGCTCCAGAACCAGCGGTCGGGCAAGGTGCTCGCCGTCTCGAACATGTCGCTGGCCGACATGGCCGAGGTGACGCAGTGGTCGGACAACGGCACCGCCGACCACCTCTGGACCGTGGTGGACAACGGGGACGGCACCGTGCGGATCGTCAACCGCAACAGCGGCAAGGTCCTCGCCGTGCACGACCAGAGCCTCGACAACGGCGCCCACGTCCAGCAGTACCGCGACAACGGCACGCCCGACCACGACTGGCGGATCGTCGACGCGGGCGGCGGCTGGTCGAAGGTCGTCAACGTCCGCAGCGGCAAGGTGCTGGCGGTCGACCAGCAGTCCACGGCGGACGGTGCCCAGGTGACCCAGTGGGACGACAACGGGACGCCGGACCACCTGTGGCGGTTCGCCTGACCGCCGTTTGCGACACTGGCGCCCGTGTGCGCCGACTTCACCCGGATCCGCCGGTACCTCGAGGAGCGGGACCCGCCGACGCCGTGCCTGGTCGTCGACACCGACGTCGTCGCGGCCCGGGCGCGGGAGTTCGGCGCGGCGTTCCCCGGCGCGCTGATCCGGTACGCGGTCAAGGCCAACCCGGCGCCACCGGTGCTCGACGCGCTGGTGGCGGCCGGGATCGGCTTCGACGTCGCCGGGCCCGCCGAGCTCGAGCTGTGCCTCGAGCGCGGCGCCGGCCCGGCGGACCTCGCCTACGGCAACCCGATCAAGAAACCCCGGGACATCGCCTTCGCGTTCGAACGCGGGGTCCGGGAGTTCACTTCCGACGCTCCCGGCGACGTCGACCACTTGGGCGAGTACGCGCCGGGTTCGGCCGTGTCGATCCGCGTCGTGCTCGACGCGCCGGACTCGGCGACGCCGTTCGGCCGGAAGTTCGGCTGCGCTCCGGCCGAGGCCCTCGACCTGGTGCTGCGTGCGGCCGAGCGGGGGCTGCGGCCCGGCATCGCCTTCCACGTCGGCTCGCAGCAGCCGGACGTCACCGCCTGGGAGATCGGCATCGCCACGGCGGCGAAGCTGTTCGGCGAAGCCGCGGCGCACGGCGTGCCGATGACCCGGCTCAACCTCGGTGGCGGCTTCGCGACCGCCCACCGCACCGCCGTCCCGCCGCTGGCCGCCTACGCGGCGACGATCGAGTCGGCGCTGGCGATGTCCTTCCCGGCGGGCCGGCCGGAGCTGCTGCTGGAGCCCGGCCGGGTGCTCGTCGCGGACGCCGGCCTGTTGCGGACCGAGGTCGTGCTGGTGGCGCACCGGGACGAGCGACGCTGGGTGTACCTCGACATCGGTCGCTACAACGGCCTCGCCGAGGCCGAGAACGAAGCGATCGCCTACCGGTTCGAACCGGTGGACGAGCACGACGGCCCCGGCGGCCCGGTGGTGCTCGCCGGGCCGACCTGCGACGGCGACGACGTGCTCTACCAGCGGACGCCGTACGAGCTGCCCCGGTCGCTGCGCACCGGCGACCGGCTCGACCTGCCGGGCACCGGGGCCTACACCGCGAGCTACGCGTCGGTGGGGTTCAACGGGATCGAGCCGCTGCGCACGCACTGCATCGGCCGGTGGGGCGATGTCTGACGTCGGCCGGTTCACCGGCCGGCACGTGCTCGCCGAGCTGCACGGCGTCGACCCGGCCCTGCTCGACGACCCCGTCCGCCTCGGGGAGCTGCTCCGGGCGGCGGTGACGCAGGCGGGGGCGACGGTCCTCGACGTCGTGGCGCAGCGGTTCGCGCCGCAGGGCGCCACGGTGATCGCGCTGCTGGCCGAGTCGCACGCGTCGGTGCACACCTACCCGGAACACGGGTCCCTCTTCGCCGACGTGTTCACCTGCGGGGAACGCGCCGATCCCGAGCACGCCCTGCGGTTGCTGGCCACTTCGCTGAACGCCGCTTCGGTCCACCTGTCGGTCCTCCACCGGGGAGAACGCTGATGCCCCTGATCCACGAACCGGTCGGTCCCGGCCTCACCCGCGTCTGGGAGGTCGGCGACGTGCGGTTCCACGCGCGCACGCCCTACCAGGAGGTGCTGATCGGAACGACCGCGCAAGGGGTTTCGCTGTTCTGCGACGGCGAGCGCCAGAGCACCGAGGCGAGCCAGCTGGTGTACCACGAAGCGCTGATGGTGCCCGCTCTCCTGCTGGCCGAGCGGGTGCGGCGGGTGCTCGTCATCGGGTCGAGCGAGGGCGTCGCGTCCGAGCTGGCGGTAGCCGCGGGTGCTGCGCACGTCGACCACGTCGACATCGACTCCGAAGCCGTGCGCGCCTGCGCGGAGCACCTGCCCTACGGCTACACCCCGGCCGGCCTCGCCCGGGCCGAGCGCGGGGACGGGCCAGTCCGGGTGTCCTATGAGGACGGCTGGGCGTTCCTGGCCGCGGCCGGAAGGCGGGGCGAGACCTACGACGTGGTCGTGATCGACCTGCCGGACGAAAACACTGACGCGGACGCGCAGCACAATCGCTTGTACGGCACGGATTTCCTCGCCCGCTGCGCCCGGCTGCTGGCCCCCGGCGGGGTGGTGACCGGCCAGGCCGGCTGCCCGACGTTGTGGCGCAACGAGACGCTGCGCGCGGCGTGGCCGCGGTTCCGCGAGGTGTTTCCGACGGTGCTGTACTTCGGTTCCGACGAGCACGAGTGGGCCTTCCTGACCGGCCGCGTGGACCGGGTCGCGGACCCGGGCGCGCTGGTGGCGCGGCGGTTCGCGGAGCGGGGGAGCGGCGCCGCGACGCTGGACGCCGAAGCGCTGCTCGGTGGCTGCACCCCGCCGTATTCGCTCCGGCACGGCGGTGGCCCGAACCAGTCTTGACCTTGGATTCCGCGAATATCGGACCCCGGCCGAGGAGAAATAGCGGGAAATGGATTTCCCGTCATCCGGCATGTCGTGTTACTCCGTTCAGTGGCCGTCGAAAAGGTTTCGATTGCGCTACGATCCTCTCCGCGCGCCGATCATCATCACCACCAGGCACCGTGGCCCATTTGGAGGAGCGTCATGCTCGGTATTTCGGTCGTAGCCGCAATGACTCTGTCCACCCTCGCCGCACCCGTCGATTTTTCGGCGGCGTCGGCTCCGGCCGAAAAAATCACGCTCGACATCAAGACCATCAACGGCTCCGGCTGCCCGGCGGGCACGGCCACCGCGTCGGCCGACGTCGCGTCCGACAACACGTCGTTCACGGTGCACTACACGAACTTCACCGCGAAGTCCGGTGGTGGCGCGTCGGCGCTCGAAGCCCGGAAGAACTGCCAGATCAACGTGGTCGTCCACGTGCCGCAGGGATTCACGTACGCGATCGCCGAGGCGGAGTACCGCGGCTTCGCGCACATCGAGAGCGGGGCCAGCGCCCTCGAGCAGGCCAACTACTACTTCACCGGGACCGCGCCGACCGCCCGTGAGCGGCACACCTTCCCGGGTCCGTTCCACGGCGTGTGGCGGGCCACCGACACCACCGAGGTGGCCGAGCTGGTGTTCGCGCCGTGCGGAGAGAGCCGCAACCTGAACATCAATGCGGAACTGCGGGCGGACGCGGGCACGTCGTCCGGCCTGAGTTACATCGAAATGGATTCCGAACACGCGAGCGTGGACACGATTTACCACTTCGCGTGGAAGACCTGCTGAATTCGCGGCTATTTCGACGGCGCCCGCTCACCGGAACCCCGGCCGGTGAGCGGGTTTGCCGTACCGCCTCAGACGTGGGTGACCAGCAGGGTCACGCCCGCCTCGCCGCCGCAGTCGACGAACACGGGCCCGACGCCGTTCCCGATGTGGCCGGCCACATTCGCCTTGGCCACGAACCGATCCGGTCCGGATTCCAGGATCCGGATGTTCTCCAGGGCCGGCCGGTCGGGAAACCCGCCGAGCACGGACTTCAGGCCGGTGCCGCCGCCGCAGTTCCCGGTGATGGTCACTTCTTGGCCCCGCCGGGTGGTCGGGTTCGGGCTCACCTGCACGGTGGCCCGCGCGCCCTTCGGCGGCTGATTCGCGTTCGTCATCGTCCCCTCCGTGGATCCCTGGCCCGCCGACGCGCCGCCGGCGATCCCGATGCTCGCCGCCGTCACCAGCCCGGCCGCGAGGGCCAGACCGGTGACCGTGCGGGTGGATTTCGTGGTGCCACGCATGGTGTTCTCCTCCCTTGAACCCGGTTCCTGCACGCCGGGGCTGCCCAGTCGGTCGCCGACGGGGGTGGTCGGGGTTCTCTCGGGAGGAGAGTGAGACGTGGATCACATGAGGGGGGTGGCGGCCTGCGTCAGCGGCGGACCGGGCGGCGTTCGGCTTCGGCGGTGCGCACCAGGCTGCATCGTCGCTCGAACCGCTCCATCAGCACGGTAGCGATCAGGACGGCCACTGGGGTGCTCACCGCGATCCACATGAAGAAAAGCTACCCAGCTCCGTGGGCTCTCAATCGCCCGCGGACAGCCGGGTGACCAGATCCAGCAGCCCGGCGCGGAACGAGCCGTCGTCGCCGAGGTCGCCGAGCACGGCGGGCTCGGCGCGGACGGCCTGCTCGTGCACGGCCCGGCCGCCCGCGGTCAGCCGGGTCAGCTGGCGGCGGCCGTCGGCCGGGTCCGCGGCCCGGGTGACGAACCCGGCCTTGGCCAGGCGGTCGAGCGTGCGGCTCATCGTCTGGTCCGTCACCTGGCAGCGCTGGGCGAGCGTCCGCTGGGGCAGGGGCCCGTCGCGCAGGAGGTGCAACGCGATGAGCCCCGCGTGGGTCAGTCCCATGCCGTCGAGCACGGCCGCCCAGCGCTGCTCCACCAGCCGCGCGGCCACGGCCAGCAACCGGCCCGTGGGCCAGGTGCTCAGGTCGGGGTCGGGGTTTGTGCTCACCGTCACTCCGGGTCGTCGTGCAGAATGTTCAGCTTGCTGAACAATTGGGCGTGTTCGCCCTCGAAAGGACCTTAGCGACCATGAACGAGAACCCGCGCCGCCTCCGCTGGCTGATCCCGGCCCTCCTGGTGATCGCCTGGCTGGGGCTGGGCGGGTTCGGCGGGCCGTTCGCCGGGAAGCTCAGCGAGGTCGCGAAGAACGACAATGCCGCCTTCCTGCCGCGCTCGGCCGAAGCCACCGAGGTCTCCGACGAGCAGAAGACGTTCAGCGCACGCCAGGTGCTGCCCGCGACCGTCGTCGCCGAGCGCACGAGCGGCCTGACCGCGGACGACCGCCGGTTCCTCGAGGCGAAGGCGCGGGAACTGGGCAGCGTGCCCGGGGTGGCCGGCCCGCTCGGCGAGCCGCAGCGGGCACCGCGGGACGACCAGGCTGTGCAGCTCGCCGTGCCGGTCTTCGCCGACGGCAACCCCGCCGACGTCGTCAAGGAGGTCCGGGCCCGCCTCGGCGGGGCCCCGGCCGGGCTGACCGTGCTCGTCACCGGGCCGGCCGGGCAGATCGCCGACCTGGTGACGGCGTTCGGCGGCATCGACGGCATCCTGCTGCTCGTCGCCGGCGGCGTCGTCGCGCTGATCCTCGTCGCGGTCTACCGCAGCCCGCTGCTGCCGTTCCTGGTGCTGCTCTCGGCGGTGTTCGCGCTCGGGCTCGCCAGCCTCGTCGTCTACCTGCTCGCGAAACACGACGTCCTCGCGCTCAACGGCCAGAGCCAGGGCATCCTCTCGATCCTCGTCTTCGGCGCGGCGACCGACTACGCGCTCCTGCTCGTCGCGCGGTTCCGCGAGCAGCTGCGCGACACCCCGAGCCGGTTCGACGCCCTGAAACTCGCCTGGCGCGCGACGCTCGAACCGATCGCCGCTTCGGCGGGCACCGTCGTGCTCGGCGTGCTGTGCCTGCTGTTCAGCGACCTCAACTCGAACAAGGGGCTCGGCCCGGTCGCGGCGATCGGCATCGGCGCCGCGCTGCTGGCGTCCACCACGTTCCTGCCCGCCGCGCTGGCCCTGTGCGGGCGCGGTGCGTTCTGGCCGTTCAAGCCGGCGCTGGGCTCGCCGCACCCGGAGACCGCGGGGATCTGGGGGCGGATCGCGCGCCTGGTCGGCCGCCGCCCGCGCACGGTCTGGGTGGTGACGGCGCTCGTGCTCGGCATCGGCGTCGCGTTCCTGCCGCAGCTCAAGGCGTCCGGCACCGCGCAGTCCGACGTCTTCCTCACCGAGGTCGAATCCGGGACGGGGCAGGAGATCCTGGGCAGGCACTTCCCCGGCGGCCTCGGCGCGCCCGCGATCACGATCGCCGACGCCGGCGCGCTGCCGGCCGTGCTGAAGGCGTCCGCAACAGACGGGGTGGCGCAGTCGGTCCCGCTGCCCGGCCCCGACGGCCGCCCCAAGGTGGCCGGCGGCCGGGTGCAGATCCTGTCCGTGCTGACCGATCCGGCGGACTCGGAAGCGGCGGTCGCGACCGTCGGCAGGCTGCGCGCCGCCGTGCACGCGGTGCCCGGCGCGAACGCGAAGGTCGGCGGCCCGACGGCGATCCAGCTCGACACGCAGGAGACGTCCAAGAGCGACCGCGCGCTGATCATCCCGATCGTGCTGCTGGTGATCTTCCTGGTGCTGGCCCTGCTGCTGCGGTCGCTGCTGGCGCCGTTGCTGCTGATCGCCACCGTGGTGCTGTCGTTCGCGGCGACGATGGGCGTCTCGGCGCTGGTGTTCAACCACGTTCTCGGCTTCCCCGGTGCGGACCCGGTGGTGCCGCTGTTCGGGTTCGTCTTCCTGGTGGCACTGGGGATCGACTACAACATCTTCCTGATGACCCGCGTCCGCGAAGAGGCGCTGACCCGCGGAACGCGGGAGGGCACCCTGCGCGGGCTGTCGCTGACCGGCGGGGTCATCACCTCGGCCGGCGTCGTGCTCGCGGCGACGTTCTCCGCGCTCGCCGTGATCCCGATCCTGTTCCTGGCGCAGATCGCGTTCATCGTCGCCTTCGGGGTCCTGCTGGACACCCTGCTGGTGCGCTCGCTGCTGGTACCCGCGCTGACCGTCGACGTCGGGCGCCGCATCTGGTGGCCGTCGAAGCCGGCACGGCGGGAGGCTTAGCCGGGCGTCCTGCCTTGTCGGCTCGACGCCTCCGGTAGTTGTTCGAGTTCGGCGGGGAACAGCAGGCGGGCGGCCTCGTTGAGCGGCCGTTCAGCCCCTGGTGCCGTCGATCGCGACGGCGAGCGCGGGGCGCGCCGGGTCAGCCACAGGCGCTCGCAGGATCGGGGTCGGTGGCCAGCTCCGCCCACAGGGTCTTGCCGCTGGGCCGGCGCAGCTGGCCCCAGGCCGCGGCGCAGCGTTCCACCAGCAGGAGCCCGCGTCCGCCGTGGTCGGACGGCGCCCGGCGCCGGGCGGGCTCGCCCCCGCTGTCGTCGACCTCGATCCGCAGCTTGGCGGCACCGGGCAACAGCCGCACGTGGTAGGGCGCACGGCCGTGGCGCAGCGCGTTCGACGTCAGCTCGTCCACCACCATGACCGCGGTGCCGACCACGTTCGCCGGGAAGCCGCGCAGGACCGTCCGGACCCAGTGGCGGACCCGGGCCAGCTCGGACAGTTCGGGGGAGATGCCGATTTCGTGCCGGACAAATCGGAGTTTCACGTCCGCCTCCTTCGCCGTGCCGGCCTCCGCGGGGAGGCCCTCCCCTTCTTGATGCCCGGAACCGGGCCCGCCGACACCGGAATCGGGGGTCGTCATGGCACAACCCGGGAAGCTTCGACCGCTTCACGAGCGGGGCGCACGGGCATGAGGTCGCCGAGGCCGAGCAGGGCGATGGGCCGGGTCACGGCCGACACGACGGCGAGCCGGCCGCCCGGCGCGTCCACCCGGCGAGCCGGCGGGACCGGCAGGCAGCCGGCGTCGCGGAACCGCATCTCGGCCAGGTCCAGGACGACCCGCGCGGCGCCGGGATCCGCCGGGAGCGGGTCCGCGGAGGACCGCTGCCGGGGCCGCGCTGCGTCGGTGGTCATGACCAGCTCCAGAATGGGGATTCGGGACACGAGCTGGCGGCTCAACCCGTTCCGCACGCAATCTACCAGCGCTGTCGACCACGGGCAGCGTGGTGTCCGCTCACCGTCCTTTGAGGACTTCCTCCGGCTGGGCGGGTGCCGGCACCGGTGCCGCGGTGGCCGGGGGCACGACGGCGACGTTGACGGTGCGGGTCAGCCGTTCGTAGGGCGCCCGGTGCTCGTCGTCGAGCAGCACGGCCAGCGGCGTCCAGATGCCCACCACGAACACCGACGCGGCCAGCGCGACGGGCAGGAGCAGCTGCTCGGGGTGATTTCCCAGGTCCCAGCGGTCCAGGTCCAGCAGCAGCCAGGTGAGCCACAGCGGCGAGAGCAGGACGCCGTTGCGGACCAGCAGCGCCACCGGTCCGGCCCGGCGGCCGCCCCGGCGCGCCACCCGCAGGAGCATCGCCCGCTTGCCGGGCGTCGACCCGGTCACGGCGGGCAGCACCACGAACCACACGAGGGCGAGGATGACGACCGGGGTGTCGCGGTGGCGCAGGTCCTCGCCGAACAGCGTCAGCAGGCCGAAGAGGAACCCGAGCAGCGCGGCGAACCCGAGCAGGTCGGTGGCCAGCGCGAACAGCCGCCGGGTGAAGGTGACCTTCGTGGCGTAGCGGCGCCGCTCGTGCTCCGGTTCCGGAGACGGGAGGAGCCGGCCGAGCGGGCCGGCCAGCAGCCAGCCCGCGACGACGCCCGCAGTGTTGAGCAGCAGGTCGTCGACGCTGAAGAGCCGGTACGGGCACGGGTAGACGAACCACAGGCCGGTCAGCTGCGTCAGTTCGAAGAACAGCGACGCGCCGAAGCCGATCAGGGTCGCGGGCAGCAGCCGCATCCGCTGGGCGTACCGGAAGTAGAACCCGAGCGGCACCAGCATCACGACGTTGAGCGCCGTGGTCCAGACCGCCGGGTTGTGCAGCAGCGCACCGGGGCTCCAGTGGCCGCGGGCCCGCTGGGAAACGACCTCGACGAAGTAGAAGGGCCGCAACTGCGGTGAGCTGGCGTAGGTGTGGCCCGTGCAGTAGCCGGGGTCGGCGGGCAGCGGCAGGACCGTCTGCATCGCGATCGCCAGCAGGTAGAACAGGAAGGCGTAGAAGACGAACGTCGGCCACCCGCCGGCGCGGCCGCGGCGGCGGTAGCTGACGAAGGCGGCCGGGAGCATGACGGCCAGCGCGACGAGCGGGAAGAGGAGGAGGGCAGTCCGGACGGGGACGAGGTAGGTGGCGACCACGGAGCCGGTGGTACCCAGCCGCGGGGGAGGCGAAGCGTGCTTCCCCCGGACGGCTGGGCGATCACCGGCCCGGGCTCACTGAGGAGGCGGCTCCTGCTGGCCGCCGCCCTGCTTGCGCAGGAACTCCTTCGCCTTGTCCGACCCCTGGTCGATCTTGTCGGCGTGGTCGCCGAAGCGCTGCTTGGCGGCTTCGGCCGCCTTGTCGACCCCCTGGTCGGCCTGGTCCGGGTGCTTCCCGAGCGCTTCCTTCGCCTTGTCGAACAGATTCATCGGTGGGCCTCCGTTCGGAATCCGAGCTGCGGACCCCCCGAGGAGACCACCAGTGGCCCGGGCCCGCAACGCTCCTTCACCTGTCCCGGGGGTTCCGCGGGTTTTCGCGGGTGAAAGGCGGTGTGCGGGGTTTGAGGCGGGCTCGTCCGGGTAGGCCCGGTTCCTTCCCGGTGCGTGCCCGGGTCGGTACCTCGAACGCCGACGGACGGCCGCAGTCGCCGGGGCCACGCCGCCGCCGGAACCGGACGCCGAGCGGCTGATCGTCGGAGATCGTCCCGGAAAAGCAGTCCCTCTGGCCGCCGTCGGCGTGAGGGACCCGGCGGCGCGTGAACCGCGCGCCGCCGCGGCCCGTATATCCGGTGACGATCGCCGCCCCGCCGCAGGGGCCGGCGATCACCACCGTGCACCCGACGTGAGGCTCGCCATGGTTGGAAACATCGGTCTGCCCCTGGTGCGGCGCGCCCGCCGCCGCACCCCGGTTCCGGGGGCGGCGGCCCTGCCCGACTTCGGGCTGCCGCGGCCGGGCCGGCGGCGCCACGTCGTCGCGAGCCGGATCCTCACCGTGCTGGCCGCGCTGCTCGTGCTGTTCGGGCTCCTCGCCCCGGACGACCTCAACTCGTTCTCCGTCGGGGCGCTCGTGCGCGTGCCGGTCGAAGGGCTCGTCGTCGCCGCGTTCATGCTGGTCCTGCCGCCGCGGGCGCGCCGCGTCGCCGCGGTGGCCGTCGGCCTGGGGCTGGGGCTGCTCACCCTGATGAAGGCCCTCGACACCGGGTTCTACGCCACCCTCGAGAAGCCGTTCGACCCGATCTACGACTGGAGCTTCTTCCACGCCGGGGTCGAGTTCCTCGCCGGGCAGATCGGGGACGCGGCCACCGCCGCCGCGCTCGCCGGCGCCGGGCTGCTCGCGATCGCCGTCGTGGTGTTCATGGTCCTCGCGATGCTGCGGCTGAGCCGGGTCGCCGCCGGACGGCGGACCGGGGCGACCCGCGTCGTGGCCGTGCTCGGGGTGATCTGGATCGTCTGCTCGGTGTTCGGCGTGGAGCTCGCGCCGGGACAGCCGGTCGCCGCGCAGAGCGCCGCGGCGCTGGCCTACGGCGACCTGCGCCAGGTCGGCGCCGACCTGCGGGACCAGCGGCCGTTCGGGGAGGTGGCCGCCGAAGACGCGTTCCGGGCCACCCCGGGCGCCCAGTTGCTGACCGGGCTGCGCGGCAAGAACGTCGTGCTGACCTTCGTGGAGAGCTACGGCCGGATCGCGCTCGACGACCCGGCCTTCGGGGCGAAGATCGGCGCGACGCTCGACACGGGCACCGCCGAGCTGCGCGCGGCGGGCATCGGCGCGAAGAGCGCGTTCCTGTCGTCCTCGACGTTCGGCGGCGGCAGCTGGCTGGCGCACTCGACCGTGCAGTCGGGGATGTGGATCGACAACCAGCAGCGGTACAACGACCTGCTCGCCAGTGACCGGCTGACCCTCGGCGGGGCGTTCCAGCGGGCGGGCTGGCGCACCGTCTGGGACGTGCCCGCGCACACCAAGGACTGGCCGGAAGGGCAGAAGTTCTACCACCCGGACGCCTACTACGACGCCCGCTCGATCGGTTACCACGGGCCCGGCTTCGCCTACGCCACCATGCCCGACCAGTTCACGTTCTCGATGCTGCAGCGCACCGAGCTCGCGAAGGCCGGGCAGCGGCCGGTGATGGCCGAGGTCGACCTCGTCTCCAGCCACGCACCGTGGTCGCCGCGGCCCTGGCTGGTCGACTGGAACCAGGTCGGCGACGGCTCGGTCTTCGCGCCGATGCCCGCGGCGGGCGAAGCGCCGGAATCGGTCTGGCAGGACCCGGCGAAGATCCGGGACGCCTACCGCGACGCCACCGACTACTCCCTGAAGACGCTGATCTCGTTCGTGCAGCACTACGGCGGCGACGACCTCGTGCTGGTGTTCCTCGGCGACCACCAGCCGCCGGTGGTCACCCCGCAGGGCGCGGTCCACGACGTGCCGATCACCATCGTGGCCAAGGACCCGAAGGTGCTGGACCGGATCGCCGGCTGGGGCTGGCAGGACGGCCTCCACCCGGGCGCGCAGGCGCCGGTCTGGAAGATGGACTCCTTCCGCGACCGCTTCCTCACCGCCTTCGCCCGCTGACCGTCCTGTTCGGACCCGCGGACACTCGGACTCCCGCGCCGCGTGTCGTGGGGGTGCCGGGCGGCGGAGCCCGAGCTGGACCCAGGGGCGTGTGCGGGTGCTCTCCGGGCTGCGGGCAAGGCCGTTCGCGTCCGCGAAGCGGCCGCCGAGGGACTGCCGGGCACGTCCGGTGCCCGGCAGTCCCTCGCTCGGGTCGCCGCGGCCGGGAGCCGTGTTCTACTTGGTTCAGACCTTTCTGCGACGCTGCGGGATTGCTCCGGTGGCGGCACGGGCGCGGACGAGCCGATGGCCGGTCCGCGCCCCTGTCGTGCGCAAGAAACCCTTGCATGTCAGCGAGTTGCGTCCATCCCTCCAAAGTGGACGCTGAAAATTCCGGACAGGATACCGGACAAAATCTGGACCTGGCCCGGGTGCCGCCCGCACACTCGAGGCGACGGTGTGTTTCTTTCCCCCGGCCTTGGAGGAGTTCCCATGCGTCGAAGAATCGCCCTGGCTCTCGGCGGCGTCGCCGTCCTCACCGCGTCGCTCGCTTCCGCCTCCCTCACCCCCGCTGCCGCCCAGGCCTCGCCCGGGCTCATCGCCGCCATGCAGCGGGACCTCGGGCTCACCGCCACCCAGGCGTCGGCCCGGCTCACCCAGGAAATGTCCGCCGCCCGGGTGCTGCCCGCCGCGCAGCGGGCCGCCGGCACCGCGTTCGGCGGCGCGTGGTTCGACCCGGCGCTGGGCAAGCTCGTCGTCGGCGTGACCGATCCGGCCGCGGCCGCCGCCGTCCGGCAGGCCGGGGCCGAACCCACGGCCGCCCGGACCAGCGCGGCGAAGCTCGACGCCGCGAAAGCCGCGATCGACGCGTCGGCCAAGGCGGACCCCGCGCCCGCCGCCGTCAGCGGCTGGCGCGCCGATCCGCGGGCCGGCAGCGTCGTGGTCACCCTGCGGCCCGGTGCGCACGGTGCCGACGTCGACGCCTTCCTGGCCCGGGCGGCGAAGGCCGGCCCGGTCACGGTGGCGACCGCACCGGCCGCCGAGCCGTTCTCGGCCGGCACCGTCGGCGGCGACCCGTACTACATCAACGGCAACACCCGCTGCTCGATCGGCTTCTCCGTGCAGGGCGGGTTCGTCAGCGCCGGGCACTGCGGCGGCGCGGGCAGCTCGGTCGTCGGCTGGGACGGCTCGGCGATGGGCAGCTTCGCCGGTTCTTCCTTCCCCGGCAACGACTACTCGTTCATCCGCATCGGCAACGGCTGGTGGACCGCGCCGGTCGTGCTCGGCTGGGGCACGGTGAGCGACGCGCTCGTCCGCGGGTCCTGGGTCGCGCCGGTCGGCACGTCGGTGTGCCGCTCGGGCTCGACCACGCACTGGCACTGCGGCACGGTGCTGGGCCAGAACGAGACGGTCAACTACGCCCAGGGCGCGGTCTACCAGATGACCCGCACCAACGTCTGCGCCGAGCCCGGCGACTCCGGCGGCTCGTTCATCACCGGTGACCAGGCCCAGGGCGTCACCTCCGGTGGCTGGGGCAACTGCGGCTCCGGCGGGGAAACGTGGTTCCAGCCGGTGAACGAGATCCTGCAGACCTACGGCCTGTCACTCGTCACGGCGTGACCGTTCCGGCGGCGGCCGATGAATCCGGCGGCCGCCGCCGGTAGGTACCGGTGCGGCCGCGCCACCGGGGCGCGGCGAGAAGGCACCGGGAGCGGACATGAGCGTGATCGTCGTCGAGTTCACCACCCTGGACGGCGTCGTCGAGGATCCGGACGGCTCCGCCGGCACGGCCACCGGCGGCTGGGCGTTCCGGCACGGGCCGGAGACGGTGGCCGGGGACAAGTTCCGGCTCGGCCCCCTGCTCGACACCGGGATCCTGCTGCTCGGCCGGACCACGTGGGAGCTGTTCGCGAAGCTCTGGCCCGGCCGTTCGGGCGAGTTCGCCGACCGCCTCAACGCGATGCCGAAACTGGTGGCCTCCCGCACCCTGGCCGACGTCACCGCCTGGCAGAACTCCGCGCTGCTGCACGGCGAGCTCACCGAGGCGGTCGCCCGCGAAGAGCGGGACGTCATCGTCATCGGCTCGATCGAGGTCGTGCGGACACTGGCCCGGCACGACCTGGTCGACGAGTACCGCCTGCTGGTGTGCCCCAGCGTGGTCGGCGAAGGCCGGCGGTTCTTCGAGGGCGTTGCCCACTTCCGGCTCGTGTCGTGCACGCAGGCCGGGGCCGGGGTGCTGACCACCTACCGGACGCGCTAGGTCCGCAGGAGGCTGCCGAGCCACCCGCCGAGGACCTGCTGGACCTCGGCGCGGGTCCGGGCCGGGTCGTCGGCCGCGGCGATCATCCGCGCCGCCTCCATCACCGCGCTGAGCACCAGCTGGGCCAGGGCGCGGACGGGCATCTCGACGATGAGCCCGTCCGCACTGGCCTGCTCCAGCACGGCGACGATCAGGCCGAGGCCGTACTCCGCCTCGATCTCGCGCCAGACGTCCCAGCCGAGCACCGCGGGTGCGTCGGTGAGCGAGATGCGGCGGACCTCCTTGCGCAGGCAGGCGTCGAGGAAGACGCCGAGGCCCTGCAGCATGCCGGAAAGCGGGTCCGCGCCGGCGACGAACGCGGCCCGGACCTCTTCGGTCAGTTCGCGTTCCAGCTCTTCGACGACGGCGCGGAACAAGCCCTGCTTGTCGGCGTAGTGGTGGTACAGCGCGCCGCGGGTGACCCCGGCGGCGCGGGTGATCTCGTCGGCCGGCACGGCTTGGTAGCCGCGGTCGGCGAACAGTTCCCGCGCGGCGGCGACCAGGGCGGCCTTCGTGCCGGCGGAACGGTCCTGCTGGGTACGTCGCACTCGCCTAATCTGCCATGACGCCCGCGAACTCGGCGACGTGGCGGGCCAGCACCGCGGGCTGGTCCTCGGAGACGAAGGTGTAGGAGTCCGGCACCTCGACGAGTTTCGCGTCCGGCAGCAGGGCGGCGAGCCGGTGGGCCAGCCGGATCGGGAACAGCCGGTCCTCCGGCGCCCACGCGAGCAGCACCGGCCGGTCGAACGTGCGCAGCGCCTCGGCGGCCGCCAGCGTGTGCCGCGGGTGCACGTCCCGCAGGAGCTTGCGCAGGTCCCGGCGGACCCCGGCCGACCGGCGCAGCGGCGCGAGGTAGGCCTGCGCGACGGCGGCCGGCAGCGGCCGCTTGACCACCCAGCCGAAGAGGATCGGCAGCGGGTACAGCGCCCGCACCCGCAGGAGCTGCCCGAGCACCGCCATCGACCCGGGGATCCGGGCCAGCGGCGGCAGCGCCTTGAAGATCGGCGGGAAGAAGTACTCGAAGCAGTCGGACGGCGTGAGCACGACCCGGCCGACCCGCTCCGGACGGCGGCTGAGCAGGATCTGCGTCAGCGCGCCGCCGGTGTCGTTCGCGACGAGCGTGACGTCCCGCAGATCCAGCGCCTCGAGGAAGTCGGCGATGACGTCGGCGTTGCCCGCGGGGGAGAGGTCGGCGTCCGCCCGCATCGGGAGGTCGTGCGAGCCGAGCGGCAGATCCGGGGCCAGGCACCGGAACCCGGCCGCGGCGACGTCGGGGACGACCTTCCGCCACAGTTCCGCGTTCGTCAGCACCCCGTGCACGAACACCACCGGGGCCCCGGTGCCCCGCTCGCAGTACCGCACTTCGCCGGCGGGCAGCCGGACGCGGTGCTCCTGACCCAGGGCTTCGCTGCGGGTTGTCATGCGGTCAGGTTACATACATTGTGTATGTATGTAAAGAGTTCAGTAGGCGACGGTGAAGCGGGTCCGGTGGTGGCGCGGCCGTTCGGCCTCGTCCAGCAGGGCGATCGCGAAGTCCTCCATCGAGATCGCCGAGCGGCCGCCGGCGTCGGCGAGCAGGTCGTCACCGCCGAGCCGGTAGTGGCCGGTCCGCTCGCCGGGTTCCAGGAGCAGGGGCGGGCTGGCGTAGGTCCAGTCGACCCCGGTGCCGGCGCGGTACACCTCGTGCTGGTCTCGGCAGGCCGAGGCGATCGGCCGCAGTTCGGCGGGGAAGGCCGGGTCGTCGAGCACTGTCGTCCCGCCGGGAGTGCGCAGGGTGGCCGCGCCGCCCACGGCCAGGAGCCGCACGCCGGTTCCGGCCAGGCCCTCGAGCAGGCTCCGGGTGGTCTGGACGAGTTCCGCTTCGCGGCCCGCTGCCGGCCGGGTCGCGGTGATCACGAGGTCCTGGCCGCGGGCGAGCGAGGCGACGTCACTGGGGTTCGCGGCGTCGCCGGTGCGCACGGTGGCCTCCGCCGGCAGGTCCGCAGCGCGGCGCGGGTCGCGCACGACGGCGGTGACCTCGTGACCGCGGGTGAAGGCTTCGGCGACGACCCGGCGGCCGACGGCGCCGGCGGCGCCGAACACGGTGATGCGCATGGGACTCCTTCGATCGATTGCTTAGCGCTAAAGAGTATAGCTTAGAGCTAAGGTAAGCGAATCGAAGGCGCGGGCGGAGCGTGGACGATGGAGGGAAGGGCACGATCGGCCGAGGTTGCGGTGATGCCCCGGACGTGGCTTCGGGGAAAGGTCGGATCCGGGGCATCACCGCCCGCGGGACGGCTGACACGGCGTCCTGCGGTGGACCCACCCTACGAACCCCCGGGTGCGCTGACCAGGGCCTCGATGCGGTGTCGAAGGTTTGTCGCCCGGTCGGTCACCGGGCGTACCGAGAGTGGGTCTTCGTGAGCTTGACCGGCCCGGGGGTGCGCGCCTAGCCTCAAGTTGAAACTTCAATCGATTGGCGCGCAGCGCGGACCGTGGAGCACCGATGTCGATCTTCCGCCTGAACCACGCCGTGCTCTACGTCCGGGACCTGGCCGAAAGTGTGGCGTTCTACCGGGACGTGCTGGGCTTCGGGTACATCGACGGCGGTGACGCGCATCGCGGCGCGGCGTTCCTGCGGGCGCCCGGGTCGGTCAACGACCACGACCTCGGTCTCTTCGAGATCGGCGCCGACGCCGCGGATCCGGGCGCCGGGCGGACGTCGGTGGGGCTGTACCACCTCGCGTGGGAGGTCGACACCCTCGGGGACCTCGAGCGGCTCGCGGCCCGGCTCACCGAAGCGGGCGCGCTGGTCGGCTCGTCCGACCACGGAACCACGAAGTCCTTGTACGCCAAGGATCCCAGCGGGATCGAGTTCGAGGTCGTCTGGATCATCCCCCGGGCACTGCTGACCGACGAAGACCGGGCCAAGAGCAAGTCCACCGGACGGCTCGACCTCGCGGCGGAGCTGGCGAAGTACGGTCCCGACGCGCGCAGCGGCGTCGGGATTTCCCGCTCTTAGATCGTGGCGTCCGCCCGCGTCGGCTCCGAGGCCCGCTGCCGGGAGGTCCGCTGCCGGGCGGGAAGGTTGCCGAGCGCGAAGCGGCCCGGGCCGACGAACGCGATGAGGAGCAGGGACCAGCAGAACAGGGTGGCCGCTTCGCCGCCGTTCTGGATCGGCAACAGGCCGGTCGGCAGGTGGACGGCGAAGAACGCGTAGGCCATCGAGCCGGAACCGAGCACGGCGGCGACCCGGCTGCCGAAGCCGACGCAGACGAGTGCGCCGCACACGAGCTGGATGACCGCGGCCCACCAGCCGGGCCAAGCCCCGACGGCGGCGGTGGACTTCGCGCCGAAGAGGCCGAACAGCGTCTTGAGGCCGTGGCAGGCGAAGAGGAAGCCGATGACGATGCGGTAGAGCCCGATGACGTGTTCTCGGGCCGGGTCAAGGCGATGCATGGTGCCTCCGGTGAGCGGGGGAGAGGGCGGCATCGAACCGGCCGGCGGTGGGCCGGCCGCTGCGGATTCGATCACCCAGATATACCGCTCGTGGGGAGTTGCCACAAGCTCCAAACGTCGTGTAAACGCGTTTCGAAAATTGCGATCCGCCGGTTACGGTGGTCCGGCATCCCTGGTGGACAAGAAAAAGCCGCCGTACGGGTGATCTTCAAGTGCTGGTCCAGACCAGTGCGGAATCAGGTCCGCTCTTTCGGGATTTTTTTCGAGTCTTTCGAAGCGGCGACTTAACGGCCGACTTAACAAAATCGCGGATCCGATTGCCGCATTCCCTTCACCCGAATGACCCGTTAACGCGTGGCGGCCGCCGTCGGTGATGCGCGCCGGAGGTGTGGACGCGTCACCGTGCGCCGGCTCGCCCGGAGGCGACGTTCGACTTGATCGACGAGTTCCACGACCGGCTTGAGGCAGCACCCCCTAAGGTGGCTCCATGGTGGACGAAGAAGTCGTCTCGGAGCGCATCCGGCAGATTGCCGCCACCCTCGAGGGCCGCGCGGGCGAACTGACCGGGGAACTGGTCCAGCTGTACGCCGCCGACCTGCCGCAGCTGGTCAACGACGACGAGCGCATGGTGAGCCTGCTGTCGGCGAGCGTCTACCAGAACATCGAGACCGCCCTGCAGATCTTCCGGCACGGCATCGACCCGGCCACCGTCGAGCCGCCGGCCGCGGCGATGGAGTACGCGCGCCGGCTGGCGCAGCGCGGCACCCCGGTGTTCGACCTGATCCGCGCGTACGACCTCGGCCAGGCCGCGATGCTCGACTTCGGGTTCGAGGAGTGCACCCGGCTGGTCGACGACGCGGCCCTGCTCGGGGCCATGATGCGCCGGCTGCTCCGGGTCGCCTACGAGTTCATCACCCGGGTCGTCCGCCAGCTCGTCTCCGTCTACCAGGACGAGCGCGACCGCTGGCTGCTCAACCGCAGCGCCGCGCGGGCGGCGAAGGTGGCGGAGCTGCTGGGCGAGAACGGCGGCCCGCCCGACGTCGACGCGGCCGAGACGGTGATCGGCTACCGCCTGCGCGGCACGCACGTGGGGATGATCGTCTGGCACACGTCGGAGGCGTTCGTCGACGACGCGCTGTCGTTGCTGGAGTCGGTCGCGGGGGCGGTGTTCGAGCGCGTGCGCGGGCAGGGGCGTCCGCTGTTCGTGCCCCGGGACGAGGCCAGTGCCTGGGTGTGGCTCCCGGTCGCGCCGGGTACGTCGGTGGGCCGCGAACACCTCGACGCGGTGCTCGCGGAAGCCGACGGCGGTGTGCGGGTGACCGTCGGCGACCCCGGCACCGGGGTCGGCGGCTTCCGGGACACCCACCAGCAGGCCCGCCGGGTGCACGCGCTGGCCCTGGCCGCCGGGGAGCACTGCGACCGCGTGCTGACCTTCCGGGAGGTCGGCACGGTGGCGCTGATGACCAGCGACCTGAACGCGGCCCGGCTGTGGGTCACGAGCACGCTCGGGCCGCTGGCCGCCGACGACGAGAACTGCGGGCGGCTGCGCGAGACGCTGCGGGTGTTCCTGACCTCCGGCGGCAGCTACACCGCGGCGGCCGCCGAGCTGACGATGCACAAGAACTCCGTGCAGTACCGCGTCCGCAAGGCGCAGGAACTGCTGCCCCGCGGGCTCGCCGAGGGGCGGCTGGACGTCGAGCTGGCGCTCGCCCTGTGCCGGCGGCTGGGCGCGGCGGTGCTCTCCCCGGCGTGACTTTGGTGTCCGGGACCACCGGGGCCCAAGATCGTTGGGTCGCGGACACGAAGTCGGCGCGGTGATCTTCCCTTACCGTTTTCCCATGGGTGAGAACGGTGGAATGCTCGCGTTGGTGCGGCTACGCCGAGGTGTCGTCGGCGAGAGCAGACGCGTCTGCCACCTGATCCCCGTTCCCGGCGGCCCGGTGCCCGAGCACCTGACGGCGCTGTGCGGCGAGTCGATCTTCCCCGGCGAAGCCGAGGTGCTCGACGGGTTGCGCGGGATGCCGTGCCACGCGTGCCTGGTGCGCAGTGCCCCGTCGGGACAGGGCTTCCTGGCCAACGCGGGCTGAGCCGGAGCGATCTCCGGGCCCGGAACGCGCGGTCCGGTGTGGACACCGCGGCGGCGTGGCAGGATGGGGACACCATGCTGATCGACGACAAGCCGGTGCTCGTCCTGCTGGCCCATCCCCGGCCGGGGAGCTTCAACCACGCACTCGCCGACCGGGTCGTCGCCGCGCTGACCGAGGCGGGGCGGCCGGTGCGGTTCCACGACCTGTACGCCGAAGGCTTCGACCCGGTCCTGACCGCGGACGAGGCCTACACCAGCGGGACCCGGGCCGAGGAGTTCCTCGCCGCCGAACCGGATCCGCTGGTGCAACGCCACCGCGACGAACTGCGCGAGGCGAGCGGGCTCGTCGCGGTCCACCCGAACTGGTGGGGCAAGCCGCCCGCCATCCTCAGCGGCTGGCTCGACCGGATCCTCGTCCCCGGCGTGGCCTACCGCCTCGACGACGCCGGCGGCGCGCCCGAGTCGTTGCTGGCCCTGCGGCGGCTGCTGGTGGTCAACACCTCCGACACCACGGAGGACCGGGAGCGCACGCTGTTCGGTGACCCGCTCGACGCGATCTGGCGGCGGTGCCTGCCGCCGTACCTCGGCGAGCCGGAGGTGCGCCGGGTGGTGCTGCGGGTGCTGGCCGACGCCGGTCCGGCTCGGCGTGCCGCGTGGCTGGACGAGGTCGAAGCGGAGGCGCGGCGGCTCTTCGGCGGTCGTTAGCGTCAGCGGAGGGCGTCGAGGACCAGCTTCGCCGCCTGCGCGATCAGCCGGTCGTCGTGCTCGGCGTTCTCGGCCTGGCGAGCGGACATGACCACCAGCACGATCGGCGCCCGGCCGGGCGGCCAGACGACGGCGATGTCGTTGCGCGTGGCGTAGCTGCCGGTACCGGTCTTGTCGGCGACCGCCCAGCCCGCCGGCGCGCCGGCCCGGATCAGGGCCGCGCCGGTCGTGTTGGCGCGCATCATGTCCGTGAGCACGGTCCGCTTCTCCGGCGTCAGCGCCGTGCCGAGGGTGAAGGCGCGCAGGCTGCCGGTCATCGCGCGCGGGGTGCTGGTGTCCCGGACGTCGCCCGGCGCCAGGTCGTTGAGGCCGGGTTCGATCCGGTCGACGTGGGTGGTCGTGTCGCCGATCCCGCGCAGTGCGGCGGCGAGTCCCGCCGGGCCGCCGAGCTCCCGGAACAGCAGGTTCGCGGCGGTGTTGTCGCTGTAGCGCAACGCCGCGTCGAGCGCGTCACGCAGCGGAAGGCCGGTGGCGACGTGCTTTTCGGTGACGGGCGAGTTCGGCTGCAGATCGCCGCGGGTGTAGGTCAGCACCTTCGCCAGCCCTTCGATGCTGGTGCGCTGGAGCACGGCGGCGGCGGAGAACGCCTTGTGCGTCGAGGCGTAGCCGAAGCGCTCGTCGGCGCGGTGGGCGATCTCGCGGCCGGAGCCGGTGTCGACCGCGTACACACCCAGGCGGGCGTCGAAGTCGCGTTCGAGCGGGCCGAAGTCCGGCTGCGGCTGCGGCGCCACAGCGGTGGTCGACGGCGGCGACGACGCGGGTGCCGGCGCGGGTGCCGGGGCTTCGGCGGCGCAGGCGATGAGCGCCAGGAGGGCCAGCGCGGCGAGCGCGGCCCGCCGGACGTGGGTGAACGGCACGGGGATTCCTTCCGGTCTTGATCGGCATCCGCAGTCTGGCCGCGTTGGCTCATGCTGTCCAAGACGGAAATGCGCGGTTCGATGCCGGAATCGCATAAAGTGAGGCCGTGGACCTGGTCGGCGGCTGCAGGGCGTTCGTGAGTGTGAGTGAGACGGGGAGCTTCACGGCGGGCGCGGCGCTCGCCCGCATCCCGCAGCCGGTTGCCAGCCGGCGCATCGCCGCGCTCGAGCGGCACTTCGGCGAACGGCTCTTCGACCGGTCGACCCGGCGGGCCCGGCTCACCCCGTTCGGACGGGACGTGCTGCCGTCGGCGCACCGGCTCGTGCAGCTGGCCGACGCGCTGGAACACGACGCGAAACGCGCCCGGCTGCGGCCGATGCGCGTGGCCGTGCCCGCCACCTGCGGGGTGCGGGAGCTCGCCGTGCTCGCCGCCGAAGCCCGGGCGTCGGAGGTCCACCTCGAGTTCCGCGCCGCCGGGCCGGGGGAGCGCGCCGAGCTCGTCCGCACCAGTGAGGTGCGGGCCGCGCTCACCGCCGTTCCGGCCGAGGAAGGTGTGTGGTCGGTGCCGCTGGGCGTCGCCGGGGTCGCGCCGCCGCCGGGCCGGGTCGTGCACCTGGAGACGCTGCGGGCGGGTCGGTCCGCCGGCCCGCGGCGGCGCGTCTGGATCCAGCCCGAAGACGACGTCCCGCACGTCCGGGACCGGGTGTTGCGGGTGCGTGACGCCGTGGGCCTGTCCCCGGCCCAGGTGGCTGTGGCCACTTCGCTGACCTCGGCGGCCGCGGAGGTGTTCGCCTCGGCGGACCTGCTGCTGTGCTCGGTGGCGCAGGCCGACGAGCTGCAGGTGCACTGGTGGCCGATCGGCGAGCTCGACCTGGCGCGCGGTTTCGGCGTCGCCGCCGCGCTCGGCGAGGACGCCGACCGGCTGCGCACGACGTTGCGGACGGCCGTCGGACGCTGCCTGGGGGCGAGCCGGTGACCGCCGAAGCGCTGGTCCGCGACCTGCGCACCGCGCTGGGCGAAGGCGGGCTGCGCGGCTCGTTCCTGGTCCGCGACCTGCGGTCCGGCGCCGAGCTCGGGATCGACCCCGACCACGAGTACCCGATCGCCTCCCTGGTCAAGGTCCCGCTGGCGGCGGCGACGCTGGAGCGCATCCGCCGGGGCGAGCTCGACGGCGCGACGCAGCTGGAGGTGACTCCCGGCGGCGTCACCACCCCCGGGCCGATCGGGTTGACCCGCTTCCGCCACCCGGCCCGCTTGGCCATCGACGACCTGCTCTACCTGAGCACATCCCTGAGCGACGGGACGGCGGCCGACGTCCTGTTCGGCCTGACGCCGCCGGCCGACGTCACGCGCATGCTGGGCGAGTGGGGGCTGGGCGGGATCGCGGTGCGCCACGTCATGCGCGACCTCGTCGAGACCCCGGCCGAGCGCTTCGAGGCGGACGAGGCCGACTTGGCGCATTCACTCGCCATCGGCGCGGCGACGGCCGGCCAGGGACACCGGCTCCCGCAGCTCGACGTCACCCGCGCGAACGCCGCCTCCGCGCGGGCGCTGCTCGAGTTGCTGCAGGCGCTGTGGACGCCGTCGAAGATCGACCCGTCGGTGGCCGCGGGCGTGCGCGCACTGATGGCGAACAACATGATCCGCCACCGGCTGACGCCCGACTTCGCCTCCGACGCGGCCCGCTGGTCCTCGAAGACGGGCACGTTGCTGAACCTGCGCCACGAGGCGGGCGTGGTCGAGCACGCGGACGGCGGCACGTTCGGGGTGGTGGCGCTGACGGAGTCCCGGGTCCCGGCGGTCCTCCAGCCGGAGGCGGAGGTGCTGATGGCGAGGGTGGCACGGTCGCTGCGCGACCACCTGCGCGGCGCGTGAGGGACCGCTTGGGAAAAGGGCCGCGGCGACGCTGAACTCGCCCGGCCGGAACCTGCCCGGCCAGCCGGAACCAACCCCGCCACCCCAACCAGCGGCACGCCTCTTCCACACCTCCGCGGTCGCTGGGAACACCGCCCACCGCCCACCGCCCACTGGCCGCCGCGAGCCTCAGGCCGGTGTCTTCACCCCGAACTCCATATCGGCCGTCTGCACCACTCCCGCCGTCCGGCCGGGCGCCGTCTGATACTGCCAATACATGTTCGTGTGCGCGATGACCTCCCCCGGCGCCGGGGCGCCATACGCCGACAAGTCCTCCGTCGTGTGCGCGTCGGCCACCAGGGTCACGTCGTAGCCGCGGGTGAGCGCGCCGTGCAGAGTGGACCGGATGCACGCGTCCGTCTGCGCGCCCGCCACCACCAGCGCCCCGATGCCGCGGGCCGCCAGCAGGTCCTCGAGGTCGGTGTCCTCGAACGAGTCGCCGTAGGTCTTGTGCACCAGGGGTTCCGGTTCGCGGCGCACCAGTTCCGGCACGTACTCCCACGTTTCGCTGCCGCGCGGCAGCTCCTCGCTGGTGTGCTGCACCCACACCACCTCGGTGCCGGCCGCCCGGGCTTTCTCCACCAGGGTGACGATGTTGGCGAGGACGGTTTCGCGGTCGTGGGCCGTCTTCATCACGCCGTTCTGCACGTCGATGACGAGCAGGGCGGTGTGCGGGCGGCCGGTCAGCGTGGTCATGGCGACACCTTAACCACGGGCACCGACAGTTTTCGGAAGTAGCATGCCCGGCATGGACTACGGGATGCTCTTGCTCGGTGTCGTCGTGCTGGTCGCGGTCGTCGCACTGGGGTCCTCGGCCACGGACCGCAGGCTGGGGCGGGTCGATCGCCGCCTCGCGCGGGTGGAACGGAAGCTGGACGCGATCGCCGACCGGCTCGGGGTGTCCGTCGTGGAGCCGGAACTCGCCGAGGTGGCCGCCTTGCTGCGGCAGGGCAAGAAGATCGAGGCGATCAAGGCCTACCGCGAGAGCACGGGCGCGGATCTGAGGGAAGCCCGCGACGCCGTGGAGCGGCTCGCCTGAAGGCTCAGGGCGCCCCGCCGATGTGCTTGGCGGACACCGCTTCCCAGACGGCGTCGAAGTTGTCGTACCGGTCGCTGTCCGGCAGCCCGCCGAGCGAGCCGAGCACGGAGTCGCCGCCGCCCGCCGCGGCCGCGCGCCGCAGGAGCTCGTCGCGGCCGCACGGGTACTCGGCCTCGGCCAGGTGCTGTTCCAGGCTGGTCCGGTCCTCAGCGGGCATCGCACACCTCCTGATCGTTCTCTTCCCGGGCGTACCCGGCCCGTCCGGCCGGGAAACTCAGCCGACGACGATCGTGTGGTCCGACCGCGGCTCGAGCGACCCGATCACCGGATGGCCCGGCAGCTCCCCGGCGACCAGCAGGCCGCCGGACGTCTGCGCGTCGGCCAGCAGCAGTGCTTCGTCCTCGGAAACCCGGGACAGGTCGGCGTGCGGACGGACCCAGTCGAGGTTGCGCCGGGTGCCGCCGCTGACGTACCCGTCGCGCAGGGCTTCGCGCGCGCCGTCGAGGTAGGGCACGGCCGCCGGGTCGAGGCGGGCGGTGACGCCGCTGGCCCTGGCCAGCTTGTGCAGGTGGCCGAGCAGGCCGAACCCGGTGACGTCGGTGGCGCACACCGCCCCGGCGGCCAGCGCGGCCTCCGACGCCGCGGCGTTCAGCGTCGTCATGGCGTCGATCGCCTGCCCGAACCGCTCGCCGGTGGCCTTGTGCCGCGAGTTGAGCACGCCGATGCCGAGCGGCTTGGTGAGCGTCAGCGGCAGGCCCGCGCGGCCGGCGTCGTTGCGCAGCAGCCGCGCCGGGTCGGCGATGCCCGTGACGGCCAGGCCGTACTTCGGTTCCGGGTCGTCGATGCTGTGCCCCCCGGCGAGGTGGCAGCCCGCCTCGCCGCAGACGTCGAGGCCGCCGCGCAGGACCTCGGCGGCGAGCTCGAACGGCAGCGTCTCCCGCGGCCAGCCGAGCAGGTTGACGGCCACGACCGGCGTGCCGCCCATGGCGTAGACGTCGGAAAGCGCGTTGGCCGCGGCGATCCGGCCCCAGTCGTAGGCGTCGTCGACGACCGGGGTGAAGAAGTCCGTGGTGGCGATCAGCGCGGTGTCCCCGGAGATCCGGACCACGGCCGCGTCGTCGCCGGTGTCGAGGCCGACGAGCAGCTCGCCCGGCGGATCGACGGGCGCGGCGCCGGTGAGGCCGGCCACCGCCGCTTCCAGTTCGCCGGGCGGGATCTTGCACGCGCAGCCGCCGCCGTGCGCGTACTGCGTCAGTCGGTAACCCACCCGTTCATCCTGCCCTCCGGCCGCGACCTTGGCAGGATGACCACCATGGTGCAGGGAGGCGTATCCGGCCTGGTGACCGGCGCGGTCTTCAAAACCGTCGAACGGCAGGTTCTGCCGCTGGCGGGTTCGATTCCCGTCCGCCTCCGCCATGCCTGACCCCCGCCGCGCGATCCCGCGGACCGACGCGCTGCTGGCCGACCCGCGCATCGCGAAGGCCACCGGGGCGCTCGGGCGTGACCTGGTGAAAGCCGTGGTCGTCGCCGCCCAGCAGGCCGCGCGGGCCGGGGAGATCGCCCCGGCAGACGTCGCCGACGCGGTGCTCGCGCGGCTCCCGGCGAGCGCGTCCTCGCTGCGGCCGGTGATCAACGCGACCGGCGTCGTCGTGCACACCAACCTCGGCCGGGCCCCGCTGTCGGTGGCCGCGCTCGACGCCCTCGTCGCGGCCGGCGGCGCCACCGATGTCGAATTCGACCTCGCGACCGGTGACCGGGCCCGCCGCGGCCGCGGCGCGCTGGCGGCCTTGGCCGCGGCCGTGCCGGAGGCCGGGGCGGTGCACGTGGTCAACAACAACGCCGCCGCCCTGCTGCTCTGCGCGCTCGCGCTGGCCCCGGGCCGGGAGATCGTCGTCAGCCGGGGCGAGCTGGTCGAGATCGGCGACGGCTTCCGCATCCCGGACCTGCTGGAATCGGCCGGGGCGCGGCTGCGCGAGGTCGGCACCACGAACCGGACGTCGGCCCGCGACTACGCCGCGGCGATCGGCCCGGACACCGGGTTCGTGCTCAAGGTCCACCCGTCGAACTACCGCGTCAGCGGGTTCACCTCGGAAGCGGCGCTCGGCGAACTGGCCGGGTTCGGCGTGCCCTTGGTCGCCGACATCGGCTCCGGCCTGCTGGCCCCGCACCCGCTCCTGCCGGACGAGCCGGACGCGGCGAGCGCGCTGCGGGCGGGCGCCACGATCGTCACCGCGAGCGGGGACAAGCTGCTCGGCGGCCCGCAGGCCGGGCTGCTGTTCGGCGACGCGGACGTCGTCGAACGGCTGCGGCGGCACCCCGCCGCGCGGGCCCTGCGCGTCGACAAGCTCACCCTTGCCGCCCTCGAAGCGACGCTGCGCGGGCCGGAACCCCCGGTGCGCGCCGCGCTCGAAGCACCGGTCGCGAGCTTGCGGGACCGAGCCGAGACGCTGGTCAAGGCGCTCGGGAGCGCCGACGCGCGCGTGGTGGCGTCGGTGGCGGCCGTCGGCGGTGGCGGCGCGCCCGGCGTCGAACTGCCCAGCGCCGCGGTGAGCCTGCCCGCCCGGTACGCGGCCGCGCTGCGGACGGGCGAGCCCGCCGTGGCCGCCCGGGTCGTCAAGGACCGCTGCCTGCTGGACCTGCGGACCGTGCGGCCGGAAGAGGACGCGAAGCTGCTGGAAGCCGTCCGCCGATGCGGGTGATCGTCACCGCCGGGCACGTCGACCACGGGAAGTCCACGCTGGTGCGGCGGCTGACCGGGATGGAGCCGGACCGGTGGGCGGAGGAACGCCGCCGCGGTCTCACCATCGACCTCGGCTTCGCGTGGACCCGCATCGGCGGCGAAGACGTCGCGTTCGTCGACGTGCCCGGCCACGAGCGGTTCGTGCCGAACATGCTCGCCGGCGCCGGGCCGGCCCCGGCGGTGCTGTTCGTCGTCGCCGCGGACGAAGGCTGGATGCCGCAGTCGGCCGAGCACCTCGCGGCGCTGGACGCGTTCGGCGTCCGCCGCGGCCTGCTGGTCGTCACCAAGGCCGACCGGGCCGACCCCGCCGCCGCGACGGCCCTCGCGCGGCGGGAGATCGCGGCGACGTCGTTGGGGGCCGTCCCGAGCGTCGCCGTCAGCGGCACCACGGGCGCGGGCCTCGACCGGCTGCGCGCGGCGATCGGGGAGCTGACCGCCGGACTGCCGCTACCGGACCCGAGTGCCGACGTCCGGTTGTGGATCGACCGCGCCTTCACCGTTTCCGGAGCGGGCACGGTCGTCACCGGCACGCTGGCCGCCGGCACGATCGCCGCGGGCGACGAGCTGCAGCTCGGCGCGGCGCGGGTGAAGGTCCGCGGCCTGCAGGCGCTCGGCGAACCCCACGCCCGCGTGGGCGCCGTGGCCAGGGTGGCGGTGAACCTGCGGGGAACCGCGCGGACCGAGGTCCGCCGCGGCGACGTCCTGCTCACCCCCGGCCGGTGGCGCACCACGGCCGAGTTCGACGTCCGGCTGCGCGGTGCGGCCGCTGCGGACCTGCACCGCGAGCTGGTGCTGCACCTGGGTACGGCGGCCGTGCCGGTGCGAGTCCGTCCACTCGGGACGGACACCGCACGGCTCACCACGGCCACCGCGCTGCCGCTGCGCGCCGGGGACCGTGGCTTGGTGCGCGACCCCGGCGAGCACCGGATCGCCGCCGGGTTCGACGTCCTCGACGTCGACCCGCCCGCGTTGTCCCGCCGGGGTGCGGCGCGGGCCCGCGGCCGCGAGCTGGCCGACCCCGACCTCGCGCGGACGTACCTGCGCCGCAAGGGTTTCGTGCGCGCGGGCGACTTCGCCGCGATGGGCCTGCCGGAGACGGGGGAGCGCCTGGGCGAATGGTGCGCCGACCCCGGCCGGTTCGCCGAGTTGCGCACCCAGGCCGCGCAGATCGTGGGCGCGTGGGACAGCACGGCCGCGGGCGTACCGGTGGAGGCGTTGCGGCAGCGGCTCGGCCTGCCCGCCGCGGAGCTGGTCGTGCCCGTGCTGGCGGGCACCGGGTTCGAGGTGGCGGGCGGGCTCGTCCGCCGCCCCGGCGCCGGGCTCGCCCCCGCCGTCGAGAAGGCTCTGGCAACGGTGGCGAAGCGGCTCGCGGAGCACCCGTTCCGCGCACCGGAAGCGGACGAGTTGCGGTCTCTGGGCCTCGGACGGCGGGAACTGGCCGCGGCCGTCCGGCTCGGCCGGCTGACCGCGGTGGCCGAAGGGGTCGTCCTCGGCCCGGACGCGCAGGAGCGAGCGGCGGAAGAGCTGCGCCGGTTGCCGCAGCCGTTCACGGTTTCGCAGGCCCGCAGCGCCCTCGACAGCACCCGGCGGGTGATGATCCCCCTGCTGGAACGCCTCGACGCGGCGGGGCGGACCGTGCCGCTCGGCGACGGAACCCGCCGCACCGTGGGTTAGGTCCGGCGGGACGGTTCCCCGACCCCGAGCGACTGCGTCCCGATGACCCCCAGCAGGGCCAGGCGGTCGGCGTCTTCCGTGCCGGGTTCGGCGGTGTACACCATGATGCGCAGGTCGCTGCCCGCGACGCTGAGGACGTCGCAGTCCAGGGTCAGCGCGCCGACGTCCGGGTGGTCGATGGTCTTGCGGGCGGCGTCGTGCTGTTCGACGGTGCCCGAGTCCCAGAGGCCGGCGAAGCGGGTGCTGTGCCGCCGGAGGTCGGCGATGAGCGACCGCAGGCCCAGGTCGTCGGGGTAGCGGCCGTCGGTGCGGCGCAGGTCGGCGACCAACGCCCCCTGCAGCGCGCTGCGCGATCCGGGCGAGTCGCGCACCCGGCTGCCCGGTGTGACGAAGTTGCGCCAGACGCCGTTGAGGTCCTTGCCGTGCCATTCGCCCATGAGCGCCGTGTAGAGCGGATTGGCGAGCAGCTGGGTCCACGCGGCGTCGAAGACGGCGACGGGCGTGCCGGACAGCCGGTCCAGCATGCGGTGGATGCCGGGCGTGATGTGCCGCGGCACCGTGCCGGGGCCCGGGGGAGCGAGGCCGGCCAGGCGGAAGAGGTGGGTTCGTTCGTCCCGGGCGAGGCGCAGGGCCCGGGCCAGTGCTTCGACGACCTGGGCCGACGGGTTCGTGGCGCGGCCCTGCTCGAGCCGGATGACGTAGTCGGCGGAGATGCCGGCCAGCTGGGCCAGTTCCTCGCGGCGCAAACCGGCGGCGCGCCGGCGACCGCCCGCGGGCAGGCCGGCGGCCTGGGGCGAGACGCGGTCGCGCCAGTGGCGCAGGGCCGTGCCGAGTGCGGTGTTCGCCATGCCGTCGATTGTGCAAGCCGGACGGCCGGTTGTCCTGGTACTGCCGGTCCCGGGAAAACGGGTCCGCTTCCGCCGACCGTGGTTCCCGCCGATCGTGGTACCGGAACCCCCCCGGAAGGAACGACCCATGAGCCAGCTCGCCCTCGTCACCGGCGCCACCTCCGGCATCGGCCGGGCCTTCGCCGACCGTCTCGCCGCGGACGGCTTCGACCTGATCATCACCGGCCGCCGCGAGGACCGCCTGACGGAGTTCGCCGCCGCCCACCGCGACGTCGAGGTCCGCACGGTGACCGCCGACCTGTCCACCGGCGACGGCGTCGACACCGTCGCCGCCGTCTGTGCCGCCGAGCCGCTGACGATGCTCGTCAACAACGCCGGCGTCGCGCACTACATGCCGCTGGCCCAGCTGCCCGCCGCCCAGGCCCGTGAACTCGTCCACGTCAAGGTCACCGCACCCACCATGCTCACCCGCGCCGCGGTCGCGGGCATGCAGGAACGCGGCGACGGCCGAATCGTCAACGTGGCCGGGATGATCGCGTTCAGCGGTCCCGCCGGCCACTCCGTCATGCCCCGCCGGGCCGTCTACGCCGGTTCACTGGCCTACCTCGTCGCCCTCTCCCAGACCCTCGGCGCCGAGATCGAGGGCACCGGCGTCCGGGTTCAGGTCCTGTGCCCGGGCGTCGTCGCCACCGAGTTCCACGAGCGCCAGGGACTCGACCTCAGCGCCGTGCCGCGCATGTCCGCCGCCGACGTCGTCACCGCGTCCCTGCGCGGTTTCGAGCTCGGCGAGGTGGTCAGTGCTCCCGGTGTGGAGGACGCCGGCCTGCTCGACGCCGTCTTCCGGGCCGACCTCGCCGCCTTCGGCGGGCAAAGCCCGGAACTCGCCTCCCGCTACCGCTGAACCCCACCGAAGAACTCACCCAGCGCGGCCGCCAGTGCTTCGGGGTTCTCCTCGGCCACGTGGTGCCCCGCCTTGACGGGGTGCCCGCGCAGGTCGGTCGTCCAGGGGCGCCAGACGCCCAGGACGTCGCCGTAGAGGTCTTCCATGTCGTCTTCGCTGGACCAGAGCACCAGGGCCGGGCAGGTGATCCGCCGCCCGGCGGCGCGGTCCGCCTCATCGTGGGCGCGGTCGACGCCCAAGCCCGCGCGGTAGTCCTCGAGCATCGCGGTGACCGTGGCGGGGTCGTGGATCGCGCGGTGGAAGTCGGCGAAGTTCTCCTCGCCGAGCCGCTCGGGGGTGTTCCTCGTGCCGACGTCGTACCAAGCGTCGGGGTCGGCGGTGATCGCTCGTTCGGGCTTTTCCGGCTGGGCGAAGAAGAACCAGTGGAACCACTCCTGCGCGAACCGCGCGTCGCAGCGGGCGAGGGCTTCACCGATCGGGACGGCGTCGAGGATCGCCGCGCCGCGGACGGCCGACGGGTGGTCGAGTGCCAGGCGGGTGGCCACGTACGCGCCGCGGTCGTGGCCCGCCACGAAGAACCGGTCGTGCCCGAGGTGACGCATCAACGCGACGAAGTCCGCCGCCATGACGCGCTTGCTGTAGGGCGTGTGGTCTTCGTCGGTCGGCGGTTTGGTGGATTCGCCGTAGCCGCGGGTGTCCGCGCACACGACCGTGAACCGCTCGGCGAGGAGCGGGGCGACGCGGTGCCAGGTCGTGTGCGTGCGCGGGTGCCCGTGCACCAGCAGGACCGGCGGCCCCGAGCCACCGTGGCGTACCCGCAGGGTCACGTCACCGACGTCGATGCGGTCCAGCGTGAAGCCGTCGAACACGGGCTGCCCCCGAACATGACGCCGCTGCCGCACCCCGGCGTCCGGGGTGCGGCAGCGGAGAACAGGTCACTTCTTGTCCGTAACGCCCTTCACGGCGTCCTTGATCTTCTCGCCGGCCTGCTTGAGCGAGCCCTTGGCCTGGTCGGACTTGCCCTCGGCCTGCCACTGCTCGTTGTCGGTGGCGTCGCCGACGGCTTCCTTGGCCCGGCCCTTGAGCTCTTCGCCCTTGTTTTCCAGCTTGTCGTTCATGGAGTGCACCTTCCGCTGCGGCGACATTTCCGGATCGGCCAGTCGCCAAAAGGGCCTTGCTGCAGAAGTACCCACTTGCTCGCGGGCTACACATCGGCCGGCAGGTGCTCGCCCATCCGCTCGAGCCGCTGGATCGCCGGCTCCGCGAGGACGCCGTGCACGATCACCGACACGGCGACGGCGAGCGCGCCGACCCGCCACAGCACGTCCTGCTGCGGGACCGGGAGGCGGTTGAGCGCGTAGGCGAGGTAGTAGAGCGTGCCGATGCCGCGGACGCCGAAGAACGCGATCGCCGCGGTGGCGGGCCGTCCCGGCGACGGCGCGCCGAGCAGGGAGAGCCAGCCGACCACCGGCCGGACCACCAGCACCGCGACGACGGCGATCACCACTTCCAGGAGGCGCAGCCCGCGGAGCAGGCCGTCGCCGATCGCGAGGCCCAGCCCCAGCAGGGCGAGCGGGACGAACAGCCGTTCCAGCTGGTGGCCGAACGCGTGCAGGACGCCGTGGTACTCGTGCTCGCGCTCCTGCGTCCGCACCGCGACCGCCGCCACGAACACGGCGACGAACCCGTTGCCGTGGCTCACTTCGGCGAGCGCGTAGGGCACGAAGGCGAGGGCGAGCAGGACCAGCCCGTCGGCGTATTCGGCCAGCCGCAGCCGGTCCGAGGGGGTCCGGAAGATGGCCCAGCCGAGCAGCCGCCCGGTGACCAGGCCGATCACGACGCCGATGACCAGGGGCAGCACCAGGTCCACCAGTGCCCAGGAGAGGTCCAGCCGGGGCTCGCTGCCCGCCAGGGCCAGGCCGAGCAGCACGAACGGCATGGTGAGGCCGTCGTTGAGCCCGGCTTCCGTGGTCAGGGTGAAGCGGATCTCGTTGTCCCTGGCCAGTTCCGGCTCGACGTCGGGGTGCGGCACGCCGATGTCGCCCGCCAGCACCGGGTCGGTCGGCGCCAGCGCCGCGGCCAGCAGCAGCGCCACGCCGGGTGCGAGCGCGAGCCACCAGTAGCCGAGCGCGGCGATCGCGAGGATCGACACCGGCATGGTCACGGCCAGCAGCCGCCACGTCGAACCCCACCGGCGCAGGCCGAACGGGCGGTCGACGGACAGGCCCGCCCCGGCGAGCGCGACCAGGATGCCCAGCTGGGTGAAGGACTCCACGCCGTGCAGGTGGGCGGCGGGATCTCCCCAGCCGTCCCCGTAGGGGGCGGGCAACGGCAGCAGCCCCAGCACGACGCCGGCGACGAGCATCACCAGCGGCACCGAAAACGGCCGGTCGGCGACCAGCTTCGGCACGATGGCCGCGGCGAGCGCCAGCAGGCCGGCCACTCCGAACCACACCGTCAACGACGACAAAGGTCTCCTCCTGACCGCTCGTACCCGCACCACCGCGGCCGGGAGACCCGGTCGAGCGCGAGTCCGGGTTCCACCGGGGCGCACCGCGATCGGCCGGGTACCCGTGGGCCGGGTAGCGTGGCCGGGGTGAGGCGCGCCGCGGCCCGGATTCCCGGCGTGCGAGCGGCGAAACCGACGAGGAGGCCGCGGTGACGGCGACGAACGGGGCGGGCGGGCCGTGCCGGTTCTGCGGCAGGCGGCGCGACCCCCGGGTGCCCGGCCGGAACGGGCCGATCTGCGTGGACTGCGTCCGGGCCGGCCTCCGGGTGGCGCGTGACGGTGCGGACCGGCAGAGCGGGGCGGGTGACGTGCTGGCGGCGGTGACGTCGCCGTTGGCCGCGGTCTGCGACTTCTGCGGCCGCCGCGAGCGCCGGACGTTCCTCGGGCTCCGCCGTCCGCTGCTGCGCGTGGACTGCGCGGCGCGGGACGCGGTGATCTGCGTGGACTGCCTGGACCACGCCGGCGATGTGCTGAACGTCGCCCTGCGCGGCTGACGGCGTTTCCGGTCCGGCCGCCGCGGGTAGCCGGGCGCCATGATGTCCACTCGGGAACACACGCGACCTGAGACCGCTTCGGTGGCCGAAACCCTGCGTGTCGCGGTCGAGGTGGCCCTGCCCACATTGGCCGGTGGGGTCATCAAGCGCCGTCCCGCGGCGATGGCGCTGGCCGGGAAGCTGCAGTTCGACCGCCCGGCCGTCCGGCTGCTGCGCCGGCTGCGCGAGCGCCACTACGGGCGCCCGCTGAAGCTGCGCGTCCCCGGCCGGTCGGTGCGGCTGGCCCTGTCCGGTGCGGACGTGAAGAAGCTGCTGGCCGGCGCGCCGACGCCGTTCAGTCCGTCCACAGTGGAGAAACGCGCCGCGCTGAGCCACTTCCAGCCGCACGGTGTCCTGATTTCCGGTGCCGACGACCGCGTGCCCCGCCGCCGGTTCACCGAGGCCGTGCTCGAGCCCGGCCGCCCGCTGCACGAGCTCGCGGCGCCGTTCGCCCAGGCCATCGCGGACGAAGCGGCCGTCCTGCTGAGCGAAGCCACCCGCGACGGGGAACTCGATTGGGACGCCTTCAACGTCGCTTGGTGGCGGCTGGTCCGGCGCGTCGTACTCGGCTCGGGCGCCCGTGAGGACGCCACGCTCACCGATCTGCTCGAACGCCTGCGGCTCGACGCCAACTGGGCGTACCTGCACCCGCAACGCAAGCAGCTGCGCGCACAGTTCCGGCAGCGGCTGACCGCCCACCTCGGCCGCGCCGAGCCGGGCAGCCTCGCCGCCGTGATCGCCGAAGCCGGTGCCGATGCGGCGGTCAGCGCGCCCGACCAGGTGGCGCACTGGCTGTTCGCGTTCGACGCGGCGGGCATGGCGACGTACCGGACCCTGGCCCTGCTGGCGAGCCACCCCGCGGCGCTGGACCGTGCCCGCACGGACCTCGAGGGCACCGACCCGGCCGAACCGAACCAGCTGAGCTACTTGCGCGCGTGCGTGCTGGATGCGGTGCGGCTGTGGCCGACCACGCCGATGATCCTGCGGGAGACCACCGAAGAGACGTCCTGGGGCCCGGCGGGCACCACGGTGCTGATCTTCACCCCGTTCTTCCACCGCGACCCGGACCTGCCCTACGCCGACCGCTTCGAGCCGGAACTGTGGCTCGACGGCCGGGCGGCGGAGAACCCGGCGCTGGTCCCGTTCAGCGCGGGCCCGGCCATCTGCCCGGGCCGTGACCTGGTCCAGTTCTGCGCGAGCACGACGCTGGCGAACCTGCTGCGCAACCACCGCTTCGAGCAGGCGTCGGGTCCGGTGCTGGCCCCGGACCGCCCCCTCCCGGCGACCCTGGACAACTTCCACCTCCGCCTGAAGCTCCTGCCGGGCTGACAAGCGGCCCAAGGCCGCCTCGGGGCGCTTGTCAGCCGGTCACACCGGAGCCGTGAAGACGTACGAACCCGACGGCACGAAGTACGTCCCCGGCGCCGACGGCACCGCTTCGGCCGGTGCGGTGACCCCCGCCGGCCGGGACGTCGGCACCACCACCGTCGCCGAGGCTCCCGCCGGGACCGTCACCCGCAGCGTCAGCTTCCCGGCCGTGATCGACCAGTCGCTGACCGCTCCGCCGTACGGCGTCTCGTACGCCGACTTCGCCGAGGTCAGGCCGCCACCCGGGGCGGGCGCGATCCGCAGCGACGCGTAGCCCGGTGACGCCGGGGCCAGCCCACCCACCGAGCGGTACAGGAAGTCGCCCACCGAGCCGAGGCCGTAGTGGTTGAACGAGTTCATCCCCGGGTCGTTGAACGAGCCGTCCGGCTTGATGCCGTCCCAGCGCTCCCAGATCGTCGTCGCGCCGTGGCCGATCATGTAGCCCCAGCCCGGGAAGCCCGGCTGCAGCAGCACCCGGTAGGCGACGTCGGCGTGGCCGTGCGCGGCCAGCACCGGCAGGAGGTTCTCGACGCCGAGGAAGCCGACGCTCAGGTGCCCGTTGGCGGCTGTGACACGGGCCGCGAGCTTGTCGGCCGCCGCCTGTACGCGCTCGGCCGGGAGCAGCCCGAACGCCAGCGCCAGGACGTACCCGGTCTGCGTGTTCGAGCCGACCGTGCCGTCCGCCGTCACGAACCGGTTCGTGAACGCGGCGCCGACCTGGTCGGCGAGCGTCCCGTACTTCGCCGCCTCCGCGGTGTGCCCGGTGGCCGCGGCCATCCGCGACAGCAACCGGGACGACCACGCGACGAACGCCGTCGAGATCAGGTCGTGCGGGGTCTCGTCGTCGACGTTGAGCCAGTCCCCGTAGGTCTGGTGGTCGCGGATCAGGTCGGCACCGGAGGTCGAGCGCAGGTACTCGACCCACCGGACCATCGCGGCGAAAAGCTCCTGGATCACGCCGGTGTCGCCGTAGCGCTGCCACAGCGTGTACGGCACGATGACGCCCGCGTCGCCCCAGCCCGCCGTGCCCGAGCCGCCCAGCACACCCGGCGCGACGTCGGTGAACGACCCGTCGTCGTGCTGGGCGTCGACCAGGTCGTCGCTGAACTTGCCCAGGAAGTTGGCGACGTCGAGGTTGAACGTCGACGTCCCGGCGAAGATCCCGATGTCGCCGGTCCAGCCGAGCCGCTCGTCGCGCTGCGGGCAGTCGCTGGGCACCGACAGCATGTTGGAGCGCTCACCCCACAGGATGTTGTGCTGCAGCTGGTTCACCAGCGCGTCCGACGTCGTGAAGGTCCCGGTCTGCGCGCCGGAGGTCCACATCGCCCGCCCGGTCAGCGTCGCCGCCGTCGGCGCCGAGGGCAGGCCGGTCAGCTCGACGTACCGGTAGCCGTGCACGGTGAACCGCGGTTCGTACGTCTCGGCGCCCCCGGTGCCCGCCAGGGTGAACCGGTCGGTCGCCTGCGCCGCGCGGAGGTTGGTGGTGTAGATCGTGCCGTCGGGGTCGAGCACCTCCGCGTGCCGCATGGTGACCGTCGTGCCGGCCGGGCCGGTCACCGACAGCCGGTTCCAGCCGCTGAAGTTCTGGCCCAGGTCGGCCACCCACACGCCGGGCTTCGGCTGGGTCCACGCGACGGGCTTGAACTCCTGCTGCACCGTGACGCCGTTGTCCACTTGGGCCACCAGGTTCGGCCGGTCGCCGCCGCGCACGCGCGGGGCCGCCCAGCCGCGGTCGTCGAAGCCGGGCCGGTCCCAGCCGGCTGCCGCGAGCCGCGCGTCGTAGGTTTCGCCGTGGTAGAGGTCGTCGGCGCGGATCGGGCCGTCACCGGCCTTCCAGGTGCCGTCGGTCGCGATCGTGGTGCTGGTGCCGTCGGTGAAGGTCAGCCGCAGCTGGGCGGAATACCACGGCTCGGTGCCGTACTTCTGGCTCCCGGCGATGCCGACGCTCCCGGAGTACCAGCCGTTGCCCACCAGCGCGCCGAGGACGTTCTCCCCGGGGCGGACCTGCCCGGTGACGTCGGAAACCCGGTACTGCAGGCGTTTCGCGTAGTCGGTCCAGCCGGGCGCGAGGACCTCGGCGCCGACCTTGGCGCCGTTGAGGTGGGTCTCCTGCAGCCCGAGCGCGGTCGTCAGCAGCCGCGCGCTCGCGACCGGCTTCGTGACGGTGAAGCTCTTGCGCAGCAGGGGAGCGGGAGCGCTGACGGCGACGTTCGCACCCCACGGCCCGGTGCCGTACGCGGTCAGCGCCCGCGCCGCGGGCCAGGAGCTGTCGTCGAAGGCGCGTTGCTGCCAGCCTTCCGGGCCGCTCTGGCTCGCCTTCCACGTGCCGTCGGTGACCAGCGACGGTCCACCTTGGACGGTCAGCTTCGCGATCGTCCCGGCCGGGCTCTGCGTCGTGTTCTCCGTGCTGACCGCGATGGTGTTCGCCCCGGCCGTCAGCAGGCTGCCGACCTCGGAGACCGCGGCCGTCTTCCACGAGTCGGCGACCCGCGGCGAGTCGCTGACGCGGGTGCCGTTGACCCACACGGTGGCGGTGTCGTCCCCGGTCACGACCAAGGTCGCCTTCGCCGGAGCCGCGGCCAGGTCCAGGGTCTTGCGGAAGAACCGGGTCGACGGCGGCACGCCGCCGAGCGGATCGCCTTCCGGGTACCAGATCCAGCTCGCTCCGGACAGGTCCGGGCCGGCCGTGGCGCGGCCCAGGAAGGCGCCGGACCACTCGGTCGCCGGGGCCCGCAGCGCGGTTTCGAAGCGCTGCACCGGACTCCAGCCGGTCGTCCGGCCCTGGCCGTCCCAGACGCCGACGCGCCAGGTGTAGGCGGTCAGCGAGGCGAGCGCCGGGCCGCCGTAGGCGACGTCGGCCTGCTGCGCGGACGTGACGCGGCCGCTGTCCCAGACGTCGACTCCCTTGGCGGCCACCACGATCTGGTACGCCGACTGCCGCTGCTGCGGTGCCGCCGAGGTCAGCTTCCAGCCGAACCGCGGCTGCGCCGGATCGACGCCGAGCGGGTTCACCCGGTTCGCGACCGTGGCGCTCGCGACCGAAAGCGGGGACGGCGCAGCGGGGTTCGGCGTGGTGACGCCGGTCCGCCACGGCGCGCTGCCGTAGGCGCCGAGGTCCGCGGCCGCGGACCAGGCCGCGTCGGCGAAGCCGGGCTGTTCCCAGCCCTCCGGCGCCGTCACCGCGCTCTTCCAGCCGGCCCCGGTGGTCAGGTCGGTGGTGCCGGCCGCGGTGGTGACCCGCAGCCGCCCGAGCAGGCCGGCCGGGCCGCCGGCGTTGCGGACGGCGACGGCGAGGGTGTTGACGCCGGGGCCGAGCGCGGGCCGCAGGTCCACCGGCAGTGCCGTGCGCCACGAGTCCGCCGTGCGGGCCGAGGAGGCGAGCGGGGTGCCGTTGAGCCAGACGTCGGCGGCGTCGTCGCCGGTGAGGACGAGCCGGGCGTCGGTGACCGCGCCGGCGGGGACGGTGAACGTCGTGCGGAAGTACCGGGTTCCGGCCGGCGCGGCGACGCGGGCATCGCCCTCCGGGTACCAGATCCAGTGCGCGCCGGAGAGTTCCGGAGGCGGCGCGGCGCCGGCCGGGGGAGCCGCGGCGGCCGTGAGGGCCAGGATCGCGGCGAGCGTGGTCGTGGTGGCGCGCCAGAGCTTCGAGGGCAGCATGCAGGCTCCCTTGCGGCGGGGATGGGACGCCGGATTAGAACGTTTCAACCAGGCGTGCTAGGAGACTGTAATCAGCAGCTCACGCATTGGCAATACTCCGCTGGTACGCACCGGCGCCCCACGCTGCCCCTTTCGCGGATTTCCTAAATCGTTTCAGGTGCCTGCTTCCGCCGGCGTTTCCGCCGGAGCCGGACGACCACCGTGACGGCCGCCGCGCCCAGCAGGACCAGCGCGACCGGCAGCGCCGTCGGCAGCCAGGGCCAGGCGCGGCCTTCGAAGACGACCCCGTCGGTGGGCAGCTCCAGCACCTTCGCCGTCCAGCGCGCGGTCGCGACGTCGGTGCGGCGGGAAAGCCCGCTCACCGCGGTGTCGTAGGCGAAGCCGGGCCGGTCGTGGACGTACTCGGGCGCCGGTCCGCCGGGTGGTGGCGTGATCCCGCGCGCCGCGCCGGGCACCAGCAGCCGGTCCAGCTCCGGCGCGGCGGCGGCAAGGCCCGCGCGGGGCAGGAAGGTCAGCCCGTGCCGGGACCGGATGGGGCCGCCGTCGGCGCTCACGGCGAGCGTGCGCGAGGACAGCGACTGGCCCTCGGTGTCGAACACCGACGCGAGCTCGAGCTCGCCGACGCCGTTCGCCAGCAGCACGCCGATTTCGTCGGGGTTCCAGCGGAAACCGGCGTTGACGAGGGCGGCGGTGTCCGGCATCCCGGCCGGGGGCGTCACCGGCACGGCGGTGCCGTAGCGCCGCCAGCCGATCGCCTTCGCGGCTTCGGCCGCGACCGCGGGCCCGGCCGCCCGCTCGACCCAGTGCAGCGTGCCGTCGATGCCCGAGAGGATCCCGGCGGTGGTGACGACGTCGCCGTCGTCGACGAACCGCTGTCCGCGGACCCAGTGCACGGCCGGGTACTCGTCGGTCCAGGCGTCGAGCTTCAGCCAGTGCGCGGTGGCCGGCCGCCCGTCCAGCAAGCCCGCCGAGGCGAGCACCGCACCGCCGTTGCAGACGCTCAGCAGTTTCGCGCCGTGGGCCGCCTGCGTCCGCAGCCAGGCCTTGACCGGCTCGGTGCTGGGCTCGCCGACGTCCGGGAACGCGGGCACGACGACGACGTCCGGCGCGGTCCCGCCGAGCCGGACGGCGAGGTCGACGAAGCTCAGGTCGGGCACCAGGTCGAGGCCGCCGGTCAGCGGCTTCGGCTCGCGGTGCGACGCGACCGTGTAGACGTTGAACCGGCCGGTCGCGGCCAGGATCTCGTAGGGGGCGAGTGCGTCGGAGACGACGGCACCGCGGTCGCCGACGACGACCACCGCGGTCGGCTTGGCCGGGTCGTGGGGAGCCGGCGCCGCGGCGGGGACGGGCCGCGGCGGCCCGGCGGCGTAGAGGGCGCCGAACGCTCCGAGCGCGGAGACGGTCGCGCCCACGGCGGGGACCACCAGCACGGCGGCCACCGCGGCGAGGACGAAGGCGAGGCGCTTCACGAGGGTTCGCATGATCAGTGCCAGTACTCGGCGCGGCGCCACACCATGGCCGCCAGCATCAGCGGGAACATGATCACGTGCCCGGCGACCATCAGGGTGGTACCGGAGAGCGCGCCCAGCCAGTACGGCACGAGCAGTGCCGCGAACGGCAGGTACATCGCCGCGGCCATCTCGGCGATCCGCGGCCACGAGTGGCGGCGCAGGGCCATGGCGAGCACCATCGCGACGGTCATGTTCGTGGCCATCACGAGCGCGTCGACGCCCGGGCGCTCGAGCCAGGCGGAGGGCCACAGCGGGCCGAGCGCCACCATGCCGATGAGCATGGCGGCGACCATTTCGACGTAGTGGCCGGTGAACCGGGCGAGCTTGCGGGTGGTGGTCCGGGTGGCTTCGGTGGTGGTCATGGTTTCCCTCCAGGTTTGCTCCTGGACGAGAATCGCGCCTGGAAGCCGTGCTGCCAGGTGCCGGAAGTCATGACCGGGGGTCATGACCGGAGCAGGCCGAGGTCCCTGGCTCTGAGCGCGGCCTGGGTGCGGTCACGGGCCCCGAGCTTGCCCAGCACGTTCGTGACGTGGTTCTTGACCGTGCCTTCGGCGAGGAACAGCGCCGCGGCGATCTCCCGGTTGCTGTGGCCGTCGGCGAGCAGGCGCAGCACTTCCAGCTCGCGCTCCGACAGCGGCACCACCAGCGGCTGGGGGCGCGGCTCGGGCGCGTCCGGCAGCTGCGCGAACCGCGCGACGACCTTGGCCGCCACCGATGGCTGCAGCACGGACTCCCCGCGGGCCGCGGCCAGTACCGCCTCCACCAGGCGCGCCGAAGAGACGTCCTTCAGCAGGTAGCCGACGGCGCCCGCACGCAGGGCGGCGAAGACGTCTTCGTCGTCGTCGAAGGTGGTCAGCGCGATGACCCGGATGCCAGGGTGCTCGGCCCGCAGCCGCCGGGTCGCGGCCACGCCGTCGAGGACCGGCATGCGCAGGTCCATCAGGACGACGTCCGGGGCCAGCGAAGCGGCTTGGCTCAGTGCTTCGGCCCCGTTTCCGGCCTCGCCGGTGACGTCGATGCCGTCGTGGGTGGCGAGCAGGGTGGCGAGGGCTTCGCGGAAGAGGGCCTGGTCGTCGACCAGCAGGACGCGGACCGGCGTCATCCGGGGATCTCCATGCTCAGGGCACTGCCGTGGCCGGGGGTCGAAGTGAAGGCCAGTTTGCCACCGAGGTGGTCGGCCCGTTCCCGGAGCCCGACCAGGCCGAAGCCCGCGGACGCGCCGCCGTCGGTGCCCCGGCCGTCGTCGCGGACCTCGACCCGGACGGCCGATCCGGTGTAGTCCAGCACGACGTCCGCGCTCGCGGCACCGGCGTGCTTGCGGACGTTCGTCAGGCCCTCCTGCGCGGCCCGGTAAAGGGCTTCGCGCTGCTCGTCCGGCAGGGGACGTTCCGTGCCGGACACCGTGAGCCTCGCCGCGACGCCGGTCGCCGACGTCTCTTCCGCGAGGGCTTCGAGCGCTTCCGGCAAGGGCGGTACCAGCCGCGGTTCGCGCAACGTCCGCACCGAACGGCGCACCTCGGCCAGCGCGGCTTCCGCCTGGTCCTGCGCTTTCCCCAGCACGTCGTCGGCCTTGCCGGGATCGGCCGGCAGCACCGCCCGCGCGGCCTTCACCTGCATCTGGACGACGGTGAGCGCGTGCCCGAGCCCGTCGTGGATGTCGCGCGCCACCCGGTTGCGCTCCTGCGCCGTGGCCAGCCGTTCGGCTTGGGCCGCGTAGTCGCGCAGCTTCGCGTGCGCTTCGGCGAGTTCGGCGCGCGACCGCTGTTCGCGCAGCAAAAGTTCGGTGATGACGGCCGCGAACAGCACCGACATGAGCGTGCCGACGCCTTCCCGCAGTCCCTCTCCCAGCGACATCCCGAGGTGCACGAGCGGGATCACGGCGATGACGAGCGCGACCGCCGGCCGCGGCAGGCGCAGCAGCACGGCCTGGCTGACCAGCACGACCAGGAACAGCGTCGTCCCGACCCCGGCGTCGATCGTGAAGAGCACGAACGCCAGGGGAAGCTGGACGGCGACGTAGGCCGCGCCCCACGCGAGCCGCTCGCGGCCGCGCACCCAACCGAAGCCGAGCGTGGCGAGCGCGGTGAAGACCGCGCCCAGCACCAAGACGAGCGGGGGCTCCCCGGAGCCGAGGACCCCGAGCACGATCGAGAGGAAGGCGCCGCAGGTCAGCACCCCGAGGGCCCGGTTCATGCGGTCACTGTGCGGGGTGCGGCGCCGCGCGGTCAACCGGGAAAGCGCTCACACGGCCGCCCGACACCCCGGCGCTTACCCTGGAGACGACGGCCAAGCCGATTCGGGGGTTTGACATCGATGTCAGTGCTCTGGGGCGTGTCCTTCGACGCCACCCCGCTGTCCGGGGTCGTGGTCGAGTTCCTCAAGACGGCGCGCCGCTTCGCCACTCGCGGGCACCGCGTCCACCTGGACCTCGGATACGACATCAAAGCCGACAAGGGCGCGTTCTTCCGGCCCTACCGCGACGAGGCGCAGCTGCTGCCCGAGTGGGTCACGCTCGACCGCGTCGAGGACGTCGGGGCGATCCGCGGCTACGACCGCGAGTTCGTCGAACGGGTGCTCAGCCGGGTCGTCCAGGCCGGCGACGACGCGCTGCGGCCCGAGATCGACCGCATCGCCGACGAGCTCGCGGACCGGATCGTGGCCACCTGGGAGCGCCGCGGCGTGACCGTGGTGATGGTGGAAAACGGGACCCTGCCCGAAAACCTCGCCTACACCGAAGCGCTGTACCGGGCCATCGGCCGCTACGGCGCCCGCCACCGGCTCGGCCGGTTCGTGTTCTGGCGCGACCACGACCTGATGTGGCAGAGCGAACCCGGGATCGCCAAGTACGGCACGTTCCCGTACCCCGGCGTCCCCGCGCCGCGGAACTCCCCGCACATCCACTACTTCGCCCTGCACGAGCAGGCGAAGGCGCGGACGCTGGAGTGGGTGCCGGGATTGGCGAACATCGACGTCCTGCCCAACAGCTTCACCATCGCCCCCGCGCGGATCGACGAGCGCAACGCCGGGTTCCGGCGCGACCACGGCGTTCCCGGCGACGTCCCCCTGCTCGCCCGGATCACCCGGGTCATCCCGCAGAAGCGCATCGACCGGGACCTCCACCTCCTGGCGCTGCTGCCGGGCGTGTGGTTGTTCGTCGCCGGCGACGTCGGGGAGACCCCCACCGAGCACGCCCGGCTCGTCGACCTCGCGACCCGCCTGGGCGTGCGCGACCGCGTCGTGTTCGGTGGCTGGCTGACCCCGTACGACACGGCCGTCCCCGGCCGGTACTCCGTGCGCGACCTCCTCGCGCACGCGACGGTCGTGTCGTTCCTGACCTCCTACGACTACGAGAGCTACGGCAACCCGGTCAGCGAGGCGATCGCGTCCGGGACGCCGTACGTGACCAGCGGGTACGAGCTGTACGACGTCGTCTACGGCAGCAAGGGCTTCCGGGCACCGGTGCTGGACATCCGGGCCCGCGACCTGCCGGACGCGGCGTTCGCCCGCGAAGTGGCCGAGCTGATCACCGACGAAGGGAAACGGGCGGAAGTGGTGCGGGTGAACTCCGAACTCGGGCAGGCGCGGTTCGGCGCGCGGGTCGTCGACGACCTGGTCGACCGGCTGTACCCGCCACCGATGGGAGCGGCGACGCGGCTGAGCGTCGTGCTGCCGGTGTACAACGAAGCCGCGAACCTGCCGGAAGTGCTGCGGACGCTGCACGACCAGCGCGCCGGCGACGGGCTCCTGGACAAAGGCCGGTACGAGGTCGTGCTCGTCGACAACAACTCGACGGACGACACCGTGGCCGTCGCGCACGCCTTCGCGGCTTCGCACCCGGATCTTGTGCTGCACGTGATCCACGAGCCGGAGCAGGGCGTTTCGTGCGCGCGGCGGGCGGGCATGGACTTCGCCGCGGCCCGCAGCCGGAACCGGCCCGACAGCGATCCGGGGGAGCGGTTCTACCTGGTCTCCGCCGATGCGGATTGCCGGGTCGACGCGCACTGGCTGAGCGAACTGTTCGCCGCGATGGAGTCGAGCAAGGCCGCGATCGGCGTCTGCGACTACTACTACAACGCCGAGCACTTCACCGGCCGGCCACGGTTGTGGGACGCGATCCAGCGGACGCTGCGGTGCCGCGCCGTCACCTTCTCGCTCTTCGGCGGCTTCCCCGACGGCAAGGGCTTCGCCGTCGAGCGCGACGCCTACGAGCGCGCCGGCGGCATCGAGATCTTCTACCAGCTGCAGGACGGGAAGTTCGTCAACCACCTCTCCGACGACTGGGACTTCGGGATCAAGGTCGCCAGCGGCGGTGACGCGATCACCTATGCCCCGCGCGCCCGGGTCGAGATCAACCCGCGGCGCGTCGACCACGCCATCGACGAGGTCATCGCCGGCCGGGCCTACGGCTCGGACGGCATCATCGTCATGCGTGACATCCGGCCGTCGGCGCCGGCGGTGCCGGCCGACCTCACCGAAGCCGAGGCCCGGCAGGCGTGGGAGTTCTCGATCAAGGACTTCACCCCGAAGAACGCCATCCTGCCGGTGCTGCTGACGCCCGCGCTGCTGGCGGACGACGCCGTCATCGCGTTCTTCGGCGCCGATCTCGCCGCGCGGCTGGCCGGGCGGATCACCGAGATCCGGCACGAGATGCGCGTCGTCGACTTCACCCCGATCCACGCCTACAAGACGCCGTCGTACCGGCTGTACTTCGAGTTCGCCGACGAGCTGTTCGCGTGCCTGCGGCGGCACGTCGGCGAGGACATCGGGCACCCGCCGCCGCTGCCGCCGTGCCTGGCCGAGATCCCGGCCGGGCGGTTCGCGGAGTTCGTCCGCTACTACTGCGAAGACCGCGAGTCGGGCGAGGCCCACAACTACTTCGGCAACGGAGGGGTGTTCTGATGAACCTGGGCTATGAAGAGGCGATCGGGTCGCTGCACACGATCGACCTCGCGCGGCCGCGTCCCGCCGTGCTCGACGTCCTCGAGGCGCCCGAGAACCGGCACCTCCTCGACTTCGTGCAGGAGGACCCGTTCGGCGCGCACGTGTTCCCGGGCAACGTCCCCGGCTCGCCCGAGGACTTCCTGCGGGACCTGGACGCGCAGCTGGCTTCGAGCGGCCCGATCCACCTGTGGTCCTACATCCCGACGTGCGCTTACCGCTGCCGGTTCTGCCAGTACCCGGTGGTGCTGGTCAAGGGCAAACCCGAAGTGACGTACGAAAAAGCGAAGCACTGGGTCGATCTGAACATCCGCGAAGCACGGCTGTGGCTCGAGGCCGTGCCGCGGCTGCGTGGCGCCGAGGTGGGGGAGTTCAACGTCTTCGGCGGCACGCCGTCGCTGCTGCCGGAACCCGAGATCCGCCGGCTGCTGGAGTTCTACCGGGAGAACTTCGGGTTCACTGCGGACACGACGATCCGGTTCGAGGGTGACCCCAGCACGTTCACCCCGGCCAAGCTCGAGCTGCTGCGGGACCTGGGCTGCACCAAGCTGTCCAGCGGCGTCCAGTCGTTCGACGACCACGTGCTGGCGCTCTGCGGACGGGAACACAGCTCGCAGATGTGCGTCGACTTCGTCCGCAACGCGACCGCGGCGGGGTTCGAGTGGGTCAGCATCGACCTGATGTACGGCCTGCTCGACCAGACCCTGGACAGCGTCCGCCGGGACCTCGACGTCGTGCTGGAGAACGAGGTGACGGCGGTGGTCTGCACGAAGCTGCACCTGGCGTCCTACAGCGACACGCGCACCGGCGTCACCGGCGAGAAGCCGGCGGCGTGGCAGCTGCCGTCCTACCGCGACAAGCTGGTGCGCGACGGCCACCGCTGGCCCACGCTCGGCGAGCAGTACCAGATGCGGGAGCTGCTCACCGAGGGCCTGCGCGCGGCGGGGTACACCGAACACCCGACGATGTACTTCGCGCGGGCCGGCCTCGGGCCCGAGAAGTGGAAGTCCATCATGGTCGACCAGGACAAGCAGGAGGCCGAGGTCGCGATCGGGCTGGGCGGCAGTTCGAGCTGCCGCGCGTCCGAGGCGATCACCGACGTGAACTCCCGCCGCTACACCGAAACCGTCGAGGCGGGCCGGATCCCGCTCGGCTCGGCGACGCGGTTCACGCCCGAAGCGCAGGAGGCGCGGGCCGTGAAGATGGCGCTGACGACGTTGCAGCCGCTGCGGGATTCCCTGCACGCCGCGCGGTTCCCGGGGCGGTCACTGTTCGCCGAGCCGTGGCTGGGCAAGTTCCGTTCGCTGGCTTCGCGCGGGCTCGTCGAGCTGCGTCCCGAAGACGGCGTGGTCGAACTGACGCCGTCGGGGGAGACACTGGTGGAGGCGATCATCACCACCGAGCTCTGATCACTACATCGGGTGACAGAAGCCTCGCGGGGAGCGACGCGGGCGGGCACCATGGGTTTCGGACGTGCCCGTACCGAGATCGGAGCCCGGATGAGCCGAACCGTTGCCGGACACGACGAACAGAGGCGGTGGCGGGTCCGGCTCGCCGGAGCCGGCGCCGTGGCCGCGCTCGCTTCGGCGGTCGCCGCCACGCCCGCTTCCGCTGCGCCCGACTACTCCCTCGCGGACACGAACTACGCGGGCACGCAGATCGCCCGGCACGAAGGCGTCCAGGGGAGTCCTCGCGTCGATGCCGCCGAACAGACGCTCGGGCACGACGTCAGCGGGCACCAGGGCCCGGTCGACTGGGTCGCCGCGGTCGTCGCCGGGGCGAAGTTCACCTACGTCAAGGCGACCGAGGGCACCGGGTTCGTCAACCCGCAGTTCGGGCAGCAGTACGACGGCGCGCACGCGGCGGGCCTCATCCGCGGCGCGTACCACTTCGCCCGCCCGGACGTCTCGGGCGGCGCCGAGCAGGCGGAGTACTTCATCGCCCACGGCGGTGGCTGGCGCCCGGACGGCACCACCCTGCCGGGCGCGCTGGACATCGAGTACAACCCGTACGGCGAAGTCTGCTACGGCAAGAACCCGGCCGACCTGACGGCGTGGATCGCGGACTTCACGCGGACGTACCTGGCGAAGGCCAAGCGCAGTGCGCTGATCTACACGAGCACGGCGTGGTGGAAGCGCTGCACCGGCAACACCGGCCGGTTCGGGGACACCGATCCGCTGTGGCTGGCGCGGTACGGCCCGGACGTCGGCGAGCTGCCGGCGGGCTGGGCGAAGCACAGCATCTGGCAGTTCGCGCGGGGCGGCCGCCTGCCGGGGGACCAGAACTACTACAACGGCCCGATCGGCCGCGTGCAGGCGCTGGCGAAGGGCGCGAGCTAGCGCCGGCGGCGCAGGTCCGGCCACGGCGGCCGGCGCAGTACGGCGAGCCCGCCGAGGGTCGCCGAAACCAGCCCGATTCCCACAGCCAGCAGCGCGATCCGCGTGGCGTCGACGGCGGGTTCCCACCTGCCTGCTGGGGTCATGCCGCCATCGAACGGGAATCCGCGGCCGCTGACAAGATCGGACAAAACCTTGTCGCCCCGTGATCGGCTGCTTACGATCAGCCGGGAGGCCGTCGCCGCTGACGGTCCTTTGTGGACATCGGAGGCGCCGTGCACAGGATCGCCCTTCTCACTGCGGTTTCCGTGGCCGCGGCGGTCATCGCCTCCGCTCCGGGCGCTGCCGGGGCCGGGCACGCCTGGTTCACCTCGTGGGCGCAGTCGCAGGACGGCCGGGCCGACGAGCCGGTCACCGGCCGGTCGCTGCGGATGATCACCCACCTCAGCCAGGGCGGCGACGCGGTCCGCGTCCGGTTCCAGAACACCTTCGGCACCGGGCCGCTGACCATCGGGCACGCCACCGCCGGGCCGAGCGCGGGGGGCGCCGCCGTCTCCGGGGTGCGCGACCTGACCTTCGCCGGCCGTTCCGCCGTCACGATTCCGGCCGGCGGCGAGGTCTGGAGCGACGAGGCCAGGATCGCGACCCGCCCGGACTCCGACCTCGCGGTGAGCATGTCGGTCGAGGGCACCGCCGTGCCCGGCCGCCACGGCGCGGCGTTGCGCGACAACTACCTCACGGCACCGGGCTCGGGCGACCACACCGCCGACGGTTCGGGCGGCGCTTTCACGTCGACGGTCGGGTCCACCTACGTCGTCAGCGCCGTCGATGTGCACAACACCGCGCTCAAGGGCACGGTCGTCCCGTTCGGCAGCTCGGTCGTCGACGGCATCGGCAGCACCAACTGCGGCCCCGGTTGCACCCAGCTCGGCGCGAACCGGCGGTGGACCGACGACCTGGCGCGGCGGATCGTCGCGGAGTCGCCGCCGTCGGCGCAGCTGGCCGTGGCCAACGCCGGCGTCTCGGGCACCACGAGCGCCCGGTCGTGCCCGGGGATGCCGCCGTCGGTCGCCGGCCTGGACGCTTCGAGCCGGCTCGACCGGGACGTCCTGGCGCTGCACGGCGTCACGGCCGTCGTCTACTACTACGGCACCAACGACCTCGCGTACGGCTGCGACGCGGCGACGATCCTCGACAGCTACCGGTCGGTGTTCCGGCGGTTGCGGGCGGCCGGGATCGCGGTGTACGTCACGCCGAGCACGCCCCGGCCGGGGTACGGCGACCAGGCCAACCTGGCCCGGCACGGGATCGCGCTGTTCGTCCAGCGGTGGAACACCTGCGGGGGCGCGTGTTCCGGCGTCGTGGACTTCGACGAGGTGCTCAAGGACCCGCTCAAGCCCAACGGCATCCTCCCCGCCTACGACAACGGCGACGGCATCCACGCGAACGCCGCCGGCCAGCAGGCGCTCGCGGACTTCGTTTCGCTGCCGATGCTCACTCGATCCGGGCCGGTGCTCCACACGATGGGGTGACCCGGCGCGTCGGAACGGCGGATCTGTGCGGGCGGGTCCGCAGAGTACGTCGGGTGATGAACGAGTCGATGGACGACGCCGGGTGCTGCCTGCTGTCGGTGGCCTGGAACGTCGCCCCGCTGGCCGAAGGGCAGCCCGGTTCCCGTCGCGGCGAGCTGCGCCGCACCGTGGTGGCCGTGTGCCGGACCGCCGGCCACGGCGCCCGCGAGTGGGCCGCGCGGCACGGGACGGGCACCGAAGCCGAATACCGGCCGTTCCTGCAGCTCGCCGACGTCGCCTCCGAGATCGCCACGCTCCTGCTGCTGGTGGAGGACTTCCTGGTGCCGGACCTGGAACGGGAACACCGCCGCTGGGCCGAGATCGAAGAGCTGACCACCCGGCTGACGGAACTCGCCGACTGGACGGCAGCCTTCCTCTTGTCAGGATCTCCCTTACGTCTGTAAGGTCGAGCCTGACAAGGAGGTCGTCCATGAGTACGACGGTGATCGCCCGTTGTTCGTTCTGCGCGAAGCCGAACACGGAGGTGGACACGCTCGTCGGCGGTCCGGGGGTCTTCATCTGCGACGGTTGCGTGCAGCTGTGCGTATCGGTGATCGAAGGCAAGCCGGCGGACGCGCCGCTCATCGCGCCGTGGGAGCACGACCTGCCGTTGGAGCAGGTGCTGCAGAACCTGGCCCCGGTCTCGGCGGCGACGGCCCAGGTGCAGCAGAACCTGGCGGCGTGGGTCGGCAAGGCGCGTGCGCTGGGCGGCACGTGGTCGCAGATCGGCGAGGCGCTGGGCATGACCCGCCAGTCGGCGTGGGAGCGGTTCGGTTCGCCTACGGTTTGACGCCCACGCCGGCGTAGAGGCCGTCTTCTTCGGGGTCGACGACCGCGGCGAGCCGGTCGGGCCGCCAGTTGGCGGAGGTGGTCAGGCCGGGCTCGACGAGTTCGAAGCCGTCGAAGAGCGCGAGCACTTCGTCCTTCGAGCGCGGGTAGATGTGATCCTGGGTCTTGCGCATGGTTTCGGCAACACGCGGATCGTTCAACACGGCGAAGTCATTGGTCAGGTGGGTCAGCGCGAGGTAGCTCCCGGGCGCGAGCGCATCCCGGTAGGCGGCGAACACCCCGCGCACTTCCGGCAGGTAGTGCCCGAGGGTGATGGCGAGCAGCCCGACGGGTTCGTTCAGGTCGAGCAGTTGTTTCACCGGTGCGGAATTCAGCACGGCTTCGGTGTTCGTGGCATCGGCTTCGAGGGCCTGGGCGTTCGGGTTGTCCTTGAGCAGCATGAGGCTGTGCGCGACGGCAACGGGTTCGTAGTCGACGTAGACGACTTTGGCGCCGGGATCGACCTCTTGGGCGACTTCGTGGACGTTGCCGACGGTGGGGATGCCGGAGCCGAGGTCGAGGAACTGCCGAACGCCCCGCTCGAGCAGAAACCGCACGACGCGGCCGAGGAAGGCCCGGTTCCGCCGGGCCACGGTGGCGACTTGGGGCTGGATGGCCTCGAGTTTCCGGGCGACGGCCCGATCGGGGGCGAGGTTGTGGGCGCCGCCGAGCAGGTAGTCGTAGATGCGGGCGGCACTGGGCCGGGAAAGATCCGCGCCGGGCGGAATCCAGTCGGCGCCTTCCTGATCGGTCACGTCATCCCCCTCGAGTCGGCTCGCTCACCTTAGCGGCCCCGGCGGAGGTTCGTCAGGAGTCTCGGCGCTGCTCGCTTGGCAGCGGATGCTCAACCAACCGGCCGGTTTGCGCGTGCATGACCTGGCCCCGCTTCCCTCGTTCGGCGGAAGGACTCGTGACGTGAACACAGTCGGCTCCTACCACCGGGCCGCCACAACGGCCGGTGTGTGGGCCCACCAGCTCGCCCCGGCGGTGGTGCCCGGTGTCCCGGTCGCCGAGGTGGTGAATGGTATCGCCGCGCTGTCTGTCCGAACGGGTGTGCCGTTGACCGGCTACGCGCGAACCAGAGGGGGCTTCGTTTCGTCCTTGCTGCTGGTCCGCGACCCGAGCGTGACCCACGGCGTGCCGAAGAGGCACGACTGCGAGCGCGCCGCCGCAGAGCTGGCGGCCGGTGGCGACTGGCGAAGCGACGGCCAGGTGATCCGGTCGGCGGTTTTGGTCGCGTTGGGACTTCGAGAGGGCTACGACCCGGGCGCCCGGGTCCACACGTTGGCGGAATTCAAGCGCCGGCTCGCACGCGGCTGCAGCGTGTGGACCGGCATGCCGGCCGAGCTGATCTCCGCGCGCCCGATGCCCGGTGGCGACGTCCAGCTTTACCACGAACCGGGCGTGCTGACTTTCGCCGCCGAGGAGGGGTTGCCGGCCCTCGCCATGGTCGCGCATGACTTCGGGCAGCGTCGGTTTGTCGTTCATGATTGGCTCGCCGACCGGACCACCGCGTTCAGCCTCAGCGCGGGGTAGCGTCCCTCAACATCTACGGGGCGCCTGTTCCCGGACCGCCTCGATGAGGTCGCCGACGCCTGGCGTACCGCCGAACTGTCACGGATGGCTGCCTGATGCGCGACCCCTGGGCGGTGTGACATGCCCGGGGGTTCGCGCCGTCCGGAGCTGCCTCGGGTATGAAAAAAGCCACGTCCACCTGCGTGAACGTGGCCTATCCGGTCGGGCTGACAGGATTCGAACCTGCGACCCCTTGCACTTACTCGTCGGATCGAGAGCCTGCGCGTTAGTCCGGTTACGACTGCTGCGCAGGGGAGTTGTAGGTCTTCAGTCATGATCGCTGGTGGTCGTTCGCTGGTGCGGTGTGGTCAGAATGTGGGCCGCGTGCCCGCTTCCCACGACGAGTGGGTTCCGCGAGCTGACTGGGAGCGGCCCCCTCCGGGCTGCCAGCTGAACCGCGACGGCGCAGTTGATCTGCGTGCGCGATGGTGATTGCTAGGTGGCATAGCGTGACAGGTAGTCGCTGTCAGCTATCATGCATCATGGCCGACGGTGTAGATGATCAGGGCGAGACCTCCTACGAGCGGACGGTGGCCGGACTTGAGGCTTTAGGCGCCCTTGTCAAGAACCTGATCAACGCTCTGTTGGCGGCGAATGGAATGTCGGTGCACAGTGTCGTGCATCGAGTAAAGGAAAAGTCGAGCGCATTAGAAAAGGTTCAAAAGAAGTCTGAGCGTTACACAGACTTCGCGTCGCTTACTGATTTGCTCGGCCTGCGCATAATCACATTCTTTGAGGACGAAGTCGACTCAGTATCTGCGTTGATTGAAAAAGAATTTCAGGTCGATCGAGATAATTCTGTTGACAAAAGACAAATTATCGACTCGGACCGCTTCGGTTACCTCTCGGTTCATTACATTGTCGAAGTAAGCAAGGGTCGAAGTAGTCTTATAGAATACTCCAAGTTTGCTGGCATTAAGTTCGAAATTCAGATTAGATCGATTCTGCAACACGCATGGGCTGAGATAGAGCACGATATCGGCTATAAAGTAAATGAAACACTTCCGCGCAACCTTAGGCGTCGCTTCTCGCGGCTAGCCGGCTTGCTTGAAGTTGCGGACTCGGAGTTCAAGGCCCTCAGGGAGGCATCGAGGGCTTACGCGCAGGAAGTCGAGGTCAAAATTGAGAAGTCTCAAACTGGGCTCGCTTTGGATCAAGAGACCGTGATAGGGCATGTGCGCGGAAGCGAAATCTCTTTGCGTCTGGACATCTCCGTTGCTGACGCGATGCATGCCACCTTGGAGCAATCTTTACGGCGCACATACATCGCCCGGCAGGGTGGACGTCTGCAGCGTCTTGGCGTGCGCTCGGTGGAGGAATTGAGCCAGACTACAGCGAAGCGCTTCGAGGAGATAGTCGAGTTTGCGCGTATTTATGCTAGTGATCTCACTGAAGATGAGAAGCCAGATAATTTTCATGTGCCCAGGGGGATTGGGTACCTATACTTGACGTTCCTTTTGCTGTCTGACAGAGCTCCCGGCGAGCGCCGAAAATTGCTAGATGACTTCAATATGCAAAAAGGTGTAGAGACTGACGAAATTGGCAGGGTGCGCGCTCTTCTTGACGATAGCCGACGTTGAGGTCTGTAACTTCTCCTTGACGAATGAAGTGGGTGGCCTTTCGGTATCTCGTCGACCTGGCGCAGCCCGATCACGCTGTGTCAAGGGGGCGCTTCCCGCTCTGCCGCCGCGCGCCTGCTCGGCCGCCCCCTTGACGCGGCGTGATAGCCCTCCGGGAGGTCGGCGAGATGCCGTTTGGCCGCACACGGACGTAACCGCCGCGCTCGACTCGGCCATCTCGGAGACCTGCCCGTCCGGCGAGGACATTCTCTTCTTCTTGAGCTGCGGCCCTCGGTGCAGCCGCCGGCCGGTCGCGTGGGTGCCGGAGGCGGGCCCCGCGCGTGCCGGCCGATAGCGGCGCGGCCCCGGAGGGGCCGCCTTGAACAAGAAAAGAAACTCTGAACACACTGTGCCCGGCGGAGGCAGGAAGCTACGTCGTCGGGATGAGGCGACTGTCGTAGCCTGCGGCGATCAGGCGGTTGTAGGCGGCTTCGACATCGGCAGGAATCTCCGTCGGGATGGCGTACCCGGCCTGGGCGTAGACGGTCAGCCGCTGGGTGTCGCCGACGAGCATGTCGATCACCCGCTTGGCGTCGCCGATGCTCTTGACGTAGTCGGCTAACGGCTGCTGGATCGCCGACGAGAGGAAGTCGACGTCGGGCCACAGCTTCTTGGCCGTCGTGTAGGCCCGGCGCTGCTGGTATGGCCGACTGAGGATCAGGGCAGTGGTGACCTTGATGCCACGCTGGCGGAGTAGGTCACGGGTGAGCTCGAAGTTCTCCGCGGTGTTCGTGGCCTTCGGCTCGACGAGGATGGCGGAATCGGGGACACCCCTCTCCATCGCAATCTCGCGGTAGTGGACGGCCTCGCCGCGGGGAAACCGGTCGACTGTAGTCGGGGCGTTGGCGCCGGTGAATGCGACCAGCGGGAAGAGGTGCCGGGCGTACAGTTCGGCCGCGTAGACGGCGACGCTCGGGTCATGGCTGCCGAGCCCGATCGCGACATCGACCGGGCGTAGCGGGTCGTCGATGCGGTGGAAGTTCCAGAGTGTCTCGACGTCTTCCCGAAGCTCGTGGGGGATTTCCGTCGTCGGCGTCGCCACAGGTGTCTCCTCGCGGAACTACTCGGGGATCTCGAACGTGTAGGACCAGGCGAACCGGGAAGCTGCGTGCACGCCTCGTGCGAACTCGACCGGTGTGCCGTCCGCCGTCCGGGTCGTCCGCTCCAAGATCATCACAGGCTCGCCGGCGGGAAGCTCCAGCTCGTCGATTTCCTCAGGCGTCGGCATTCGGGAGTGGAACGTCTCGGTCATGGTGTCGGGCTCTAGCCCCTGCAGCGTGAGCACGGCGAAGCCGCCACCCGGGGTCGCGGTTCCGGGTTTCGGGTCGACGATCGGAGTGCCCTCTACGTGCTCGGGGCGGTAGTAGCTGGTGAGCGTGTGAGTCGGGTGTCCGTCCTGCTTGACCAGTCGCGCCCGCTCGTACACAGGACTCCCAGGGTCGACGCCCAAGGCTGCGGCGACGTCGGCATCGGCCTCGACCTTGCGGACCTGGTTGGTCTGGTCGTTCCGGTTCCAGGTCTGGCCCGAGGCCTCGCGGTCGGCGGCGAACGCCACGAGTCCGAACTTCCACTTGCTCTTGGCGTAGCGCTCGACGCCAAGACGCTTCATCGGCGGTCGCGCTCGAACAACAGTGCCGCGCCGGCGGACGGACGTCACGAGGCCCTCGGACTCAAGAACGCTGATGGCCTTGCGCACCGTGTTGACGTTGATGTCGTACTGGTCCGCGAGGTCATCCTGCTTCGGAAGTGTGCTGCCCGGCGGGTAGTCGCCTCCCGTGATCGCGTCCCTGAGCAGTGAGGCCAGGTCGCGGTAGCCGATCGTCAAGCCGCCTCCTCTCGGTGGGCGATAACCCTATCTCTACGTGCAGTCTACCGCCGCAGCAGACTGATAGAGATACTTCTATTGACAGCTAGTGTCGACCCATGTGTAATAGAGATAGTTCTAACGACGACCTAGGAGGCGGCATGCAGGACATCCCGTTCGTCAGCTCGGGTTACCGGTTCATGGTCACGGAGGCGCCGACGATGAAGATGCGCGAGGTGAAGGGCGAGCTGCTCCCGGCGACGGACCGCGAGGGCAATCCGGCGTTCGTGGTGATGCTGTTCGCGAAGCCGCGTCAGGTGGAGGGGCGCCGGCCGGGCAAGGGCGAGGAGATCAAGGTGACGCTCGCGGCGGACCCGGGGGAGGGGTTCGATGAGGGCACCTACGTGGAGTTGATCGACCCGGTGTTGAACACGTGGCAGACGACGGGTGAGGACGGCCGGATCACCGGCTCGGGTCTGTGGTTCAAGGCGCTGGGTCTCAAGCCCGCCGTGTCGGGTGCTGCGCAGCGCGCCGCCTGATCTCGGCTTCATGACCGGTGGGTGACCGGTTCGCGCGGCTACCTCCCCGGCCGTTGCGTCATCACCACCCTGGAGCCCTTCCCAAATAGGTTGGCTGCCCGTTTTCGAGTCGGGCGAGGGCGCTTTCCGTTCTTTGACAAATTCAGAGTGGGCCGATACATGCCTAAATCCGCGCTGTTTGTGGTGGCGCGCCTCGATTCCCGGCCGGACACACCGTCCGGGAGTCCTGGGGTTCTACCACGGAGTTTGCGAGTGGAGAGGAGAGGCGAATGGGTGGGATGAACGCGATTCGGGGTGGGTTGTCGTCGTATGACCCGCACGGTCCGAAGCGGGGCTAGTGATGGCGAGCCATGTGTGTTCCGCGAGTTTCTGGTTGTCGCCGACACGGATTGCCACGTGCACCGTGTGCGGCGCCCAGTGGTCGATGTGAGGAGGAGAAGCGGTGTTTACGTACCTGGTGTGGCTCGTGCTGGTGGGGCTGCTGATCGTGGCTTCCCCGGTGTTCGGGGTTCTCGCGCTGGTCTCGGGAGTGTGGCTGGCGTGGCGGGCTGGCCGGTGAGCCGCCCGGTGAGGGTTGGTGTGGTGATCCGGATGCTCGCGGCCCGACTGGAGCGGGAACGGGCTGCTGCGCTGGCGGAGACGACCGAGGACCTGGGCTGGCAGGCCGGGTTCTGCGAGGGCCTGAAGCACGCGCAGCACGTGATCCGGAACGGAGGCTGAGTGATGTCGGAGATCCTGGCGATCATCACGGCGGCGAACGAGGCGTACCGCGCGTTCGTGGCCACCGGTCCGGATCGGGAGATCAAGGTCGTGGTCGGGAACGCAGTGCGCTTCCTGGCGGCAGACCTCACGTCGGCGGCTGAACTGGTCGCCACGACACGCGAAGGGTAAGCAATGCAGATCGCGACGCTCAACCGGCGAGCGCAGGAGCGTTACGCCACGTTCGTGAACAACATGGACATGGTCGCCGAGGTTCTCGTCGAGGTCGACAAGCTGATCGACCGCTACGACGAGGACGCGATGGCCGGTTCGTGGACCATCGCCACCAAGGACGAGCTGAAGGCGCTGCGAACCAAGGCGTTCGACGAACTGGACCGGCTGCGCATCCTCGGCAAGAAGCACGAGGCCGAGCTGGTCTCGCGGGACTGGAGGTTCTGAGATGGCACACCAGGTTGACCGGGTCGTCGATGACCTCGGCAGCGCGCTGACTCAGCTCAAGGAGTCGATGCGCGGGATGCCGTTGCACAAGAACGGGTTCAAGGCCGCGCACGACCGCATGGCCCGCGCGATGGGCACGCTCACCACCGAGTTGACCGACGCCCGGACCGCCATCAAGCCCTGACCCAACCGCACATGATCCGTTTCGCACGCGACCGGCCCCGCTACCTCCCATCACGGGAGGCGGGGCCGGTCTTGTGCTGTTCGAGAGGACCACCAAGACCATGAACACCCCCAAGTCGTCCCGCAAGATCGGGACCGAAGTCAAGGCGCTGAAGTGGCTCGCCCGCCACCCCGGCGCCACCCTGGGCCCGGCCGCCGTCCTCGGCTCCGGTGTCGAACTGGGCTGGAGCGCCACGGGCGGAATCGCCGGCGGCACGATCGGCGCGTTGACGTGCTGGTACCGAGCCCACCCGGACACCTTCGACCACTACGCGGCCCCGCGGCTTCGGGCCTGGCGCCGACGCTGGTCGGTGTACCTCGGGCCGCGCTTCACCCGGGCGCTGCGGGCGTGCGACATGTACGTCACCGACCGCAAGACCGGCGAAGACCTCTTCCCACGCATCACCCGCCTGCGCTCCTACTCGCCGTCGGTGGACGTGGTCACCATGGCGCTGCCGCGCGGGCAGGGACGCCGCTCGATCGAAGACAACCTCGAACGGCTGGCCGACACGTTGCGGGTGCAGCGGATCGCGTTCGAGCACCCGAAGCCCGGCTACGTCGCCCTGATCATCGAGCGCTCCGAGCCGTTCACCGAGACCATCCCGGCCCCGGAGATGCCCGAAGAGGCAGGCGCGGTCGACATCGACGACATCTACGTCGGTGAGACCGAGTACGGCACCGACTGGCGGCTGGGGCTGCGGTCGCACCTGTTCATCGCGGGAGCGACCGGCGCCGGCAAGAATTCGATCGTCTTCTCCGAGCTGCGTGCCCTGGCACCGCTGATCCGGGACGGGCTGGTCCGGCTGTGGATCTGCGACCCGAAACAACTGGAGTTCCGCAAGCTCGGGGACGCCGACGTCACCTACCGCTACGCCGACACCGAACAGGCGTGCGCGGAGCTGGTCGACGAGTACATCGAGGACCTGCGCGCCGTGCAGCAGTCTTTCGCGCTCACCGGCCGCCGCAAGATCGAGGTCTCCCGCGAGACGCCGCTGAACCTGCTGATCATCGACGAGATCGGCGCGTTGCTGGCCTACGGCGACGGCACCATCGCCCGCAACCTGCGCAAGCTGCTCGCCATCGTCGGTTCCCAGGGGCGCGCGACCGGACACTTCATGACCGCGCTGGTGCAGGAACCCAGCAAGGACGTCGTCCCGGTCCGGGAGCTGTTCCCGACCCGGGTGTGCTTGCGGGTCACCGCTCAGTCGCACGTGGACATGGTCCTCGGAGACGGCGCCCGGCTTCGAGGCGCTCTCGCGGACGAGATCCCGAACGTCCCGGACACCGCCGGCATCGGCTACGTCATCCGGCAGCGCACCCGCGTCCCACAGCGCGTGCGGGCCGCCTACGTCGACGACCGCGAGATCGACGAACTGATCGCGTTCATCCGCTCCGGCCGGCCGATGTCCGGGTTGTCGGTGGTGGCGTGATGGCAGACGTCAACTACCCCGCCGTGGTGCACGCCCCGCACTTCGCCATCGACAAGGTCACCAACCGAGGCCTGGAACGGCTGAGCCAGCGCCTGTACTCCTCCCACGAGGACGCCGGCATCTGGGCAAGCGCGCTGCGGGAGCCGGGCGACCTGGTGCTCATCGGGGAGTACCAGGTCGCCTACTACGCCCGGTGTGTCGTGTGCGGCGAGTTCTCCAACGAGGACCGAATGCGGTTCGTCGACTGGCCGGACCTGGTGCTGTACCTCACGCACGAACCCGGCTGGTGCTGCACCTGCGAACAGCTCGTGTTCTGCCCGAACCACCGGCCGGCGGAGGTGGAGCAGTGACGACCGTCGCCTATCCGCTGACGCGACCTGGCCCGTCGTGGTTCGTCGTCTCCTACGGCGAGGACCTGATCGGCATCGAGATCGACACCATCGAAGCCGTCTACCCGACCGAGGACCAGGCCCGCGCCTGGCTGGCTCGCAACGCTCACGCCGACGCCGAAATCGTCCGGATCGATGTCCTGTGGTCGGCGCACTGCGTGGTGTGCGGCGACAAGCCGGACTTGCCGCCGCCCGGGCTGTACCGGGGTTGGGAGGAACTGCGGGACTACCTGCACAGCGAACCCGGCTGGGGGTGCACCTCCGAACAGCTCGTGTTTTGCCCGAACCACCAACCTTCCAGAGAGGAATAGTCATGTGGATTCTCGGTTTCGTGGTGTGGCGGGCCTGGCTGTTCACGAAGTACGGCGTCCCGGCCGGTCTCGTGCTCTGGGTGATCTACCTCGCTCAGGGCTGGTCGGTGCTGTTCTGGATTGTGGCCGCGGTGATCGGCTGCGTCGGACTCGGGATGGCGCTCACGGTCTCGGAGTTCCGTAACCGTGAGCTCGGTGACCTCGGACGGGGGCGCATCCGATGACCCGCCGCATCGACCCCGGACAGTCTGGTCTCTTCGACATGCCCGCGCCTACCTCCGCACCGCCTGCCGGCCGCGCCTGCCCACCCGCCCGAGGACGTCGCAAGGCTCCCGGCTCGCCCGGCAACCCGCTGGTGGCCAAAGACGTGCTCGCCGACGTCCGAGACGGCAAGTTCGGGCTCCTGGACGACACCGACCGCGTGATGGTCCTCGACGGGGACGGACACTGCCGGGCCGCCCAGGAAGAGGACATCGTCGTGCACCTGATGTCCATCGGCTACGTCGAACGCAGCCCGGCCCGCGAGACGGTCTCGTGCCTGCACGGCGTCGTCCGCAAACCCGTCCTCCCGTTGCGACTCACCCGACGCGGCCGGGACATGCTTCAACGCTGGTCCAACCTCACCCCGTTCTAGATCGAAAGGAGGCTGACATGTCCACTGAGGACAGTGCAAACCGGACTCGTCGGCTGGTGGACACCATTCGCACTCTGGTCGCTGTGGTCCTTGCGGTGATCGGCGGGGCTGCCGGGTTCACCCACACCCATGACTGGGCCGTCCATCACGGACAGCTCGGCTGGATCGCCTGGGCCGACGCCGTGGTGATCGAGGGCATCGTCATCGTCGCCGGGTTCGAGATCCAAGGCGACCACCGCGCCGGGGGTACTCGCAAGCTCACCTTCCCGGTGGCCGTGCTCGTGGCCGGTTTCGGAGTGCAGATGGCCGCGCAAGTCGCCCTCGCCGAACCCACCCCGGCCGGATGGCTGGTTGCCGCAATGCCGGCACTCGGGTTCCTCGTCGTGGTGAAGCTGCTCATGCGCCGCGCCCCGACCGCGGAGTCCGCTACGGATCCCGAGCCAGTCACGGTCACCGCCGCTCGAACCGACAACGAGCCTGACCCGGCAGCGCAGCCTGCTGCCGTCATGGCCCCGGCCCGGCCCCGGCTCAAGCTGCCAGCCGAGCTGACCAACCGAATCCACAACGTTGCCGAAACCGCCCGCAGCGAAGGGCGCGAGCTGACCATCGAGGAGATCCGGCGCGTTGTCCGCGTCCCCGAACCGATGGCCGCGCAGATCCTGCACGAGCTGACCACCGGCTGACTCAGCGCGACACCTCCCGCCACGGCGCGGGAGCCCGGCCCCATCCCGGCCCGGCTCCCGCGCCATTTTCATGCCCGCCCGACTGAAAGGCTCCGACATGCTGACGTTGGACGACCGCCTCGCCGCCCGCGTCCAGGCCCGCGATTACCAGGACTGGCGCAACAAGGTCCGCGCCGTCAACGGCTGCGCCCGCCCGATCCGGCTCTCCGGCGCCCACCAGCTCCAGGACGCCACCACCGGCCACGTGCTGCACCACCACGGCGGGGACATCTTCGCCCCCTGCGGCAACCGCCGATCCGGGGTCTGCCCGGCCTGCTCCGACCGCTACGCCGCCGACGCCTTCCACCTCATCCGCGCGGGCCTCGTCGGCGGCCACAAGGGCATCCCCGCCTCGGTCGGCGACCGGCCCCGCGCCTTCGTCACCCTCACCGCGCCGTCCTTCGGGCCCGTCCACACCGCCCACATCACCCGGAACGGGAAGCGTCGGCCGTGTGGCTGCGGGGAGTACCACCACGACGACGACACCCGCATCGGTGCCCCGCTCGACCCAGAGACCTACGACTACGTCGGGTCGGTGCTCTGGCAGGCCCACGCCGGCGTGCTGTGGCAGCGGTTCACGATGCGGCTGCGCCGAGAGATCGCCCGTCGTGCTGGACTCAAGGCCCGCGAGTTCGCCGAACAGGCCCGCCTGTCCTACGGCAAGGTCGCCGAGTACCAGCGGCGCGGGCTCGTGCACTTCCACGCCGTGGTGCGCCTCGACGGCCCCGACGGCGCGGTCTCACCGGCTCCCGGGTGGGCGCACCCGGACTTGCTCGAGGACGCCGTCTACGCCGCCGCTGGGGCCGTGCTCGTGCGCACCGTCTACCCCGACGGCACCGAGCTGCCGCTCACCTGGGGCACGCAGGTCGACGTTCGCCGCATCGAGCCCGCCGGGTCGGCCGAGCTGGAAGACGAAAACGGCCAGATCTCCGAAGCCCGGCTCGCCGCCTACATCGCCAAGTACGCCACGAAGGGCACCGGCAAGAGCGAAGCCGCCGACCGGCCGATCCGGTCCCAACTCGACATCGACCACCTGAAGGTGACTGCGCACCACCGCCGCATCATCCAGACCGCCTGGGACCTCGGAGACCTCCCGGTCTATGAGGACCTGAAGCTCCGACGGTGGGCGCACATGCTCGCTTTCCGCGGCCATTTCCTCACCAAGTCGCTCGCGTACTCCACGACGTTCAAGGCCATCCGCGGGGACCGCCGCGCCTTCCGGCTCGCCGAGACGCTCGAACGCCTCGGCCTCGACGACCGGGCCGACTCCATCGCCGTGGTCAACGACTGGCGCTTCGACGGCGCCGGCTACCGCGACGACGCCGAACGCGAACTAGCCGCCGGCATCGCCGAACGCATCCGAGACGACCGCAAACACAAGTACAGCAAGGAAAACCGCCATGAATGACCGGCTGCTCAGCATCGAAGACCTGTCCGCCTACCTCCAGGTCCCCGTCAACACGCTGTACCAGTGGCGCAAGACGGGCAAAGGCCCTGCCGGGTTCCGCGTCGGCAAGTACGTCCGCTACCGGCCGACCGACGTCGACGCCTGGATCGACGGACAGGCGGCCTGCTGATGGCTCGTGCGTGGGTCTACGACCGGCTGAAGAAGGCTGCTCACCGCGAGGCGGTCGCCAAGGCGAAGGCGGCAGGACGGCGGCCACCGGCCCGCTGGGAGGTTCGCTACTACGACGTGACCGGCAAGCTCCGATCGGAGACGGCTCCGAACAAGGACAAGGCAGAAGCGCGCCGGACAGAGCTTGAAGACAGCCTTCGCGGCGGCTCCTATGTGGATCCGAAGTCGTCGAAGGTGACCTTCGCCGAGATGGCGGAGAAGTGGCTGGAGAGCCGCCATGACCTGCGTCAGTCGACGTGGTGGAAGTACCGAGGGCTTCTCGACAACCACGTCAACGTGAAGTGGGGGAGTCTGCCGCTGAACGCGATTCACCGGGAAGACGTATCGGGTTGGGTGGCGGACCTCCTGAAGTCGAAGGACAAGGGCGGGAGCGGACTCGGCCCGTCGCAGGCACGGCACGCCTACCGGGTGTTCTCGATGGTGCTCGACTGGTGCGTGCCGCGCCGTATCCCGGCCAACCCGGCGCGCGGGGTCAAGCTGCCGGTGCGTCCCGATACCGAGCACGTGTACCTCACCTACGAACAGGTGGAGACGCTCGCCGACGCCGCTGCCGGCCTCCGGACCAAGTACGACCGGCCGACCGCCGGAGCGGAAATCAACCGCGCGCTCATCCTGCTGCTGGCCTACACCGGCCTTCGATGGGGTGAGGCCGCTGCTCTGCGGGTCGGGCGCGTCGACCTCGTCAAACGGCGCATCCGGGTCGCCGTGACGTTCTTCGAGGTCGGGGGAGTGCAACACGAGGGGCCGCCGAAGACGGGGAAGAAGCGGACCGTCTCGTTCCCGGCGTCGCTCGTGCCGGTGCTGCGTCCGCTGGTGACTGGCCGGCAGGCTGGCGATCTGCTGTTCACCACCGGCCGGGGCCAGTCGTTGAGGGCGAACAACTGGCGCGTGCGGGAGTTCAACGCGGCGCTCAAGGCTGCTGACCTCGGTGTCGCCGGACTCACTCCCCACAAGCTGCGGCACACGGCGGCCTCGCTCGCCATCGCGGCCGGCGCGGACGTGAAGGTCGTTCAGCAGATGCTCGGGCACGCCGACGCGGCCATGACCCTCAACGTGTACGGGCACCTGTTCCCGGACCGCCTCGATGAGGTCGCGGACGTGCTCGACGCCCGGCGTACTCAGGTGCTGGCGAGCATGGCGGCGTGATGATCAGCCCCGGGGCATGTGGGCAAAATGTGGGCAGCCCCGGGGCTGAGCCGCGTCCAGGGCTACCTCGGGTATGAAAAAAGCCACGTCCACCTGCGTGAACGTGGCCTATCCGGTCGGGCTGACAGGATTCGAACCTGCGACCCCTTGACCCCCAGTCAAGTGCGCTACCAAACTGCGCCACAGCCCGGACCCGCACTCCTGAGTGCGTGAAAGTACTTTAGCGTGCCCGCCAAACCGCCCCGCAACCAGGGTCCCCGGTCCGCCTGACCTGCAGAAATTGGCTAGGTCAAGATCATGCCGGGTTGCCGGCGTGGGTCAGGGTCTGCCATGCGACGAACAGGTTGTTCGAGCCCAGCTGGTACTTCGACTGGAAACCCAGTCGTCGTTCAGCCCGCTGAACCACACGGTTCAGCGGGCCGAACGCCCACCACCCGAGCCCGGCGCTCACCGCGTTCATCAACACGCCGGTGTCGCCCGACATCTCCCACGCCATCACGCCGAGCAGCCCGCGCGACTTCAGCCAGGCGGTCTTCACCCCGATCGACCAGGCGTCGTCGAACGTCCACCACTGACCGCCGTTGCCCGTGTAGCACGACGTCGCGACGGCGGCCGTGTCGTGGCGGACCGTGCACCCCGGTACGCCCGCCACGAGGTTCGCGTACCCGCGCGTGCCGGCTTCCTCGGCGAACTGGCCCGGCGCCGCGCCGGTCGCCGGCTGCCATTCGCCGCTCTTCCCGCCGTCGGCCACGCCCTGCCAGCCGCGGCCGTAGAACGCCAGCCCGAGCGTCAGCCGCCGGGGATCGACGCCCGCGTTCGTGTACGCGTTGATCGCCGCTTCGGCGCTGAAGTGGAAGTTGTACGGGTCGTCCGCGTCGGCGTACAGGTTGCCCTGGTGGCCGGTGCGGTTCGGCTCCCACGAGTTGTCGCTGCCCGAGCCGTGGAAGTCGTACCCCTGCACGTTCGCGACGTCCAGGTAGGTGAAGATCTTCGACAGGTCCCAGCCCGCAGTCACCTTGGCCGGGTCCGCCGGGGTGAAGGCCTGCAGCTGGTACCGCTTGCCGGTGGTCGCGCCGTACGCGTCCAGCTGCGTGCGGAACTCGGCCATCAGCGCCGTGAGGTTGGTCTTGTCGGCGGGGCTCCAGTGGTTGCCGGGGTGGCCGTCGGCGCTGCCGGGCCACTCCCAGTCGATGTCGATGCCGTCGAAGATCCCGGCCGCGGTGCCCGGGCCGCCCGCGCCGCCGTAGGTCGCCAGGTTGCCCTTGATCCAGGTGTCCACACAGGACGAGACGAACTTCTTGCGCGAGGCGTCGGTGGCCGCAACGTCGGAGAAGTACTTCGAGTACGTCCAGCCGCCCAGGGAGACCAGGATCTTGAGGTTCGGGTGCTTCGCCTTGAGCTTCTTCAGCTGGTTGAAGTTGCCGCGCAGCGATTCCCAGCCGGTGTCGGCCACGCCGTCGACGGACTGCGCCGCCGCGAACGGCCGCGAATAGTCGGCCTCGGCATCACCGGCGCCGTCGCCCTGGCCGGGGTCCTGGGGGTTGGCCGTGGTGCCCTTCGTGACACCGGACAAGCAGGTCAGGTTGACCGGATCGATGTTCTCGAACGCGTACAGCAAGTGCGTCAGCTTCGCCGCCGCGCCCGACGTCTCCAGGTTCTTCACGAAGTACTGGCGCCCGTAGATGCCCCATTGCACGAAGTAGCCGACCTTCGCGTAGCCGGAAACGAGGTCGCCGGTCTTCGCGGTGACGGCGGTACTCGGCGCCGACACGTTGTCGTAGCCGTCGCGGGCCCGGATCGTGAAGGTGTACGAAGTGGACGGAGCCAGCCCGGTCACCACCGCCGACGTCGTGGTCACCGTCGTGGCCAAGTCCGGCCCGCGGTAGACGTCATAACCGATCACGCCGGTGTTGTCCGTCGACGCCGTCCACGCGAGCGAAATGGTGCTCGAGTCCGCAGCCGTCGATCGCAACCCACCCGGCGGGGACGGCGGCTGCGTGTCGTCGGCGGGGCTGTTCGTCGTAACGGCCAGAGCGGCGCTCGCCGGGGAGACGTTCCCCTTGGCGTCCTTGGCTTTCACCGTGAACGAGTAGGCCGTACCCGGCGTAAGCCCGGCGACGGTGGCGCTCGTCCCGGTCACCGACGCGGCCAAGGAAGTCCCCTGGTAGACGTCGTACCCGGTCACCGGCAGCGAGCCGGCCGCCGACGCGCTCCAGGCCAGTGCGACCGTCTTGGTCGTCTTCGCGACCAGGCGCAGGTTCGCCGGCGCGCCCGGCGGCGTGTCCGGTGAACCGTCGCAGTTGGCGTTGTCGACACGGCACTGCGCCGGCGTCGCCGCGGTGCTGAGCCGGAACGTCGGGCTGTACGGGTAGGTGTTCCGGCCCGGTGCCAGCGTTGCGATGTAGTAGGCGGGGGTCAGCGTGACCTGGGTGCCGTTCTGGGTCACCGTGCCGTGCTCGCCGGTACTGGCGGTGACCCCGGGGGGCAGCGTGAAGGTGATCGCCCAGTTGCTCACCGCCGTGGTCCCGGTGTTGGCGACGGTGTACGTGCCGGTGGTCCCGCTCAGCGCCGGGGTGGCGGTCAGCGAACCGGCTGCGGCGGCGGGTGGTGCGAGCGCCGCGACGCCGCCGATGGCGATCAGCACGGCAGCGAGTGCGGAACGTAGTCGTGCGGGAGTGCGTCTCATGGCGGTTCTCCAAGCGGCACGAGGCGGGGAAGCGATGTGGTCTAGACCACATCGAATGTAACCCCGTGCCGGGACAACCGCGCACGCCCGAACGGTGGCAACCGGTGGCCGAACGGACGGTTAACGTCCCGAGAAGGTCGCCTTCCCCGGCCCGTCGGCCAGGAACGACTTCACGGCGTGGCGGAGATCCTCGGTCTCGAACAGCGCTGCCGCGATCGCCGTGATGTGCGCGTTCGCCTCCGGGACACCGCCGGCGGCGTAGTGGTCGAGGACGCGCTTGGTCGCGGCGTGGGCGCGGGTCGGTCCGTCGGCCAGCCGCTGGGCGAAGGAACGTGCGGCGGCGTCGAAGCCCTCGTCCGGCAGCACGCGGTTGACGACGTTCCAGCGCTCCAGCGTCGCGGCGTCGTAGGTGTCGCCGGTCATCACGAACTCCTTGGCGCGCCCGATGCCGGCCCGCGCGGCGAGCCGCTGGGTGCCGCCCATGGTCGGCGTCAGGCCGACGACCTTCTCGACCAGGCCGAACTTCGCGCGCGAGGCGGCGAGAATGATGTCGCAGGCCACGGCGACCTCGAACGCCCAGGTCAGGCACAGGCCGTGCGCCGCGAAGACGGTCGGGAACGGCAACGCCGCGATCCGGTCCGGCACCGCCAGCATCTCGTCGAACAGCACCTTGGCCTCGGCGGGCGAGCCCTGGGCGTCGAACAGCGAGACGTCCACGCCGCCGCTGACGATCTTGCCCTCGGCGCGGATCAGCAGCGCCCGCGCGGGTTCGGCCTCCAGCGCGTCGATCGCCGAAGCGAGCGAAGACTGCAGCGAAGCCGTGTAGAGGTTCAACGGCGGGGCGTCGACGGTCAGGACGGCGAGCCCGCCGTCACGATCGAGGCGGACCTGCTGAGTCATGTTCACCCTGCTTCTTCGGCTTCGACGAGGTCGTCCCAATACTGCTGGGCCTCGGGGCGCCAGTCGACGTGTTTGTGATGGAACAGTTCCGCCGCCTTCGTCCCGCTCCACTTCGCCGGCAGCAGTTCGGCGGGCAGCTGCGGGTCGAGGAACGGGAACCGCCGCCACTCGTGGACCAGCTGGGTCTGCGCCCGCAGGACCGCGCGGCCGCCGGTGGGGTGCAGGCCGGTGAAGCGGTCGATGAAGTCCTCGTAGCGGTCCTTCAGCTCGGTCAGGTCCCAGGACCGGGCGACCATGGACTCCTGTTCGCCGACCTCGCCGTACGCGGCGGTGAACGACATCGCCTGAGCGTCGAGGCCGAGGTCACTGACGATCTGCTGGGCCTCGCGCTGCCGGGATAGGTCCGGGCTGACCCACACGCCGGCCACCGGCGAGCCGAAGCCCGCCCAGGTCAGCCGCGTGCGCAGCCGGTGCCGCAGGTCGCGCTTGGCCTCCGGCACGGACACGATCAGCATCAGCCACTGCCCGTTCCAGCGGCGTTCCTCGCGGCCGAACGCGTAGATCCGGTCGGCGCCCTCGGTCAGCAGGCGGCGCCCGGGCGGGGTCAGCGACCAGCGCACCCGGCGCCCGACGCGCTCGGAGACGACCCAGCCCTCGGCGGCCGAGCGCGCCAGCGCCTGCCGCGCCGACTTCTCCTCGATGTCGAGGATGCTCAGCACCTCGACGAGCATCGACGTCCAGACCGGCTTGTCGCGGGGCAGTGCGTACTCGCCGAGCACGGTCATCAGCAGCGACCGCGCACTGGCGTGACTGACCTCGCGGCGCCGGCTCACCGTCGGCCGTGGCGCGGATGGCCGGCCTTCCCTCGGCTTCGGCCTGCGGCCGAGGGTGACCGGGGGAGCGGGCTCGCCCATTGCTGTTCACCGACCTCACTGCGCTGCGGGACTGACAACCGAACAGGGTACCCACACTGAGTGATCAAAGCGCCACGGGACACACACGGCCGGTGGTTTTGACCTTGATCTGACACTTCACCACGAGGTCGTAGACTCGGTGACCTCATGAGCGCAACTCTCGTCGCGAAGGACCTGGCCGCGGGCCACGGTGACCGCATCCTCTTCTCCGGCCTCGATCTGGTGGTCGCACCCGGCGACGTCGTCGGCCTGGTCGGCGTCAACGGCGCCGGCAAGTCGACGCTCCTGCGGACCCTCGCCGGGCTCGCGAAACCGGACAGCGGTGAGATCCGGCTCAACCCGCCGGCCGCGACCGTCGGGCACCTGCCGCAGGAGCCGGAGCGGCGGGAAGGCGAGTCGGTGCGCGCTTTCCTGGCGCGGCGCACCGGCGTCTCCGCGGCGCAGGCCGACCTCGACGAGGCGACCGAAGCGCTCACCGCGGGCGAGGCCGGCTCGGACGACCGGTACTCCGCGGCCCTCGACCGGTGGCTCGCCCTCGGCGGCGCCGACCTCGACGACCGGGCCGCCGAAGTGGCCGCCGACCTCGGCTTGGCCGTGGACCTGGACCAGCTGATGACGTCGCTGTCGGGCGGCCAGGCCGCGCGGGCGGGGCTCGCCTCGCTGCTGCTCAGCCGCTACGACGTCTTCCTGCTCGACGAGCCGACCAACGACCTCGACCTGGACGGCCTGGCCCGGCTCGAGCGGTTCGTGTCCGGCCTGCGCGCGGCGACCGTGCTGGTCAGCCACGACCGCGAGTTCCTGGCCCGGACCGTCGACCGCGTCGTCGAACTGGACCTGGTGCAGCAGCAGGTGAACGTCTACGGCGGTGGGTACGAGGCCTACCTCGAGGAACGCGAGGTCGCCCGGCGGCACGCGCGCGAGGATTACGAGGAGTTCGCCGACACGAAGGCGTCGCTGGAGGCACGCGGGCGGATGCAGCGGTCGTGGATGGAGAAGGGCGTCAAGAACGCCCGCCGGAAACAGCCCGACAACGACAAGTCCGCCCGCAAGTTCCGCACCGAAGCCACCGAGAAGCAGGCCTCGAAGGCGCGGCAGACCGACCGGATGATCGAGCGCCTGGACGTCGTCGAGGAGCCGCGCAAGGAGTGGGAGCTGCGGATGGAGATCGCCGCGGCCCCGCGCGCGGGCGCGGTGGTCGCGACCCTGCGCGGCGCGGTCGTCCGCCGCGGCGGATTCACGCTCGGGCCGGTCGACCTGCAGATCGACTGGGCGGACAAGGTCGCCATCACCGGCGCGAACGGCTCCGGCAAGTCGACGCTCCTGGCGGCGCTCCTGGGCCGCCTGCCGCTGGACGAGGGCAACGCGGCGCTCGGTCCGGGCGTCGTGATCGGCGAGGTCGACCAGGCGCGCCGGCTGTTCCTCGGCGACGTCCCGCTGGCCGACGCGTTCGCGCGCGAGGTCCCGGAGCTCGCCGACGCCGACGTCCGGACGCTGCTGGCGAAGTTCGGGCTGAAGGCCGCGCACGTGCTGCGGTCCTCGGTGACGCTCTCGCCGGGGGAGCGCACCCGCGCGGCGCTGGCGCTGCTGCAGGCCCGCGGGGTGAACCTGCTGGTGCTGGACGAGCCGACCAACCACCTCGACCTGCCGGCGATCGAGCAGCTCGAGGCGGCGCTGGACAGGTACCCGGGCACGCTGCTGCTGGTGACGCACGACCGCCGGATGCTCGACGCCGTGCACGTGACACGGCGCTTCGAGGTCGACGGGGGCAAAGTCAGGGAGCTTTGAGCGCCGGTGACTTCGGCCGGGGCGCTGGAGAGCGGTGTTCTCGGTTGGGAGCGCTGCGCTGGGATGTTCGTGAGCGGTGCTCTCGGCTTCGGACGGTGCTCGCGGAGGTATGCGAGCGGTGCTCTCGAATCGGAGCGCTGTCGGGCGGTGGACGTGAGCGGTGCTCTCGATTGGGAGCGCCCGACCGCGGAGTGGGTGAGCGGTGCTCTCGTCGCGGATCCCCGCTCCAGAAGCCCTCGTGAGCAGTGCTCTCGAATGAGAGCAGTCCCGCGCCAAGCGAGTGATCACCGCTCTCCCAGGAAAGCGCTGCTCACCCCTTCGTGGCCCCACCGGTCAGGCCCTTGACGAACTGCTTCTGCAACGCCAGGTAGAAGATCAACACCGGCAGCGTCGCCAGGAACATCAGCGCGAACACGCTCCCGAGATCCGCCTGGTACTGGCCGATCGACCGGTAGATCCCCGTCGTGATCGTCGTTCCCTGGCTCGGGCCGAGGATGATCAGCGGGTCGATGAAGTCGTTCCAGATCCACACGCCGAGGAAAATCAACACCGATGCCGTCGCCGGGCGCAGGAGGGGGAACACCACGCGCCAGAACACCTGCATCCGGCTCGCGCCGTCCAGCAGGGCCGCTTCCTCCAGTTCCACCGGCACGCCGCGGATGAACCCCGTGAACACGAACACGCCGAACGGCACGTAGTACCCGACGTTGAACAGGATCAGCCCCTGCAGCGTCGCCATCAGGTGCGTCACGCGCAGCACGTCGGTGATCGGGATGAGGATGACCTGCGGCGGGATCATCAGCCCGGCCAGCAGCACCAGCGTCAACACCTTCGTCCACCGCTTGCCCGAGCGCGCCAGGTAGTGGCCCAGCATCGCCGACAGCACGGTCAGCACCAGGATCGACAGCACGGTCACGACGATGCTGTTGGTCAGGCTGACCCAGAACAGGCCGTCCGGCCGGGTCAGCACCGCCTGGATGTTCGCCGGCGTCGGCGGGATCGGCAGCGACGCCGGTTCCTTCGCGATCAGCTCGCCGCGCTTGACCACGTTGGCCAGGACCAGGTACAGCGGGACGAAGAACACCGCGCCGACGAGCAACGCGACCGCGCGCCGGGCCCAGGAGCGGGTCACAGGTCCACCTCCCGGCGGCGCAAGAACCCGAGCACGACGGTCGTCACGACTGCGACGATCACCAGCATCAGCACGGCCATCGCGGACGCGTAGCCGACGTGGTTGGCGTCGAACCCGGTCTGCAGGACGTCGAACGCGATCGTCGCGGTGGCTCCGGATCCCGGGCCGCCGTTGGTGATCACCTTGACGTAGTCGTAGGTCTTGAACGCCGAGATGAGCAGCACGACGGTGTTGATCGTCAGCGACGGCGCGAGCAGCGGCCAGGTGACCGCGCGGAACCGGCGGAGCGGCCCCGCGCCGTCGATCTCCGCGGCCTCCAGCAACTCCGTAGGCACGCCTTGCAGCCCGGCGAGGTAGACGACGACGCAGAAGCCGAGCATCTGCCAGCACACGATCGAAGCCAGCGAGTACAGCGCGACGTCCGGGTCGGACAGCCAGCCCGGCGGGTGCTCGATCCCGATCGCCCGCAGCAGGTTGTTCAGCGGGCCCCGGTCGTCGAGCAGCCGGGACCAGACGATCGAGACGACGACCGAGCTGAGGATCACCGGCGTGAAGAACACGCTCCGCAAAGCGTTGTACAGCCAGCCTTTCCGGTCGAGCAGCAGAGCCACGCCCAGGCCCAGGACGTTGGGCACGAGCACCACGATCACCGTCAGGATCGTGGTCACCTTCAGCGCGGTGAGGAACTGCTCGTCGGTGAAGAGCAGCCGGTAGTTGCCGAACCCGACGAACTTCACCGGCGGGTTGAACGGGTTGTAGTTGGTCAGGCTGTAGCCGAAGCTGATCAGGATCGGCGCCATCACGAAGCACAGGTAGACGAGCACCCCCGGCGCGCCGAACGACGCGAAGTGCGTCACCCGCGGCAGGACCGGCTTGCGCCGCCTGCCGCGGGCGGGGGAGCGGCGCGCGCTCGGCGGGGCGGGTGGGGAGACGACGGCGGCCAACTGCGTCAGCCCGCCTTCGCCCATTCGGTGTCCAGGAACGCGCAGGCATCGGCCACCGACTTGCGGCCGGTGATGACGTCCTGGGCGGCCTGGTCGACCTTGTCCTTCATTCCGGGCAGCAACCCGTCGTCGGCGGTCTCCCACCGGAAGGCGTGCACCACGGCGTTTTCCTGGACGGCTTGGGTGTAGAGGTCGTAGCCGGCCTTGAAGACCGGGCCGACGCCGGGCGGCGGGGTGTAGCCCTTGATCGCCGGGAACAGGCCGTCGGCCTTCACCGAGGCGTCGAGCTGGTCCTTGTCGAGCTGGAAGCCGAGGGCGAACTTCCGGGCGGCGTCGAGGTTCTCGGCCTTGGCGTTCACGATCATGCCGCCGCCGGTGTAGGCCGGGACGACGAGCTTGCCGTCCTCGGTGGGGAAGTTGAAGACGCCCACCTCGAAGTCGTGCTTCTTGGCGTCGGCGTTCGCGGAGAACCAGTTGCCCATCGGGTACATCGCGCCCTGGCCGTCGAGGAACGCCTGCTCGGTCGCCGCGTAGTCGCGGGACACGCTGGTCTTGTCCACGTACCCCTTCGCCGCGAGGTCGGCGAGCTTCGCGAAGGCGTGCTGGAACGCCGGATCGGCGAACTTCACCTTGTCCTGACGCCGCTGGGCCAGCCAGTCCGGCATGGTGTTGTAGACCTCGGTGCTCACCAGGCCCGAGAGGATCATCGACGACGGGAAGCCGTCCTTGCCGCCGCCGATGGTGAACGGCGCGTAGCCCTTGTCCTTGAGCTTGCCGGCGTCGGCGACGAGTTCGTCCCAGGTCTTCGGCGGGGCCGCGATGCCCGCGTCGGCGAACATCTTCTTGTTGTAGTAGACCGGCGGGATGGTCTGGGTGTTCGCCGGCAGCTGGTAGTACTTGCCGTTGACCGGGTTGGCCTGCGGGAACCGGAAGTCCTTCAGCTCCTCGGGCGTCCAGGCGTAGAGGTTGCCCGCTTCGGCGAAGCCGGCCGAGTCGACGGCGATCATCACGTCCGGGAACTGGCCGGACTGCAGCAGCTGCTTCGCGTACGAGGTCCGCCCGTCGGCGGTCGGGGCGACGAGCTTCTTGACCTTGATCCCCGGGTTCTTGCCGGTGACGCGCTGGATGGCGGCGTCCCAGTAGGCCGGGCTGAGGTTCGGGGTTTCGAACGTCAGGAAGGTGATCTCCGCGTCGCCGCCGCTGCCGCCGGTGTTCGAACCGACCGAGCACGCGCTCACCGCCAGGAGCGCCGCTGCTCCCAGCGCCAGTGACCTTCTCATCGTGCCTCCAGTACGCCCGGCCATATGTGATGTACGACGCATTTGATCGGACGTCTATGGCGCTGTCAAGCGTCGAACGCGGTCGAATCCGGCGAAAACGCGGACAGAGATCAGATCTTTCGCTGCAATCGGACGACGGTGCTGGAAAAGTCGCCGGTCGGCAGCCCGAGCGGCAGCCCGTGGGCGAGCAGGACCGCACCGCTGTGCGTGCGCCCCGAATCCGGATCGAGGTACCGGTGAGCGGGATCGAGACCGTCGAGCCGCAACGGCCGCTCCGGCGCGTTGAAGTGGGCGGCCTGCCGGTAGGCGAAGACCACCACGCGGTCGCCGTGGACGTACTGGAGGGCGGTCACGCCGTCGTCGACCGGTGGCCGCAGGCGGTACAGCGCGCCGTGCTGAACCACCGGCCGGATGTCCTGGTAGAGCGCGATCAGGTCCCGGGCGAGCGCGAGGTCTTCGTCGGTCCAGTGCACGATGTCGCCGCCGAGGCCGAGCACGCCGGCCATGGCGACGTGGAACCGGAACTCGAGCGGCACCGAGCGGGCCGTCACGAAGTTGGGGTTGTCGGTGACCCAGGCCGACATCGCGCGGGCCGGGTAGAGCTGGCCGTAGCCGTGCTGGATCCGCAGCCGGTCGAGGGCGTCGGTGTTGTCGGAGGTCCAGACCTGGTCGGTGCGGGCGAGCACGCCGAGGTCGATCCGCCCGCCGCCGCCGGCGCACGACTCGATCCGCAGCCCGGGGTGGTCCGCGCGCAGCCGGTCGAGCAGCGCGTACACCGCGCGGGTGTGCTCGACCCACAGCCGGTCCTGGTCGCTTTCGCCGGGCCAGCCCGCTTCGGTGAACGGGCGGTTCATGTCCCACTTGAGGAAGTCGACGCCGTGCTCGCCGACGAGCCGGTCGAGCCAGCCGAGCGCCCACTCGCTCACCTCGGGGCGCGCGAAGTTGAGGACGAGCTGCCGCCGCAGCTCCGACCGGCGCCGGTGCGGGTGGTGCAGCACCCAGTCCGGGTGGGCGCGGTAGAGGTCGCTGTCGGGGTTGACCATCTCGGGTTCGACCCAGATGCCGAACCGCATGCCGAGCCCGTGCACCGCGTCGACCAGGGGTTTGAGCCCGTCGGGGAAGCGCTCGCGGTTGACGTGCCAGTCGCCGAGCCCGGCGTGGTCGCCGGTGCGGGCGCCGAACCAGCCGTCGTCCACCACGAACAGCTCGACCCCGAGCGCCGCCGCGCGCTCGGCGAGGGCGCGTTGCCCGGCCTCGGTGACGTCGAATCCCGTGGCCTCCCACGAGTTGTAGAGCACCGGGCGCAGTTCTTCGGGGTGCGGCAGGACGTGCGCGCGAATGTAGGCGTGCCACGCGCGGCTCGCGGCGCCGAAGCCGCCGTCGGTGTAGAGCCCGGCGAAAACCGGGGTGATCAGCGGACGTCCGGGCCCGACGCGGTGGACGACGCCGTCCTGGCCGAAGCCGCCACTCACCGTCAGGCGGCCGGTGGACGAACGAGTGGTGGTCAGGCGCCACGAACCGCTCCAGGCCAGCGCGGCACCGTAGACCTCGCCGTGCCGCTCGGTCGCGGTGCCGTCGTCGATCATCACCCACGGGTTGGCGTGGTGGCTGGTGATCCCGCGACGGCTGGCGAAGACGGTTTCGCCGTGCGGCACGGATTCCCGGTGCAACTGCGTCTCCGCCGCCCAGCGCCCGGTGACGTGGCTGAGCCGGTAGTCCTCGGAGACGGGCAACGCCCAGGTGGCCGAGTCGGCCCGGAACACCTCGACGTCGGTGCCGGCGGTCAGCTCGGTCCAGCGTTCGATTACGTCACCGCGCAGCCGGTAGTGCAGGGTGATCCGCAGAGGGTAGTGCCGGTCCGCGAAGCGCAGGCGCAGGTGCCCGGCGGTGATTTCGTGGTCCTCGTAGCGCCATTCGAGGGCTCGCGTCCCGTCGGCGAACCGGACCTGCAGCGCGGGCGGCCAGAACCGGGTCCCGCCGTCGGCGGCGAGTTCGCCGAGCCCTTCGTTCGGGTCGTTGAACCCGTCCCACCAGGGAAGCGTTTTCCCGGTGAGCTCGGCGACTTCGGCCGCGGACAGCGCGGGACCCCAGTGGACGTGGGCCGGGACGTCGTCCTCGTCGAGCCGCAGGGCGTACGTGCTCGACTCCCCGGTGAGCACCCAGGTGCGGTGTTCTTCGAGGAAGCTGATCCCGGCCATGCGGGACATCCTGCTCATCGGCGTGGCCGCCGCCAAGGGGTGTCCCGCTCACCGGTCAGGGGCGATCGGTGAGGTACCCGCCCATCGTCTTGAAGTACTCGTGCGCGGACACGTCGGTCCCGTCGGCGGTGCGGACGCGCTCGACCAGCAGCCCGGGGGACCGGCCGCTCCGGGCGTCCGGGCCGGCGACGATCACGACGCCGTCGCCCTCCCTGATGAAGATCCGGCCCGGCGTGCCGCCGTAGTGGCCCCGCGACACCGACGCCTTGGTGATGCGCAGCTCTTCGCCGCGGTGGTAGGTGAACGCGTTCGGGTACGGGTCCGGCAGCGCGCGCACGAACCGCTCGAGGTCGGCGGGCGGCGCGGTCCAGTCGATCAGGCTGTCCCGCTTGGCCCGCTTGTGGAAGAAGCTGGCTTTCGACCGGTCCTGCGGCACGGGGGTGTAGCCGGTCTCGATGAGCTGGATGGCTTCGGCGGTGATCGGCGCGATGAGGTCGACCGTGCGGTGGAAGAGGTCGGTCGTGGTGTCCGCCGGACCGACCGGGATCGCGCGCTGCAGCACGATGTCACCGGCGTCGAGTTCGCCGTCCATCATGTGGGCGGTGACGCCGACCTCGGGCTCGCCGTTGATCATCGCCCAGATGAGCGGCGAGAAGCCCGCGTAGGCCGGCAGCAGTGAGTCGTGGATGTTCAGGGTGCCGTGCCGGGGGAGCTCGAAGATCTCCGGCGGCAGCCAGGTGCGCCAGTTGTTCGCCACGATCAGATCGAGATCGGCGGCCGTGAGCTCGGCGAGCAGTTCGGCGTCGTCCGGGCGGGTGCGCAGCAGGACGCGGATGTCGTTCGCCTCGGCGAGGTCCGCGACCGAGTCGGCCCAGATCCGCTCGTAGGCGTGGTCGCTCTTCGGGTGCGTGACCACGAGGGCGACCTCGTGGCCCGCGTCGATGAGCGCCTGGAGGGTCCGGTGCCCCCAGGTCTGGTAACCGAACATCGCCACGCGCATTCGAGAGTGCCCTTTCGTGATCGGGGACGAACATCACCACGAACGTACTAGGCGAGGCTCGCCTAAGTTAGGTTAGGGTTCCCTGAACCGTACCGGAGCGCGCTAGGGAGCAACATGACTGCAGAGGTCCCGATCTACGACATCGTCGGCGTGGGCTTCGGGCCGTCGAACCTGGCGCTCGCGATCGCCCTGGCCGAACACAACAACACGGGCCACGGGGAGCCGGTGACCGCGCACTTCCTCGAGCGCCAGCCGCGGTTCGGCTGGCACCGCGGGATGCTGATCGACACCGCCACGATGCAGGTGTCGTTCCTGAAGGACCTGGTCACCATGCGGAACCCGACCAGCGAGTTCAGCTTCCTCAACTACCTGCACGCCGCCGGGCGGCTGGTCGACTTCATCAACCACAAGAACCTCTTCCCGCTGCGGGTCGAGTTCCACGACTACTTCGAGTGGGCGGCCGCGAAGGTCGACGACGTCGTCTCGTACGGCACCGAGGTCGTCTCGGTGAAGCCGGTGTACGACGGCCCGGAAGTCGCCTATTTCGACGTCGAAGCGTCGGACGGCTCGTCGCTGCGCGCCCGGAACCTGGTGGTGGGCACGGGCCTGCGGCCCCAGCTGCCCCCGGGCGTCACCGCCGGCACCCGGATCTGGCACAACAGCGAACTGCTGTTCCGCGTGGACGCCCTGCGCGGGTCCGACCCGAAGCGGTTCGTCGTGGTCGGCGCCGGCCAGAGCGCGGCCGAGGTCGCCGCGTTGCTGCACGACGAGTTCCCGCGCACCGAGGTGTGCGCGGTGTTCGCCCGCTACGGCTACAGCCCGGCCGACGACAGCTCGTTCGCGAACCGGATCTTCGACCCCGACGCCGTCGACCAGTTCTACCGCGCGGGCGAGCCGGTGAAGGACCGCCTGATGCGCTACCACGGCGCGACGAACTACTCGGCCGTCGACATCGACCTGATCGACGAGCTCTACCGGCGGGTCTACCGCGAGAAGGTGCTGGGCGTGGAACGGCTGCGGCTGTTCAACGTCTCGCGCCCGGCCGAGGTGACCGACGCGGGAACCGTGACGGTCGAGTCCCTGACGACGGGCGAGCGCACGGTCCTGGAGGCCGACGCGGTCGTCTACGCCACCGGCTACCGGCCCGCGGACCCGACGCCGCTGCTCGGCGAGCTGGGTCCGCGGTGCCTGCGCGACGAGTCCGGCCGCCTGCGCGTCGAACGCGACTACCGGATCACCACGGACTTCCCGCTGCGCGGCGGGATCTACCTGCAGGGCGGCACCGAGCACACGCACGGCATCACGTCGTCGCTGCTGTCGAACACCGCGGTGCGGGTCGGGGAGATCCTGCAGTCCATTGTGGACCGGCGAGTGGCCGCGGAGCCGGCGGAGGAGTACGCCGTCAGCGCGCGGTGAGCTGTTCCCGGAGGATGTCGCCGTGGCCGGTGTGGCGGGCGAACTCCTCGATCAGGAACAGGTAGATGAACCGGAGGCTGACCTCGCCGACGACCGGGTGCGTCCACCGGTCGTCGAGGGAGAAGCCCGCCGCGATCTCCCGGGAGCGGGCGCTGGCGCGCTCGTACTCGGCGATCACGTCGGCCACCGTCTCGTCGTCGGAGACGGCGAAGCTGGCGTCCCCGGGGGTCGAGGGGCCGTCGATCTCGGACTCGCCGAGGCCGGCCACCAGCCACTGGAACCAGCGGCGCTCGGCGACGGCGGCGTGCTTGACCAGGCTGATCGGCGTGGTCAGCGACGAGACCAAGCGTCGCCGGGCGTCGGCTTCCGACAGTCCTCGCGCGTTCTCGACGAGGGCGAGGCGGTTGCGGTCCAGCATGGCCTCGAGCAGCTCACGCTCGGGGCCGACGGTCTTTTCGGGCAGCGCGTACACGGCCGTCAGCATAGCGCTCGGCGAAGGCTTTCAGGCCTGGTGCACCGGCGCGGGGTGGTGGCGGCTGATCGGGATCACCATCGGGGTCCCGCTCACCGGGTCCGAGGTCACCTGGCAGCGGACGTCGAAGACCTCCTCGACGAGCTTCTCGGTGATCACCGAAGCCGGCTCGCCGGAAGCCACCACGCGGCCCGCCTTCATCGCGATCACGTGGTCGGCGTAGCGGCACGCCTGCGGGAGGTCGTGCAGCACCATCACCACCGTCCGGCCCTCGCCGCGGTTGAGGTCGACGACCAGGTCGAGCACGTCGATCTGGTGGGCCAGGTCGAGGTAGGTCGTCGGCTCGTCGAGCAGCAGCACCGGGGTGTCCTGCGCGACCGCCATCGCGATCCACGCGCGCTGGCGCTGGCCGCCGGAGAGCTCGTCCACCGGCCGATCGGCCAGGTCGGTCATCTCGGTGGCGGCCAAGGCGTCGCGGACCGCGGTCTCGTCCGATGTGGACCATTGGCGCCACCAGCTCTGGTGCGGGGCGCGACCGCGGCCGACGAGGTCGGCCACCGTCATGCCCTCGGGCGCCACCGGGGACTGCGGCAGGATCCCGAGCCGCTGGGCGACCTGGCGGGTCGGCAGGTCGTGGATCGAACGGCCGTCGAGGTACACCCCGCCCGACTTCGGCGTGAGCAGCCGGGCCAGCGTGCGCAGCAGCGTCGACTTCCCGCACGCGTTCGCGCCGACGATCGCGGTGATCTTCCCGGGCGGGATGTCCAGGTCGAGGCCGTCGATGACGACCCGGTCGTCGTAGGCGACGCGCAGGTCCTGCACGCGCAGGGACGGTGTCATCTGTTCAGCCTCCGGAACCGGATCGGTTGGCCCTGGCCAGCAGCCAGAGCAGCAGGGGGGCGCCGAGCGCGCCGGTCACGATGCCGACCGGCAACGGGGACGCCGTGAGGAACCGGGCCAGGATGTCGCTCCCCAGCACCACGACCGCGCCGGTGAGCGCGGACGCGGTGAGCGGGGGTGACGCCTGGCGCGCGAGGCGTTGCGCGATCTGCGGCGCGGTCAGCGCGACGAACGAGACCGGGCCCGCGGACGCCGTCGCGAAGGCGACCAGCCCGGCGCCGGCCAGCAGGAGGCCGAGCCGCACCGGCTGCACCGGCGTGCCGAGCCCGGCCGCCACGTCGTCGCCGAGCTGCAGCGTGCGCATCCACCGCGACAGGGCCAGCACCAGCGGCAGCAGCACCGCCAGTGCGCAGGCCAGCGGGACGACGTGCTCCCAGCCGCGGTTGTTCAGGTTGCCGACGAGCCAGCCGATCGACGCCTGGGCTTCGGTGATCTGCGCGCGGCTGAGCAGGTAGTCCGTCAAGCTGGTGCACACCGCGAAGATCCCGATGCCCACCAGGATGATCCGGTAGCCGGTGGTGCCGCGCCGCCACGCGAGCGCGTACACGAGCAGGGCGGTCAGCAGCCCGCCCAGGAGGCCGAGCGTGGTGGTGCCGAGGCCGCCACCGAAGCCGAACGAGATCCCGGCGACGACGGCGGTGGCCGCCCCCGCGTTGATGCCGATCATGTCCGGGCTGGCCAGCGGGTTGCGGGTGATGGTCTGGAACACCGCGCCGGACGCGCCGAACGCGAGCCCCGCCAGCAGTCCGGTCAGCGCCCGGGGCAGCCGCAGCTCCTGCACGATGTAGCCGGTGCCGCTGTCCCCACCGCCGAACACCGCGGAAAGGACGTCGGACACGCTGAGCGGGACGTCCCCGATCGTCATGCCCACGCAGAACAACGCGAACGCGAGCACGGCGAGCACGAGCGAGACGACGATCAGCCGGGGCCGGATCCGGCCGGAGATCGCGGGTTTCGCGAGGCGGAAGGTGACGCGGTCGCGCCGCACCTGCAGCAGGCTCATCAGGACTCCACGAGCTTGCGGCGGCGGACGAGGTAGATGAAGAACGGCGCGCCGAGGAACGCGACGATCACGCCGGCGCGGACCTCACCGGGGCGCGCCATCACCCGGCCGAGGATGTCCGCGGCCAGCAGCAGGCACGGCGCGAGGACCGCGGTGTAGGGCAGCAGCCACCGGTGGTCGGGCCCGATGACGAACCGCACGGCGTGCGGGACGATCAGGCCGAGGAACACGATCGGCCCGGCGACCGCGACGGAAGCGCCGGTGAGGAGCGTGATGGCCAGCGCGCCGCGCAGCCGCAGCGGGCCCAGCCGCCGTCCGAGTGCGACCGCGACGTCGTCCCCGAGCGCGAGGCTGTTCAACGCCGGGCCGCTCGCGATCGCGAGCACCACGCCGGCGAGGAGGAACGGCAGGACCTGCAGCAGCGAACCGCTGTCGACGCCGGCGAGGGAACCGGCCGACCAGAACCGGTAGCGGTTGAGCGCCACCGGGTCCGACAGCACCATCGCGCTGGTGAACGAGCCGAGCAGCGCCGTGACGGCGGCCCCGGCGAGGGCGAGCTTGACCGGGCTCGACCCGCTGCGGCCGCGGGTGCCCAGGAAGTAGACGACCGCGGTCGCGGCGAGCGCGCCGGCGAAGGCGAACCAGATGTAGCCGTAGAGGGAGCCGACGCCGAGCACGGTGATCGAGAAGACGATGGCGAACGCCGCTCCGGCGCTGACGCCCAGCAGTCCGGGGTCGGCCAGCGGATTGCGGGTCAGCGCCTGCATGAGGGTGCCGGCCAGACCGAGCCCGGCCCCCACCAGCACCGCCAGCAGGGTCCGCGGCATCCGGACACTGTGGATGATCACCGCGTCGGCCGAACCGTCGTCGTGCCAGAGCACCTGCCAGACGGCGCCGAACGAAATCTCCTTCGAGCCCAGCCAGACACTCAGCAGGCACAGGAAAACCAGGACACCGAGAGCGGCCAGCAGACCGAGCGCGCGGCCCGTGTGTGGCGGGCGTCGCTTGAGAGCGATCCCTCCGGGGTCTGTTCGCACCGCACCTCCGACTGGTACTGATTTAGGTAAGGCTAACCGATGGTACAGGAGTGCATCCTCACCATCCGTTTGTTAGGGTCACCTAAGTCAGCGTCCTGATCGGGGCGCCGTGAGCAGCGGGAGGCTGGTCTACCGGTGAACAACGGTGACGCTGTGCAGCAGGTGTCGAGGCTGGGTTTCTGGCGTGACCGCCTCGCCTCGGCGCCGAAGGAGCTGCCGCTGCCGGTCGATCGGCCGTACCCGGCGGAGCCCGGCGCGCGGGCGAAGCTGGTCCGGCCCCTGCCTGCGGTCGACGACCTGACGCTCCTGGCGGCCTTCACCGTGCTGCTGTCCCGCTATGCGGGCACCGCGGACGTCGTGCTCGGCATCGGGTCGCTGGTGCCGCTGCGGGTGGATCTCGGTGGCGCACCTGGCTTCGCCGACGTCGTCGCCCGCGTGCGCGAGGCGCGGGAAGACGCGCTGGCGCACGAAGTTCCCTTTGCCGACTTGGTCGCCGAGGTGAAGCCCGAGCCCGGTCGCGGGGGATCGGTGCTCGTCAACGTCGGCTTCGGCGCCGAAACCGACCTCCCGCTCGACCTGAACCTGACCGCGGACGGCGTCCACTACCGCGCCGACGTCCTCGACGAATCCACTGTGGACCGCATGCTGGACCACCTCGAGCACCTCCTCGCCGCGGCCCGGGAACGTCCACAGTGGCCGGTGACCCGGCTGGACCTGATGACCGCGCCGGAACTCCACCGCATTCTCGAGGAGTGGAACGACACGGAGCTCGCGGCGTCGCTGTCGACGCTGCCGGAGCTGTTCGCCGCCCGCGTCCGGCAGGCGCCGGACGCCGTGGCCCTCGTCTTCGAGGACGAGGAACTCACCTACGCCGAACTCGACGCCCGCGCGAACCGCCTCGCCCACGTCCTCATCGGACGCGGGGCCGGTCCCGAGCGGGTGGTCGCGCTCGCCGTGCCCCGTTCGCTCGAAATGATCGTCGCCGAACTGGCCGTGCTCAAGGCCGGCGCTGCGTACCTGCCGCTGGACCCGGACTACCCGGCCGAACGCCTCGCGTTCATGGTCGCCGACGCGCGCCCGGTGTGCGTGGTGACCACTCGCGACCTCGCGGGCCGCTTCGACGGCGACGTCCTGCTCCTCGACGAGCCGATCGACGGCGACGTCCCGGCGACGGACCCGGCCGCCGCGATCGTCCCGGCCAACGCGGCGTACGTGATCTACACGTCCGGCTCCACCGGCCGGCCCAAGGGGGTCGTGGTCTCCCACGCGGGCGTCGCGAAGCTGGTCGCGACGCAGGCCGAGCGGTTCGGCGTGGGCCCGCACAGCCGGGTGCTGCATTTCGCGTCGCCGAGTTTCGACGTCGCTTTCTGGGACCTGTGCCTCGGCCTGCTCTCGGGCGGCCGCCTGGTGATCGTCCCGGCCGAACGCCGGGTGCCCGGGCCGGAACTGGCCGAGTACGCGCACCGGCACGGCGTGGACTTCATGATCCTGCCGCCCGCTCTGCTCGCCGAGTTCCCGGAGGACTGCGACCTGCCGCGGGACAGCGTGCTGCTGGCGGGGACCGAGCGGGTGTCCCCGGAGCTGGTGCGGCGCTGGGCGCCCGGACGGCGGATGTTCAACGCCTACGGCCCGACCGAGGCCACGACCAACTCGACGCTCGGGCTCTGCGACCCGGACATCGCCCCCGGCTCGGCCGTGCCGATCGGCGTGCCGGACCCCGGCACCCGGGCGTACGTGCTCGACGCCTCCCTCGCGCCGGTCCCGGTCGGGGTCGCCGGGGAACTGTACCTCGCCGGAAGCGGCTTGGCGCGCGGGTACCTGGGGCGGCCGGGGTTGACGGCGGAGCGGTTCGTGGCGGATCCGTTCGGATCGGGTGGCCGGCTCTACCGCACCGGCGACCTGGTGAAGTGGCTGCCGGACGGGCGGCTGGTGTTCCTGGGCCGGGCCGACGACCAGGTCAAGATCCGCGGCTACCGGATCGAGCTCGGCGAGCTCGAGTCCGTCCTCGCCGAACACCCGCGCGTCGGCCAGTCGGTCGTCGTCGCCCAGGACGGGCGGCTGGTCGCCTACGCCGTGCCGGTGCCCGACCGCGACCAGGCGGCCGAGCAGGGCCACGTCGACGAGTGGCACGACGTCCACGAGGAAATGCTCGCCGGTTCCCACGGCATCGAGGAGAACTTCGCGGGCTGGAACTCCAGCTACGACGGCACCGAGCTCCCGTTGGAAGAGATGCGGGAGTGGCACGCGGCGACGATCGACCGGATCCGGGCCCTGGAGCCGAAGCGGGTGCTGGAGATCGGGGTCGGCAGCGGCCTGATCCTCTCGCGGATCGCCCCGGACGCCGAAACCTATTGGGGCGTCGACCTTTCCGAGAGCGCGATCGAGAACGTCCGGCGCGAGGTCGCGGCGATGCCGGAGCTCGCGGGCAAGGTGCACCTGGCCGCGCGGCCGGCCCACGACCTGGGCGAGTTGCCGGACGAGCCGTTCGACACCGTGATCGTCAACTCCGTCGCCCAGTACTTCCCGAGCGCGGACTACCTCGCCGAAGTCGTGAAAACCGCCGCCGGTCTCCTGGCCCCGGGCGGGACGATCTTCCTCGGCGACCTCCGCAACCTCCGCTCGCTGCGGGCGTTCCGGACCGCCGTCGAGCTGCACCGCGGCCGGGCCGACGTCGCCGCGGTGGACCAGGCGATCGCGCGCGAGGGCGAGCTGGTCCTCGACCCGGACTTCTTCCCGGCGCTGGCCCGGGAACTCGACGGCTTCGACGACGTCGATCTGTGGGTCAAACGCGGCCGGGCGCACAACGAGCTGACCCGGCACCGCTACGACGTCGTCCTGCGGAAGGCGCCCCGGCCGGACGCGGCCGAGGAGCAGGTCGTCGCCTTCGGTGAACTCGGTGCGGTGGAACGGTTCCTGTCCACCGAAACGCCGGAGCGGCTGCGGGTCACCGCGATCCCGGACGCGCGGCTGGCCGGCGAGCTGGCCGCGGTCCGGGCCCTGGACACCGGCGACGCCGAGGCGGCACTGGCCGCCCTCGACCGCCGCGACGGCGTCGACCCGGAAGCCTGGTACCGGCTGGGTGAGCGCGCCGGCTACCGCGTGGCGGTCACGTTGGCGGCCGCAGGCGGCGAGCTGGAAGCCGTCTTCACGAGGGGCGAGGACGGCCCCGCCTACCGCCCGGTGCGCCGGACGGGCACGCCCGGGTCGTACGCCAACAACCCGGCGGCCCGGCGCGAAACCGGTGCGTTCGTCGCCTCCCTGCGCGCGCACGTGCGGGACCGGCTGCCGCAGTACATGGTGCCCTCGGCGTTCGTCGTGCTCGACAAGCTGCCGGTGCTCGCTTCGGGCAAGCTGGACCGCAAGGCCCTGCCGAGCCCGGAGCGGTTCACCGCCGGACCGGGCCGCGCGCCGCGCACCCCGGTCGAGCAGCTGCTGTGCGAGATGTTCGCCGACGTACTGGGGGTGCCGCAGGCCGGCCCCGACGACGACTTCTTCGCGCTCGGCGGCCACTCGCTGCTGGCGACCCGGCTGATCCAGCGGATCCGCGCGGCCGTCGGCGCCGAGGTGCCGGTGCGGGCGGTGTTCGACGCGCCGACGCCGGCCGCGCTCGCGGACCTGGTGTCCGGGACGGCCGACGGCACCGAGCGGCGCCCGCTCGTCCGCGTCACCGAGCGGCCCGGGCGGCTGCCGCTGTCGTTCGCGCAGCAGCGGCTGTGGTTCCTGCACGGGCTCGAAGGCGGCTCGGCGACCTACAACGTCCCGCTCGTCATGCGGCTGGCCGGTGAGCTGGACGTCGACGCGCTGCGCGAGGCGCTGACCGACGTGCTCGCCCGGCACGAGGCACTGCGCACGGTCTTCCCGGTCGCCGACGGCGTGCCGTACCAGGAGGTGCTGCCCGAGGGGACGGTGGAGCTGACCGTCCGCGAAGTGACCGAGGTGGACTCCGCAGTGGACGCGCTCGTGCGTGGCGTCTTCGACCTGGCTGCCGGGGTGCCGGTGCGCGCCGAACTGCTGACCGTCGACCCGCGGCGCCACGTGCTGGTCCTGGTCGTGCACCACATCGCCGCCGACGGCTGGTCGCTGTCCCCGCTGTGGTGGGACATCGCCACGGCCTACCGCGCCCGCCTGCGCGGCGAAGCTCCACAGTGGACGCCGCTGCCGGTGCAGTACGCCGACTACACGCTGTGGCAACGCGATCTCCTGGCGACCGAGGAATCGGCCCAGCTCAGCTACTGGCGCGAAGCGCTCGACGGCCTGCCCGAGCGGATCCCGCTCCCGCTCGACCGGCCGCACCCGCCGGTCTCCGCCTACCGCGGCGGCTTCTTCACCTTCACCTGGGACGCGGGGCTCCAAGCCGGGCTCACCGACCTCGCCCGCGCCTGCGGGGCCAGCCCGTTCATGGTCGTGCACGCGGGCCTGACGGCGTTGCTGTCCCGCCTCGGCGCGGGCACCGACATCCCGATCGGCACCCCGATCGCCGGCCGCACCGATCCCGCGCTGGACGACCTCGTCGGGTTCTTCGTCAACACGCTGGTCCTGCGCGTGGACACCGGGGGTGACCCGTCGTTCCGCGACCTCGTCGCGCGGGTGCGGGAGCGCAGCCTCGACGCCTACGCCCACCAGGACGTGCCGTTCGAACGGCTGGTGGAGGCGCTGAACCCGGCCCGGTCGCTTGCCCACCACCCGCTGTTCCAGACGATGCTCGCCTGGCAGAACACCCCCGGCTCCGGTGTCGAGCTGCCCGGGCTGACCGTGACCGAGCAGCCCGTGGGCACCGGCACGGCCAAGTTCGACCTCTGGTTCTCCTTCACCGAGCGGGCCGACGGGCTGCACGGCCAGGCCGAGTTCAACGCCGAGGTGTTCGACCGGGCCACCGTGACCGGGATCCTCGACCGCCTGGAAACCCTGCTCCGGCAGGTCGTCCAGGCCCCGGACCGGCGGCTGGGCTCCCTGGACGTGCTCACGCCTGCCGAACGCGACCGGCTCGAAGAAACCTGGTCCGGCGCGGTCGAGGACGTCCCCGCGGTCACCGTGCCCGAGCTGTTCGCCGCCCAGGTCGCGCGGACCCCCGATCACCCGGCCCTGGTCTTCGAGGACGAAGAACTCACCTACGCCGAGCTGGACGCCGTCTCCGACCGCCTGGCCCGCGTGCTCGCCGCGCGGGGCGCCGGGCCCGAGCGCGTGGTCGCCTTGGCGCTGCCGCGCTCGACGCACCTGGTCACGGCGATCGTCGCCGTGCTCAAGACGGGCGCGGCCTACCTGCCGCTCGACCCCGGCTACCCGGCCGACCGCATCGCGTTCATGCTCGAAGACGCGGGTCCGGCGCTGGTGCTGGCCGTCAAGGACACCGCCGTCCCGGGTGCGGTGCTCCTGGACGACCCGGACACCCTGACCGGTGTGCCGGAGGCGCCGCTCGAGGTCGTGCTCCGGCCGGAGAACCCGGCGTACGTCATCTACACGTCCGGTTCGACGGGCCGTCCGAAGGGCGTCGTCGTCCCGCACGCGGGGATCGTCAACCGGCTGCTCTGGATGCAGGCCGAGTACGGCCTCACCGCCGAAGACCGGGTCCTGCAGAAGACGCCGTCCAGCTTCGACGTCTCGGTGTGGGAGTTCCTCTGGCCGCTGATCACCGGCGCCACCGAGGTACTGGCCCGGCCGGACGGGCACAAGGACCCCGCCTACCTCGCCCGGCTGATCCGCGACCGCGCGATCACGACCGTCCACTTCGTCCCCTCGATGCTCCAGGTCTTCCTGCAGGAACCGGCGGCGGGGGACGCCACGAGCCTCCGCCGGGTCCTGTGCAGTGGCGAAGCCCTGCCACCGGACGCGGTCACGCAGTTCGGCCGGGTGCTCGACGCCGAACTGCACAACCTCTACGGGCCCACGGAAGCGTCGGTCGACGTCACCTCGTGGCGTACGTCCACGGAGGACAGTTCGGTCCCGATCGGCCGTCCGGTGTGGAACACCCGCACCTACGTCCTCGACGCCGCCCTGCGCCCGGTGCCGCCGGGCACCCCCGGCGAGCTGTACCTGGCCGGCGTCCAGCTCGCCCGCGGCTACCTCGGCCGGGCCGGGCTGACCGCCGAGCGGTTCGTCGCCGATCCGTTCGGCGCGCCCGGCTCCCGGATGTACCGCACCGGCGACCTCGCCCGCTTCCGCGCCGACGGTGTCCTCGAGTTCCTCGGCCGCGGCGACGAGCAGCTCAAGATCCGCGGCTTCCGCGTCGAACCCGGTGAGATCGCCGCGACCCTGTCCGCCCACGACGACGTCGCCCACGCCGTCGTCGTCGCCCGCGAGGACCGCCCCGGCGACGTCCGCTTGGCCGGGTACGTCGTCCCCGCCGACCACTCCGGTTCCGCCGAGGAGGAGACCGAGCAGGTCGGCGAGTGGCGGGCCCTGTACGACTCGATGTACTCCGACGCCGAGGACGAGTTCGCGGGCTGGAACTCCAGTTACACCGGCGAGCCGATCCCGCGGGCCGAGATGCGCGAGTGGCGTGCCGCCATCGTCACGCGGATCCGCGAGCTGGAGCCGCGGCGCGTGCTCGAGATCGGCGTCGGCAGCGGGCTGCTGCTGACCGAGCTGGCCCCGCATTGCGCCGCGTACTGGGGCACGGACTTCTCCGCCGAGGTCATCGCTTCGCTGGGCGAGCGGGTCGCGGCCGACCCGGCCCTCGCCGAGCGGGTCGAACTGCGCACCGGCGACGCCGCCGACCTCACCGGCCTGCCGGCGGGGTTCTTCGACACCATCGTGCTCAACTCGGTCGTCCAGTACTTCCCGAGCGGGACGTACCTCCTCGACGTCGTGCGGCAGGCCCTGGCCCTGCTGGCGCCGGGCGGATCGCTCTTCGTCGGCGACGTCCGGGACCTGCGTCAGGTCCGGGCGTTCCACGCGGGCGTGGCGCGGGCGCGCGGCGGCGACGTCGAGCAGCGTCTTCTGCGGGAGAAGGAGCTGCTCGTCGCGCCGGAGTTCTTCGCGGGTCTCGACGGGGTCACCGCGGACATCCGGGTCAAGCGCGGCCGGGCGGTCAACGAGCTCACGCGGTACCGCTACGACGTGGTCCTGCGGCCGGGTGCCACCGAGCCGCCGGCGGTCACGACGCTGATCTGGGGCACCGATGTGTCCACTGTGGACGAGGTGGCCGCGCGGCTGGACGACGGCCTGCGCATCGAAGGCGTCCCGAACGGACGCACCACGGACGGCGTGAATCCCGAAGACTGGTACGAACTGGGCGAGACCCGCGGTCACCGCACGGTCGTCACCTGGTCCGCCGCCGGCGACGGCTCGGTCGACGTCCTGTTCACGACCGGCGACCCGGCCGGTGCGTTCCGGCCCGGCCCGGACCCGATCCTGTCCTACACCGGCAATCCCCGGCGGTCGCGCCGCAGCACCGCCCTGCCGGCGGAGCTGCGGGCCTTCGCCGCCGAACGGCTGCCGGAGCACATGGTGCCGTCGGCGATCGTCGTGCTCGACGCGCTCCCGGTGACGGCGAACGGCAAGCTCGACCGCCGTGCGCTGCCGGCGCCGGACAGGAGCGCGCCGGTCTCGGACCGCGAGCCGCGCACGCCGGTCGAACGGCAGCTGTGCGAGCTGTTCGCCGACGTCCTCGGCCTCCCGCGGGTCGGCCCGGACGACAGCTTCTTCGCCCTCGGCGGCCACTCGCTGCTGGCCACCCGGCTGATCGCCCGCGTCCGGACCGCGCTGCACGCCGAGCTCGAGGTGCGGGCCGTCTTCGAGACGCCGACGCCCGCGGGCCTGGCCGGGGTGCTCGCCACCGCTCGCGGGACCGCGCGGCCGCCGCTGGCCCGGATGCGCCGTCCGGAGCCGGTGCCGCTGTCCGGCGCCCAGCAGCGCCTGTGGTTCCTGCACCACCTCGAAGGACCGTCGGCCACGTACAACGTCCCGCTGGTCATGCGCCTCGAAGGCGACCTCGACGTCGAGGCGCTGCGCACGGCGCTGTCGGACGTGGTCGCCCGCCACGAGGCGCTGCGCACCCGGTTCCCGCAACGGGACGGCGTGCCCTACCAGGACGTTCTCCCCGCGGAAGAGGTCGTCCTGCGCGTGCGGGAGGTCACCGATCTCGACGAGGCGCTGACCGGCCTCGTCCGCGCGTCGTTCGACCTCGAGAACGAAGCTCCGATGCGCGTGGAGTTGCTGCGGCCGGGCGCGGGTGAGCACGTCCTGGCCCTGGTGTTCCACCACATCGCGTCCGACGGCTGGTCGATGGCCCCGCTGTGGCGCGACATCGCCACGGCCTATGCGGCCCGGCGCGCCGGGGAAACTCCACAGTGGATGCCGCTGCCGGTGCAGTACGCGGACTACACGCTGTGGCAGCAGGAACTGCTCGGCGGCGAAGACGACCCGGACAGCGTGCTGAGCGCCCAGCTGGACTACTGGCGGGCGGCACTGGACGGCCTGCCGGACCGGATCGAGCTGCCCCTCGACCGGCCGCACCCGGCGACCGCGACGTTCCGCGGCGAACTGCACACCTTCACCTGGGACGCCGGGCTCCACGCCCGGCTGGCCGAGCTGGCCCGCGAATGCGGCGCCAGCGTGTTCATGGTCGTGCACGCGGCGCTGGCCGCCCTGCTCACGCGGCTGGGGGCGGGCACCGACGTCCCGATCGGCTCGCCCATCGCCGGCCGCACCGACGCAGGCCTGGACGACCTCGTCGGGTTCTTCGTCAACACCCTCGTGCTGCGCGTCGACACCGGCGGCGAACCGTCGTTCCGCGAGCTCCTCGGCCGGGTCCGCGAGCGCAACCTCGACGCGTACGCCCACCAGGACGTGCCGTTCGAGCGGCTGGTGGAGGTGCTCAACCCGGCGCGGTCGCTGTCCTACCACCCGCTGTTCCAGGTCATGATCGCCGGGCAGAACAACGCCCGCGCCGAGGTGACCCTGCCCGGCCTGGCCGTGACCGAGATCCCGGTGACCACCGGGACGTCGAAGTTCGACCTGTCGATCTCGCTGACCGAGCGCGACGCCGGGATCGCCGGCGTGCTGGAGTTCAACGCCGACGTCTTCGACCACGCGAGCGCGAACGCGATCCTGCGCCGCCTCGAAGTGCTGCTGCGCGCGGCGCTGGCCGAACCCGACCGCCCGGTCGGGTCCCTGGACCTCCTGGCCGGGGACGAGCGCGAACGCGTGCTCACCCGGTGGGCCGGCTCCCTCGAACCGGCGGGCACCGAGACGTTCCCCGGGATGTTCGCCCGCCGCGTCGCGGAGGCCCCCGACGCGGTGGCGCTCGTGTTCGAGGACGTCGAACTCACCTACGCCGAGGTGAACGCCCGCGCCAACCGGCTCGCGCACCTGCTGCTCGGCCGCGGCGCCGGGCCGGAGCGCGTCGTCGCCCTGGCCGTGCCGCGGTCGGTGGACATGATCATCGCGGAGCTGGCCGTCCTGAAGGCCGGTGCCGCCTACCTCCCGATCGACGTCGACTACCCGGGCGACCGCATCGCCTACATGACCGAGGACGCGGCCCCGGTCTGCGTGGTGACCACCCGGGACGTCGAGGCGAAGCTGCCCGCGGCCCTGCCCCGGGTGGTCCTGGACGACGCGGCTCTCGCCGGGATGTCCACAGAGGACCCGCCGGTCGCGATCACGCCCGAGAACGCGGCGTACGTGATCTACACGTCCGGCTCGTCCGGGCGGCCGAAGGGAGTCGTCCTCCAGCACTCGGGCGTCGCCAAACTGGTCGCCACCCAGGTCGAACGCTTCGGCATCGGCCCGCACAGCCGGGTGCTGCAGTTCGCGTCGCCGAGTTTCGACGTCGCTTTCTGGGACCTGTGCCTCGGTCTGCTCTCGGGCGGCCGCCTGGTCGTGGTCCCGGCCGAGCGGCGGGTCGCGGGCCCGGCGCTGACCGAGTACGCGCACCGGCACGGCGTCGACTTCATGATCCTGCCGCCGGCCCTGCTCGACGCCCTGCCGGCGGACTGCGATCTCCCGCGGGACAGCGTGCTGCTGGCGGGGACCGAGCGGGTGTCGCCGGAGCTGGTGCGTCGGTGGGCGCCGGAGCGGCGGATGTTCAACGCCTACGGGCCCACCGAGGCGACCACCAACTCGACGCTCGGGGAAAGCGACCCGGCCGAGCTGGCGGACGCCACGGTCGTCCCGATCGGCGTGCCGGACCCCGGCACCCGGGCGTACGTGCTCGACGCCGGGCTGCGGCCGGTCCCGCCCGGCGTGGTGGGGGAGCTGTACCTCGCCGGATCCGGCTTGGCGCGCGGTTATCTCGGGCGGCCGGGGTTGACGGCGGAGCGGTTCGTGGCGGATCCGTTCGGTTCGGGTGGCCGGCTCTACCGCACCGGCGATTTGGTGAAGTGGCTGCCGGACGGGCGGCTGGTGTTCCTGGGCCGGGCCGACGACCAGGTCAAGATCCGCGGCTACCGGATCGAGCTCGGCGAGATCGAGTCCGTGCTCGCCGAACACCCGGCCGTCGGCCAGTCCGTCGTGCTCGCCCAGGACGGGCGGCTCGTCGCCTACGCCGTGCCGGCGGCCGGCCGGGACGAAGAAGCCGAACTGGAGCACGTCGGCGAGTGGCGTGAGCTGCACGAGAACGTCTTCACCGAAGCGGCGTCCGGCGGGCTGGAGGAGAACTTCACCGGCTGGAACTCCAGCTACGACGGCACCCAGATCCCGCTGGAGGAGATGCGGGAGTGGCATGCGGCGACGATCGACCGGATCCGCGCGCTGAAGCCGAAGCGGGTGCTGGAGATCGGCGTCGGCAGCGGCCTGATCCTTTCGCGGATCGCGCCGGACGCCGAGGAGTACTGGGGCGTCGACCTGTCCGAGAAGGCCATCGCCAACCTCCGGCGGGAACTCGCCGCGACGCCGTTCGCGAACAAGGTGCACCTGGCCGCCCGGCCGGCGCACGACTTGGGCGAGCTGCCGGAGTTCGACACGGTGATCGTCAACTCCGTCGCCCAGTACTTCCCGAGCGTCGGCTACCTCGCCGAAGTCCTCCGCACGGCCGCGGCGCGGGTCCGCCCCGGCGGCGTGCTCTTCCTCGGCGACCTCCGGAACCTGCGGTCGCTGCGGGCGTTCCGGACCGCGACCGAACTGCGGCACGGGCGCCGGGACGCGGCGGCCGTGGACCAGGCGATCGCGCGGGAAGGCGAGCTGGTCCTCGACCCGGACTTCTTCCCGGCGCTGGCCCGGGAACTCGATGGCTTCGACGACGTCGACCTGTGGGTCAAACGCGGCCGGGCGCACAACGAGCTGACCCGGCACCGCTACGACGTCGTGCTGCGGAAGGCGCCGAGGCCGGCGCCGGTGGCCGAAGACGTCGTCGCGTTCGCCTCGACGGCCGAGCTGGAGCGGGTCTTGGCGACCGGCCCGGCCCGGCTGCGCGTCACCGGTGTGCCGGACGCGCGGTTGTCCGGCGAACTCGCCGCCGTCACCGCGCTGGCCGAGGGAGACGCCGACGCGGCGCTGTCCGCTTTGGACGCGGCACCGTCCGGAGTGGACCCCGAGACCCTGCACGAACTCGGTGAGCGCCACGGCTACCGCGTGTACGCGACGCTCACCGCGCAGGAAGGTCTGCTGGAAGCGGTGTTCACCACGGGCGAGCCCACGCGGATCCACCGCGGCCGTCCGGTCCGGGCCGCACTGGCCGCGCTGGGCAACCACCCGGCCGGGCAGCGGGACACGAACGCACTGGTGACGGCTCTGCGAGCGCACGTCCGCGACCGGCTGCCGCAGTACATGGTGCCGTCGGCGTTCGTGGTCCTCGACCGGCTCCCGCTGCTGGCCTCCGGCAAGCTGGACCGGCGCGCCTTGCCGAGCCCGGACCAGCAGGCCGGCCCGGCCGGCCGGGCCCCGCGCACACCGGTCGAGGAAGTCCTCTGCGGGCTCTTCGCCGAGGTCCTCGACACCGCGTCGATCGGCGTCGACGACGACTTCTTCGCCCTCGGCGGGCATTCGCTGATGGCGACGCGGCTGGTCGCGCGGCTGCGCGCGGTCTTCGGCGTCGAACTGCAGGTGCGGTCGGTGTTCGAGACCCCGACGGTGGCCGGCCTGGCCGCGCTGCTGGCCACGTCGGACTCTTCGCCCGCCCGGCCCGCGTTGGTGCGCGCCGAGCCGCGACCGGCGGTGCTGCCGCTGTCGTTCGCCCAGCAGCGGTTGTGGTTCCTGCACCGGCTGGAGGGCCCGTCGGCGACGTACAACATGCCGACGGCCGTCCGGTTGACCGGCGACCTCGACGTCGACGCGCTGCGCACGGCGCTGACGGACGTGGTCGAGCGGCACGAAGCGCTGCGCACGGTCTTCCCCGAGATCGACGGTGAAGCCCGGCAGCTCGTCCTCGACGACGTCACGATCCCGCTGCCCACGCGCACGGTCACCGAGGCCACGCTCGCCGATGCCGTGTCCGCAGCGGCGGGCACGGTGTTCGAGCTGGAGTCGGAGATCCCGGTGCGGGCGGAGCTGCTCCGCCTGGGTGCCCGGGAGCACGTCCTGGTGCTGGTGTTCCACCACATCGCGTCGGACGGCTGGTCGACCGCGCCGCTGTGGCGGGATCTGGCGGCGGCCTACACCGCCCGCCGGGCGGGGGAAGCTCCACAGTGGACGCCGTTGCCGGTGCAGTACGCGGACTACACGCTGTGGCAGCGGGACGTCCTCGGCGAACCGGTGATCGAACCGCAGCTGGCCTACTGGCGTGACGCACTGGCGGGCCTGCCGGAGCGGATCGAGCTGCCGCTCGACCGGCCGCACCCGGCGGAAGCGTCCTACCGCGGCGAGCAGTTCGCCTTCGGCTGGGACGCGGAGCTCCACCGCGGCCTCGTCGAGCTGGCCCGTGCGTGCGGCGCCAGCGTGTTCATGGTCGTGCACGCCGGGCTCACCGCGGTGCTCACCCGGCTCGGCGCGGGCACCGACATCCCGCTCGGCACGTCCATCGCCGGCCGCACCGACTCCGCACTCGACGACCTCGTCGGGTTCTTCGTCAACACGCTGGTCCTGCGCGTGGACGCGGGCGGCGACCCGTCGTTCCGCGACCTCGTCGCCCGGGTGCGGAACCGCAGCCTCGACGCCTACGCCCACCAGGACGTGCCGTTCGAACGGCTCGTGGAAGCCCTCAACCCGGCCCGGTCGCTCGCGCACCACCCGCTGTTCCAGACGATGCTCGCCTGGCAGAACAACGCCGTCGCCGACGTCGCCCTGCCCGGCCTCACCGTGGTGGAGGAGCCGGTCCGCACCGGCACCGCCCGGGCCGACCTGACGTTCTTCGTCGGCGAGCGGCCCGGCCCCCAGGCGGGGATCCGCGGCACCGCGGAGTACAACAGCGACGTCTTCGACCGCGCGAGCGTCGAGACGATCCTGGACCGGCTGCGGAGGCTGCTGCAGGCCGTGGTCGCCGACCCGGACACCCGGATCGGCGCCGTCGACCTGCTCACCGGCGCCGAGCGCGACCTGCTCGCCGCCGGCCCCGCGACACCGGTACCCGCCGAGACGGCCGCCGGGCTGTTCTCGGCCCGGGTCACGCGGACTCCGGACGCTCTGGCCTTGGTGTTCGGCGCCGAGCGGCTCACCTATGCCGAGCTGGACGAGCGAGCGACGACCCTCGCCCGGGCGCTGCTCGCGCGGGGCGCGGGCCCCGAACGGGTGGTGGCCGTCGCGTTGCCGCGGTCGGCCGGCCTGGTGGTCGCGCTCCTGGCGGTGCTCAAGACCGGTGCCGCCTACCTGCCGTTGGACCTCAACCACCCGGCGGACCGCGTCGACCTGATGCTCACCGACGCCGACCCGCACCTGGTCATCGCCGAGGACGGCTTCGGCGACCGGCTGGTCCGGCCGGGCGAGACCGGGCCGGAACCGGCTGCCTGGCCGTCGATCCGCGCGGACAACCCGGCGTACGTGATCTTCACGTCCGGCTCCACCGGCCGGCCGAAGGCGGTCGCCGGAACCCAGCGCGCGCTGGCCAACCGGCTGCACTGGGGAAGTGACCTGGCGCAGGGCGTGCGCGTGGCGAAGAGCGCGCTGACGTTCATCGACGGCTCGACCGAACTGCTCGGCGGGCTCGTCGCGGGCGATCCGGTGGTCCTCGCCGACGACGCGACGGCCACCGATCCGCTCGCCCTCGCCGAGCTCGTGCGGAACTCGGGCGCGCAGGTGCTGACCGTCGTGCCGAGCCTTCTCGACACCTTCGCCGAGGACACCTTCGCCGAGGACGCCTCCGCCGACGCGTTCGCCGCTGTGACCACGTGGATCACCAGTGGCGAACCGCTTTCCGACGCCCTCGCCGGGAAGGTCGCGGCGCGGTGGCCGTCGGCGAAGCTGGTCAACCTGTACGGCTGTTCGGAGGTCGCGGGCGACAGCCTGGCCCACGTCTGCGACGGCGCCGTGGCCATCGGGCGGCCGATCGCGAACACCCGCGCGTACGTCCTCGACGCCGCTCTCCGGCCGGTGCCGCCGGGCGTGCGCGGCGAGCTCTACCTGGCCGGCGCCGGGCTCGCCCGGGGTTACCTCGGGCGTCCGGCGTCGAGCGCGGAACGGTTCGTGGCCGACCCGTCCGGGGCGCCGGGGGAGCGGATGTACCGCACCGGTGACGTGGTTCGCCGCCGCGCCGACGGTGCCCTCGAGTTCCTCGGCCGCGCCGACCAGCAAATCAAGATCCGCGGGTTCCGCGTCGAGCCCGGCGAAGTCGAAGCCGTGCTGACCACGGACGCCTCGGTGGCGCGGGCGGTCGTCATCGCCCGCGAGCACCGGCTCATCGCCTACGTCGTGCCGGCGGGGGAGACCGCGGACCCGGCGGCGCTGCGGGCCCTGCTGGCGGCGCGGCTGCCGGAGTACCTGGTGCCCTCGGCCGTCGTCGTGCTGCCGGACCTGCCGGTGAACGCCAACGGCAAGCTCGACCGCGCCGCTCTGCCCGCGCCGGAGGTGCGGACCTCCGGCCGTGGTGCCCTGACCCCCGCCGCGCAGGCGTTGTGCGAGCTGTTCGCCGACGTCCTCGGCGTCGCGGCGGTGGGCCCGGACGACGGGTTCTTCGCCCTCGGCGGGCATTCGCTCCTGGCGACGCGGCTGGTCAGCCGGATCCGGGCGCTGCTCGGCGTCGAAGTGCCGATCCGGGCGGTGTTCGACGCGCCGACGCCGGCCCGCCTCGCCGAACTCCTCGACCCCGCTCGCCGGAGCCGGCCGGCGCTGGCCCCGGCCGAGCGGCCGGACGTCCTGCCGCTGTCGTTCGCGCAGCAGCGGCTGTGGTTCCTCGACCGCCTCGACGGGCCGAGCGCGACCTACAACATCCCGTGGGCGTGGGAACTGACCGGACCGGTCGACGTCGACGCGCTGCGGGCCGCGCTGGGCGACGTCGTGGCCCGCCACGAGATCCTCCGGACGCTGCTGGCCGAGGACCACGGCACGCCCCGCCAGGTCGTGCTCGACGGGGCTCGCCCGGTGCTGGTCACCGAGTCCGTGCCCGCCGCGGACCTCGACGAGCGCGTCACCGCCGCGGCGTCGTACCGCTTCACCCTCGACGCCGAGATCCCGGTGCGGGCCACCCTCGTGTCCGCCGGACCCGAACGGCACGTGTTCGTGCTGCTGGTGCACCACGTCGCGGGCGACGGCTGGTCGCTCCCGCCGCTGAAACGGGACCTCGACACCGCCTACGCCGCGCGGCTCCGCGGCGAGCGTCCACAATGGACGCCATTGCCGGTGCAGTACGCGGACTACACGCTGTGGCAGCGGGAGATGTTCGGCCGCACCGACGATCCGGACAGCGTCCTCGGCCGTCAGGCCGCGTTCTGGCGGGAGACCCTGGCCGGGATGCCCGACGAGCTGGCGCTCCCGGCCGACCGGCCGCGCCCGGCGCGGTCGACCAACCGCGGCGCCGCCGTGCCGTTCACCGTGCCCGCCGCCGTGCACCGCGGCCTGCGCGCGCTGGCCCACCGCAGCGACACCAGTACGTTCATGGTGCTGCAGGCGGCGCTGGCCGCCCTGCTGACCCGGCTCGGCGCGGGCACCGACATCCCACTGGGCACACCGGTGGCCGGCCGCACCGACCACGCACTGGAGGACCTCGCCGGGTTCTTCGTCAACACCCTCGTGTTGCGCACCGACACCGGCGGCGACCCGACGTTCCGGGAGCTCCTCGACCGCGTCCGCGAGGCCGACCTGGCGGCGTACGCCCACCAGGACCTGCCGTTCGAGCACCTCGTCGAAGTGCTGAACCCGGCCCGGTCCCTGGCCCGCCACCCGCTGTTCCAGGTCATGCTCGCGGTCTACCACTCGGGCGCGGAACCGGAACGGCTGCTCGGGCTGGATGCGTCCTACCGGGACACCGGGCTGCGGCAGGCGAAGTTCGACCTGTCGTTCGACCTGGTCGAAACGACCGAGGGCATCGACGGCGACCTCGAATACAGCCTCGACCTCTTCGACGAGCCGACCGCCCGCACGCTCACCGAGCGCCTGGTCCGGCTGATGGCGGCCGTCGTCGCGGACCCGGACCGGCCACTGAGCCGGATCGACGTCCTCGACGCGGCCGAGCGGCACCGGATCCTGCGCGAATGGGGCGCCGGCGCGCCGCTGACGACCGCGGCGCCGACGGTGGTCGACCGGCTGGCCGCGCAGGTGGCGGCGACCCCGGCCGCGACCGCGCTCAGCGACGCGGCTTCGAGCGTCACGTTCGCGGAGTTCGCCGCGCGCACCGACCGCCTCGCCCGGTGGCTCGCGGCCCGGGGTGCGGGCCCGGAAAAGGTCGTGGCGCTGGTCCTGCCGCGGTCGGCGGCGGTCGTCGAGGCGATCTTCGGCGTGTTCAAGACGGGAGCGGCGTACCTGCCGGTGGATCCGGACCAGCCGGTGGACCGGATCGCGGCGATCCTCGCCGACTCCGGTGCCGCGCTCGTGCTCACCAGCCGTTCGCTGGCTTCGCCGGTCCCCGGGGCGCTCTTCGTCGAAGACGTCGTCGACACCGGCGCCGCGCTGACTCCGCCGTCACCCGCCAACCCGGCGTACGTGCTCTACACGTCCGGCTCCACCGGCAAGCCCAAGGGCGTCGTCATTCCGCATTCCGGGCTGGTGAACCTGTTCCACAGCCACCGGGAGACGCTCTACCGCCCGGCGGTGGCCGCGGCGGGCGGGCGGCGGCTGCGGGTCGGGCACGCGTGGGCGTTCTTCTTCGACGCGTCGTGGCAGCCGCAGCTGTGGCTGCTCGACGGGCACGAGGTGCACGTCGTCGACGACGACACCCGCCGCGACCCGGACCGGCTGGCGGCGGTCGTGCGCGAACGCGGGCTCGACTTCCTCGAACTCACGCCGTCGCACTTCGCCCAGCTGGCCGCGGCCGGGGTGATTTCGGACGGGAAGTGCGTGCTGAGCGTCGTGGGCGTCGGTGGTGAAGCCGTGTCCCAGACGCTGTGGGAGACGCTGGGTTCGATGCCGGAAACGGCGGCGTACAACCTCTACGGTCCGACCGAGGCCACCGTGGACGCTCTGGTCGGCCGCTTCGGCGACGCCGACCGGCCGGTGGTCGGCCGCCCGGTGCACAACACGCGCGCGTACGTCCTCGACGGTGGCCTTTCGCCGGTGCCGGCCGGGGTGCCGGGCGAGCTGTACCTGGCCGGCGCCGGCCTGGCCCGCGGCTACCACGAGCGTCCCGCGCTCACCGCCGACCGGTTCGTCGCCGACCCGTTCGGGCTGGCGGGGGAGCGGATGTACCGCACCGGTGACCTGGTGCGGTGGCGGCCCGACGGGCAGCTGGAGTACCTCGGCCGCACCGACGACCAGGTCAAGATCCGCGGCTTCCGGATCGAACCGGGCGAGATCGAGACGGCTTTGGCCCGGCACGACGACGTCACCCAGGCCCTGGTGGTCGTCCGCGAAGACCGGGACAAGCGGCTGGTCGCGTACACGACCCCGGCGACCGCGGACCCCGTGCGGCTGCGGGAGTTCCTGGCGCGGTCGCTGCCGGAGTACATGGTGCCCGCGGCGATCGTTCCCCTGGACGCCTTCCCCGTGACCCCCAACGGGAAGCTCGACAAGGCGGCCCTGCCGGTGCCCGGGTTCGAGGCGCGCGGCCGGGCGCCGGAAACTCCGGTGGAGAAGGCCCTTTGCGAGATCTTCGCGGAGGTTTTGGACGTCGCCGCCGTCGGCGCCGACGACGACCTGTTCACCCTCGGCGGCCATTCGATGCTGCTCGTGGTCCTGCGCAACCGGATCACCGAACGGCTCGGGACCGAGCTGGCCATCGCCGAGTTCTTCCGTACCCCCACCGCGGCCGGACTCGCCGCGCTGTTGACCCGAGACACGAGGTAGCCGTGCACCGCACCCTGATGAACGCCAAGATCCACCGCGCCACCGTGACGCAGGCCGACCTGCACTACGTCGGCTCGCTGACCATCGACGCGGACCTGATGGCCGCCGCGGACATCGTCGAGGGCGAACGGGTCCAGGTCGTCGACATCACCAACGGCGCCCGGCTGGAGACCTACGCCATCACCGGCGAGCCGGGTTCCGGCGTGATCGGCGTGAACGGCGCGGCCGCGCACCTGGTGCACCCCGGCGACCTCGTCATCATCATCACCTACGCCCAGGTCCACGAGTCCGAGCGCGCCGCGCACCGGCCGCGGGTGGTGCACGTGGACGGGGACAACCGGCAGGTCCACCTGGGACACGACCCGGCCGAGCCGGTGCCCGGCGCGCCGGCGCAGCTGTCCGGCCGAGGTGGGCGTTGACACAGCGCAGTCCCGGCGGTTGCTTTCGGCAGGCGGCCCTAAATAAGGTGTGCCTATCCTAAAGTTGCAGTGACATCCGGGTCTTCGGCCGCCCGGAACCCCGAAAGCTCTCGAAAGGTGCTCATGTCCGTGTTCCAAGGCGCTGCCGGGCTCAGCCGGCGTGGCTTCCTGATCGGGGCGGGTGGCGTCGCCGCCGCCGCGGCCCTCACCGCGTGCGGCAGCGGCGACAAGCCGGCGGCGGGCGCCTCCGGCCCGTGGGAGTTCACCGACGACCGCGGCCAGAAGGCGGCCCGCGACCAGCGTCCGGCCCGCGTGGTGGCCTACGTCAGCTCGGCCGCGGCGCTGTGGGACTACGGCGTCCGCCCGGCCGGCGTCTTCGGCCCGCAGAAGACCGCGTCCGGCGGCAAGGAGCTCCAGGCCGGCAACATCGACCTCGGCGCCGTCACGTCGATCGGCAACGCCTGGGACGACTTCAGCATGGAGAAGTTCGCCGCGCTGAAGCCCGACCTGGTCATCACCGGCCTGACCGGCACCAAGCCGACGGACATGTGGGTGCTGACCGACGACCTCGGCCCGAAGGTGCAGCAGGTCGCCCCGGTCGTCGCGTTGTCGGAGTACAAGGTCACGCTCCCCAAGGTGATCGAGCGGTACGCGCAGCTGGCCGTCGCGCTCGGCGGCGACGCGAACTCCGACAGCATGAAGAAGGCCAAGGCCGACTTCGACCAGGCGTCCGAGGACCTGCGCGCGGCGGCGAAGGAGAAGGCCGGGCTGAAAGTCCTCGTGCTCTACGGCGACAAGGACGGCCTGTACATCGCGAAGCCGGAGTTCTTCGCCGACCTGGCCTACTACCGCGAGCTCGGGCTCGACATCGTCTCCGGCGGCGGCAGCGAGGACTACTGGGAGCAGCTGAGCTGGGAGCAGGCGGCCAAGTACCCGGCCGACCTGATCCTCACCGACACGCGGACGTACGCGCTGCCGCGTGCCCAGATGACGCAGTTCCCGACCTGGAACCAGCTGCCCGCGGTCAAGGCGGGCCAGCTCGGCGACTGGTCGGCCGAGCCGCGCTTCAACCACCTGCTCGCCACGCCGGTCATCCAGCAGCTGACCGCGCTGGTGAAGGGTGCCCGCACGGACATCACCGCCTGAGGAGGCCCGCGATGACCAACCCGTTCGAAGACCCCGACGGCACGTACCTCGTCCTGGTCAACACCGAGAACCAGCACAGCCTGTGGCCGGAGTTCGCCGACGTCCCGCCCGGCTGGACGGTCACCTTCGGCCCGGACTCGCGTCAGGCCTGCCTGGACCACGTGGAAGCGAACTGGACCGACATGCGCCCCAAGTCCCTGGCCGACGCCATGGACGCCTGACAGAGATGATGTTGGGGAGCACCTCCCGGCGGGGTCTGACCCGACGCCTGACTGACTCCGGGTCCTTACCGGGATATGTCGGCCTC
>NZ_JBFBCC010000017.1:0-186563 GCF_040682955.1 Amycolatopsis sp. NPDC051045
GCGGCCAGCTCGTCATACGACGGACGAACACCTTCCCCCACAACAAGATCATCCCACAAGCCCGCTCACAGCCCGAAAACGGCCTGAACAGTTACCGATCAGGCGAAACCCTGAACCCCTCAGCACCCGTAGAACTTCCGCACCCGAGAAGTGATGTACTCCTGATCGGCCTCGGTCAACGACGTATACGTCGGCAGGTACAACCCGTCCTCGGCGAACCGGTTGGCCTTCAGGGACGGCCAAACCGGATCGAGGTACATCGGCTGCCGGCTCATCGGCTTGAAGAACACCCGGGTCTCGATCCCCTCCGACGCCAGGAATTCGCGCAACTCGTCGCGACGCGAACACCGGATGTCGTACATCCACAGCACATCCCGGGCGGGCATGAGCGTGACACCAGGGACGTCCCGCAACCCAGCGTCATAGCGAGCCTCGATCGAAGCACGCAGATCCAAGATCGAATCCAGCTGAGCCACCTGCGCCGTGGCCACCGCGGCCTGCAGGTTCGTCATGCGGAAGTTGTAGCCGATCTTCTTGTGCAGGAATGTGTGATCGCGATTGAACGCCATCCCCCGCAGGTGCTTCATCTGCGAAGCGAGCCGCGCGTCGTCCGTCAAACAAATTCCGCCCTCGCCCGAGGCGATGATCTTGTTGGCGAACAGCGAAAAGCACGCGATGTCCCCGACCGGCCGGACGCCGTGCGCCTCGGCGGAATCCTCCACCACGCACAGGTTGTACTCGTACGCCAGTTCCATGATGGCGTCCATGTCACAACGGCGTCCGTAGATGTGCACCGGCATGATCGCCTTGGTGCGCGGGGTGATCTTCGGCTCGATGAGCGACACGTCGATGTTCAGATCGTCCGCGCAGTCGACGAACACCGGGGTCGCGCCCGTGTACGTGACCGCCCACGCCGATGCGATCATCGTGAACTCCGGGACGATCACCTCGTCCCCCGGCCCGATCCCCAGCGCCCGCAACGCGAGCGTCAGCGCCGTCGTGCCGGACGAACACGCCACCCCGTGGGCGACTCCGTTGTAGGACGCGAAGGCCGACTCGAACCGGGACACGTACGGTCCCTGCGAAGAGATCCAGCCGCTCGTGACGGCGTCGGTGACGTTGGCCAGCTCGTCGCCGTTCAGGTACGGCTGCGACACCGGATACTTGACGGACATGCCGTTTCCCTTCAGAGTGCGGCCAGCACGGCGTCGGCAGCGGCGCCGGCGCCACCCGCCGAACGGAAGCGGTCCGCCCATTCCTCGGCGCGCGCGGTGAACTCCTTCTCCTCCAGCACCCGGCGCAGCTTGGCGACGACGGCGTCCGCGGAGATCGTTTCCTCGTACGACAGCACCAGCCCGCAGCCGCTGTCGAGCACCCGCGCCGCGTGGTCGTGGCAGTCCATCCAGAACGGCTGCACGAGCCCCGGCTTGCCGAAGTAGATGCCTTCGTACGCGCTGTTGCCGCCGCCGTGGTTGTAGTAGACGCGCACGTGCGGGTGGGCCAGGACGTCGAACTGCGACGGGACCCAGTGTTCGAGCCGCACGTTCGGCGGGAGGTCCGCCGGCAGGTGGACGCGCTGGGCCTTCGGCAGCTTCCACAGCACGTGGTGCTCCGGCCCGATCCGGCGTGCCGCTTCGGCGATCGCCGCGACCTGCGGTGCCGTCAGCCGCATGTGGGTGCCGAACGCCAGGTACACGACCGACTCGTGCTCGTCCAGCCAGGCCGACAGCGCCGGGTCCGGCTCCACCGCCTCCGGCAGCGGTGGCACGACCGGGCCGACCATCCGCAGGTGCGACGGCGCCGCGTCGAACGGGTACTCCATGCCGAACACCGAATAGGCCAGGATCGCCTGGGCGCGGTCGGCGTAGCCGGACTGGCCCGCGGTGGCGTTCAGGATCCCGGCTTCCTTGCGGGCCTTGGTGAACTGGACCGCCGGCACCTCGGTCAGCATGCCGAGCAGCAGCCGCAGCCGGAACCCGAGGTTCGCGAGCTTCTGACGCGGGCTCAGCTCACGCGGCAGCCCGGTGTTCGGGCTCGGGTAGCTCAGCGGCAGGCGGTCGGCGAAGACCTCGCTCACCGAGATCGGCACGCTGTAGACGTACGGGATGTTCCGGGCGATCGCCGCGTCGGTCGGGTAGACGCTGGAGGAGTCGATGACCATCAGCGCCGGCTGCACCTCGTCGACGACGGCCAGCGCCCGCTCGTACATCGTCACCATGATCCCGGCGTCGGTGACCCCGCTCAGGTAGGCGAGCACGTTCTGCGGCCGCGCGGTGAGGCTGCCGGGCTTCGCGGGCCGCGTCGCCGCGGCGTAGAGGTCCGGGTTCCACTCGCCGGGCGGACGTTCGAGCCGTTCCCCGAACGAGACGAACCGGACCGGGTTGTCGGCGGAGATCGCCTCGACGTCGGCGCGGCGGTCCTCAGTGGACGCGAAGGACAGGTCCGGCACGCCACGGCGGGCGAGTTCCCCGGCGATGACGAGCAACGGGTTGATCATGCCGGCGTCGGCGATCGAGGCGAACAGGATGCCACCCACGGCGGTCACCAGCTCCCGGCGAGCATCAGCTCGCTGTACTTGTGTTCGTTCGACGCCTTCCGCAGGTCGGCCTCGACCATCATGCGCATGAGTTCCTCGAAGTCGACCGACTGCTTCCAGCCGAGCTCGGCGCGGGCCTTTCCCGGGTCGGCGCAGAGGGTCTCGACCTCCGCGGGCCGGACCAGGGCCGGGTCGACGACGACGTAGTCGCGCCAGTTCAGGTCCACCGCCTCGAAGGCGATCCGGACGGCGTCGCGGACCGAGTGCATCCGGCCGGTGCCGACCACGTAGTCGGTCGCCGTGTCCTGCTGCAGCATCAGGTGCATCGCGCGGACGTAGTCGCCGGCGAAGCCCCAGTCGCGCACCGCGTCGAGGTTGCCGAGGTAGAGCTTGTCGCGCAGGCCGAGCTTGATCTCCGCCACCGCCATGGTGATCTTGCGGGTGACGAACTCGGCGCCGCGGCGCGGCGACTCGTGGTTGAACAGGATCCCGGAGACCCCGAACATGCCGAAGGACTCGCGGTAGTTCTTGGTGATGAAGTGCCCGTAGGTCTTCGCGACCCCGTAGGGGCTGCGCGGGTGGAAGATGGTCTGCTCGTTCTGCGGGGTTTCGGCGACCTTGCCGTACATCTCCGACGACGACGCCTGGTAGAACCGGATCCCGCCGCCGCCGGTCGGCCGGGACTTGTCGAGGCCGCACACCATCCGGACCGCTTCCAGCACCCGCAGCACGCCCATGCCGTTCACCTCGGTGGTGAGCTCGGGCTGCTGCCACGACATCGGCACGAACGAGATGGCCGCCAGGTTGTAGACCTCGTCCGGCTGCACGAAGTCCACCGCGGACACGAGACTGACCTGGTCCATCAGATCTCCCTCCACGAAGTGGAGAGCGGAGGCCAGCTTGCTGATCCGCGACTTGCGCGGATTCGCCTGGCCGCGGACCAGGCCCCACACCTGGTAGCCCTCGGCCAGCAGGTGTTCGGCCAGGTACGACCCGTCCTGCCCGGTGATACCGGTGATCAACGCACGCTTCGCCATGAATGTGCCTTCCTTGCCACGAGTGCAGCTCCCGCCGTGGCGTCGTCCGGCCGCCTTGCGAGCAGCTCCGATCAACCCTGCCGCCGCGAAAATCGCGCTGTGGGCGCCGAATGCGGTGCCCGGCAACGACGTCCACGCTCGCGGGACGCCGGTTCTTTGTCAATGAATCCGGCGCCAAGTCAGTGGCCCGGCGGGGAAACCTAGGGGCGCGCCTAGGGGCTCCGGCAAAGCGAAAGGAGCCGGGACCCGCAGGGGGTCCCGGCTCCTTCACATCCGGTGTCAGCGAGCCGGCGGTACCGGCCTCAGTGGACGGCGCACCGGAGGCGCCGGCGCCCGGTGGTTGACCGCCACCGGCGGCCGGGCCATGCCCGGCAGGCGCTCCTGCTGTTCCGGCACCCGCAGCTGCGGTTCCGACGCCAGGTCGCGGCGCCGGCTGACGCTGAGCTTCCGGTACACCCGCGTCAGGTGCTGTTCCACCGTGCTGACGGTGATGTACAGCCGGCTGGCGATCTCCCGGTTGGTGTGCCCCCGCGCGGCGAGCCAGCCGACCCGTTGTTCGGCGTCGGTCAGCAGCTTGACGTCGGCGGGCGCGACCGCGCCGCGCAGGGAGACCACCACGGTGTCCTCCCCGCCGCCGTCCAGGAAGGTCTTCCGCAGCAGCTCCGCCCCGCACTCCTTGGCCAGCACCCGGGCGTCCCGGTCCGCCGTGCGCGCGGTGACGGCGTCTCCGCTCGCCTGGCAGGCCCGGCTGAGCTCGGCCAGCGTCCGGGCCAGCTCCAGCTTGGCGCCGGACTTCTCGAGCACGTCCACCGCCTCCTGCATCAGCTCCGGCCGCCGCGCCGGGTCGGCCACGAGCGCCAGCGTCCGCAGCGTGATGCCGCGGGTGCGGTCACCGCAGTCCGGGCCCAGCTTCGCCGCCTGCTCCTCGGCCAGCTCCCGGGCCTTCTCGCGGTCGCCCAGCTTCAGGTAGACCTCCGCGGCGCTGGAGCGCCACGGCACCAGCGACGGCTGGTCCAGCTCCCAGCGGGCCATCTGGTCCCCGCAGGCCAGGAAATCGTTCAGCGCAGTCGGCAGCCGGCCCGTCGCGAGGTAGTAGTGGCCCCGCGCGTGCAGGTAGTGCAGGCCGAACCGGGTTTCGCCGAGCGCGTCGGGCACCGGCTGGTTGAGCAGCTCCGCCGCCTCGTCGAACCGGCCCATCTCGGTCAACGCGGCCAGCAGGGTGGCCAGCGGCGCGCCCACCCCGATGCCCCACGCCTCCGGGGTCATCTTCGTCAGCGCGACCTTCGCGTTGCGGGCCGCGAGCGGCAGGTCGCCCTGCCGGAGGGCGACCTCCGCGCGCAGTTCCGCCAGCGAGGCCTGCCAGGTCGGGGCCGGGCGGCCGGCGGCCTGCGCCATCAGGTGCTCGGACCAGGTGGCGGCCTTGTCGAGGCGTTCGGCGTAGATCAGCACCGTCGCCGCGAAAACCAGGTGCCGCAGGGTGATGTCGGTCATCCGGGTGCCTTCCAGCACCTGCTCGGCGTCGAGCACGGCGGCCTCGGACGGGCCTTCGCGGACCGCGCTGGTCAGCGCGTCGATCGCCTTCAGCTGCGAGTTCACCGCGAGCCCGAACTGCGACGACTGCGGGTCGCCGGTGATCGTGGCGAGCATCGGCTCCACCAGGTGCCGCATCCCCGGCACCGAACTGGCCAGCCACGAGCCGAGCGTCAGCAGCTCGCCGCGGGTGCGGCGGTCCCGGCTGTCGACGAGGTCGCCGAACGCGTGCGCGATCTCCACGGCCTCGTCGACCCGGCCGAACCAGAGCAGGAACTCGAAGATGCCGACGACCCGGACACCCGTCAGGTGCCCGGCACGGGTCGCGTGCACCAGCTCCGGCAGCCGGCGCATCGCCTTCGCGGGGGTGGTCCGCCATTCGATGTCGGCCAGTGAGGCCTTGGCGATCGCCCGGTCGCGGTCGTCGGTGCAGCAGCGGCCGGCCATCGCGATGCAGGCGCGGGCCAGCTCGACGTCGTCCTCGAGCAGCGCCGCCTCCGACGCCTCGGACAGCAGGTGCTCGGTCCACGGCTCGTCCAGGTTCCCCGCCACGACGTGGGTGGCGATGGCGGTCGGCCGGGCCCCCTGGTCGAACAGCAGGCGGGCGGCCTGGCCGTGCAGGGCGGACCGGATGCCGGGGTCGAGCTCGTCGAGCACCGCGACCCGGGCTTCGGCGTGCCGGAACCGGTGGCCGTCGAGGACACCGGCCGACTCCAGTGCCCGGCGCACCGGCTCGGTGGTGGCCGGCGCGAAGGAGACCATGCCGCCGGCCAGGGAGATCTGCGACTGCTCGTCGTCGCCGAGGACGGCGAGCGCCCGGGCGAGCTCGAGCGCCCGCGGCTCGCTGGAGTGCAGGCAGCTGAGCACCGCGTGCCGGTAGGCCGGCCCGGCCACGACCTGGCCCGTGCCGGCGGCCCGGGTGTCCTGCACCAGCGCGGTGGCCAGCAGCGGGTTACCGCCGCTGACCGCGAAGCACTCCGCGGCCAGTGCGCGGGCCTTGCCCTCGTCGAGCTTGCCGGCCAGCAGGACGCCGACGCCGTTGCGGGACAGCGGGGCCAGGCGCAGCTGGCGGCAGTGCGGACGCCGCATCAGGTCGACGTGGCGCACCGGGCGCCGTTCGCCCGGATCCGCCCGTTCGGCGAGCAGCACGAGCACGTGGGCCGGCCGGATGCGCCGGGCCATGTGCTGCAGGAACTGCAGCGACGCGGGATCGGCGTGGTGGGCGTCGTCGACGCAGATCACCAGCGGGCTTTCGGCCGACCAGCTGATCACCGCGCTGGAGAGGCGGTGCAGGAACCGGCTGTCCAGCAGGGTCGCATCAGCCTCGGCGTCCTCCACGTACGCCGAAACCTGGTCCGCGATGTCCGCCCGGACGCCCGGTGTGTGGACCAGCTGCGAAACGACGCCGAGCCCGACGGCGGTTTCCGACCGGGCGCCGGAAGCGGACAGCACGACCGCGCCGGTGCCCGCGGCCTGCCGGCCGAAGGCCTCCAGCAGCGCGGTCTTGCCGCTGGCGACCGGGCCGAGGATCAGGCCGACACCGCCGGCGCCGGAGTGGGTGTCGGCGAGCATCTGACTCAGCGTCGCCGTTTCGAAATCACGTTCGATGAGCATGGCGGGAACTTCCCCCAGGAATTCGTTGCGTGTTGGATTCGATTGATCCACGCCCCGCGTTGCGGCCGCCCCAGACGGGCCGAACGCGGGTTTCCCGTGAATCACCAGCACAGCCGCGTGCGCGGCGAACAAAAGCCCGTCACACGCAATGCTTCACGGTCGATCAACCGGGCACACCACTCCCCAACGGGCGCCCGGTGACGACAAAGTCCCGACGACTCGCGCACGAGCCGGCGTCGAAGTGTTATTCGGCGTCCCTTATGAAGGACCGCGGTAAACGTGCATCGGACAACCTTTCCCCAGACCCCAGATCCTCGCGGTTCCCGCTTGGACGATTACTGCCCCGATCGTCCGGTTCACCGCAAGGAGATAACGATCAGAAGCTACCACCTGCCCCTACGTGCCGCAACGAGCCACGAAGGGGGTTCACCCAGGTCCAAATGTCCGGTTGGTCGCGTTCCACCCAGGGGCGCACCAGTGCCGGACAGGGTGGCGAAAGCAGCGCAAACCCGGTTCTCCACCCACGGCCGGAGCCGCCGCTCCCGCGCTCGGGCATTCGAGTGAGCGAGGTGCGGTCGTCCGGCCGTCGGGTAACGTTTACGTCCCGGGAACACGGACGCATTCCGGTCTTTTCCTGCACCGTGGAATAAAACCCGGGAAACAGAATGTGAACTGAATTCAAGTCGGGTGGCCGCGCCGCGAACCGGACGCGGCCACCCGGCTGTCACACGTTCTGCGGAACCCGGCCTTGCTTCGAGAAGTACCCGCGCACACTCTTGGTGCACAGCAGCAGGAACAGCACGAGCAGCACCAGCGCCTGCCCGGCCTGACCCGCCCGCATCCAGTCCGGGAACTCGGCGGCGACGACGAGGTACACCAGGCCCGCCAGGCCGAGGACCGTGATCACCATCAGCCGGACGTAGGTGCGGCGGCGGCCGAGCTTGAGCCGCCCGGCCAGCCGGACGTAGATGATCGCGATGACCAGCACGGAGACCGGGCGGATCCACAGCACGCTCTCCAGGGACGACCGCGTCCCCGCCCGGTCGGCCGGGTCGGCCTGGCCGGTCGACTCCCAGTGCAGCACCTGGTAGTCGAGGATGCCGTCCTTGTGCAGGAAGGTGAGCACCGCGAACGCGATGCTGATCAGCAGGTTCAGGTAGAGCAGGGCGATGACCGGCCGCAGGACGCGGCCGGAGGTGTTCGCAGTGGCCATGGTTTCCCCAGTTCAGTCGTGCGCGGTGGCACGTTCGACAATGGCGACCAGTTCGGCCGCGTAGGCGTCGACATCGGTGTCGGGACGCCGGATCAGTTCGGTGTGGATGCCGTCGATCGCCTGGCGGACGGTGATCGCCATGACGCGCGGGTCGAACCGGCCGAAGTCGCCGGTGCGCTGCCCCTCGCGCAGGCAGGTTTCCAGGATGTCGACGGCGCCGTGGTACCAGTCGTCGTTGCCCGCGGTGACCGCGCCGCCGGCGCCGCCGCCGCCGTGCCGCAGGCTCTCGAGCAGCGCGGTGAGTTCGACCGGGTGCTCGGCGATGAACGCCAGGTTCGACTCGATGTAGGCCCGCAGCTCCGCCGCCGGTCCACCCGCCGCGTCGATCCGCTCCCGCATGTAGGCGAGGCTCGTGGCCAGCACGTCCCTGACGACTTCGGCGATCAGGTCCGCCTTGCCGTCGAAGTGGTAGGAGATCATGCCGGTGCTGCTCAGCCCGGCACGTTTCGCGATCTGCCCGAACGAAGCCTTCGCATACCCCAGTTCACCGATGGTCTCGATCGCCGCACGGACGATCTGCGCCCGGCGGGCGTTCTCGGTGAACGTTTTTGCTTGCATGAGCAAAAAGTAGCACGATCGAGCAAACAATCGCCAGAATGCGCTCTTTCCGCAACGGGACGGTTGCGGTATGTGTCGATCTTCCGGCGCGGCCGGAGCTAGCCCTCCACCTGCCGCGCGGTAGCCATCGCGCGGTCGGTCTCCCAGAACGCCCGCACCGACCTGATCAGCCCGTCCTCGCCGACGCGGTAGACGAACACCCCGTCGGTGTCGACGCGGTAGCCGCCCGGCAGGAACGTCGTGATCGTCCCGACGTTGGCCACCTCGTCGCCCCCCGCGTGGGAGTCGCGGATGGTGAATTCGAAGCGCTCGACGTTGGCGATCGTCATGTCCCAGAACGCGCCGATGCCCTCGCGGCCGTGGTGGCCCTTGCCCTCCGCGTCGAACATCGACGGGCCCACCGGGTCCTCGACGACGGCGTCCGCGGCGAACAGCGCGAGCCAGGCCTCCTTGTCCCCCGCCGTCACCGCGGTCATCGACGCGAACGCCGCGCGCCGTGCCGGCGGCTGCTCCGCCGCCGTGTCCCAGCTGACCTGCACGCCCATGGGAGTCACTCCTCGAACTTCGCGATGATCTCGGCCCCGAACTTGCGGATCGCTTCGAGCTTCGGCCCGACCGGCGCGTCGAACCCGACGCCGTCGAACACCCACGGCATGGTGATGACGTCGGTGACGCCGGCTTCGGCCTGCTCCCGGTAGCCGTCGAGGCCGAACCGGTCGATGCAGACCGCCTGGTACTCGAACGGGACATCGGCGCGGCCCTGCTCGGCCAGCAGCTCCTTGAGCCGGGCGATGGTGTCGCGCAGTTCGTCCAGCTTCATCATCGCCGACGACCAGCCGTCGGCGACCCGCGCGGCGCGCTTCAGCGCGACTTCGGTGTGGCCGCCGATGTAGAACGGCACCCGGCTGGGCGGCGCCGGGCTCATCTGGATCTTGTCGAAGTCGTAGAACTCCCCGTGGTACTCGACCATGCCGCCGTCGAGGATCAGCCGCAGCACGTCGATGGCTTCGTCGACGCGCTTGCCGCGCCGCTCGAACGGCACGCCGCAGTATTCGAACTCCTGCGGCAGCCAGCCGACGCCCAGGCCCAGGCCGAACCGGCCGCCGGTGAGCACCGCCGCCGAGCCCACCTGGCGGGCCAGCAGCACCGGGTTGCGCGAGCCGAGCTTGAGCACGGAGGTGTAGAAGCGGATCCGGCTGGTGACCGCGCCCATCGACGCGGTCGCGACGAGCGGGTCCACCCAGGGGGTCTCCGCGGTCCAGAACCGGCTGCCGTCGGGGGTGTACGGGTAGTCCGTGTCCACCGTTTCGGCGTAGAAGAGCGAGTCGGGCAGGGCAATGGAGGCGAAGCCGGCTTCTTCGGCGGCCCGGGCGAGCTCGCCCAGCTGATCGAGGGGGTTCATCGCGATCGACAGGGTGAACTTCATGGGATCGAACTATAACGTGTTCTAGTTTCTTCGGCCAGGTCCGGCGGTGGGCCTGATCACGCTGGGCCCGATCGAACACCGGGAACCCATCGCGTAGCGTCCGCGTTGTCCGGATCAGAGGTGACCACCGGTCACCGAGTGCGCGAACTTCTGGGAGTGGTCCATGGGCACCGCGATCTTCCTGATCGTGCTCGTCGTCGTGATCGTCGGTGGCGGCCTCTATTTCTCGCGGCAGCGCGCCGCGGCCCGGCAGCGGGAGCTCGACGACGCCAAGGCCGACGCCCGGCGCCTCCTCGAGCGGCTCGGCGGCCAGGTCCTCAACATCAACGGCACGGACACCGCGTCGCAGCAGGCGATGGCCGACGCCGCCGAGCGCTACAACGCGGCCGGCTCGCAGATGGAGCAGGCGCGCACGATCGAGCAGGCCCGGCTGGTCAAGGAGACCGCCATCGAGGGCCTCTACTACGTCCGCGCCGCGCGCACCGCGATGGGCATGGACCCCGGCCCGCAGCTGCCGGAGGAGGCCGAGCGCGAGCGCGCCGGCAAGGTCACCGAGCGCCGCGACGTCGACGTCGAGGGCCAGCACTACGCCGCTTCCCCCGACGCCGGCCAGGACACGCCGTACTACTACCCCGGCGGCCGCGTCGCGGGCCGTCCGGTGCCGCAGGGCTGGTACAGCGAGCCGTGGTGGAAGCCCGCGCTCGTCGCCGGCGCCTGGGGCATCGGGTCGATGTTCCTGTTCAGCGCGATGTTCTCCGGTATGGGCGGCATCGCGAGCGCCTCGGCCTGGGAGTCCGGCTACGACGCGGGCCAGCAGGACGCGCTCGAGTCCGGTGACACGGGCGGCGACGGTGGCGACATGGGCGGCGATGGCGGCGGAGACATGGGTGGCGACGCCGGCGGCGACTGGGGTGGCGGCGGCTTCGACGGTGGCGGGTTCGACGGCGGAGGCTTCGACGGGGGCGGCTTCGACTTCTGACCCGATGAGCGGCTCGTTCGGACGAACGGGCCGCTCACGGCGTTTTCAAGCGGGCTGGCAGGTGGGGCACCAGTAGAGGTTGCGGCCGACCAGTTCCGAGTGCGCCACCGGTGTCCCGCACACCAGGCACGGCTCGCCGGCGCGGCGGTAGACGTAGACCTCGCCGCCGTGGCGGTCCACCCGGGCCGCGCGGCCCATCACCTCCGGCAGGTGCTCCGGGCGGACGGTGTCGATGCGGCCGACGCGGACGCCGACGCGCATCAAGGTCACCAGATCCGCCCAGATGGCTTCCCACAGCGCGCGATCCAGCGCCCGCCCGGGCGTGAGCGGCGCGACGCCGTGGCGGAACAGCACCTCCGCGCGGTACACGTTGCCGACGCCCGCGAGCACCGCCTGGTCCATCAGCAGCGCCGCGATCGACGTCCTGGACCGCGAAATCTTCGCCCAGGCCAGGTCGGGCTTCGCGTCGCGGCGCAGCGGGTCGGGACCGAGCCGGGCTTTGATCGCGTCGGCCTGGTCCGGAGCCAGCAGCTCGCAGCGGGTGGGCCCGCGCAGGTCCGTCCAATGTGTCCGGCCGGCCAGCCGCAGCCGGACCTGGCCCACCGGTTCCGGCGCGGGCAGCGGGGATTCGCCGAAGGTGCCGTAGAGCCCGAGGTGGATGTGCACGACGCCGTGCGGACCGTAGTCGTGGAACAGGTGCTTGCCGTGCGCCTCGGCGCCGACGAACACCTGACCGTCCAAACGGGACGCTTCGGCGGCGAACCGGCCCTGGGGGCTGCTCACCGCGACCGGGGCGCCGGCGAACCGGCGCTTGTGCAGCCGCGCGAGCCGGTGGAGCGTGTGCCCCTCGGGCATCAGGCCTCCGGCAACGCCGGCGGGGTCCCGGTGCGCTCGTAGTCGAGCAGCTGCTGGACGCGGCGGGCGTGCCGCTCCTCGGGCGAGACCTCGGTCGCCAGGAACGCCTCGACGATCTCGACGGCCTCCTCGGCGGTGTGCATCCGGGCGCCGACACCGATCAGCTGGGCGTGGTTGTGCTCCCGGCACAGCTTGGCGGTCTCGACGCTCCAGGCCAGGCCGGCGCGGGCGCCGGGGACCTTGTTCGCGGCGATCTGCTCGCCGTTGCCGGAGCCGCCGACGACGATGCCGCGGCTACCCTCGTCGGCCACCACGCGCAACGCCGTCTCGACGCAGAACGCCGGGTAGTCGTCGGCCGCGTCGTAGACGTGCGGCCCGATGTCGGTGACCTCGTGGCCCTGCTTCTGCAGGTGAGCCACCAGGTGGTTCTTCAGCTCGAAACCGGCGTGGTCGGATCCCAAGTAGACGCGCACGGCTGGGAGTCTGCCACCACGGCCGGTTTCGGGCATGCTCCGGGGGTGGGGATCTGGGAGCAGACCGGCAGCGACGTGCGGCTCGACTGGGGTGGCGAAGGTGTGGCCGCGCTCGGGCGCGAATGCGCGGTCCTGGTGGTCGTCGACGTGCTTTCCTTCAGCACCACCACGGATCTCGTGGTCGGCCGCGGCGGCCGGGTGCTGCCGGTGCGGTGGCGCGACGAACGCGGCGTGGCGCGGGCTCGGGCAGCCGGCGCGGTCATCGCGGGCGAGGGTGAATTCACCCTGCGGCCGTCTTCTGTGACGGACATCCCTCCGGGGACCTTGCTCGCGCTCCCCTCGCCCAACGGCGCGACCCTGTGCGAAGCGGCCGCGACGACCGGCGCCCGGGTCCTCGCGGACTGCCTGCGCAACGCCTCGGCGGTCGCCGCGAAGGCCCACGAGCTGGGTGGTCCGATCGGGTTGATCGCGGCCGGGGAACGCTGGGGCGTGGACATCTTCGGCGACGGTGACGCCTTCGGGCCGCTGCGGCCGTGCGTCGAGGACCAGGTGGGCGCCGGGGCGATCGCCGCAGCACTGGCCGGATACGGTCTTTCGATGTCCGCCGAAGCCGCTCTCGCCGTGCGGTCCGTCGACGTCACGGCGCTGCCGGACTGCGTCTCCGGGCGCGAGCTGATCGAAGCCGGCCACGGCGGCGACGTCGCACTGGCCGCGCAAACCGACGTGAGCGACGCTGCTCCCGTCCTGACCGAAGGAGTACTGGCATGACCGGGCGCTGGATCGAGGTCGCCGACGGCGTGCACGCCCGCCGCTACGAGGAGCTCGACCTGACCGTGGGGCTGGTCGTGGGCACCGAGCGCTGCCTGGTCGTCGACACCCGGGGCGACGTCGAGCAGGGCGCCGAGCTGGCCGCTGCGGTCCGGGAGATCACGACGCTGCCGTGGGCCGTCGTCTACACGCACGCGCACTTCGACCACACCTGGGGCACCGAGGCGTTCCTGCCCTGCGAGATCTGGGCGCACGAGCTCTGCGCGGCCGAGCTGGCCGGGGACGTCGAGGCCGCCCGCACCGCGTGGATGGCCCACTACCGCGGCGAAGGCAAGCCCGAGATCGCCGAGGCGATTTCGCGCACGACCATCACGGCCCCCGACCACACGTTCACCGGCCGCGTCGAGCTGGACCTGGGCGGCCGGACGGCGGTCCTGCTGCACCCGGGCCGCGCGCACACCGGCCACGACGTCGTGGTGCACGTCCCGGACGCGGCGGTCGTGTTCGCCGGTGACGTCGTCGAGCACGCCGAGAGCGGGTTCACCGCGTCCTCGTTCAGCGACGAAACCGACCTCACCGCCTGGCCGGACGCGCTCGACGCGATCCTCGCGCTGGAGCCCGGGGTGGTCGTGCCCGGCCACGGCGACCCGGTCGACGCGGCGTTCGTCCGCTACCACCGCGACGGCCTGCACGAGCTGATCACGCTCAAAGCGGGCCTCGGCCGCGGCGAGACGACCGAGGTGGCCGCCGTGGCAGCCTCCCGCTACCCCGCCGACGTCACCTCGGCCGCCCTCGCGACCCCCTAGTCGAAGTTGAGCTCACCCGACCGGGTGCGCTTGAGCTCGAAGAAGTCCGGGTAGCTCGCCAGCGCCACCGCGCCGTCGAACACCTTCAGCGCGTCTTCGCCGCGCGGGATGGAGCTCAGGACCGGACCGAAGAACGCCACGCCGTCGATGTGGATCGTCGGGGTGCCGACGTCCTGGCCGACCGGGTCCATGCCCTCGTGGTGGCTCTTCTTCAGCGCCTCGTCGTACTCCGTCGAGTGCGCGGCCTCGGCCAGCTCGGCCGGCGCGCCGATCGCCGCCAGCGCGTCCTTGATGACCGCGTCGTAGTCCTTGACGCCCTGGTTGTGGTAGCGGGTGCCGAACTCGGTGTAGTACTCCCGCAGCACCTCTTCGCCCTTGAGCTGCGACAGCGCCACGGCCACCCGCACCGGGCCCCAGCCCTTCGCCAGCAGCTCCTTGTACTGCTCGGGCAGCTCGTCCCGGCCGTCGTTGAGCACCGAAAGGCTCATGATCCGGAAGTGCAGGTCCAGGTTCCGGTGCTTCTCCACCTCCAGGATCCAGCGGGAGGTGATCCACGCGAACGGGCAGATCGGGTCGAAGTAGAAATCGACCTTCGTGGGCTGCTCGGCAGCGGTCATTCGGGCACTCCTGAGTCACGTCTCGGTGTGGGCGGACCCCCACACGACGGGCCAACACCGGGAAACGCGGGGTTGTTCCCTTATCGCCCGCCACCCCGTCCCCATGATTGGATGCGAGGAGTTGAAAACCGATACCAACGACCAGAGGTGCCTGTGCCCGCCCCCAACCTGACCCGCGACCAAGCCAAGCTGCGCGCGGATCTGCTCGACGTCACCGGTTACGACATCGAGCTCGATCTGACCGACGGCCACGGCGGTCCCGGGGAGAAGACCTTCGCGTCGACGACGACCGTCCGGTTCTCCAGCGCCCGGGCCGGCGAATCGACGTGGGTCGACCTCGTCGCCGATCGCGTGCACTCGGCCACCCTGAACGGCGCGGACGTCGACGTCAGCGCGTACGTCGAGGACAAGGGCATCGCGCTGGCCGGGCTGGCCGAGTCCAACGAGCTCACGGTGACCGCCGACTGCCGGTACATGAACACCGGCGAAGGCCTGCACCGGTTCGTCGACCCGGTCGACGACGGCGTCTACCTGTACACCCAGTTCGAGACGGCGGACGCCAAGCGCATGTTCGCCTGCTTCGACCAGCCCGACCTGAAGTCGGTCTACCGGCTGACCGTCGTCGCGCCGAAGGACTGGAAGGTCATCTCCAACGCCGTCGTCGAGTCCGCCGAGGAGACGCCGGAAGGCGCCGTCCGCACGGTGTTCAAGGAGTCCGAGCGGATCTCGACCTACCTCGTCGCGCTGATCGCCGGCCCGTACGCCGAATGGCGTGACGAGTACACCGACGACCACAAGACCATCCCGCTCGGCATCTACTGCCGCGCGTCGCTGGCCGAGCACATGGACGCCGACCGGCTGTTCACCGAGACGAAGCAGGGCTTCGGCTTCTACCACCGGAACTTCGGCACGCCCTACCCGTTCTCCAAGTACGACCAGCTGTTCGTGCCGGAGTTCAACGCGGGCGCGATGGAGAACGCCGGCGCGGTGACGTTCCTGGAGGACTACGTCTTCCGCAGCCGCGTCACCCGCTACGCCTACGAGCGGCGCGCCGAGACGCTGCTGCACGAGATGGCGCACATGTGGTTCGGCGACCTGGTCACCATGCGCTGGTGGGACGACCTGTGGCTGAACGAGTCGTTCGCGACCTTCGCGAGCGTCCTGGCCCAGGCCGAGGCCACCGAGTACAAGAACGCGTGGACCAGCTTCGCCAACATCGAGAAGTCGTGGGCCTACCGGCAGGACCAGCTGCCCTCGACGCACCCGATCGCCGCCGACATCGTCGACCTGCACGCGGTCGAGGTGAACTTCGACGGCATCACCTACGCCAAGGGCGCGAGCGTGCTCAAGCAGCTCGTCGCCTACGTGGGGCTCGACCACTTCCTCGACGGCCTGAAGGTGTACTTCGGCAAGCACGCCTGGGGCAACGCGACGCTGGCCGACCTGCTGGGCGCGCTGGAGGAGGCGTCCGGGCGCGACCTGTCGTGGTGGAGCGCGCAGTGGCTGGAGACCACCGGGCTGAACTCGCTGAGCCCGCGCTACGAGGTCGGCGCGGACGGCAAGTTCACGTCGTTCGCCGTCGTGCAGTCCGGCGCGAAGCCGGGCGCCGGTGAGCTGCGCACCCACCGCGTCGCCGTCGGCGTCTACGACGAGGACGGCGGCAAGATCGTCCGGAAGCACCGAGTCGAGCTCGACGTCGACGGCGAGCGCACCGAGGTGCCGGACCTGGTCGGGCAGCCCGCGGGCAAGCTCGTGCTCGTCAACGACGACGACCTGACCTACTGCACGATGCGGCTCGACCCGGCGTCGCTGACGACCCTGATCGACCGCATCGCCGACATCACCGAGCCGCTGCCGCGGACGCTGTGCTGGTCGGCGGCGTGGGAGATGACCCGCGAGGCCGAGCTGAAGGCCCGCGACTTCGTCACGCTGGTCCAGCGGGGCATCCACACCGAAACCGAGGTCGGCGTCGTCCAGCGGCTGCTGCTGCAGGCCCAGACCGCGCTGAATTCCTACGCGGAGCAGGAGTGGGCGGCCTCGACGGGCTGGCCGGCGTTCACCACGCGGCTGCTGGAGCTGGTCCGGGGCGCCGAGCCGGGCTCGGACCACCAGCTGGCGTTCGTGAACTCCCTGGCCGGGTCGGTGCTCGACGAAGCGTCGTTGGGTGTCGTCACCGGCTGGCTGGACGGCTCGGCGCCACTGGAGGGCCTGACCGTGGACACCGACCTGCGCTGGCGGCTGCTGCACGCGCTGGTCGCGCACGGCAAGGCGGCCGAAGCGGAGATCGACGCGGAGCTGGCCCGCGACAACACGGCCACGGGCCGCCGACAGGCCGAGCGCGCCCGTGCGCTGCGTCCGACGGCGGAGGCCAAGGCCGACGCGTGGCAGCGCGCGGTCTACGACGACGAGCTGCCCAACGCGGTCAGCGACTCGCTGATCTCGGGCTTCTCGCACCCGGGCCAGAAGGCCCTGCTCGGCTCGTACGTCGCCAAGTACTTCGAGGTGATCGACGAGGTGTGGCAGCGGCGGTCGAGCGAGCGCGCGCAGCCGATCGCGATCGGGCTGTACCCGTCGTGGGCGGTGGCCCCGGAGACGGTCACGGCGTCCGACGAGTGGCTGGCCGGCGACCACCAGCAGGCCCTGCGCCGGCTGGTGTCGGAGGGCCGGGCGGGGATCGTGCGGGCTTTGGCGGCCCGGGACTTCGACGCCCAGTCCTGACCCGAGCGCCGGACGCGAAAGGGCCCCGCACCTCGAACAGGTGCGGGGCCCTTTCGGGTGGCTGGGTCAGCGGGGCGCGGGGCCCGCCTGGTCGGACAGCATGCGCAGCGCGTTCACCAGGCCGTTGACCAGTCCGCGGACCAGGTCGCCCTCCTTGAACGACGCCACCATGCTCGCCACCGCCAGCTTGGCGCCGCGGTCGGGCAGGCGCAGGTACGCCGCCCGGCCCGTGACGATCTCGATCTTGCGCTCGCCGGGCGAGACCGCGATCAGGACCGAGTTCGACGGGTCCGCCGTCGTCGCGTGCAGCTTCTCCGCCGCCGTCCGGCTGTCCTCGCCCAGTTCGCCGAGGTACAGGCTGAAGTCCAGGCCGGTCTCGCGGCTCGCGAACGTCAGCGCCTCGTCGAGGCGGGCCAGCTGGCGGGTGTTGAACGGGCCCGACGGCGCGGCCGGCTCGTACATCTTCGCGGCCGACACGCGGCCGCTGTTCGTCAGCGCCTCGCCGTAGCCCAGCTCGGACTCGTCGACGCGCTTCGTCAGCTCACCAGTTGCCACGAGCGCCTCCTGCCGCGGTCGGGGCGCCCTCGGGCGCGCTGTTCTCGGCGCCGGCGTGCCGGTGCCCGGCACCGACCCCTTCGGGGTTGGCGCTCCACCACATGGCCGGGTACTCCCAGGCCTGGCCGGACCGGTGCCGCGGGGCACCGCCGGACCTGCGCCGGAGCGTCAGCAGCCCGGCGAGGCCGTAAATGGCCAGCGGGATCACGGCGAAGACCACGATCGTCTCGACAACGTTCACGGCGCTGAGCGTATCGGATGACCTCCGAAGACACCGAAGGCACCGCGCGCGGCGCACTCGACCGTTCGTCGTAAGGCGAGCGCCGTCCGCCGCTTGGCTCGCGGGCACTGGAACGTTGGGGCGAAGACCGTCGGGCCGAAAGGTTGCAACTCAACGTACAGGCGGCCGCACCCGCCGCTGTCGTCTTGTCGGGGCCTTGAAATCCTCGTAGCTTTTTCACCTGTACGGGCCTTGCGCCCCGCGCCTCAGCCCCAGCAGGTAACGCACCGGTCCCAGGAGGCCCCGCCATGAACAGCATCCAGACGTCCGCACAGGCGATCACCGAGACCTTCTCGTCACCGAGCGACATCGAATTCGTCCCCGGAACGCGGGTGACGGCGGGCACAAGGGTTACGCGGGGTACACGCGTCACTCGCGGTACACGCGTGACGGCGGGAACCCGCGTCACCATGGGCACCCGGGTGACGGCGGGCACGCGGGTCACGCGAGGGACCCGTGTCACGCGGGGCACTCGAGTCACGATGGGCACGCGTGTGACGGCCGGCACCCGCGTCACCTGCGGCACCCGCGTCACGCGTGGCACGCGGGTCACCCGCGGCACTCGCGTCACCATGGGCACCCGCGTCACCTGCCAGAGCGACTACGCGCTCGCCGCCTGACCCCTTCCTCCAGGGCCGCGCACCACCTGAAGACGCGCAAGCACCCGGCTCGCCCCGGCCGCCGCAAGGCAGCCGGGGCGCCGGCTTGTCCGGGGGCGCTTCGCCACCCGGAAACCCCGAAGAGCTAGGCGGCGGAGCCCAGGTACGGCCGCCAGAGCGGGTCGGCCTCCTTGGAGTGCGCGAGCAGCCGCCAGTGCGGGCCGTGCGGGGCCCGCGGGACGACGCGCAGCCGCCAGCCGATCTCCGAGAGCAGCCGGTCCGCCTTGCGGTGGTTGCACTTGGCGCAGCAGGCGACGCAGTTGGTCCAGGCGTGGGGCCCGCCCCGGCTGCGCGGGACGACGTGGTCGATCGTCTCGGCCCGCCCTCCGCAGTAGGCGCAGCGGTACCGGTCGCGGTGCATCAGCCCGGCGCGGGTGAGCGGTACCTTCGCGCGGTACGGTACGCGCACGTACGTGCTGAGACGGATCACCGAGGGCACCGGCAGCGACACCTTCGCCGAATGCAGTTCGGTGCCGCCGGGGTCACCGTGCACCACTTCGGCCTTGCCGCACATCACGAGCACGACCGCGCGCCGGAGCGGCAACGCGGTCAACGGCTCGAAAGTGGCGTTGAGCAGGAGCACCCGGCGTCGGCCCCAGGCCGGGGCGGCCGGATCCCGGCCTCTACTACGCTGTCCGGGCGGGCGGGTCACTCCCCCTGGGCGGGTCCCCGGCCCGGCCGGGACGGCTCCGCCGGATGCGGAACCCCCCGGGTAGGCACGCAGAACCACCTCTGGCACCTCGTCGGCCGTGGCTCGGCCGGAGGCGCCGCGGGGGCTGGGTTGTCGGTCTGGCACTCGACCACCTCCAGGGGCGTAGGCATAGTCGACCACAGAACGGGCCCCCAGCGCACGTGTGTTACACGACGTGTCACATCCGCGCGACCCAACATCCACTCGGCGTTGGGGTGCCCGACCCGACCGGAAGGATGAACGAACCCCCGTGCTCCCCCTGCTCACCTCCGCCAAGACACCGTGCATCGACGACTTCAGCACCTTCTGTCACCAGGTGTACGACGTCACGCACAACGAGTGGCTGGCGGGCTCGGCGAACTGGCTGATCACCAAGCCGGTCAAGATCCTGATGATCATCGTGATCGCGTCCGTCGTGCGGCTGCTCGTGAGACGGCTGATCAACCGGGTGACGACCCTGCCCAAGGCGGGCGGCAAGCTGCCGTCGATGCTGCGCCCGCTGCGCGAGCGCGCTCCGGAGGTCCTCGGCTCCGCCGTCATCGAACGGCGGCATCAGCGCGCGAAGACCATCGGCTCGGTGCTGAAGTCGCTGGCCACGTTCCTGATCTACGGCTTGGCGTTCATCCTCGTGCTGGGCGAACTGGGCATCAACCTCGGGCCGATCATCGCCTCGGCGGGCATCATCGGCGTCGCGATCGGGTTCGGCGCACAGAACCTGGTCAAGGACTTCCTGTCCGGGATCTTCATGATGGTCGAGGACCAGTACGGCGTCGGCGACGTCGTGGACGTCGGCGAGGCGTCCGGCACGGTCGAGTCCGTCGGGCTCCGGATCACGACGCTGCGTGACGTCAAGGGCACGGTCTGGTACGTGCGCAACGGCGAGGTGCTGCGCGTCGGCAACTCGAGCCAGGGCTTCGCGGTGGCGCTCGTCGACGTCCCGCTCGGCTACACGACCGACGTCGAGCGCGCGACGGCGGTGCTCTCGGCCGCGGCGTCCACGGCCACCGAGAGTGACGCGCTGAAGGACAACATCCTCGAGCCGCCGGAGATGCTGGGTGTGGAAAGCGTCACACCGGAGGGCATCCAGCTGCGCCTGACGGTGAAGGTGCGGCCGGGCAAGCAGTGGGCCGTGCAGCGCGCCCTGCGCGCCCAACTGCTGGCGGCACTGGAAGAGGCGGGCTTCGAGCCGCCACTCGGCCGGCTGTTCCCGCACGCGGCGCCGGCGGTCGAGAAGAAGTAGCGCGTCACCTGGGCGTCCGACCGGGCGCGGTTACGCTGGGAAACGGATTTGCGACGATCCGGCACGAGCAGGACCGGGCGTCGCGAACCCGCACCCCAAGGGCAAAATGGAAGGCGTGTCTGCAGTGAGCGAACCGGCGAACCTCTACGAAGCGATCGGCGGCGAACCGACGTTCCGCCGGATCGTCGGGCGGTTCTACGAGGAGGTCGCGCGGGACGAGATCCTCCGTCCCCTCTACCCCGAAGAGGACCTCGGTCCGGCCGAGGAGCGCTTCCGGCTGTTCCTCATCCAGTACTGGGGCGGCCCGCACACCTACTCCGACCAGCGCGGGCACCCGCGGCTGCGGATGCGGCACGGGCCGTTCAAGATCGGGCCGATGGAGCGGGACGCCTGGCTGCGCTGCATCCGGATCGCGGTCGACGAGGAGAACCTCGAAGAGCCGTACCGCGGCCGGCTCTGGGCCTACCTGGAGATGGCCGCGCACAGCATGATGAACAGCTTCGTCTGATGGGTGAGCGAGCCTGGTGGCAGGACGCCGTCTTCTACCAGGTCTACGTACGCTCGTTCGCCGACTCGGACGGTGACGGCGTCGGGGACCTGGAGGGCATCCACTCCCGGCTCGGTTACCTGGAGCTGCTGGGCGTCGACGCGCTGTGGCTGACGCCGTTCTACCGCTCCCCGATGGCCGACCACGGCTACGACATCGCCGACCCCCGTGACGTCGATCCGATGTTCGGCACCCTCGGCGACTTCGACGTGCTGCTCACCGAGGCGCACAAGCGCAACATCAAGGTCACCGTCGACGTGGTCCCCAACCACACCAGCAACCAGCACGCCTGGTTCAAGTCGGCGATGGCGGCCGCGCCGGGCAGCCCGGAACGCGACCGCTACATCTTCCGCGACGGCGTCGGCCCGAAGGGCGAGGACCCGCCGAACAACTGGGTCAGCGCGTTCGGCGGCCCCGCCTGGACCCGGGTGCCGGACGGGCAGTGGTACCTGCACCTGTTCGCGCCGCAGCAGCCGGACCTGAACTGGACCAACCCGGAGGTCGCCGCCGACCTGGAGCGGACGCTGCGGTTCTGGCTCGAACGCGGCGTCGACGGCTTCCGCATCGACGTCGCGCACGGCATGGCCAAACCGCCCGGCCTGCCGGACATGGACCCGCGCGCGGACCCGCTGGGGCCGAGCCACTACTACGACCCGCGGTGGGACCACGACAGCGTCCACGAAATCCACCAGATGATCCGCAAGGTGCTCGACGAGTTCCCGGACGCGATGGCGGTCGGCGAGATCTGGGTGACCGACGAAGAGCGGCTGTCGCGCTACCTGCGGCCCGACGAGCTGCACCTGGCGTTCAACTTCCGGCTGGTGCTGACCCACTTCGACGCCGACGCCATGCGGACGGCCATCGAACGCTCCCTGACGGTGCCGGCCCGCACGGGCGCCCCGGCGACGTGGACGCTGGGCAACCACGACGTCTGGCGGCAGGTCAGCCGCTACGGCGGCGGTGCGGTGGGGGTGCGCCGCGCGCGGGCGATGGCGCTGGTCGAGCTGGCGTTGCCCGGCGCGGTGTACCTGTACAACGGCGAAGAGCTGGGCCTGGCCAACGTGGACCTGCCGGTCTCGGCGATGGCCGACCCGCGCGCGAAGACGAGCGGCGCCGAGTTCGGACGGGACGTCTCCCGGGTCCCGCTGCCGTGGGAGGGCGACCTGCCGCCGTTCGGGTTCTCGCGGAATCCGCGCACGTGGCTGCCGATGCCCGCGGAGTGGGGCGGGCTGACGGTGGAGAAGCAGATCGAGGACGCGGACTCGACGCTGTCGCTGTACCGCCAGGCGATCGAGCTGCGGAAGACGCATCCGGCGTTCGGCGGCGACGAACTGGAGTGGTACGGCGCGCCCGCGGGGTGTTTCGCGTTCCGCCGGAAAGGCGGCGGTCTCGTGTGCGCGTTGAACACGTCGGCGAGCCCGATCGCGCTGCCGCCGGGTGAGGTGCTGCTGGCGAGCAGCCCGCTGGTGGACGGGAAGCTCCCGGCGGATTCGGCCGTCTGGCTGGTCTAGCTCGAGTTCCCCGAGCCCGAGCCGTCGTCGAAGGCGCCGCTCGCCAGCCACGCCACCAGCGCCGCGGCCTGGACGTACGGAGCCGCCTGGGCCACGCGGTTCCACTTCGACGGTCGTTCGGTGCGCTCCGGCGCCGGCTCCCCGGCCGGACGGTCCTGCCGCCAGGGCGTTTCCTCCGCGCGGACTCCGGCGAGGAAGTCCGCGGTCGGGTCTTCGTCCGCGCTCATCCGTCCAGCGTGCCACCGCCCGGGCCGGGCGGTGACCGCCGTAAGGACTTCGTCAGAACAGCAGCGGCAGCAGCGCGTGCCGGCGCCGCACGATCGCCCCGTACCGGGCGTCCAGGCGCAGCCACGAGTCCGTCGCCGTCACGCGCACCACGTCGCCGGGAACGTCCGAATCCACGAACCCCATGCCGGACATCGCGAACAGGCACCGCATCTGGACCTTGACCTCGACCGAGCCGCCGCTCACCGTCAGCACCGCTTGGTCCATCAGCGACGACGGCGGGTTGCCGTGCGGGCCGGCGTTGTCCCTGGCCAGCGTCACGCCGCGGTCCGCCAGTTCCGACACCATCCGCGCCGGGAGCTCGTCGACCAGCGGCCAGCGGCCGGGCGGCGGCAGCTCGCCGTGCCACAGCAGGTCGCGGGCCGGGCCCGGGTCCATCCGGGGGCCGCCCGCCACGGTCAGCGCCGCGAGCAGCTCGTTGCCCGACACCGTGACGTCGCCCGGGGTGACGTCCCCGGCCACCGCGCGGGTGGCCAGGCACTCGAACGGTGTGGCCGTCCAGGCCTCGACCACGCCGTCGCCGCGCTGCCGCAGCCGGACGGCCGTCTGGCCGTCCAGCCGGACCGCGCGGGCGACGAACGCCCCGAGGGTCTCCCGGTCGGCTGCATCCGGCACGAACAACTCAGGCATCCGCGAACCCCTGCTTCAGAAACTCCGACTCGGCCGGGGTGAGCCTACGCGGCCGCAGCGCGACCGTGTCGTACGGCGCCAGCACCGTCTCCGCGGTGACGGCGACCGGGTCCGACTCGGCCGGCCCGGTGTGCACGCGGTAGGCCAGTGTGAAGCTCGCCGCCCGCAGCTCCGTCAGGTCGATGTCGACGCGCAGGTGCTGCCCGGACACCACGATCGGCGCCTTGTAGGCCACCTCCAGCCGCACCACGACGATGCCCTTCGGCAGCTGTTCGAGCCCGGCCTCGACGGCGTTGTCGAACAACAGCGGGATGCGTGCCTCTTCGAGCAGAGTCACCATCTTCGCGTGGTTGATGTGGCCGTAGACGTCCATGTCCGTCCAGCGCGGACGGACCAGCGAAACGTAGGTCACCGCACCGTGCTCCTGATCTGGCGGGCCGCCACCGACAGCATCGCCAGGTCGAGCCGGCCGGACTTGGTGATCTCGTCGAGCGAGACGCGCGTCCGCTGCAGGCGGGACGCGTTGGTCTTCTCCCACTGGGCGATCTTGGCGTCACCGGACGAGCCGGGGTCGCTGTGCCGCAGCGCGTCCAGCGTGATGGCCCGCAGCGAGCTGTAGACGTCGTCGCGCAGCGAAAGCCGGGCGAGCGCGTGCCAGCGGTTGCCGCGTTCGAGCTTGCTGATCTCGGTGAGCATCTGATCGATGTCCAGGTGCGCCGAGAGCGCGTAGTACAGCTCCGCGGTCTCGGCCGGGCTGTGCGTGGCGTCCAGGCCGACCTGCTGCTCGGCGAGTTCGGCCACCTCGGTGACGTCGAGCAGGCCGTAGGTGTGCAGCAGCAGCGAGACCCGGCGGGCCAGTGCGGGCGGCACGTCGGCGGCCATCAGCTCCTCCGCGTGCGTCTGCACCGACTCGGCCTCGCGGCCGCGGAGCAGGTCACCGATCTTCGGCACCAGGTCGTTCAGCACCCGACCGAAGCGCTTGATCTCCGACAGCGGCGCCAGCGGCTGCGGCCGGTTGGTGAGGAACCAGCGCGCGGCCCGGTCGAGCAGCCGCCGCGTCTCCAGCACCATCGCGTCGGCGACGTCGGTGTGCACGACGTTGTCCAGCGCGTCGATCTCCTTCCACAGGGCGGGGAGGTCGAACACCCGCGTCACCACGGCGTACGCGCGCACGGCGTCCGTCGCGGTCGCGTTCATCTCCTCCATCAGCCGGTAGACGAACGAGATACCGCCGCCGTCGACCACCTCGTTGGCGATCATCGTGGTGATGATCTGCCGGCGCAGCGGGTGCTCGCCGATCGCGTCCGCGAACCGTTCGCGCAGCGGCTTCGGGAAGTACGCGGGCAACCGGCCGGCGAACACCTGCGAGTCGGGCAGGTCGCTGGCCAGCAGCTTGTCCTTCAGGTCCAGCTTGACGTGGGCCAGCAAGGTCGCCAGCTCCGGCGAGGTGAGGCCCTCGCCCGCCTTCTCCAGCTCACGGAACTCCGAGTTGCCGGGCAGCGCTTCGAGCTTGCGGTCGAAGGCACCCGCGGACACCAGCGCCTGCACCTGCCGCGCGTGCACCGAGACCATCGGCGCGGCGTGCGCCCGGCTGACGCCGAGGACGGCGTTCTGCCGGTAGTTGTCCTTGAGCACCAGCGCGCCGACCTCGTCGGTCATCTCCTCCAGCAGCTCGTTGCGCTGTTCGCGCTCCAGCTTGCCGGTCTGGACCAGGTGGTCGAGCAGGATCTTGATGTTGACCTCGTGGTCGGAGCAGTCGACCCCGGCCGAGTTGTCGAGCGCGTCGGTGTTGATCTTGCCGCCGCCCCGGGCGAACTCGATCCGGCCCAGCTGGGTGAGGCCGAGGTTGCCGCCCTCGCCGAAGACCTTGACGCGCAGCTGCTTGCCGTCGACGCGGATGGCGTCGTTGGCCTTGTCACCAGCTGCCTGGTGGGTTTCGGTCTCCGCCTTGACGTAGGTGCCGATGCCGCCGTTCCACAGCAGCTCGACCGGCGCCAGCAGGATCGCCTGGATCAGGTCCATCGGCGCCAGTGCGGTGACGCTGTCGTCGAGGCCGAGCGCCGCGCGGACCTGCGGGCTGATCGGGATCGACTTCGCCGTGCGCGGGTAGATCCCGCCGCCATCGCTGATCAGCGAGCGGTCGTAGTCGTCCCAGGAGCTGCGCGGCAGGTCGAACAGCCGGCGGCGCTCAGCGTAGGAGCTCGCCGCGTCGGGGTTCGGGTCGAGGAAGACGTGCATGTGGTTGAACGCCGCGACCAGGCGGATGTGCTCGGAAAGCAGCATGCCGTTGCCGAAGACGTCACCCATCATGTCGCCGATGCCGACGACGGTGAAGTCCTCGGTCTGGGTGTCCTTGCCCAGCTCGCGGAAGTGCCGCTTGACGCTCTCCCAAGCGCCCTTCGCCGTGATGCCCATGGCCTTGTGGTCGTAGCCGACCGAGCCGCCGGAGGCGAAGGCGTCGCCCAGCCAGAAGCCGTACTGCGCCGAAACCTCGTTCGCGATGTCGGAGAACTTCGCGGTGCCCTTGTCGGCCGCGACGACCAGGTAGGAGTCGTCGGCGTCGTGCCGGACGACGCCCGGCGCGGGCACGGTCTTGCCCTCGATGCGGTTGTCGGTCAGGTCGAGCAGGCCGGAGATGAACATGCGGTAGCAGGCGATGCCCTCGGTGAGCTGGGCGTCGCGGTCGATGCTCGCGTCCCCGCTCGGCGCCGGCGGGCGCTTGACGACGAAGCCGCCCTTCGCGCCGACCGGCACGATCACCGCGTTCTTCACCGCCTGCGCCTTGACCAGCCCCAGGATCTCGGTGCGGAAGTCCTCGCGGCGGTCCGACCAGCGCAGGCCACCGCGCGCGACCTGGCCGAAGCGCAGGTGCACGCCCTCGACGCGCGGGGAGTACACGAAGATTTCGAACTTCGGCCGCGGCTCGGGCAGATCGGGCACACCGGCCGGGTCGAGCTTGATCGCCAGGTACGGCCGTGGCTGCCCGTCGGGGCCGGTGACGTGGTAGTTCGTCCGCAGCGTGGCCCGGATGACGGCCATCAGCCGGCGCAGGATCCGGTCCTCGTCGAGGCTGGTGACCTCGTCGATCATCGCGTTCAGCTCGGCGGCCAGCGCTTCCGTCGCGGACTCGCGGTCGGCGTCGGACAGCTGCGGGGCGAACCGGGTCTCGAACAGCCGCAGCAGCGTGGTCGCGACCGGCGTGTGGTTCAGCAGCGTGTTCTGGATGTAGTCCTGGGAGAACGCGCTGCCGGCCTGGCGCAGGTACCGCGAGTACGCGCGCAGCACGGCGGCCTGGCGCCAGGTCAGGCCGCCGCGCAGGACGAGGCCGTTGAGACCGTCGACCTCGGCGTCGCCCCGCCAGGCGGCCTCGAACGCGTCCTGGAACCGCCCGCGCAGCTCGTCGACGGCGTGCTCGTCCGACTCGTCGAGCATCTTGTGGTCGACGTGCAGGCCGAAGTCGTAGATCCAGCACGCGCCGCCGTCCTCGCGGTGCAGCTCGTACGGCCGCTCGTCGACCACCTCGACGCCCATCGCCTGCAGCACCGGGAGCACCTTCGAAAGGGTGACGCCCTCGCCGCGAAGGTAGAGCTTGAAGCGCCGATCCCCCGGCCCGGCGTCGGCCGGCTGGTAGAACGACAGCGCGAGATCGCCTTCGTCGGTGAGCGAGTCGAGCGCGCGGAGGTCGGCCAGCGCTTCTTCGGCGCTGAAGTCCTCCTTGTAGCCCTCCGGGAAGACGCTCGCGAAGCGCTGGCCCTGCTCGGTGGCCGACTCCTCGCCGACGATCCCGACCGCGACGCCGCCGTCGGCGCGCTCCCGGCGTTCGTCGAGGACCGCCTCGACCATCCGGTCGTCCCAGGTGCGGACGGCGTCGTTCAGCCGGTCCTGGATCTTGAGCGTGTCCGGCTCGAGCCGGCGCGCGGGGTCGGTGTGCACGACGAAGTGCACCTGCGCCAGGACGGTCTCGCCGATCCGCGCGCTGTACTCGAGCTGGGTGCCTTCGAGCTCTTCGAGCAGGACTTCCTGCATCGCCAGCCGCGAGCGCGTCGTGTAGCGGTCACGCGGGAGGTAGACCAGGCAGGAGTAGAAGCGGCCGTACGGGTCGCGGCGCAGGAACAGCCGCAGCCGGCGGCGGTCCGACAGCGCGATCGCGCCGGTCGTCGTCGAGTACAGCGAGTCGGTGTCGGCGGAGAACAGGTCCGCCCGCGGCCAGTTCTGCAGGATCTCGAGCATCCGCTGGCCGGAGAACGACTCGATCGGGAAACCGGCGCGGTGGATGACCTCGCGGACCCGCTTGCACACCACCGGGATGTCGAGGACGTTCTCGTGCAGCGCGGTGGTGGTGAACATGCCGAGGAAGCGGTGCTCGCCGGTGACGTTGCCGTCGGCGTCGAAGGTCTTCACGCCGACGTAGTAGGGGTAGACCGGGCGGTGCACGGTCGAGGGCGCGCTCGCCTGGGTCAGCACCAGCAGCGTCGGCGCCAGCGCCGTGGCGGCGGTGTCCGGGCCGGCGGTCAGGCCGCGGGCGGCGAGGCTGTCCTGGCGCAGCACGCCCAAGCCGGAGGCCAATACCCCGCGCAGGGCCGGCGCGGCCGGTTCGTCGGAGTCCCGGTGCGGGTTGTCGATCAGTTCGTAGCGGCGGTAGCCGAGGAAGGTGAAGTGGCCGTCGGCCAGCCAGCGCAGCAGCCGGGCGCCCTCGGCCACCTCGGGCTGGGGCAGCTTCGGCGGGTCCGTCTCCAGCTCGCTCGCCAGCTGGCAGGCCGTCTGGGCCATCTTCTCGGCGTCCTCGACGACCTCGCGGACGTCGCCCAGCACGCTGGAGAGCCGGTTGTCGAGCTCGCGGGCGCGGTTGCGGTCGGTGACGAAGTCGATCTCGATGTACATCCACGACTCGGCGGCCGAGTTCGCGGGCGGCTCGGCCGGGTCCGCGTCGGGGTGCACTTCCAGCAGCTCGCCGGTGAGGTCGCGGCTGACCACCACGATCGGGTGAACAATCCGCTGCACCTGCACGCCGTCGCGGGCGAACTCCGCGGCGATCGAGTCGACCAGGTACGGCATGTCGTCGGTGACCACCTGCACGACGGTGGCCTCGCGGGCCCAGCCGTCCTCGGCGAGGGTCGGGTTCAGCAGCCGCACGGCCGGGCGGCCGGGCATCCGGGACTTGGCCAGCTGCAGGTGCGACCGGACCGCGCCGACGAGGTTCGCCGGCTCGTCGCCGACGATTTCCTCGGGCGGGATGTGCCGGTAGTAGAGCCGGATGAGCTCACCGATCTCCGGCGCCAGCCCGGCGGCGGAGTCGATCAGGTCGTCCCTGATCTGCTCCGGGCTGGCCGGGGAGCGCGAAGCGCCGAATTCCGGTTCGGCGTCGGCTCCGGTTCCGGGTAGGGACGAGACTCCGGTCGAGCTCATTTGAGGCAACTCTCCAGTTTGCGTGAGGTGGCACCGCGCCGGTTCGGCGTTGAGCCGGCCACCCCACACTAATGCGCCGCCATCGGGGATCACAGGAAGACCCGGGGGTTGCCCGAGGCCCGAAAACCCTTCCGGGCCAGCGAATTCGCGGGATCGGTCAAGCTACTGACGGGTTGTGTTGCGAGGGTCCGCGCGACGCTGACCAGCCGTGCTCCGCGGGCGGTCGGTGCGGTGGGGGCCACGTGATCGGTTCAGCTGACCGGGTGTCACACCGTTCGGCGAACGCTGTCGGCCGGTCGGCGACGTCGAAGTGCGACGGAGCCCACGGCGGCGAGTCGGCGACGAATCCGGGTGCCTCACCGACCGGCACCGATCGGTGTGAACCCCGGCAGCTCTCCGGTGGCTTCCGGGTCCGGCCGTCAGTCGCGGGAGCCGTGGCGGCGGGAGTCCGGCACCTCGGCGCCGTGGCCGTTGCGGCGGTGGCCGTTGCGACGGCCCGCGTCCTGCGCGTCGAGCTGCTTGACGAGCGCGGCCGCGCTGGCCGTGCCCGCCTGGTGCTCGGCGAGGGCGCGGGCGAGCAGGTCGGCCAGCCCGGCGTCCGGCGGTGGCTCGTCCTCGGCGATGGCGCGTGCGTAGCTCTCCGGGAACGGTGCCGTCGCCGGGGTCCAGTGGCCGAAGTCCTCCATCGGCTCCAGCGACGGTGGCATCCGCAGCCGCGGCAGCCAGGGCTCGGCTTCGTCGCGGTAGTCCGGCACCGACGGCGGTTCGTCCTCCGGCCGCGGCGGCGGGGCGAGTTCCGGTTCGGGCCGGACCGGTTCCTCGGCGCGGGGCCGTTCGGCGTCCTCCGCCCGGCGACGGCCGCCGGCACCGCCCGACGCGGAGATGCCCAGGCGGTCGAGCACCGACCGGGCGGCTTCCGAACCGTGCTCGGCGTCGTGGCGCGTCGACGGCTGCGGCTCCGGCCGGCGCCGCTCCGGCTCCCGCTCGGCGGCGGGCTCGGGCGCGAGCGGCAACGCCGGTGTGACACGGGTGGGCGCCGAATCCCGTTCGGCGGCGGTCTCCCGCAGCCGCGATTCGGCGAGCGCGGCCCAGGAGAACTTGGTCTTCCCGCTTTCGGCGACCGGCTCGGGACGATCTTCCGGCGACCGCGCCTCGGCCGCATCGGGACGGCGTTCGAGCGGCGTCTCGACGGGCTCCCGCGTGGACCGCACCTCGACCGGTTCGGGCCGGTGTTCCGGCTCCCGGCGACGCTCGCGTGCCGACCGCGGCTCGGCAGCGTCGGACCGGAACTCCGGCTCCCGCGAAAACCTCGCCTCCAGCGACTCGCGTCGCTGCTCCGGCTCCCGCGACGAACGCAACTCGGCGGACGCGGATCGGTAGTCCGACTCCCGAGACGACGGCCTCTCGGCAGACTCGGACCCGTACTCCGACTCCCGCGACGACCGCTTCTCAGCAGACGCGGACCGGAACTCCGACTCCCGCGAAAACCTTGCCTCGGCAGCGTCGAACCGGTACTCCGGCTCCCGCGCCGACCGCCTCTCGGCAGACTCGGACCGGTACTCGACCTCCCGCGCCGACCGCACGTCCAGCGGCTCGCGTCGCTGCTCCGGCTCCCGCGCCGACCGCACCTCGATCGGCTCCGGCCGCGCCGGTGGCGCCTCCGGGCGATGCTCCACGACGACCGGCTCCACGACGACCGGCTCCGGGCGGACCCGGGGCTCCGGCCGCCGGACCGAGGGCGGCGCGGGTTCGTCCCGCACCGCCGGCATCAGCGTCGTCTCGGCCGCGTCGGCCGTCACCCGGGGCCGTTCGAACGACCACGCGGGCGCCGGCTGCCGCGGTTCCGGCCGCGCCGGTGCCTCCTCGCGGCCGAACGACCACGCGGGCGTCCGCGGCGCGAGTTCCGAGGCGGGCACAGGAGCGTGCTGGGGGGCCTGCTGGGGGGCCGGCTGCGAAACCGGCGCGGGCTCGGCCGCGACGAGCGGCAGCGGGCGCGACGGCACCGCCTTCAGCACCTCGTCCAGGTCGACCGAAGCCGGTTCCCCGGTGCCGAACTCGCCGGCCAGCACACTGCACGCCTGCCGCCGGGCCCGTGCGTGCAGCTGCTCGGCCGCCCGGGAGCGGTACAGGCACGCGATGGCCTCCTCGGCCTGCCCGAACCGCTCCTGCAGCTGCGCCAGCTCCAGCCACAACCGCGCGGTGATCGCCGGCAGCCCGTGCCGATCGGTGCTCGCCACGGCTTCGCGGACCAGCTCGATCGCCGCTTCGCCGGACCCCGCGGGCAGGTGGATCCGCGTCGCGACGGCCAGCCGCAGCCAGCCCATCGGCGCGACGCCCGCCGCCCGCACCGGCTCGGCCAGCACCGGCTCGGCGATTTCGTACGCCATTTCGGTGTCGCCGCGGTCGAGCAGCGTGCTCACCAGCAGCAGCACGAGCCGGATCCGGACGAGGCCGCCGTCGTCGGCCGGGTTGTCCAGCTTCTCCAGGAAGCCGAGCCCGGTCCGCGCTGCGTCGGCCGCCGCGGTGAGGTCGCCGTGGCGCCGCCGGTGAGCGGCCGTGCCGACCCGCAGCAGCGCCCGCACCAGCAGCTGGGTGTCGGCGCCCAGCGAATCGTCGCCGACGACGAGCTTGTCCGCCTCGACGAGCACGCGGTCCAGCTCCGACTTGCGCCCGAGCCGGCCGAGGCAGCCGACCAGGTGGCACAGCGCGGCCGCGCGGTGCACCGGCGAGACGACGGGATCGGTGAGCACCGGGCGCAACGCGGCGAGGCCGGTCAGCGGCACGCCCAGGCTGCGGGCGCACACGGCGAGGTCGATGCGCAGCCGGGCGGCGATGTCGCCGTAGCCGGCGTGCTCGGCCGCGCGCAACGCCGCGACCGCCCGCCCGGCCGAGCCCGGCCGCATCCCGAGCCGGACGCGCGAAGACACGACCAGGCTTTCCGCCCGGATCCACTGCTCGTCGGCGCCGGCGGCCTCCGAGAGCGCGGCCGCGCGCTCACCGAGGACCAGCGCGAGTTCCGGTGCCCGCAGGTGCAGCGCGTCCGCGCGTTCGATCAGCCGGCCGACTGCGGAGAGGGTTCCCCCGGCATTGACGGAGCGCCCGCTCTCCATTCGGGAGAGCGGGCCCGTCCGGTGCTGTTTGCTGGCTTCCACGGGGAAACCCGCCCCCTCAGTCGCGGGTCAGCTTGCGATGGGTGACACGGTGCGGCCGGGCCGCCTCGGCGCCGAGGCGCTCGACCTTGTTCTTCTCGTACCCCTCGAAGTTGCCCTCGAACCAGAACCACTGCGCGGGGTTCTCGTCCGTGCCTTCCCAAGCCAGGATGTGCGTCGCGACCCGGTCGAGGAACCACCGGTCGTGGGAAATCACGACGGCGCAGCCGGGGAACTGCTCCAGCGCGTTCTCCAGCGAGCCCAGGGTCTCGACGTCCAGGTCGTTGGTCGGCTCGTCGAGCAGGATCAGGTTCCCGCCCTGCTTGAGCGTCAGCGCCAGGTTGAGCCGGTTGCGCTCACCACCGGAGAGCACGCCCGCCGGCTTCTGCTGGTCCGGACCCTTGAAGCCGAACGCGCTGACGTACGCGCGCGACGGCATTTCGGTCTGCCCGACGTGGATGTAGTCCAGCTCGTCGGAGACGACCTGCCAGACGGTCTTCTTCGGGTCGATCCCACCGCGGTTCTGGTCCACATAGGACAGCTTGACCGTCTCGCCGATCTTGACCACGCCGTCGTCCGCCTCCTCGAGCCCGACGATGGTCTTGAACAGCGTGGTCTTGCCGACGCCGTTCGGGCCGATGACGCCGACGATGCCGTTGCGCGGCAGGTCGAACGACAAGCCGTCGATGAGAACGCGGTCGTCGAAGCCCTTGCGCAGCTTCTCGACCTCGACCACGACGTTGCCCAGCCGCGGGCCCGGCGGGATCTGGATCTCTTCGAAGTCGAGCTTGCGGTGCTTGTCCGCCTCCGCCGCCATCTCCTCGTAGCGGTCGAGCCGCGACCGGGACTTCGTCTGGCGGGCCTTGGCGTTGGACCGGACCCACTCGAGCTCGGTCTTGAGGCGCTTCGCGAGCTTCTGGTCCTTCTTGCCCTGGACCTCGAGGCGCTCGCGCTTCTTCTCCAGGTACGTCGAGTAGTTGCCCTCGTAGCCGACGACGCGGCCACGGTCGATCTCCATGATCCACTCGGCCACGTTGTCGAGGAAGTACCGGTCGTGGGTGACGGCGAGGACGGCGCCGGCGTAGCGGGAGAGGAACTGCTCCAGCCACAGGACACTCTCGGCGTCCAGGTGGTTGGTGGGCTCGTCGAGCAGCAGCAGGTCGGGCGCCGACAGCAGCAGCTTGCACAACGCGACCCGGCGGCGCTCGCCACCGGAGAGGTGCGAGACGCCTTCGTCCGCCGGCGGGCAGCGCAGCGCGTCCATGGCCTGCTCGACGGTCGAGTCGAGCTCCCAGGCGTCGGCGTGGTCCAGGTCCTCCTGGAGCTTGCCCATCTCCTCCATCAGCTCGTCGCTGTAGTCGGTCGCCATCAGCTCGGCGATCTCGTTGTAGCGGTCGAGCTTGGTCTTGATCTCGCCGAGGCCTTCCTCGACGTTCTGCCGGACCGTTTTCTCCTCGTTGAGCTCCGGCTCCTGCATGAGGATGCCGACGGAGGCGCCGGGCTGGAGGAAGGCTTCGCCGTTGCTGGCCTGCTCGATCCCCGCCATGATCTTGAGAACGGTGGACTTACCGGCACCGTTCGGCCCCACCACGCCGATCTTGGCGCCGGGGTAGAACGCGGTGCTGACGTCGTCGAGGATGACCTTGTCCCCGACGGTCTTGCGCACCTTCTTCATGGTGTAGATGAACTCGGCCATACCCACGATCGTAGAGCGCTCGTGATCGCGGCTCGACGCCGGTCACCGTCGGACTACCGAATGTCAGCCCGAGATCACCGCGGGCGTACCGAAACCGCCGTTTTCCGGGGACTCGGGCCGAGGGCTCAGCCTCAACCACAAGTCGAGACTCAATCGGCCCGCTTGCCCTCGGCGAGCCCCTTCAGCATCGCGTTGTAGGCGTTCAGCTCCTCGTCGCCGGTCACCGCTTCCCGCCGGTCACGCCGCTTCGCCTCGCGCTCGTCCTGACGCGCCCACTGCACCAGCAGCGCGACCAGCACCAGCAGCACCGGGACCTCGCCGGCGGCCCAGGCGATGCCGCCGCCGAGCCGCTGGTCGGTGAGCAGGTCGGTGACCCACGGCAGGTGCAGCTGGCTGTAGAAGGCGTCCCCGATGATGGTCTGCTTGCTCATCAGGATCACGCCGAAGAACGCGTGGAACGGCATCGCGGCGAACATCATGCCGAGCCTGCCGAGGTACGGGATCCGCCGCGGCGACGGGTCGACGCCGATTACCGGCCAGTAAAAGACGTACCCGGCGAGCAGGAAGTGCCCGTTCATCAGCAGGTGCGCCCAGTGGTAGCTCAGCGCGGCGTCGAACAGGCCGGAGAAGTACAGCGCGTAGAACGAGCCGACGAACAGCAGCAGTGCGACCACCGGGTGCGTGAGGAACCGCGACACCGGGGAATGCACGAAGGCGACGAGCCACTCCCGCGGCCCGGGCGCGGCGTCCTTGCCGGCGACGGGCAGGGCGCGCAGCGCGAGCGTCACCGGCCCGCCGAGCACGAACAGCACCGGCGCAACCATCGACAGCAGCATGTGGTTGCCCATGTGGACGCTGAACATCGCGGGCGCGTACCGGCCGACACCGGACGACGTCGCGATCAGCAGCACGACGCAGCCGGCGATCCAGGCGACCGTGCGGCCCACCGGCCACGTGTCGCCCCGGCGCAGCAGCCGCCGCACGCCGGCGAGGTACAGGCCGCCGAGGACGAGCGCGAGCGTGCCGTAGACCAGGTCGAAGCGGGTGTCGAAGAGCAGCCGCCACACCGTCGGCGCGCCGTCGAGGTCGTAGCCGATCAGCAGCTCCGTGGTGGACGGCTGGGTGACCGCGTCCGCCGGCGGCGGTGTCCTGGCCAGCCCGGAGGCGATGCCGATCGTGACGAACATGATCACGATCTCGACCGCGGCCAGGCGCAGCAACTGCCCGCCACCCTTGCCGTCGACGAGGTTCGCGACACCCTTTTCGCGCTGCTGGTGGCCGAACACCCCGAGCAGCAGCAGCGCGACCGTCTTGGCCACGACGAGCAGGCCGTAGTCGGTGGTGAACAGGTCGTTCAGGCCGATCCGGACCAGCGCGTTGACCGCGCCGGAGAGCGCCATCACGATCCAGCAGACCAGGGCCAGCTTCGAGAACCGCTGCGCGGCCAGGCCGAGGTGGTTGCCGCGCCGGTAGCCGAGCGCCAGCAGCGCGACCAGGCCGCCGACCCACAGCGCCGCGGCGACCAGGTGGAACAGCAGGCTGTTGGTGGCGACGTCGTGCGAGCCGCCGCTGGCCGAGTGCCCGGTCACCGCGACCGGGACCAGCCCGCCGACGGCCAGGAAGAACAGCACCGCCGTCCAGCCCCAGGACAGCGCGAGCCGGCAGCCGAGTGCGATGAGGACCGCGATCAGCGCGGTCCACAGCCAGGCCTTGGGCTGTTCGATGGCGCCGACGAGGTCGAGCAGCGTCTGCGGGTCCAGGATGTCGCCGAACGGCTTCCCGGCGGTGTCGGCGGCGGTGAAGGCCACCGAGAGCAGGGCCGCGGCGAACCACACCCAGGCGGCGATCCCGGCCGCGCGCAAGGCGGCGTAGCCCTCGGGCCCGAGCGTCCCGGACTTCTGCGGCGGCACCAGGAAGGCGGCCAGCAGCAGCGCCCCGACGCAGATCACCGACGCGGATTCGGACAGCACGCGCATGACGGTGATGCCGTACTTGGTGACCGGCCCCGGGTCGGGCAGGCCGGCGATGACGTAGCCGGCGCCCCCGGTGAGCGCGATCAGCCCGATCGCGACCACGGCGGCCAGCAGCACGCCGACCGCGAGCAGGGGGAACACCCTGGCCCGGCGCTGGGTGGGGACGTCGGATTTCGTCGCGGACACGTCGTTGAGGGTAGGCCCGCCCCGGTCAGGCCCGCGTGACGGGCAGGATGGGAGCCGTGAAGATGATCCTCCTGCGGCACGCCGAGGCCCTCGGTAACGTCGACGAGCTCGCCTACACGCGGATCCCGGACCACGCGCTGCCGCTGACCGCCAAGGGACGGCAGGAGGCCCTCGCGGTGGCGCCGGAGATCGCGCGGCTGCTCGACGGCGCGCGGCCCGCGGTGTACGTCAGCCCGTACCTGCGCACCCGGGAGACGTTGCGGCTGCTCGACGTCGAAGCCTCCTGCGAACGGCTGGTGCAGGAGCCGCGGCTGCGCGAGCAGGACTGGGGCAACCTGCAGGACCCGGCCGAGCAGGCGGTCCAGAAAGCGCGCCGCAACGAGTTCGGGCACTTCTTCTACCGGCTGCCGTTCGGCGAGTCGGGCGCGGACGTCGACGACCGCGTCGCGGCGTTCCTGTCGGACCTGCGCCTGCGCGACGAACGTCACCCGGAGACGGTGCTGATCGTGTCGCACGGGCTCACGCTGCGGCTGCTGTGCCGCCGGCTCTTCGGCTGGAGCATCGAGCTGTTCGAGTCGCTGTCCAACCCGGGAACCTGCGAATACCGCGTCCTCGAAGAACAGGACGGCAAGTGGTCGCTGGACCGCCCGTTCGCCCAGTGGCGGAACTCACCCGACGGGGAAACCCAGCTTTAGCGGCGCGCTCAGCACGACCCGGGTGCCGTGGCCGGGCGCCGAGTCGATGCGCGCGGCGCCGTCGATTTCCGCCATCCGCGCGTGGATCGAGTTCTCGATGCCGAACCCGGCACGGCTTGCGCCGAGGTCGAAGCCCGTCCCGTGGTCGCGAACCGACACCGTGACAACGCCGTCGCGTGCTTCGAGGCACACCACGGCCTTCGCCGTCTTCGCGTGCTTCAACGTGTTTCGCAGCGCTTCACGGGTTGCGTCATGAAGGGCGTTGACGACGGCTTCGGGGACCTCAGTGGGCTTCGCGAGTACGACGAGGTCGACGCGAAGGCCGTCGGCCGTCATCTCGACCGCCAGCGCGCCGAGGCGGTGTTCGAGCCCGCCCGGCTCGGCGGGCGCGTCGCCGTCGAGGCTCAGCCGCAGCCGCAGGGCGTGCGCGCGGGCGGTGCGGCGGACCTGGTCGAGGCTGCCCCGCGGATCCAGCGCGTCCCCGGGCGCCGGCAGCGCGAGGGATTCCATCACCTGCAGCACGGTGTCGTGGACGTCGCGGCGGTGCCGTTCCCGTTCCGCGGCCCGGCCGCGCTGCTCGCCCAGCCCGAGCGCGACCCGCATCGACCCGGCGACCAGCAGCACGATCGCCAGCGCCGTGACCGCGGCCGCGACCAGGGCGAGCAGGATCCACGTCGCGGGCGCCGAGGTGCCCGACACCGCGGCCATGACGTACCGCAGGAGCAGCGCGCCGGCGATCGCGACCGCGCCGGCCGGCGCGCCGCGCAGCAGGGTCCAGACCATGACCGTGCCCATGATGTTCGGCCAGGCCAAGGTGAGCAGCTCGGATGACCGCGCCGCGAACACGGCCGCGGCCAGGCTCGTGACGAGCGTGTACGCGGTATCGGCGGCCAGCACGGGCCGGATTCCGGTGGCCCGGCGGAAGACCCAGGCCACTTCGAGGAGATTCGGCACCAGGTAGAGGGCGACCGCGAGCCAGAGCACCGGCGCGCCGAGCGGACCGCCGGACCAGACCGCCTGCAGGAACAGCGCCAGCCGGAACGCGACCGGCACCAGCACGAGCCGCGGCACGGCGTCCTGCATGAGCGTGAGTCCCGGCCCGCCGAACCGCCCGCTCCGGCCGGCGAGCGCCCCCGCGCCGCCGAGCAGCACAACCCTCACGACGTCCCTCCCCGGATCAAGGGCCCCTACCCTGATCAGCCGACCTGAAATTGAAACGTCGCCGTATTCATTTCAGTTTACCGACGGGGTCCAGCTTGCCTGGCGCACCAGGAAACTGTCAACGGCCGGGCCGGGGCGGAAACGCCGGTCGCGGCCCGGCTTTCGGGCCCGGAACGCCTATCGGCCGACCATCGCGTCCGCTTCCTCGCGCCTTCGCGACCGCCGGGCGGCGACCGCGGCGGGCAGGATCAACACCGCGACGAACGCCACGAAAACGAACGCCACGTCGTAGTCCGTCGCCTGGGCGATGCCGCCGATGATCGGCGGGCCGCCGAGGAACCCGGTGTAGGCGATGGCCGTGACGAAGCCGATCTCCCGTTCGCCGCCGGTGCCGTCGCCGCGCTTGCCGGCGTCCCCGGCGAGGCTGAGGGCGAGCGGGAACGACGCCGCGAGGCCGGCGCCGGCGAGGGCGAAGCCGAGGTAGCCCACGGCGGCGACCGGGATCGTGGCCGCCGCGAGGAGGCCGGCCGCGGCCAGCGTCGCCCCCACGGCGAGACAGCGAGTCGGGCCGAACCGGCGTTGCGCCCACGGGCCGCCCAGCCGGACCAGCGCCATGACCAGCTGGAACCCCGCGAACGCCAGGGCCGCGGCTCCCTGGCCCACCCCGCGTTCGACCGTCATCAGCAGCGCGGACCAGTCCGACGACGCGCCCTCGGCGATGGCCGAGCACAGCGCGACCGCGGCGAGCAGCCACAGCACCGGCCGCCGGATCGGCGCCCGCGCCGGCGTGACGACGGGTTCTTCCGTGTGCCCGGGGCGGATGCCGGGCACGGCGCGGATCACGAGCGCCAGCACCACCACCGCGACGACGGCGGCCACGGTGAGGTGGCGCGCCGGGGACCAGCCGTGGCCGGCAGCGAGGCCCGCGGCCAGCGAACCGGCGAGCGCGCCGAAGCTGAACCCGGCGTGGAACACCGCCATGACCGGCTTGCGGATGCGGCGTTCGACGGCCACCCCGGCGACGTTCATCGCGACGTCGAGCATCCCGACGCTCGCGCCGATCAGCAGCAGCGCCCCGGCCAGCAGCGGGACGGTGGGCGCGAAGCCGATCAGCACCAGTGAACCGGCGGCCGACGCGGTGCTCCCGGCCACGACCACCCGGGCGCCCATCCGCTCGATCAGCCGCCCGGACACCGAGGCGGCGGCGAGCATCCCGACGCTGGCGCCGAGCAGGGCCAGGCCGAACACCCCTGGCGAGGCGTGCACCTGCGCGGTCAGCGCGGGCGTCCGCGACGCCCACGACCCCAGCGCCAGCCCGTTGAGGGCGAACACGGTGAACACCGCGATCCGGTCGCGCATGGCTTCCCCCTTCCGGTCACCAGCTTGACTGAAGCGCTTCAGAAAGTCCACGGGATACGGCTAAGCTGCGCGGATGACCCGGCGCCGCCGTCCCACGCTCGACGACGTCGCCTCGGCCGTCGGCGTTTCCCGGGCCACCGTCTCGAACGCCTACAACCGGCCCGACCAGCTGTCCGCCCGGCTGCGGGAGCAGGTGCTGCGGGTGGCGGCCGAGCTGGGCTACCCCGGTCCGGACCCGACCGCGCGCAGCCTCGCCACCAGCCGCACGGGCGCGATCGCGGTCCTGCTGGACACCTCGCTGTCGATGGCGTTCTCCGACCCCGCGCTGTACCTGACCCTCGACGCGCTGGCGCGGGTGATCGACCCGCGCGGGCACGCCCTGCTGCTCCTGCCCGGCGGGGCGCACGGCGGGCCGCCCGCCGACCGCGTGCTCGCCGCGCAGGCCGACATCGCGATCGTGTACTCGCTGCCCGACGGCGCCGCGGCGCTCGACGCGGTGCGCGCGCGGGGGCTGCCGCTCGTGGTGATCGACCAGCCGCTGCTGCCCGGCACGGCGCGGATCGGCTGCGCGGACCGGCTCGGCGCCGCACTGGCCGCGCGGCACCTGCTGGATCTGGGGCACCGGCGGTTCGGGATCTTCGCCGCGTGCAGCCACCTCACGCCCGGCGGGGGCGGGCTGACCGTGGCGGAAGCCGCGGCCGCGCCCTTCCACGACGTCCGCGAACGGCTGGCCGGCTACCTGGACGAGCTGGGGTCGTGCGAAGTCGTCGTCGAGGAGGCCGCCGGGCTGAGCGCGGAGAGCGCGATGGCCGGGGCGTTCGCGCTGCTCCGGGCGTCACCGCGGCCGACAGCGGTGCTGTGCATGTCCGACCAGCTCGCGCTGGCGGTGCTCGCCGCGGCCCGGCAGCTCGGGATCGGCGTGCCGGATGAGCTGTCGGTGGCCGGCTTCGACGACAGCCCGCCGGCGTCGTGGTCCTCGCCGCCGCTGACCACGGTCCGGCAGGACCTCGTGGCCAAGGGCCGGATCGCGGGGGAACTGGCGCTGGGGTTGCTGGACGGCGGTTCGGCGGCGTCGTCGGCGTCGGCGTCGGCCGAGGTGCCGGTTTCGCTCGTGGTGCGCGGCAGCACGGGCCCCGCCTAACACCGTCTCCGCTCGTACGCAAGACCCCTTCGCGGACCTGTGGACAACCATCCCCGCGCCGACCGGTTGTCCACAGAATGAAAATTGCGGGCTGACAAATCCCCCGCCGCCCGCCAATCTGAAATCACACGTTCACCGCGGCCCGCGAAAGCCGCGATTCCGGAGGGGAAATCCACCATGTCTTCACGTCGTTTTCGTTCCCGTCTGCCGCACCTCGTGGTCCTGGCCATGGTCGGCCTGCTGACCAGCGTCGGAGCCGCCAGCGCCGGCACGGATCCCGGCTGCCGCAAAGGCGAGTTCTGCCTGTGGCCGTCCGACGGCTACGGCGGGGAAATCCAGCGTTTCGACCTGCGCACGGCCAATACCGAGGAATGCCTTCCACTACCCGAAGGATTCGACGGGTCGTCGTTCGCGAATCTGATGACCCGTGATGTCACCGTGTACCAGAGCGAGGAATGCTCGACCGAAGGGGACTTCGTCACCTATCCGGGTGGCGGCACGTTCGTGCCGGACGCCCCCTTCCTGGTCCGCGGCATCCAGATCTGGGAGTGACCACCTGACCCGGGCCCGCACGCCGTCCGCTCCAAGGGGAGCCGGCTCGCGGCGGCGGCCGGGCCCGACCGGGGCCGCTCCCCCGAAAGCGGCCCCACCCCGTGGGCGCGCCCAGCGGCAGGGCGCGCCCACGGGCCCCTGGACAGCCGTTCCGCGACCCCTGAGCAACGTCCTGCGCGCGGGACGTGACTGAGAGGACCAGGGGCCCGGCACGTCCTCGGGGCGTCAGGGCTGCGCCAGGGCCCCTCGTGAGGGCTCCGGGATGGTCGCCACAGATGTTTCCGCAGGCAGGAGGGTCCTGAGCACGGCCATTTCCGGAATCGCGCAGAGACCGGCTTGTCGCCCGTTGCGGCGGGCAGCCGGCGACGCGCGGACGCCCACAGCGCTGCCTGCCCGCCACCGTCGCGGGCGAGCAGGGTTCCGACTGGACGAGCAAGAGCCTTCTGACGGTCAGATTACAGGTTCCGGCGGCGGGGAGAAGCCCGCTCGGTCACGCTCAGCGCTTCCCCGGACACAGGAAGAGGGTCTACGCCACTTTCGCGAATTACGTCGAACGAGAACTGAAACGATTCGCCGGTGTCGAACGATCGAGTGGATGGCGACGACTAAGCTGCCAGTGCCGGGTCACCGGCAGCGGCCGTCGGCGCGGGCCCTCGTAGCTCAGCTGGATAGAGCAAGAGCCTTCTAATCTCTAGGTCGCAGGTTCGAGTCCTGCCGGGGGCGCCACCAGGGAAGACGCCGTGCGCAGCAGCGCACGGCGTACCCCGGGCCAGTGATCGTGCCCACAGCGTCCTCGTCGGCCGTACTCCCACTGTGGACGGTCCCGTCTCTCGTCCGCTCCGGGCGCCGGACTCCGGAAGGCGCACCGCGTAAGCGCCCAGGTGGCCCAACGGTCCCCGAACGAGCTCTCCTCGAAACAACCTTGTGACCTGACCGGTCGACCGCGGTTTGTGCGTGCTCCGGCACCCGAGCTTCGCGTCCAGCCCCACACGATCGAGTGAAGCACCTCAACGGAAGGGACACCCGAGGTGAACCAAGAAGCACCCGGCGGCCGACACCGCCGACGCAGGCAAAACACCATCGCCCGGACGGCCCTCGACGAAGCCCGCCGAGCAGGTCTGGTCCAGCGCCACTTGACCAAGCTCCGCTACCTGGCCGACCGTGCCGGGCCCGCTCCGGAACCCACGCCCCCCACGCGTGGAGAGCCCCCGGAGAGGCTGCCCTCCACATCGGACGCGGCTTGACACGGGTCCGGACGGCGTGCCCCACCCCCGGCCCCGCAGGCAGGCGACGAGCGCGCTGATCTTCGGCGGATCGGGATGCGGGCGCCGAACTCGCCGCTCGCCGTCTGGCCGGAAACGCCCGTCGGACTGCCTCTCGATCATGGGCCACCCTTGGTGACCGTGCCTCTGCCGGGCGCCACCGCGGCGACGTGCGGATCATCCGGCGACCTCAGCCGGCTCGCGGCCGGGCGGGGCCACGCGGCCGTTCGGTGTGACGTGGGTCGCAGATCGGGACGTCCGGCCACGATTCCGCCATTTTGAGTATCTCCGGTCGTGCTTTCTCCATATTGCCGGAAAGGCATTTTCGGAGATGTCAGCCAGGAATGGCCACGCGGGATACTCGAGGTAACGATGCCCGGTTCCTGCTGTGGAATCGGGCGGACGACCGCGTATCCCGTGTGGACGGACGTGCGGATCTCGTTCGGCGTGAGAGGCGAGTGGATGAGCGACGTGGACGACCACTCCGATGTGGCCGAGGAGGCTGCCGCGCCGGCCATCGCAATTGTCGGGCTTTCGTGTCGGCTGCCCGGCGCCGGAGGCGCCCGGCAGTATTGGCACAACCTGCGCACCGGGGTCGAGGGGATCAGCCGGTTCCGGTTGGACGAGGTGCTCGCCGCGGGCGTGCCGGCCGAGGTGGCCAGGCATCCCGACTACGTGCCCGTGCGCGGGGTGATCGACCAGGGTGAATGCTTTGACCACGCGTTCTTCGGCTACAGCCCGGCCGAGGCAGCCGGGATGGACCCGCAGCAGCGCGTGTTCCTGGAAGCGTGCTCCGCGGCGTTGGACGACGCCGGCCTCGACCCGCAGCGGTTCGGCGGCTGGCTGGGTGTCTTCGCCGGGTCCGACCGGGTGAACCAGGACCTCGTGGATCCGTCGGACGAGGTGGCCGCGATGGTCGGCTACGAGAAGGATTTCCTGGCCACCCGGGTGGCCTACAAGCTGGGATTGCGCGGGCCCGCGATCACCGTGCAGACGGCCTGCTCGACGGCTCTGGTCGCGGTGCACCAGGCGGCCTGCAGCCTCAACAACCACGAGTGCGACGCGGCGCTGGCCGGTGGCGTCGCGTTGTGGTTGCCCCAGGCCAACGGCTACCTCTACCAGGAGGGCAGCGTCGTGTCCGCGGACGGCCGTTGCCGCCCGTTCGACGCCGACGCCACCGGCACCGTGTTCAGCAGCGGGGTCGGTGTGGTGGTGCTGCGCAGACTGGAGGACGCGCTCGCCGACGGCGACCGGATCATCGCGCTGCTGCGTGGTTCGGCTGTGAACAACGACGGCGGCCAGAAGATCGGCTACGTCGCCCCTTCTGTCGCCGGGCAGCGTGAGGTGATCGGCTTCGCGCAGGCCGTCGCCGGGGTCGACCCGGCCGACATCCACTACGTCGAGGCGCACGGCACCGGCACGAAGGTGGGTGACCCGGTCGAACTGGCCGCGCTCACGTCCGCGTTCCGCCAGTCCACCGACCGTGTCGGGTACTGCCGGCTGGGGTCGGTGAAGGGCAACATCGGGCACACCGGCGCCGCCGCCGGCGTCGCCGGGCTGATCAAGGCCGCTCTCGTGCTGAAGAACCGGCTGCTGGTGCCCACCCTGAACTTCCGCAGGCCGAATCCCGAGCTGGAGCTGGAGTCCAGCCCGTTCAGGATCGCGACCGCGGTCGAGCCGTTGCCGGCCGACGGCTCGCTGCTCGCCGGGGTCAGCTCGTTCGGCATGGGCGGCACGAACGCGCACGCGATCCTGGAGTCGGCGCCGGTCGTGTCGCGCCGGGCCCCGCAGCGCAGGCCACGCGTGTTCGGCCTGTCGGCGGCCACGCCGAAGGCTTTGGACAGGCTGCGGTCCGACGTCGCCGACGCACTGGCCGAGCCCGCCCAGGACGGCGAGACGGCCGAGGACGTGGCGTGGACCCTGGCGCACGGCCGGCGACGCTTTCCGCACCGGATCGCGGTGGTGGCGACCGATCGCGCGGAGGTCTCGGCCGCCCTGCGGGACGCTCCACCGGCTCGCCGCGCCGGTTCGGGCACTCCATGCGCGTTCCTGTTTCCCGGGCAGGGCACGCTGCGGGCCGGGTTCGGGGCCGCGGCGCACCGGCTGCTCCCGGTGTTCCGGGAGACCTTCGACGAGCTGGCGGACCTGGCCGGCGCGCGGTTCGGCGTCGACCTGGCCAAAGCCCTGCGACCCGATTGCGACACCGCGTGGTTGCGCGACACGGCCCACCAGCAGCTGGCGCTGTTCGCGACCGGCTACGCGTTCGCGAGACAGTTCGTCCAGTTCGGCATCCAGCCCGTCGCCATGCTGGGACACAGCGTCGGCGAGTACGTGGCGGCGACGGTGGCCGGGCTGTGGCAGCCCTCGGACGCGCTCGGGCTGATCCACGAGCGCGGGCTGGCGATGCGAGACACCGAGCCGGGATTGATGCTGAGCACGGCCGCGTCGACCGAGCACGTGCGGGACCTGCTCGACACCCATCCCGACCTGTCCGTCGCGGTCGCGGGTCCGGTGCACACCGTGCTCGCCGGGCCGCCATCGGCTGTCGAGGCGGCGATGGCCGCGTTGCGACGCCACGGGACGACCGAGAGCAAGCTGCTGGACACGGACCGGGCCTTCCACTCCCCGCGGATCCGGCCTGCCGCGCAACGGTTGGGTCGGGCGATCGCCGCGACGCCGCACGGGGTCCCCACATCGCCGTTCCTGTCGAACCTCACCGGCGGCCTTGCCGAGCCGGCCCGGGTCGTCGGCGCCGACTACTGGATGGACCACCTGACCAGCACGGTCCGCCTCGCGGACTGCGCCGAGACGTTGCTCGCCGGTCCGAGCCAGGTATTCCTGGAACTGGGGCCTGGCCAGACGATGACCCGCATGCTCCGCGCACATCCGGCCTGGACGCCCGAACGGCTTGCCGTGTCGTTCGCCGGGCGCTCGGGCGATCCCGAGGAGGTCAGCGTGTTGTCCGCGCTGGCCCGCCTGTGGGAGCGGGGATTCGAAGCCGGTGTCGAGGGGTTGTTCGGAGACGGTGAACCGCGCCGCACCGCGTTGCCGCCGCATCCGTTCGAGCCGGTCAGGTGCGAGCGGGCGAGCGTGCGGCCGACGAGCCCGTCCGGGCGGCACGATGCGGTGCTGACCATCGGCGACGTGCCCGGTCGAGACCTGGTGCGGGCGTTCGGCCAGGATTCAGCCTGGTTCGGCACGATTCGTCCGTCCGAAGTGGACCGTGCGGTCACGGCCGTGTCCCGGGACGGTGCGGTGTCCCCTGTTGTCGTGGTCGGACCCGATGTCGCTGTGGGGGAAGCACTGGCGCGGGACTGCGGCTCCGTCGGGATCCGGCTGGTCCTCGTCGGCGCGACCGATCCGGTCACGGTGAACGAGTCACGTGCTGCTGCACCCGATCTCGTGACCGTGCTCGATCTCGGTGACGGTGCGCCGCCCGACACGGCGCCGGTGGGCCGCTGGGGCGGGTGGTACGCGTGGCGCGAGAACCGGTGGTGGCTGCTGGACGAAGCACCCCGGTCAGCACCCGAACAACGGGTCGAGGAGCCGGCGGCCGAGACAGCGGAGTTCGCCGCGCCGCGGACCGACGCCGAGGTGGCGATCGCGGCCGTGTGGCGGGAACTGCTGGGTGTCGAGCGGATCGGAGTGCACGACGATTTCTTCCAGCTGGGTGGGCATTCGCTGCTGACGACGCGGCTCGCGGCCCGCTTGCGCGCGTTGTTCGACGCCGATCTCCCCATCGACCTGGTGCTGGACAATCCGACCGTGGCCGAGCTCGCGGCCGCCGTGCGCAGCGGTGCCGAAACGAGGGGTCACACGGTGACACCCCGGCTGCATCCGCATGATCCGGTACCGCTCGCGCCCTCGCAGCGCCGGTTGTGGTTCCTCGACCAGTTCGACTCGGCCGCCGCCTATTCCCTTCCCCTCGTGCTGCGGCTTACCGGGGAACTCGACGAGGACGCACTCACCACGGCGTTGACCGAACTCGTGCGCAGGCACGAGGCCCTGCGCACGGTGCTGCCGGTCCGCGACGGTGAACCGGTGCAGCTGGTGCTGCCCGCCGAGCCGGTCGCACTGTCCACAATAGATACTTCAGAGACTGCGCTCGCGGGGCTGCTGCGCGACGATCTGCTGCGCCCCTTCGACCTCGCGGCCGGGCCGCTGTTCCGGGCCACGTTGTTCCGCGTGGCGCCCACGACGCACGTCTTGTCTCTGTGTCAGCACCACATCATTTCCGACGGGTGGTCGCTGGACATCATCTGCGACGAACTGGCCACGCTCTACAACGCCTACCGTGCGGGCGGCTCGTCGCCGCTGCCCGAGCCCACGCTCCAGTACGGCGATTTCGCCGCGTCCCAACGGGACACGACGGCCGATTTCGAGTACTGGCGCCACCGGCTGGCCGGATCGGTGGACCTCGACCTGCCCACGGACCGCCCCCGGCCCGCGCGCCAGACCTACGTCGGGGCCGTCATCACCCACGACCTCCCGCCCGGCCTGTCCGACCGGGTGCGTCAGCTCGGGCTTGATCGCCGAGCGACGCTGTACATGACGCTGCTCGCCGCGTTGACCACCGTGTTGCACCGTTACACCGGGCAGGAGGACATCTGCGTCGGCACACCGGTGGCCGGCCGCACCCGGGTCGAGCTCGAGCGGGTCGTCGGGTTCTTCGTCAACACCCTGGTGTTGCGCAACGAACTGGACGCCTCTCTGCCGTTCGCGGCGCTGCTGGATCGGGTGCGGGAGACGACGCGGGGCGCTCTGGCGCACCAGGAGTTTCCGTTCGACCGGCTGGTCGAACGACTGCGGCGGCCCCGCGATCCCAGCCGCAACCCCCTGTTCCAGGTGATGTTCAACCTGCTCAGCGGGGAAGCGGTGGTTCCGATGGACGGGTTGCACGTGGAGGGCCAGGACATCGACATGGCCATGGCGCAGGTCGACCTCGCCCTCGACGTGTTCGACCGCTCCGCTGGGCTTTCCTGCCGGCTGGAATACAACACGGACCTGTTCGACGCCACGACGGCGCGACGTTTCCTCGCCCACCTCGAAGCCCTGCTGACCGCCTGCGTCGCCGCGCCGGACACCCCGATCGGCGACATCGACCTGCTGTCGGCGGCTGATCGGTCACTGATCCTCGCGGAGTGGAACGACACGGCACTGGACGTGCCCGCCGGGACCGTCGTGGACGCGTACGAGCGGCAGGTGCGGCTCACCCCGGACGCCACCGCCCTCGTCGGTGCGGACACGCGGTTGACGTTCGCCGAGTTGAACGCGCGAGCCAATCAGCTGGCCCGGCTCATGACCGGAGCGGGGGCCGAGGATCGGATCGCCGTCGTCCTGCCCCGGGCAGCCGACGTCGTGGTGTCGATCCTGGCGGTCCTCAAGACCGGTGCCGCATACCTGCCGGTCGACCCGGACCTGCCGGAGGACCGGATCGCGCACATGCTCGCCGACGCCGAGCCGGCGCTGGTGATCACGAATTCCGCGCTGGCCGGCGGCCTCGGCGACGTCCGGCGCGTCGTACTGGACGATCCGGCGACCGCCGAACGCCTGCGGGCGGCGGACGCGACCGACCTCGGTACGGCGATCGACCCGCGTCACGCCGCCTACCTGATCTACACGTCCGGATCGACCGGCGTCCCCAAGGCGGTCGTCGTGGAGCACCGCAACCTGGTCAACCTGTTCGCCGAACACCGGCGGACGCTGTTCTCCCGCGCGGCCGGCCCGATCAAGGTCGCCGTCACGGCGTCGTTCTCGTTCGACACGTCCTGGGACGAGGTGCTCTGGATGATCGCCGGGCACGAGCTGCACGTGATCGACGCGGACGTGCGGGCCGATCCGGACGCGCTGGTCGGGTACGTCGTGGCCAACGAAATCGACTTCCTCGACCTGACGCCGTCCTACGCCAAGGCTCTCGTCGCGGCCGGACTGCTCGACCCGGCCCGCCGCCCGCCTGCCATGCTCATGATCGGCGGCGAGGCGATCGACCAGCAGCTCTGGGACGAGCTCGCCGCAGCGCCGCGCACCACGGCATACAACTACTACGGGCCCACGGAATGCACGGTCGACACGGTGTCGGCGCGCATCACGGCCGGGCGGCCGGTCACCCTCGGCACGCCCCTCGCCAACACCCGTGCCTACGTGCTCGGCCCCGACCTCCGGCCGGTGCCCCCCGGCATCGTCGGGGAGCTGCACCTGGCCGGCGCGAACGTGGCGAGGGGCTACTTCCGCAGGCCCGAACTGACCGCGCAACGGTTCCTGCCCGACGCGTTCGGCCAGGAGGGTGACCGGATGTACGCGACCGGGGACCTGGCGCGCTGGCAGCATGACGGCACGCTCCACTACCTCGGGCGCGCGGACCAGCAGGTGAAGATCCGCGGGTTCCGCATCGAACTGGGCGAGATCGACGCCGTGCTGGCCGCGCACCCGGATGTCGCGGCAGCTGCCACGGTCGACCGGGAGGACCGGCCAGGTGACCGGCAGCTCGCCGGGTACGTGGTGGCCCGGCCTGGCGCGACGCTCGACGTGGCCGGCCTGCGTGCCTTCACCGCGCGGTCGCTGCCCTCCTACATGGTGCCCGCCTCGATCAGCGTGATCGACCGGATTCCCTGCAACACCAGCGGAAAACTGGACCGATCGGCGTTGCCCGCGCCCGTGTTCGAACCGGCGACGCGACGAGCGCCCCGCAATCCCGCCGAGCGCATGATCACCGACGTGTTCGCCGAGGTGCTCGGAGTCGAGGACGTGGGTGCCGACGACAACTTCTTCGAGCTGGGCGGGCATTCGCTGCTCGCCACGCGGCTGATCGCCCGGGTGCGGGCCGAGTTCGGTGTGGCGTTGACCGTGCGGGCCCTCTTCGAGGCACCCACGCCCGCCGGGCTGGCCAGCCGGCTGCACACTGCCGGCAGAGAGCTCGATGCCTTCGACACCCTCCTGCCGATCCGGCCGGAAGGGGCCGGAGAACCACTGTTCTGCCTGCCACCGCTGGCCGGGTTGAGCTGGTGCTACGCCGGGCTGCGCCGCTATCTGCCGGATCGGCCCGTTTACGGCCTTCAGGTGCGCGGCATCCATGCGCCCGACCGGTTACCCACCACACTGGCCGAACTGGTGGACGACTACGTCGACGAGATCCGGCGCGTGCGCCCGGCCGGGCCGTACCACCTCCTCGGCTGGTCGGCCGGTGGCAACTTGGCGCACGCGGTCGCTGTACGCCTGCGCGACATCGGGGAGACCGTCGGCACGCTGGTCCTGCTGGACTCGTACGTGGACCTCGGCGGAACGGCTGGGCGAGCGGAGATCGCCGACACGATCGGCCGGGATCTCGGCGTCGACCTGGCGGACGTGGCCGGCGTCGCCGCGGAAACACTGATCGACGCCGCGTTGCGGGTGCAGCGGCTCGTGACGTCGGCGCGGCCGGAACCGTTCGACGGGCCGGTCCTCTACTTGACGGCGCAACGCGACCGGGAAACCGATTCCTCCCCGGTGGACGATTGGCGATCGCTGGCGGGAAGCCTCACGGAAGTCCCGATCGACTGTCATCACGGGGACATGATGCGTCCCGGGCCGCTCGCCGAGATCGGGCCGGTCGTCGACGCGGATCTGAAGCGCAGCACGAGGGATTAGGGGAGATCCGATGGTGTTCAAGCGCGCCCTGCGGCGCATGCGCGAGGACTTGGTCCCGGCGAAGGGCAACGAGCGCCGTTACGCCATGGCGATCTTCCTCGACTCGATCGGCGACGGGCTGTTCATCACCGGGACGACGGTGTTCGCGCTGCGCGTCGCCGGTCTGTCGCCCCAGCAGGTCGGTTTGGCGTTGTCCGCGGCGGGCATCGCGGGGTTCCTCGGTGCCAGCACGTTCGGCAGGGTCGCCGACAGGTTCGGCCCACGGCGCGTCGTGACGGTGCTGTGCCTCGTGGACGCGATCGCGCTGTTGTCCTACACGCTGGCCGATTCGTTCGCGGCGTTCACCGTCGTGGCCTGCCTGGCGTCGGCGACCGCCTTCGGCAAGGGGCCGGCCAACTCCGCGCTCGTCTCGACGATCACCACCGCGGAGCGCCGGGTCCGGTTGCGGGCGCAGGTTCGTTCGCTCAACAACCTCGGCTTCACCGTGGGTGCCGCGCTCGCCGGGCTCGCGCTGGCGATCGGCACGATGCCCGCATACCACGCCCTGCCGATCGGCGACGCGGCGACCGTGCTGTTGGAAGCACTCGTGATCCGCGGGCTGCCGGAGGCCAGGACCGCCGCGGTGGCCGCCCACCGGTCGTTCACGGCCCTGCGGAACATACCGTTCCTGCTGACCACGGCGCTCAACGCGATGCTGACCCTGCACACGACACTGGTCAACGTCGTGGTGCCGCTGTGGATCCTCGGACCGATGGGCGCGCCCGCGCCCCTGATCAGCGTGCTGCTGATGATCAACACCGTGCTGGTCGTGTTGTTCCAGGTCCGGCTGAGCCGAGGAGCCGAGTCACTGGCGGGCAGCATCCGGCTCGCCCGGTGGTCGGCTGTGGTGCTGGTGGCCGGGTGCGTGCTCGGCGGCCTGTCCCAGGGGCTCGCGATGGTCCCTGGTGTCCTTCTGATCGCCGCCTCGGTCGTGCTGCTGACCGTGGGCGAAATGGTGCAGTCCGGGGCCGGCTGGGGGTTGTTCTACGGACTCGCGCCCCAGCAGGCGCAGGGCGAGTACCTCGCCGGGCTGGAGATGAGCCTGGCCGCGCAGTCCATCCTGGGCCCCGCGTTCGGCACGTGGCTGGTGCTCACGTTCGGCCTGCTCGGGTGGAGCGCACTGGGCGGACTGTTCCTGGGTGCAGCCGTCCTCATCGGACCGGCAGCGCGCTGGACCTCCCGCCGGCTGGCTCGCCTGTACCCCCCGGCCGTCGAGGCAGAGGAGTTGCCGGAGGCTGCGTGAGCCTACGGCGCGAGCCGGTCGGCGGTGTCGACGTGGTCACGCAGCCCGAGCAGCTCCCAGCGCTGGAGAGCAAGGGGCACGTTGCCCTCCACCCACAGCCGGTCGTGGAACTCCATCAGGTCGAACGCTCCCCCACGCGCTCGCACGCAGTCGTTGAGCAACTCGAGGATCTGGAGCTTGCCGATCTGGTAGCTCAGGCCTTGACCGGGGTTGCCGGCGAAGAAGGCGGCTTCGGCCACGGCGGTCGCGCGGTCCATCGGTACCCGCTCGGCCAGCTGGTCCGCGGCCTGCGCGAGAGTGAGCTCGCCGACGGCGAGGCCGATGTCCACCTCGACGCGCAGCGCACGCAGGCGCATCGCGTTGGCCACGAACAGGGCGCTGGTGGGCTCGTCGACCAGCAATCCGGACTGGAGCATCAGCTCCTCGTTGTAGAACGCGATGCCCTCGTTGGGCGTGGAGTCGTAGTAGTGACGACGGATCGGGTCGGGATGCCGCCAGGACAACGCGAGTTGCTGCGCGTGCACGCCTTCGTGGATGATGCCGCAGCGAGGATCGCGGGCGTCGGCGAGCGGGAAGTACGGCAGGCGCGGGCTGGGATCAGTCACGTAACGCAGCGCGTCTTCGCCCGATCGGCTCTCGCCGGCCGCGTAGTGCGGGACGCCGAGCCACGTCAGCGGCGCCAGGTATTCCGGCATGGGGACGAAGCGGTAGTGGCGCAGGCCGGCGGGTTGGCCGAGGATCCGTTCGCCGACGAGGAATCGGCGAACCGCCCGTTCGGCCGCTTCCTCCCGGGCGACGAGCGTGGGCAGGTCGGGTAGGTCAGGCGGCTGCTCGTGCCGGTACCGGTTGCGGAGCACCGTTTCGGTGGCGACCGCCCGCTGCCACTCCTGTCGGCCCATGGCCAGCAACCGTGTCGCCGGATACGGCAGCAACGCGACCCGGTGCAGGAAGAAGCCGAACGCACCGGGGCCGATCGACACCGCACCGCGAAACTCGTGGCGGTGCTCACGGAGCCAGTCGCGGTAGCCGGCGACGGCCGTCGTGGCCGACTCGGTGGCCGCGGCCAGGTCGGCGCGGCACTCCTCCGGCAGCTGCGACGCCAGTGCGGTCATCGCGGTGGCGACGTCCTGGCCGGCGTGCGCGAGCAGGCCCAAGGCATGGTCGGCGAACGTCCCGACCGTCTCGTCGCCGAGATTGGCCGTGGCCTGGTCCAGCACCGGCGGGACGTGGCCCAGCAGCGCGACGAGCGCGCGGGTGCGTTCGGCGTCGAACGGCGCCGGCGCGAGCAGCAGGTTGTAGACCGGGACGAGGGCCTGATCGACGTAGAAGCCGGGGTTGCGTTGCCAACTGCGCAACAGGTCCAGTTCCCAGCGTGCGCGAGCCAACGCCGAGCCGAGCAGGCGCCGGTCGACCTGGACCGGTATGTCCTCTGTGGACACGTCGATGGCGCGATACCGTTCGGCGAACTCGGACAGCGCCACGCGCCGTGCCGCGATCGCGGCAGGCGACCAGTCCGGTTTCCAGCCGGGAGGCCGCTCGACCCTCGTGATGTCGTCGTAGGAGTCGGGCTGGGTCGCCAGCCGCCACTCCCAGAACTCCTTCGCCCACCGCGACAGTTCGGTGCGGGCTGACGCATGCATGACCACCGGTACTCCGCTCAGCTCGTCGTCGCGGTCTCGACGCCCACCGACGTCCGCCGCGACGCGTCGGTCAGTGCCCAGCGCCCTGCCAGAGGCAGGCCGATCCCGGTCAGCAGATAGGCGGCGCCCATCGCGTTCGTCGCGGCGATCGCCCTGATCCTGCCGGGACCGCTCGACAGGCCGGCGATGAGCGCGGTGCGGATGCCGGGAACCGAACGCTCACAGGCGATCGTCACGCAGGTGACCAGGATGATCCCCCAGAACTTCTCGCCGCCGGCGTACCAGCGGCACCCTGCTCTCCTGCACGGTTCGGCTCACGGCCATCGGCGGACCAATTCTCCAGTAGCCAGTTGGTGGTCGAGCCTGTCATGCCTCGAAGGCCCGGGCCTTCTCCCGGTGTGCGGATCGTTCCGGTTCGGCGAGCGATGCGGAGCACCGAGCGAGATGCCGCGCCGCTACCGCCGGCGAGATCATGAGGCGGTGCAAGCTGCCCATTCCCCGTGGTCCTCCGGCCCGGTGCACCACGCTGTCTCCCGCTGGGCCGCCGACACGCCGGACGTGCCCGCGATCTCCTGCGCCGGTCACACGATGAGCTACCGCGAGTTCGACGAACGGGCCAACCGGCTCGCGCACCACCTGCGGACGCTGGGCGTGGTCACGGGTTCGGTGGTCGCGCTGCACCTGGATCGCGGTATCGATCACTACGTCGCGCAGCTCGCCGTGTTGAAGGCGGGCGGAGCGGTGCTGCCACTGGACACCACTTACCCGATCGAGCGCCTGCGGTACCTGCTCACCGACAGCGGAGCGGGCGTGCTCGTCACGACCGGCGGGCTGGAAACGCTCACGGGGACGGTGACGATCCGGCTCGACCGGGACGCCGGGCTCGTGGCCGGGTACCCGGCCGAGCCGCCACCTGAGGACGTGCGGGCGGACGACGTCGCCTACGTCATGTACACGTCCGCTTCGACCGGGCCGCCCAAGGGCGTGCGGTTGACCCACGGCGGCATCGCCCACCTGTGCGACCGCCACGTCGCGGCACTGGGCCTGACCAGCGCGGATCGCGGATCGCTCGCCGCTCCGCTGAGCTTCGACGCCGCCATCCTCGACCTGTGGCCGATGTTGGTCGTCGGCGCGCGGCTCGTCGCCATCGCCGACGACGATCGCGCCGAGCCGCTTCGGCTGGTGGCCGCGCTGCGGACCGCCGGCGTGACTGTGTGCTTCCTGACCACCGCACTCGCCGAGCTGTTGCTCGTCCAGCCCGGCCTTGCCGAGCTGCCCTTGCGCTACCTGGTGACCGGGGGTGAAGCGCTACGCAGGCGACCGAAGGCCGGGCTGCCCTTCCGTCTGGTCAACATCTACGGCCCGACCGAGACCACGGTCTACGTCACGTCCGCTGTTGTCGACGACGACGCCACCGGCGGCGGCCCGATCCCGATCGGTCACCCGTTGGCCGGCGTCGTGGTCCACCTGCTGGACAAGAACGAACGTCCGGTGCCGGACGGCGAGCCGGGCGAGATCGTGGTGTCCGGTCCTGGTGTCGCCCGCGGCTACCTCGGCCGCCCGGACCTCACGGCGCAACGATTCCGGCCGGATCCCGATGCCCCCGGCGCGACCCGTTACCACACCGGTGACCTGGCCCGTCGTCGCGCCGACGGCAGTCTCGAGTTCCTCGGCCGGCTCGACCGGCAGGTGAAGGTGCGCGGACATCGCATCGAACCGGAGGAGATCGAGCGCGCGCTGCTCGACCACCCGGGCGTCGCACAGGCCGCGGTGGGCGCGATCCGGCCACCCGGCGAGCCGGCCCAGCTGGTCGCGTACGTGGAGGCGGATCCGGCGTGGGTGCCCGACGGCGACCTGGACGAAACGCCGGCTCCCCGAGCCGTGACGAGGGCCGACGAGGTGACGCTCGCCCAGTTGCGCACGGCAGGCACGATTCTCGAAGTCGGGAGCGGTCTCGCCGGGATCGACCGGGTCGCCGCCCGGCACGTCCGTGTCGACGCCGTCGCGGACGTGGACGCGAGCGCGCAGTTCGACGCGACCGTGCTCGACTGCCGGTCTGCTGGATATCGCTGCGTCGACACGCTTCTCGCCGCGATCGGGGAGGCGGTCCGGACGACCGGGGACGGCGGCGTGGTCGTCGCGTCCGGGGTGCGGTCCCTGCCGCTGCTGGCCGCGGGACACGCGGAGCGGGAACTGGCGAGCGCTCCGGACGAGATGACCATCGAGGAGCTGCGCTGGCGGGTGCGTGGCCGGGTGCGCGCGGACACCGGACTGGCCGTGCACCCGAGCGCGTTCGGCGCATTGCGCGACATGGGCCGGGTCGCCGCGGTCGATCTGACGCCCGCCCACCGCCAGTCCGGTGCTCCCACGTTCGACGTGGTGGTGCACGTCGGGCCGCCTGCCGGTCGCGTCGAGGCTGACTGGCTGGACTGGTCGGCCGGTCTGAACCTCAGCGCGATCCGGGCACTGCTGCGGAACCACCAGGGGCCGGTGGTCGCGGTGCGGCGCATTCCCATCGCGACCGGGGCGCCGCCCGGCTGGGCCTCGTTCGCCACGGTCGGCGACCTCCGGCAGGCCGCCGAGCCGGACCGGCCGCAGACGGCCACGCCACTCGACTTGTTCGGCGTCGCCGTCGGCACGCCTTACCACACCCGGCTGAGCTGGTGGGCGGGGCACGAGGACGGATCGGTCGATGCGGCGTGGGTGCGGGAACCCGCACCGGTCGCCGTGAACTGGCCGGACGGGTCCGGCGTACCCGCGTCCGCGCCGGCCGGACGGCGCGACCGGCCATCGGTCGATCGTGCGCTACGAGCCGAGTTGCGGGAGAAACTGGCACAACGCTTCGTGCCGCACGAGATGCCGGACCTGATCCTCGTGCTCGAGCGGCTGCCGCTGACGCCGGTCGGCAAGGTGGACCGCACAGCGCTGCCACCCCCGTCGTGGCTCCTGGCCGGGAGCGCCCCGACCGCGCCGAAGACACCCGCGGAGGCCGCCGTGCACCCGCTGGTCGCCGAACTGCTCGGTCATCCCGACATCGGCCTCGACGACGACATCCGGACGTTCGGCGCGCATTCGCTGACCATGGCCCGGCTCACGGCCCGCATCACGGGACAGTTCGGCGTCCACATCGGGGTCCGCGACCTGCTCGCCGAACCCACCGTCGCGGCGATCGCGGACCGGGTGGCCGCCGCGATCGAGGCAGACCTGTGCGCACCTCGGGAGGCGGCGTGACCACGGACCTGACCGGCGAATCGCTTCAAGCCGCCGTACTGCGGCGGCTGAGCGGGGCCGGGCCGGCGGATCCCATCACGCCTCGGCCGAACGGTTCGGGTCCGGCGCCGTTGTCCATCGTCCAGGAACGCTTGTGGTTCCTGCACGAGCTCGACCCCGGCAGCGCCGCGTACAACATCCCGTTCGCGCACCGGGTGCGCGGCCACGTCGACGTGGTCTGCCTCAGTGCCGCGCTCACCGAGATCGTACGCAGGCACGAGGTCTTGCGGTCCACTTTGGACCAGGACGCCACCGGCCGGCCGGTGGCCGTGGTGGGCGCCGCCGAGCCGTTCCCGGTTCGGGTGACCGAAGTGGACGGTGCCTCCGTCGATGACCGGTTGCGCAGGGCGGCCGAACTCGCGCGCGAACACGTGCGTACCCCGTTCGACCTGCGCCGCGGTCCGCTGCTGGACGCCGAACTGTTCCGGATCGACGTCGACGACCACGTCCTGTTGCTCTGCGCGCACCACATCGTCGCCGACCAGTGGACGCTGGGGGTGCTCAGCCGTGAGCTGTCCGAGTTGTACGCGTCGTTCCTGCTCGCGATCCCACCGCTGCTGCCCGAGCCGTCCCTGCAGTACGCGGACTTCGCGGCGTGGCAGCGGCGCCGGTGCACCCCCGACGTGCTCGCCGGGCAGGTGTCGCACTGGCAGGAGCGACTGGCCGGGATGCCCCTGCTCGACGTGCCCACCGACCGGCCGCGACCGTCCACAGTGGGCTGGTCGGGCGCCCGGATCGAGCATCACCTACCCGCCGCGATCGTTCGGCCGCTGCGCCGCCTGGCAGCGCGCCAGGGCGCGACGATGTTCGCCGTCGTGGCCGCGGCGCTGACCGCTGTACTGTCCCGCCACACCGGGCAGTCCGACGTCGCGATCGGCGCCGCCATCGCCGACCGGGGACGCGCCGAGCTGGAGACGCTCGTCGGCTTCTTCGTCAACACCGTCGTGCTGCGGACCGACCTGTCGCAGCAGCCGAGTTTCACCGAACTCGTCGACTCGTTGCGCGAGTGCACCCTGACCGCGCAGGAACACCAGGACCTCCCGCTGGAGCGGCTGGTGGACGCGCTCGGCGCCGGCCGCGCCCCGGGCAGGCCGCCGCTGGTCGGTGTCGTGCTGTCGTACCTGAACACACCCGGCGACGGCCTGCGGCTCGCGGGCACGACGTGTTCGCCGTTCCGCTTCGACCCCGGTGTCGTGAAGTTCGACCTGGACGTGTACGTGTCGGAAGCCGACGACGGCCTGCGGGTCGAGGTCGACTACCGCACCGACCTGTTCGACGCGGCGACGATCCGGCGCATGGTGGTCCACCTGGAGCGGCTGTGCGACTCGGCCGGTGCCGATCCGACGGTCCCGGTGTCCGCCTTGCCGTTGCTCGACGCGGGGGAACGCGCCGAACTGCTGGCGTGGGGCAACGCGGACGGTCCGGCGGCGCAGGCGGAGCTGACCATGCTCGAGGTGTTCGACGAGCAGGTCGAGCGGCATCCCGGCATGCCGGCCGTCCGGGACGGCGATCGAGTGCTCAGCTACCGGGAACTCGCCGACGCGTCCGACCGGCTGGCGGCGCGGCTGACCGCGACGCTGGACCGCCGGCCGGGGTGCGTCGGCGTGTGCCTCGACCGCTCCGCCGATCTGCTCGTGGCTCTGCTCGCGGTGCTGCGGGCTGGAGGGCACTACCTTCCCCTCGACCCCGGCTATCCCGCGGACCGGTTGAGCTACATGCTCGCCGACGCGGACGCAGGCCTGATGGTGACGCGCGCGGACTTCGCCGACCGGACTCCCGGCTGGACCGGACCACGTGTGCTGGTCGATTCGGACGAAGCGGCCGGAGAGACGCCGCGGGTTCACGTGACACCGGAGGACCTGGCGTACGTCATGTACACGTCCGGTTCGACCGGGCGGCCCAAGGGGATCCGCGTACCGCAGCGTGGCGTGGTCCGGTTGGTGCACGACACCGACTACGTGCGGTTCGGGCCGGGTGACCGGATCGCCCACGCCAGCAGCCTTTCCTTCGACGCGGCGACCTTCGAGATCTGGGGCGCGGTGCTGACCGGCGCGGAGCTGGTGATCGTGCCGCAGGACGTGGTGGTCGAGCCGGACCGGCTGGCCGCGTGCCTGCGCGACCGGGAGATCACCGCCCTGTGGATGACCTCGTCGCTGTTCAACCACACGATCCGGGCGGTACCGGACGCGGTGGCGACGGTCGGCACCGTGATCGTCGGCGGGGAGGCGCTGGACGTGGCGACCGTGCGGACCGTGCTCCGGCATCCGCCTGCCGTACTGCGCAACGGCTACGGCCCCACCGAGAACACGACGTTCACGACGACCCACCTGATCACCGACCTGCCGCCGGACGCCACGTCGGTGCCGATCGGCAAGCCGATCAACGGCACGCGCTGTTACGTGCTCGACGACCGGCTGCGGCTGGTCCCCCGGGGTGCGCCCGGTGAGCTGTGCGTGGCCGGGCTGGGCGTGGCGCTCGGCTACGTCAGTGCCCCCGAGCTCACCGCACAGCGTTTTCCGCGTGATCCCTACGGCGACGGGGACGCCGTCCTCTACCGCACGGGGGACCTCGTGCGGTGGCGCGCGGACGAAGTGCTGGAGTTCCTCGGCCGGCGCGACGACCAGGTCAAGATCCGTGGCTACCGGATCGAGCTCGGCGAGATCGAGACGGTCCTGGCCGGCTGCCCCGGCGTGCGGTCCGCGGTGGTCGCGGTCCGCACGGAGCAGGACGGGCCGCGCCTGGTCGGCTACCTGCTCGCCGACCCGGATGATCGCCCGTCCGTGCCGGACGTCCAGGCAGCAGCGGCTGCGACGCTGCCCACCTACATGGTGCCCACCGGGATCGCCATCCTCGACAGCTTCCCGTTGACCGCCAACGGAAAGGTCGACCGGGCCAAGCTCGCCGGCATCGAGTTGACGACGGCCACCACCGTGGTCGAGCCACGCAACGAGATCGAGGAGATCGTGTGCGCCGAGTGGCAGGCGGTGCTCGGCCACTCCCGGATCGGCGTCACCGACAACTTCTTCCACCTCGGTGGCGACTCGCTGCTGGCCACGCGCGCGGTGAGCCGGCTACGGCGGCGCACCGGAGTGCGGGTCACCGTGCGCACCTTGTTCGACCACCCCACCGCCAAGGGCTTCGCCGAAGCGCTCACCGTGATCAAGGAGTCCGGCCGATGACCAGAACCGTCCCCGACGGCCTGCTGCCCGCGGCGAACGTCCAGGAACGGATGTGGCTGGCGGAGCGGCTGGAACCGGATCTGGGCCGGTACAACGTGCCGTACGCCTGGGAGGTGCAGGGGCGGCTGTCGCCCGCGGCGCTCGCCGACGCGGTCGCGACCGTGATCGAGCGGCACGAGATCCTGCGCACCACGTTCGTCGAGCACGACGGGCGTCTGTACCAGCGGATCGACGAGCCGTGGATCCCTTCGGTCGTCGTGGTGAACCTGCGGGGCGTGCCCGGCGCACGGCAGTTGCTGGCCGGCTGGCTGTCCGAGCAGGCCAGGAAAACGTTCGACATCAGCACGAACCGCCTGCTGCGCCTCGGCATCGCGGAATTGGACGGCGATCGTCAGGTGCTGTTCCTCGGCTTGCACCACCTCGTCTCCGACGCGGCGTCGTTGCCGATCTTCCTGCGCGAACTGCGGGCGGCGTACCGGCAGCCCGCGCTGCTCCCCGAGCCGTCGCCCGAGGACCGGCCGGTCCGCCCGGCCGCTCCGCCCGGCGGAGCGACTGTTCCGAAGCTACCGCGTCCGGGAGGGCCGCAGTGACCGAATGGGTGTTTCCAGCGTCGTTCGCACAGGAAAGGCTGTGGGAGGAGGACAACGGCTCGTCCGCGCACACCCTGTGCCGGGCGCTCCCGTTGCCGGAGGGGTCGACGGAGGAGCAGGTCCGTGCCGCGTTGGCGGCGGTGGTCGCCCGGCACGAGAGCCTCCGCACCCGGCTGCGACGCGACGGCGGCCAGGTGGTGCAAGTCGTCGCGGCCGACCAACGAGTCGAGCTTGGTTCCACCGTGGACATCGCCGACAGCGCCGAGCTCGCCGGGCCGGCCGCCGAACTCGCGGCGTTCGGGCTGTCTTCGGCGCCGCTGTGGCGCGCCCGGCCGGTCCGGCACGCCACCGGCCTGTCCCTGCTCTTCGCGGCGCACGAGGCCGTGTTCGACGACCGGTCGTTCGACCTGCTCACCGGGGAACTGACCGAACTGTGCCGGGCCGCACAGGAGGGCCGGCCCGCGGCACTGCCTTCGTTGCCCGTGCAGTACGCGGACTTCGCGGTCTGGCAGCGCGACCTGCCGGCGTCGGGCGCCGCCGCGGACGAGATCGCTTTCTGGCGAGACCGGCTGGCCGGCGCACCACCGATCACGCTGCCGCCGACGGACCGGCCACGTCCGGCCGTCGCGGACCCCACCGGCGCCCGGACGGACGCCGGCCTTCCAGCCGGCTTGGTGAACCGGATCGCCGCGCTGGCGCGTGAGCGGTCGGTGACGCCGAGGACGGTCCTGATCGCCGCGGGCGCCGCGTTGCTGGCCCGGTTGACCGAGAACACCGCGGACGTCGTGTTCGGCGTGCCGGTCGATGGACGTGACCTGCCCGAGGTGGCTTCCCTCCTGGGTGGTTTCGCCGACGCGGCCGCGGTGCGGGTCGCGGTCGCCGGTCAGCCGACGTTCGCGGCCCTGCTGAGCCAAGTCGACGAGGTGCTGGCCGAGGTCGACGAACACGGCGCCACGCCCCTCGCCGCCGACGAACCCCATCCGCCGTACCAGGTCTCGTTCGAGGTCGGCCTCGACGGCGAACCGGCCGTGCGCCTTCCGGCCGCCACGACCGGCGATCTCGCGTTCGAGCTCGGCAACGCGGGCATCGGCCTCCGCTACCGGACCGCTTTGTTCGACGAGCGGACCGCGATCCGGATCACCCGTTGCTTCGTGCGCCTGCTGACCGGGTGCGTCGCGGATCCGGACGCTCTCGTCGCCGACCTGCCGCTGATCGGCGACGCCGAGCGCGAGCTGGTCCTGGACACGTGGAACGAGACCGCGTACCCCTTCGAGCCCGCCACGCTGAACTCGCTGTTCGAGCGGCAGGCGGCCAGGACGCCGGACCGGATCGCGGTGATCCACGGCGACGACACGATGACCTACCGGCAGCTCAACGCCGCCGCCAACCGGCTGGCGAGACGACTGGTCGGACTGGCGGCCGGGCCGGAGGCGCTCGTCGGTATCGCCTTGCCGCGCGGTGTCACGCTCGCGGTCGCCACGCTCGCCGTGCTCAAGTCGGGCGCCGGTTACCTGCCGCTGGACCTGGAGATCCCGGTGGACCGGATGGCGTACATGATCGCCGACGCGAAGCCGGTCCTCATCCTGGCGACCGCCGCGACCACCGGACGGCTCCCGGCCGGCGCCACGGTTCTCACGTTGGACGAGCCGGATCCGGCGGCGGGCGACGACGCCGACCTCACCGACAGCGAACGTCTCGCGCCGCTGTCCCCGGCGGCTACCGCCTACGTCGTGTACACCTCCGGCTCGACCGGCCGCCCCAAGGGCATCGTCGCGGAGCACCGGCAGGTCCACTCCTACGTGGACTACGCGTTGCGCACCTACCCCGCTCTCCGCGACGAGGCGCTCATGCCGTCGCCCCTGTCGTTCGATCTGAGCATCACGGGGTTCTACTGCCCGCTCGTCTCGGGCGGCGTCGTACGGCTCGCCGCGGTCGACGAGCCGGCTGCGCGCGCGGGCAAGGCCACGTTCCTGAAGTGCACACCCGGTCACCTGCCCATGGTCGACACCGAGGTCGCACCGTCGGTCGACTTGATCGTCGGCGGCGAAGCCCTGCCCAGGGAGGCGCTGGCCGCGTGGCGTGCGGCCAACCCGCAGGTGAGGGTGACCAACGAATACGGACCGACGGAGACCACCGTCGGCTGTGTAGCGGAGTTCTTCGACCCCGGAGCACCCCTGCCGCCCGGCTCCGTCGCCATCGGCAGACCCGTGGCGAACATGCGGGCCTACGTGCTGGACGAGCGGTTGCGCCCGGTACCACCCGGCGTCGTCGGCGAGCTGTACCTGGCCGGTACGCAGGTCGCCCGCGGCTATCTCAACCGGCCCGACCTGACCGCGGAGCGGTTCGTCGCCTGTCCGTTCGGCGAACCCGGTCAGCGCATGTACCGCACCGGGGACCTGGTCCGGCACCGCAACGACGGCGCCCTCGAGTTCCACGGCCGCAGTGACACGCAGATCAAGCTGCGTGGCTACCGGATCGAGCCGGGCGAGATCGAATCCCGGTTGCAGGAACACCCGGCGATCACCGAGGCCCACGTCGCGTTGGAGGGGGGCAGCACGGGCCGGCTCGTCGCCTACCTGTGCTGTGCCGGCGAGCCGCCGCGACCGGCCGAACTGCGAGCGCACGTGGGCGCGACCCTGCCCGCGTACATGGTGCCCTCCGGCTACTTCGCCGTACCCGGTATTCCCCTGAACGTCAACGGAAAGCTCGACTACGCGGCCCTGCGCCTGCACGCCGAGACGTTGCCCGACAGTACCGGCCGCACGCCGACGACGGCGACCGGCCGTCTCGTCGCCGAGGTGTTCGCGCGGGTGCTCGACGTGGCGGAACCCGGCGCCGACGACTCGTTCTTCGACCTGGGCGGGCATTCGCTGCTGGCGACCCGGCTGGTCGGCGAGCTCGCCGCGGTGACCGGGGTTCGGCTGTCCCTGCGCGACCTGCTGGGCCACCCCCGCGTGCAGGAGCTGGCCGACCGCATCGATCTGGAGCGGGTCGACCGGCGCACTCGAGCGGTGTCCGAGGTGGCGGGATCGCCGGTCTCCGGCATCCAGGAGCAGATGTGGCTGGCCGAACTGCTCGATCCTGCCGGTTCGGCGTACAACGTGCCGTTGGTGTGGCGGCTCGCCGGAGACGTGGACGCGACCGCGCTGGGCGCCGCGTTCGGCACGCTGGTCACCCGGCACGAGATCCTGCGCACCGCGTTCGTCGAGTACGACGGGAAGCCCCGGCAGGTGGTCCGGGAGCCGTGGCAGCCGGAGGTGGCCGTCGACGACCGGCGGAATGTCCGCGGCGCCGACCGGAGGGCGCACGTGGATGCCCTTGTCGACCAGGAGGCGGAAACCCCGTTCGACCTGGCCGCCGGCCGTCCGCTGCGGGTTCGGCTGGTGCGGTTCGCCGACGAGCACGTCCTGCTGGTGTGCCTGCACCACCTGGTCTTCGACGGCGGATCGATCCCGGTGTTCGTCGCGGAGCTGGCCTCCCACTACGCGGAGGCGCTCGGCGTGCCCGCGGCGCCGCGACCGGAACCGCTGCAGTTCCGCGAAGTCGTCGCCGACCAGGCGGCGTGGCTGGCCGGTGAGGAGGGCACCGACGGCGTCGCGTTCTGGTCGGACTACCTGGCCGGTGCGCCGGTCGCGCTCGACCTGGGCCCCGCGCCGTCCCGGCCTGGCCCGCACGGCGCCGTCACCGTGCCGTTCTCCCCCGAGTTCACGCGCCGGTGCGCCGACCTGTGCACCGAGCACCGTACGTCGTGGTACATGGTGGCGGCGGCCGCGGTCGCGGCGTTGCTGCACCGGTGGTCCGGCACCGACGATGTGACCGTGGGCCTGCCGGTCGCGAACCGGGAGGACGAGCGCCACGCCGACGTCCTCGGTCCGTGCCTCAACACGGTCGTGCTGCGGTCCCGTACGGGCCGGCAGGACACGTTCGCCGATCTGCTCGACGGTGTCCGGGAATCCTTCCTGGATGCGTTCGAATACCAGGCCGTGCCCTTGCCCGCCGTGCTCGACCGGCTCGCGCCCCCGCGCACCAACGGCCGCATCCCCTACCTCGACGTGTCCCTCGCTGTGCTGGTCAACTCCGCCGACGAGACGGAGTTCGGCGCGGCCAGGATGGTGTCCGTCCCGTTCGACCGGTGGCAGCACGACAGGAAGTTCGGCATCACGGTCACGTTCATCGACGACGACGGCGCGATCGGCGCCGTCATGTCCTACCGGGGTGACCGCTACCCGGCAGCGACCGTGCGGCGGATGGCCGCTTGGCTGGGTGCGCTGCTGGACAACGTGTCGGAGTTCGCGAGCACGCCGCTGGCCGGACTGCTGCCCACGACCGGCCCCCAGTTCCGGGACTTCGTGCTCGCCACGGAGGCCGGCCGGGACGACGCGGCCGGTGTCGAGCACTGGGCCGATGTGCTTTCCGACGCGCCTGCCTATCCGGCGATCGTCCCGCCACTGGCCACCGGACCGGCGGGCGCGGTGCCGATCCCGCTGCGCCCGGACGCGTCGGCCAGGCTGCGTCTCGTCCAGGCCGAGCACGGTGTCTCGTGGTTCATCGTGGCGGCCACCGCGGTCGCCGCGCTGCTGCACCGGTGGACGGGCGAGGACGACGTGACGCTGGGCGCACCGGTGGCCAACCGCGACGACTTCGCCGACGTGCTCGGGCCGTGCCTCAACACCCTGGTGCTGCGGTCGCAGCTGCCGGAGCAGGCGACCGTCGCGGATCTGTTGACGCGCATGCGGGACACGGTGCTGGACGCGTTCGACCACCAGGACGTGCCGTTCGACGCGGTGGTCGACCGGCTCAAGCCGGCCCGGCGGCCGGGCTGGACTCCCTACATCGAGGTGCTGCTCGCGGTGACGACGGACGGCAGCGAGCGGCTGGTCCTGGCCGACGACATCGAGTTGTCGCCGCTCGAGCTCGACCACGACGGTGCCGGCTACGCGGGGAAGTTCGGTCTCACCGTGGGTTTCGACGAGGCCGACGGCGCACTCGCGGGCACGCTGATGTTCCGGGGCGACCGGTTCACCGCCGGCCAGGTGCGGGCGATGGCGCGGTGGCTGGGCCACCTGATCGACTCCTTCGCCGACGTCCTCGGCCAGCCGCTGCACCTGCTCGATCTGGTCGGCGCTGAGGAGAACGCCGAACTCGCGCGGATGGAACAGGGCGTGGCACCGGCCGACGTCCGGTCGGTGGCCGAACTCGTGAGCCGGTGGTGCGCCGAGTCGCCGGACGCTCCTGCCATCCGGTCCACCCGCGGCGTGCTCGGCTACCGTGGCCTGGACGAGCGCGCCGAGGCGCTCGCCGCCGTACTACGGCCACTGGCCAAGGGCGAACAGCCTGCCCTGGCGCTGCTGTTGCCCAGAGGCGAGGACATGGTGATCGCCATGCTCGCTTCGTGGAAGGCCGGTTTCCTGTTCTGCCCACTGGAACCTGGCTACCCGCCGGGCCGGATCGGTTACGTCCTCGGTGATCTCGACGCCTGCGCCGTCGTCACCGACGATCCGTCCCTGCTGGCCGAGGTGCCCGGCGACGCCGTGCCCGTGGTCGACGTGACCACGGCCGTTCCCGCTGCGACCGGCGGGCCGAGCGCGCTGCCGGACCCGGACGCCACGGCGTACGTGCTGTACACGTCGGGCACCACGGGCACGCCGAAGGGCGTCGAGTACAGCCACCGCAGTCTCGCCATCGCGACGCAGTGGCACATCGACGCTTTCGAGGTGACCCGGTCGGATCGGGCGAGCTGGCTGCACAGCGTCGCGTTCGACATGACCCAGTGGGAGGTGTGGCAGACGCTGTGCGCCGGCGCGGAGTTGCTTGTCCACGAACGGCAGGTGATCGCACCCGAACTGGCCGACTGGCTCACCGAGCAGCGGGTGACCCTGTTCTTCACGCCGACGCCGCTGGCCGAGGCGCTGTGGGCCACCGGTGCGGAACTGCCCTCCGTGCGCTGGCTCGTCTTCGGTGGTTCGGCGCTGACCGTGCTACCGCCGGCGGACACGAGTTATCGGATCTGCGACTCGTACGGGCCGACCGAGACGTACAACACCACGCTGCACGAAGTGGTTCCGGCGACCGCGACCGTGCTCAACTGCATCGGCAGGCCGAATGCGGGCGCGCGCGTGTACGTCCTCGACGAGGCGGGCAGGCGCTGTCCCGCCGGAATGCCCGGCGAGATCCACATCGGCGGCACGTCCGTCGCGAAAGGATACTGGCGCAAGCCCGACCTCACCCGGGAACGCTTCGCCACCCTCGACCCCGACGGCCATCCCGGTCCGGTGTACCGCACCGGGGACCGGGGGCGCTGGTTGCCCGACGGCACCCTGGAGTACTTGGGCCGCCTGGACCGCCAGCTCAAGGTGCGCGGCTACCGGATCGAACCGCAGGAGATCGAGGCGCAGCTGCGCAACGATCCGTTGGTGCACCAAGCCGTCGTGCACACGTTCCCGGACGATCCGGCGCCCCTGGTCGCATACCTGGTCGCGCACACGCCTGACCAGGCGGACACGCACTCGGTGCTGGCGCGGCTCAAGGTGACGCTGCCCGAGTTCATGGTTCCCAGTGCGGTGGTGTGGCTGCCCGGACTACCGTTGAACTCCCGCGGCAAGGTCGACGTCGGTGCGCTACCGAAGCCGAGCCGCGCCGACGTGGCGGGAGTCGCGGAGTTCACCGCGCCGCGGAACGAGCTGGAGCAACGTATCGCGGCGGTGTGGTCGGACGTGCTGGGCATCGAGACGGTCGGCGCGCACGACAACTTCTTCGATTTGGGTGGCAACTCGCTGCTGCTGGCCACGCTGCACTCCCGGTTGCAGGAGGTGCTGTCCACGAAACTGCCGATCCGGCAGCTCTTCGAGTACCCGACCGTGTACACCCTCGCGAACGCGCTGGCCGCCCCCGGCGGGTCCGCGCCGGGCGCCCAGGTCAAGGAGTCCGTCGCGGACCGGGCACGCAAGGCGCGGCAGACATGGGCACGCCGGGCCAGGCCCGCCCGGTGACGTGAGGGGGACCAGCCGATGACCGACGGCGCGATCGCCATCACCGGAATGGCCTGCCGCCTGCCCGGCGCGAACACGCCCGAGCGGTTCTGGCACAACCTGTGCCGCGGCGTGGAGAGCATCAGCCGCTTCACGGTCGACGAACTCGTCGCCGCAGGCCTCGACCCGGACCTGGTGCGCAGGCCGGACTACGTCCCGGCGCGGGGGGTCGTCGAACGCGGCGAGTGCTTCGACCGTGAGCTGTTCGGCTACAGCCCGGCCGAGGCGGCCGGATTCGACCCGCAGCACCGGGTGTTCCTGGAGACTTCGGCGGCCGCCCTGGATGCCGCGGCCATCGATCCGCAACGATTTCCGGGCTGGATCGGCGTTTTCGCGGGTGGCAACATGGTCAACCCCGGCCTGCCGGCGGTGGACGCCGACGAGGTCGCCCGGTTGATCGGCTACGAGAAGGACTTCCTGGCCACCAAGGTCGCGTACAAGCTCGGCTTGCGCGGTCCCGCGCTGACCGTGCAGACAGCATGCTCGACGGCGTTGGTCGCGATCCACTACGCGGCACAGAGCCTGCTGAGCTACGAGTGCGACGCCGCCATCGCGGGCGGCGTGTCGCTGTGGATGCCGCAGGCCATCGGCTATCTGCACCGACCGGGCAGCATCAACTCGGCGGACGGCCACTGCCGTGCGTTCGACGCGGACGCCACCGGGACCGTCGGCGGCAACGGAGTGGCGGCGGTGGTTGTTCGCAGGCTGACGGATGCGCTCGCCGACGGCGACCCGATCGTCGCGGTCATCCGTGGTTCGGCGGTGAACAACGACGGCGCCGAGAAGGTCGGCTACATCACGCCGTCCGTGTCCGGCCAGCGTGCGGTCATCCAGCTCGCGCTCGCGCGGGCCGGCGTCGATCCCGGTGACGTCGGCTACGTCGAGGCGCACGGCACCGGGACCCGGATCGGCGACCCCGTCGAGGTCGCGGCGCTGACGCAGGCGTTCCGCGAGGAGACCGATCGCGTCGGGTACTGCAGGCTCGGCTCGGTGAAGACCAACATCGGCCACACGGGGCCCGCGGCCGGTGCCGTCGGCGTCATCAAGACCGCGTTGATGTTGCGGCACCGCGAGTTCGTGCCCACCCTGCACTACCGGCGGCCCAACCCGGAACTCGAGCTGGAGAGCAGCCCGTTCGTGGTGGCCGACCGGTACGAGCCGTGGCGGGGAGACGGTCCGTTGCTGGCCGAGGTGAGCTCGTTCGGCATGGGAGGCACGAACGTGCACGCCGTGCTGGAGTCGGCACCCGATCGGACTCGCCCGGTTGCCGCGCGCCGGCCGAGGGTGTTCTGCCTGTCCGCGAACGCACCGGCGGCACTGCGGCGGATGCGCGACGACCTCGCCGACCACCTCGATTCCGCAGAGCACGACGTCGATACCGCGGACGTGGCCCTCACCTTGGCCAACGGACGGCGCCGGTTCGGCCACCGCGGCGCCGTCGTGGCCTCCGACCCGGCCGAACTCGCGGCGGCCCTGCGGACGACGAGACCCGCAGTCACCGCGACGGCCAAGGCCGGGGTCGCCTTCCTGTTTCCCGGCCAGGGCGCGCTGCGCTCAGGTTTCGGTGGCTCCGCGCACCGGCTGCTGCCGGTGTTCCGGAGGACGTTCGACGACCTGGCGACGGCGGCGCGGGAGCGGTTCGGCGTCGACCTCGGCGCCGCGCTCGAGCCGGCCACCGATCCCTCCTGGCTGCGCGACACCGTGCACCAGCAACTCAGCCTGTTCGCCGTCGGCTACGCGTTCGCCCAGCAGTTCATGGCGTTCGGCGTGACGCCGTCCACAATGCTCGGCCACAGCATCGGCGAGTACGTCGCGGCCACCGTCGCCGGGTTGTGGACTCCGCTGGATGCGCTCGCCCTCATCCACGAGCGCGGCCGTGCCATGCGGAACACGCCACCCGGCGGGATGGCCGTGGTGACTGCGCCCGCCGAGCAGGTACGTGAACTGCTCGACGCGCGCCCCGACCTGTCACTCGCCGTCGCCGGATCGCGCCACTCGGTGCTCGCCGGACCGGCCGGCGCGATCGAAGCGTTGCGCGCGGACGGGCTCACCGCGCGGCTGCTGGACACCGATCGCGCCTTCCACAGCCCCCTGGTCCGTCCGGCCGCCGAGGCGCTCGGTGCCGTCGTCGCCGCCGTTCCTTCGGCCAAGCCGACGCTGCCGTTCCTGTCGAATCTCACCGGGAGGCCCGCCGACGCGAACCGCGTGACGCAGGCGTCCTACTGGGTCGATCACCTCGTCAGCACCGTACAACTGGGCGCGTGCACGGACACGCTGCTCGCGAGCGGGTGCCGGGTGTTCCTCGAACTCGGCCCCGGCCGGTCGATGACCCGGCCGCTCACCGGGCATCCGGACTGGCGGCCGGAGTTCCGGGCGATCACCGTCGACGGGGCCGAGGACGAGAACGAGGAACACGCCCTGCTCGCCGCTCTGGCGGCGCTGTGGGAGCACGGGTTCGACGTCGACGTGCTGGTGGGCGAATCGTCCGGGCAGCGCTGCACGCTGCCCGCCTACTCGTTCGAGCCGACCGGGGGCACGACGACGGTTCGGCCACCGCTCATCGAGGAGGTCGGGGCCGGCGACCGGCCGGGCGGTCCCCTTTCCGAGCGCCTGGCCGGCATCTGGTGTTCGGTGCTCGGTGTGACCGAAGTGTCCGATGAGGACGACTTCTACCGGCTGGGCGGCGAGTCCATCATGTCGATCAACCTGCTCGGCCGGATCCGGGACGCGCTGGACATCGCCGTGCCGCTCGCCGCGTTCACCGAGCGGCCCGTCTTCGGCCGGCTGCTCGAGCTGGCGGGACAGGCGCAACCCGAGGCACCGGCCGACCGGGCGAACCTGCTGACGCTGCGTGCGAACGGCGAACGGCCGCCGTTGTTCCTCGCGGCACCGGCCGCCGGCAGTTCGCTGGTGTACCGGCGGCTGGCCGGACTGCTCGATCCGGAACAGCCGTGTTACGGCTTGGAAAGCCCCGGCCTGCACGATGGTGCCACGCCGCTGCGCCGGTTCGAGGACATCGCCGCGCACCACGTCGAGTTGGTCCGCCGCGTTCAGCCCGATGGGCCCTACCTGCTCGGCGGCTGGTCGGTCGGCGCCATGGTGGCCCATGAGATGACGCGGCTGCTGACCGAGGCCGGCGAGACCGTGACGGGACTGGTCGCCATCGACGCCTGTGTGTTCGACACCGCAGGCCGGGCCCTGCGCAGCCGGCCCGGTTTCCTGGCACGGACCCTGCGGTCGATGGCGAGCAACCGGCTGTACGGTCCGCCCGGTGCCGATGCCGTGGTCCGGGACGTGCCGGGTATCGACTTCGCTCGTGTGTTCAACGCGAATCTCGCGGCCATGCTGCGCTATCGGCCGCGACCGGTACCGTGCGACATCGTGGTGTTCAAGACCGTCCGGCGGGCCGGTGAGGCCGAAGCGCTGCGGCGCAAGGTCGCGCCGCTCTACCGCGGTACGACCAGGGTCGTGGCGGCGCCCGGCGACCACTGGTCGATCCTCGGCGAGCATGTCGAATGGCTCGCCGGCCGGATCAACGGAATGCTGGAGGCCGCCGTTGTTCCTCCCGTCGGCCGGTTGCGGCCCGCCGGCTCGCCGACATCGAAGAAGGGGTCATGGTGACGAAGCCCGACAACATCGGTATCGCCAACGCGATCATCGACGCCAACCGCTATCTGACGCTGGGCACGTCCGATCGGGACGGCACGCCGTGGCTGACACCGCTGTACTACACGCCCGACAGGTACGCGGACTTCTACTGGATCTCCTCGCCCGACACGGCGCACTCCCACAACATCAGCCGGCGGGCCGAGGTGAGCATCGTCGTCTTCGACTCGCAGGCGGTCATCGGGACCGCGCAGGCGGTGTATGCGCGCGCGACGGCCGAGCAGGTCCAGGACGCGGAACTGGCCGACGCGGTCCAGGTGGCCTTCACCCCGCGTTTTCCCGGCGTCCGCTCGATGACACCGGACCAGCTCACGGCACCGGCCCGGTTCCGCCTCTACCGCGCGAGGATCACCCGGCGCTGGATCCTCGACCCGGAAACGGGATCGGTCGACCACCGGGTCGAAGTGCCTCTCTCGTAACGGAAGGGCGAGCTGATGTCGATCCGGCTCGGTGCGTTGGTGCTGCCCGAATCGGCCGGGCCGCAGGCGGCGGCCCGCTGGCACCAAGTCGAACAACTCGGGTTCGACCACGCCTGGACGCTGGACCACCTGTCCTGGCGGTCGCTCCGTGGCGGCCCGTGGTTCGACGCCATGACCACGCTCGCCACCGCTGCGGCCGCGACCAGCACCCTGCGGTTCGGCACCCTGGTCGCTTCGCCCAACTTCCGGCATCCGGTGCTCACCGCCGGCCAGGCCATGGCGCTGGACCACGCCAGCGGCGGCCGGTTCGTACTCGGTGTCGGCGCCGGTGCGGCCGGCCCGGACGAGACCGCGCTGGGCGGCGATCCGCTGCCCCCTGCCCGCCGGGCGGAGCGGTTCGCCGAGTTCGTCGCCGTCGTCGACCGCGTCCTCCGGGAACGACCCTGCACCGTCACCGGCACGTGGTACTCGGCGGTCGACGTGTACCTCGCACCCGGTTGCCTACAGCGGCCCAGGGTGCCGTTCGCGGTGGCGGCCGCAGGTCCCCGGGGAATGCGGGTCGCCGTCGAGTTCGCCGACACCTGGGTGACCATCGGCGCCACCGGTACCCCCGGCGGGCTGCCCGAGCAGGCAGCGTTCGACCGGCTGCGCCGGCAGGTCGACCGGCTGGACGAACTGTGCGTCCAGGCCGGTCGGACGCCGGCCGGCCTGGGCAGACTGGTCAACCTGAGCCGCGTGGCCGAGGACCCGTACCGCTCGCCGAATCGACTCGTCGACCTGGTCGGTCGCTGCGCCGAGTTGGGCTTCACGGACATCGTGCTCGCGTGGCCTCGTGCACACGGCGTGTTCCAGGGCGACCAGCACGCCTTCGAACTGGCCGTCGACGCCGTGCGCGGGTCGTTCGTCACGCCAGCGTGAGCCCGTGCTCGCGCATCCAGACGTCGACCTCGAGGAACGGGATCAGCAGGTGCGCGGCGCTGGCGTGGGTCATGGTCGGCCCCTGCTCCGCCAGGTCGACGACCCGCTGCGGGTCCAGTGCGGGCGCCAGTGGCGACGACGCGTCGGCCAGCAGCGTGCGCACCCTTTCGTGCACCATCCGGTCGTACGCCGGGTTGTGCATGGCCGGATACGCGCTCTTGGGACGGTTGAGGATCTCGTCCGGGATCAGGTCGGCGGAACTCATCCGCAGCAGGCTCTTCTCCTTGCCGTCGGCGATCTTCATGTCCCACGGCACGTTCCACACGTACTCCAGCAGCCGGTGGTCGCAGAACGGCACCCGCACCTCGAGGCCGACCGCCATGCTCATCCGGTCCTTGCGGTCCAGCAACACGGCCAACGGACCGTGCAAGCTGAAGAACAGCACCTCCCGCATGCGGGCGTTCAGCCTGTCCTCTCCGGGCAGCCGGGGTACCTGCCCGCGCAGCGTGGCGTACCGGTCGGCCTCCAGCTCGGCCGGGCGCAACGCCCGGCGCAGGTCCGGGTTCAGGCAGTCGGCCAGCCGGGGCGCGTTGCCCAGCCACGGGAACGTGTCGCGCCAGACCGTTGCCGGATCGTGGAACCACGGATACCCGCCGAACACCTCGTCGGCGGCCTCACCGGACAACGCGACGGTCGAACGTTCCCGCAGCGCGGCGAACATCAGGTACATCGAGGTGTCGAACTGGCCGAGGCTGGGCAGGTCCCGCGCCCTCCGCGTGGCGCGCACCGCCCCGGCGACATCGGCCGCGTCCAGGGTCACCTCGACGTGCTCGGTACCCAGGTGCTTGGCGGCCAGGGCGGCGTACGGCGCATCGCGTTCCGGGCGCAGCGCGGTCGGCCGGAAGTCTTGCTCCTCGCCGGTGAACTGGACGGAGTACGTCAGCAACGGGCCGTCCTCGGCCATCGCGAGCTCACGCGCGGCCAACGCGGCCATCGCGGTGGAATCCAGGCCGCCGGACAGCAACGCGGCGCGGGGCACGTCCGCGACCAGCTGGCGGCGCACCGTGTCGGTGAGCAGTTCCCTGACCGTGGCGACGGTCTCGGGCAGGCTCTGCGTGTGCTCCCGGCTGACCAGCCGCCAGTACGGGTACTCGTGGCAGCCGCGCCGATCCACCCGGACCAGGTGCCCCGGCTTGACCTCCCGCATGCCACGCAGCGGCGTCTCGCCGGGCATGGCCAGCCTCGGGTTGAGCAGGATCGGCAGTGCGTCGGTGTCGAGGGCCGGCGTGAAGTGCGGATTCGCCAGTAGCCCTTTGGGTTCCGACGCGAACAGCACGCCGTGCGCGAGCGGGGCGTAGTAGAGCGGTTTGATACCGAGCCGGTCCCTGGCCAGTACCATCTCCTCGCGCACCGAGTCCCAGATGCCGAACGCGAACATCCCGTTGAACCGGTCCACGCAGCCGGCGCCCCACTGCAGGTAGGACCGCAGCAGCACCTCGGTGTCCGACCGGCTGGTGAACCGGTGGCCGAGTTGCGTCAGTTCGGCACGCAGTTCCCGGAAGTTGTAGATCTCCCCGGAGTACGTCAGCACCACGGGTGAGCGGTTCGGGCCGTCTTCGGCCACCATCGGTTGCGCGCCACCGTCGACGTCGATGACGGCCAACCGGCGGTGACCGAGCGCGGCGTGCGTGCCGACCCAGGTGCCCCGCGCGTCCGGGCCCCGATCGCGCATGGTGTCGGTCATCCGGTCGATCACCGCCCGCTGGGTGCGCAGGTCCCGGTCGAAGTCGAGCCACCCGACGAAGCCGCACATCAGATCTCCTCACGCCGCGAGCAGCCCGCGGATGTGACCGCGCAGCCGCTCGGTGTACTCGTGCAGGTCCAGATCCACTCGACCGGATACCGGATCGTCCACGTCGGAGAGCAAGCAGTGGACGAAGATCGGCGACACGCAGGCGCGCATCGCCGCGCCCAGGATGGCACCGAGCGTGGCCACGTCGGTGACCCGGCGGACATCGCGGTAGCCGCAGGCAACGGCCATGGCCCCGAAGTCGGCACCGGCGGGCGCCACCGCCTGCCCACCGGTCGACGCGTACCTGCCGTCGTCGAGCACGACGTGCACCAGTGGCAGGTCGCCCATCGAGCCCGCGGTGAACAGGCCGACGGGATTCATCAGCAAACTGCCGTCGCCGTCGACGACGACCGTCGGCCGCTTGGTCTGCCGGCCGATCCCGATGGCGATCGACGAGGCGAGCCCCATCGAACCGGTCATGTAGAAGTGGTTGGGCCGATCGGCGATACCCTTGGCGATGCGGCAGGCGTATCCGGTGGTGAACACGATCGGCTCGGTCTTGACCGCGTCGAGCACGGCGCCGACAGCTGCGGTCTTGTTCACGGCCGCCACCCGAAAGCAGTCGGGGGCACCAGCAGCGCGGCGGTCCGCCGCTGCTCGGCGACGACCTTGTGCGCCCAGGACACGACGCCCTCGGAGTCCCGGTCCAGGACCCGCGACTCGACGCCGAGGCCGTCCAGCAACGGCACCGTCAACTGCCCCATCACCAGGTTCTCCTGGGTGGGGTCTGGATCGACGCCACGCAGGCTCACGACGAGCAGCATGGCCAGCCGGTAGGGCACGACGAGGGACGCGATCGCGTTGACCGACTGGGCGAGCCCGGAGTTCTGCATCAGCACGACGGGGAACCGTCCGGCCAGGTCCGCGCCCGCCGCGATGCCGACGGCGTTGTCCTCCCTCGGGACCGTCATCAGTTCGGTTCGCTCGGCGATCGCGTCCTGCAGCCCGGCGAGGATTCCGCACGGGGTGCTCAGGAAGGGCCCGAACCCGGCTGCCAGCAGGTCGTCGGCCAGTTCTTCGGCCAACGCTGACACTGGGGTGCGCATAACTGTCTCCTTCTCAGCGGCGGGTCGGCGTCCGCTGCGCGCCGACCAGGAACTCGTCGAGGTCGAGCACGCGGGTCGCGTGCACGCCTGGACCCTCGGCCGCGATATCGGTGCGCTCGCGGCGCACCGCATCGCGGAAGTAGGTGGCGACGAGTCGGCCGGACCCATCCACCGTGATCATCGGGGTGGCCACCAGGAAGTCCCGCACCCGCGGGGTGTCCGCTTCGATGCGTACGTAGACCCTGCGCTCCCGGTAGTGGTCGGTGGGCAACGTCGTGATCGGGTGGAATCGTGCCTTGAACTGGTAGACCCCCCGGCCGGGAAAGGGATCGGCGCCCGCGAAGTCGATCCGCGATACACCGTTGGCCGCGGCCCATTCCATCGTCAGGTAGTAGACGGCCTTCACCGCGCCACTGCGGTAGTGCGTCTCGTCGCCGTCCAGCACGCCGAGCAGGCGCATCCGCAGCGTCCGCCCGCGGTCGTCCAGCCGGCACAGCACGCCGGCGACCCGCTTCTCGCCCTCCGTGACGAACAAGAGGAACCCCTTGCGGAGCAGGCAGTGCAGCGCGACGTCGCGGTCCGTGCTCCGGGTCTGCCCGCCGTGCCTGACGGCCATGACCGGCAGGTGCATCCGCTCGTAGAAGAAAGCGAAATCGGCCTCGTCGCGGGAGATCTCGCCGGCCCACTCGTGCTTGCGGCGCGACGCGGCGAACTCGCGTCGTTGCCTGCGTGACACCCGCCGGTACATCGCGTCGATGTCGTCGCTCACGTCGAGCAGGAGGTTGACCCGGAACGGCAATACGAGGGATCGCTGTGGTGGCAGCCGCCGGATCCGCGATGTCGAACAGCCCACGAGGAGCACGTCCGCTCCCGGCTCGGCGACGCCGTCGCGGATCGTCCGCCAGCCGGTGCGTCGCGCCGGCTCCGCCACCAGGTCACCCTGTTCCCCGGGATAAGGCACGATGTACTTGAGACCCTCGGGGAACCCTTGGTAGCGAAGGGAAAGGCTGCCGTCCTCGGCGGCGAGACGCTGGTCGACCATGGCCCGCCCGGGCAAACTGGACGCCTTCTGGTGCAGGTTCGCCCATGCGCCGCCGCCGGTCGTCCATCGATATCGGGCTCTCGCCGAGACGATCACGCCACCCGCCGCGGCGATCGCACGCCTGCCGTGTCCAGGATCGCCAGCCGCAGATCGGCGACGCCACCGACCGGATGCAGCGACCGGTCCGGAATCGGCGTGTAGTCCGAAGCATCGTAGGAACCGGAGGCGTGCATGACGATCTCGTCGGCGTCGACCAGTCCGCGGTCGACGGCGTTGAGCACGCCTGTCAGCAGCATCACCAGCGACCACTCGCGCAACGAGCGGGGATCCGCGGGCAGCGTGATGCCGGCGTCGCCGAGCAGGGCCCTGACGCGGCCGTAGCCGGCAAGGCACTCGTGCAGCGACACGACGAGGCCGCCGCCGCCCTGGGCCTCGATGATCCGGTTCATCGCGGGCGACGTCGCAGGATTGCGGGTGTAGAAGGTGGCTTCCAGGTTCTCCGCCGGGTCGAACGTCGTCGCCGGGTAGCGGGGCTCGACGTCCTGGTGGTACAGACCGGTCGCCGGGTCGAAGCGGTAATCGGGCGCGGAGATGCCGTGCAGGCTCTGCACCATGTCCGGAGTGTCCAGGTGCTGCACCAGGAAGTAGCCCGACCGTGGCGGGTCGGTCAGCAGCGTCGTGCCGAAGTGGTGGCCCAGCAAGCCGAACGCACTCGACACGGCGTGCGCGTGCACCCGCGTCCGGCCGGGCTCCAGTGGCAGGTCGGTTTGCTCGACGAACGCCCGCACGGCATCGGCGCAGCGATAGTTGGCCAGGTCGAGGGTGTGCCAGAGCCGGGCCCCGGTGCGCTCGTACACCTCGGTGGAGTACATCTCGAGCGCCTGCAGCGCCACGGTCTTCACGTGGTCGGGGTGGCCGGGAGCCAGTACGCACATCGGGTTGGCGGCGGCGAGCGCGGGATCGTCGGTCAACTCGGACGACCACAGTTTCGGCCGCGCCGCGTCGGGCACCAGGGTCACGATCCGCAGGCTGTCCGGGTTCGCGAGACCGGTCTGGTAGGCGCGCAGAACGGCGTCGCGCAAGGCCGTCGCTTTGTTCGCCGAGGACGGCGTGAGAATCACGATCGGTTCGCCGGTGCGGTCGATGTGACGGATCGCGCGCGCCACGATCACCGTGGACGCCAGCGTCTTTGCCGTCCGCGTACCGGGATTGCCCATCAGATCGAAGAACACGAGTTCCTTGCCGCCCACCTGCCCGAGCCGGCGGAACGGCAGGTCCACGACCGAGAAGAAGTCGCGCAGCCGTGGCGACGGGTCGGGCAGCGCGAACTCCGGCTGGAAGCCGACGGAAGGCGGGCGGCTCTGCCCGGCCACCGTGAGCGCCCTGCGCAGGTCGTCCCCGTGACGGGTCAGGACATCGGGGGGTCCTGTTATCACGCGGAAACGGTCGGCCATTCTGTGCTCCTTGCGGGACGCGAGCCGGAAATCGTGGGGCCATCTCATAGGAACACGCATGGCACATTTCGTGCTTCACGGTCTGTTCCCTCAGCCCATCATGCACGGCATGAGGTGGAGGACACCTCTTCACGAATGCGCTCGTCATTTTGTGCCGTGCGTATTGCCCCTCTTGGCGATGCGGAAGAATGACCGTGAATCAGTCCGCAATGGACAAATTCGGGACACTGAGTACCCGCTCCGGCTCGGCTTGGTCCCGAGGCTTTGCTGCCCACCGGCTGCCGGCTCGGCCCGAGCCGGCCAGCTGTCACGCCGCGCGCAGCCCCGCCGCCGCGGTCCCCGCCGCGCGGGCTTTCAGGAGGCCCTCCTCGTGCAGCCAGCGGACCGTATCGGCGAACGTCTCCGCCGAGGGCCTGCTCCGGTGGCCGCTTGCCTCGCCCGCCACCCGAGCGGCGCACGCGCACGTGTAGATCGCGCCGTACTCCGCTGGGATGTGCCACGGCCACACCCGTTGCACCAGGCCCGTGAGGATGCCGAGCGGGAGCATCGTCCGGGCCGGCAGGTACACCGTCGGCAGCGCGCGGCCGGTGACCTCGCGCAGCGTCGCCACGAACCGGCGGGTGCTCAGGTACCGGCCGGGACCGAAGTGGCGGCTCCCGGCCGGCCCTCGCCCGCTGATCAGCGCCGCGTGCAGGGCGGCGGTGTCGCGGACGTCGCCGACCGGCAGCCCGCCCGACGGCCACACCGGCATCAGGCCGCGCAGCGTGTTGCGCAGCCGCGCAACCTGGTCGCCCAGCTTGGGGTCGTGCGGGCCGAGCAAAGCGGGCGGGTAGGTGATCGTCACCGGTACCCCCGCGGCCTGATGGGAACGGGCGACGGACTCGGCGGCGGCCTTGGCCGCGAGGTACGTCTCGCGGGGACGGCCGACCGGCGAATCCGGGCTGAGCACCCGGCCCGGCGCGGGCAGCAACGCACCGAAGCTCGACACGTACACGACCCGGCCGATCCCCGCCCGGCGTGCGGTCCTCAGCACCTGCGCGGTGCCGGCGACATTGGTCCGGCCCATTTCTCGATGCGCGCGGCTGTCGAAGGAGTAGATCGAAGCCGCGTGCAGGACCGCGTCGGCGCCGCGCACCAGCCGGTTCACGGAGAACCGGTCGAGCACGTCGCCCGTGACCACGTCCACCGCGCCGGTGTCCACGCCCAGCGGTGCGAGCGCGCGCTCCACTGCGGACTCGTCGCGGACGAGCAGGCGGACGCGGTGGCCCGCCCGGAGCACGGCGGCGACCGAGTGCGCGCCGACGAACCCCGTGCCACCGGTGACACTGACCAGCATCGAACCTCCCGGTACCGGAAAGGGCCGTCGTCCGCGGCAACGGACAACGGCCCCTCGTGGGTCAGGCCGCCTCGGCGGCGTTTCGCAGCGGCGGCGGAACTTCCGGACCGCCTCGAACCACGCGGCACGGATGTCCCGCGGGTCCGGGCAGCGAGACTAGATGTAGAGCGTGTTCGGCTCGAGGCCGCACAGCACCCGGCCGTACAGCTCGAAGTTCGTGTTCGGGTGCATCAGCGCGTGCTGGTTGACCGTCAGGATGTCGCGGTGGATGCGCTGGATCGGGATTCCCTTGTAGATGGACGTCCCGCCGCTCGCGTTGGCGAGGACCCCGATCGCCTCCTTGGACAGCTGGAGCACGCTGCCGACGTCGGCGCGCGTCCTGGCCCGCTCCTCGAGCTTCCACTCGGTGCCTTCTTCGCACTTGCGGTCCACCAGGTTGCCGGCCCGCCAGGCGTGGAACGCGGCCTGATCCGTCTTCAACGCCGCCTCGGCCACCTGGAAGTGCGTGATCGGGGCCTCGCGCTGGCTGTCGTAGTTCGTGTACGTGATCTTGCGTTCGGGCAGGCGGTCGAGGAAGACGTCCATTGCTCCCCTGGCCATGCCGACGATCGCGCCCGTCGAGGACGCCGCCGCGACCGGCATCAGCGGGGCGCGGTAGATCGGGGAGTTCGCGTTGCGCTTGGACGCGCTCTGGCCGGACAGCACCACCGGGAGCGGCAGCACCCGCTCCTGCGGGACGAACAGGTCCTTCGCGAACGTGCTGACGCTGCCCGTGCCGCGCAGGCCCGAGGTGTCCCAGTCGTCCATGACCAGCAGGTCCGACAACGGCACGAGCGCCATCACCGGGTACGGCTCGCCGTCCGGCGGGACCAGGATCGCGATGATCTCCTGCCAGTGCGCGTGGTGGGCACCGCTGATGAAGCCCCACTTGCCGTTCACGACGATGCCGCCGTCGACCGGGGTGGCCATCGCGGACGGGCTCAGCGTGCCGCAGATGCGCGTGTCCGGGGTCGCGAAAACCTCTTCCTGGACCTCGTCCGGGAACTGGCACGCCATCCAGGTCGGGATCCAGTACACCGAGGCCACCCAGGCGGTGGAGCCGCACCCGCGGCCCAGCTCGGTCGCGACCTCGGTGAGCGTGGTGGTGTCCGCCTCGTAGCCACCGAAGTGCTTGGGGCGCCGCAGCTTGAAGACGCCGGCGTCCGCCAGTGCCTCGATGGTCTCTTCGGGCAGCCGGCGGTTTTCCTCGGCCCACAGCGTCTGCTTGCGCAGGGACGGGATCAGATCCGACACCTTGCGCACGATTTCCTCGCGCGTGGGGATCGTCGTGGCCAAGATATCCTCCAAAGGGGGAACGGACGAAAAGCGCGAGGCGTCCACGGACATTCCGGGTTCGAGACTGCCCCCGGGGGGCCGCGTCGCGCATCTCCTCCTTTGCGGGTGAGCCCCGCCGTTCCCGCGGAGACGCAACCACCGCATTCCCAAGGATGTCAGCCCGCGAACACCGGTGTGATGCTCGGAGCCGAGCGAAGTTCGCCGAAGGGGTGACAGGCATGCCAGCTGACGAGGCCGGTGATCAGGCGGCCGGGCAGACCCGGCCGCTGACCGGGGCCGAATACATCGAAAGCCTGCGCGACGACCGGGAAATCTACCTCTACGGTGACCGGGTCAAGGACGTGACCCAGCACCCCGCGTTCCACAACCCGGTGCGGATGACGGCCAGGCTGTACGACGCGCTGCACGACCCGCAGCACCGTGACGTCCTCACCACCGCCACCGACACGGGCGGCCCCGGTGGGTACACCCACCGCTTCTTCACCACGCCGCACAGCGTCGACGACCTCGTCGCCGACCAGCAGGCCATCGCCGCGTGGGCGCGGCTGAGCTACGGCTGGATGGGCCGCTCGCCCGACTACAAGGCGTCGTTCCTCGGGACCCTCGGCGCGAACGCCGACTTCTACAACCCCTTCGCCACCAACGCTCGCCGCTGGTACAAGGAGTCGCAGGAGAAGGTCCTGTACTGGAACCACGCGATCGTGCACCCGCCGGTGGACCGCGACCGGCCGCCGGACGAGGTCGCCGACGTCTTCGTCCACGTCGAACGCGAGACCGACAGCGGCGTGATCGTGTCCGGGGCCAAGGTCGTGGCGACCGGGTCGGCGCTGACCCACTACAACTTCATCGCCCACTACGGGCTGCCGATCAAGGACCGCAAGTTCGCCATCGTGGCCACCGTGCCGATGAACGCCCGCGGGATGAAGCTGATCTGCCGCCAGTCCTACACCGCCGCGTCCGCGCTGACCGGCAGCCCGTTCGACTACCCGCTCTCCTCCCGGCTCGACGAGAACGACACCATCCTCGTCCTCGACAAGGTCCTCATCCCGTGGGAGAACGTCTTCATCTACGGTGACGTCGCCAAGGTCGGCATGTTCACCGGGCACTCCGGCTTCATCGAGCGGTTCACCTTCCACGGCTGCACGCGGCTCGCGGTGAAGTTCGAATTCCTCGCCGGCCTGCTGGCCAAGGCGCTCGAGCTCACCGGGGTCAGCGACTTCCGCGGCGTGCAGACGCGCCTCGGCGAGGTGCTCGCGTGGCGCAACCTGTTCTGGGGGCTGTCCGACGCGGCCGCCCGCAACCCGGTGCCGTGGCGGAACGGGGCGGTGCTGCCGAACCCGCGCTACGGGCTCGCCTACCGGTGGTTCTCCCAGCTCGGGTACGCGCGGCTGCGCGAGATCGCCCTGCAGGACGTCGCCAGTGGCCTCATCTACCTGAACTCGAGCGCGAAGGACTTCCAGAACCCGGAGATCCGGCCGTACCTGGACAAGTACCTGCGCGGCTCGCACGGCGTCGGGTCGGTCGAGCGGGTCAAGGTGATGAAACTCCTGTGGGACGCGATCGGCACCGAGTTCGGCGGCCGGCACGACCTGTACGAACGCAACTACGCGGGCAACCACGAGAACACCCGGATGGAACTGCTGTACGGCCAGATGGCCGACGGTCAGCTGGACTCGTACAAGGCGCTCGTCGACCAGTGCCTCGCGGAGTACGACCTCGACGGCTGGCAGGTGCCGGACCTGGCCTCGTTCGAGGAACTGGGCGCCGCGGGCCGGGACCTGCTGAGCTGACCGCGCGCCACCGCCGGTGCGAACCACCCACATCCGAGCATCGAATGTTCGGCGAGTCACGGAAGGAAGACCACGATGACCGTTTCGGAACCGGCGCCCCGAGGCGCACCCCTGTCGACGAACCAGCACTTCCTGTGCATGTTCGACAAAGGGCCGGACCAGGGGGTGTTCGGGCCACGGCACATCGTGGCCTCCGGCTGGCGGATCACCGGCGCGGTCGACTCCGCCGCGCTGCGCGCCGCCCTGGGCGACCTCGTCGTCCGGCACGAGTCGTTGCGCACCAGCATCATCCGCGACGTGGAGCCGCCGTACCAGCAGGTGCACCCGCCCACGACGCCGGAGCTCACGGAGCACCGGCTGGCCGGTACCGGGGACGGTGAGCGCGAAACCGCCGCGCACGAGTTCCTCAACCGGATCGAGGCCGGCCGGTGCCCGAGCACCGAGCAGCCGCTGATCCGGGCCGCGCTCGGCCGGTTCGACGACGAGGACTCCGTCCTGGTCCTGTACGCCCACCACACGGTGAGCGACAGCTGGTCGCTGCAGATCGTCATCCGCGACCTGGCGCAGCTCTACGCGGCGCGCCGCGGCGCCGGCGAAGCCGACCTCCCGGAGCTGGCGCAGTACCGGGAATACGCCGAGTGGCAGCAGGAGTACCTGACCAGTGCGCCCGTCGCCAAGGCACGCGCGTACTGGCGCGACAAGCTGGCCGGCGCGCAGTTCGCGTCGCTGCCGACCGACCGGACGCGAACGGAAGCCACCGGCGTGTACTCGGTGCACCGGTTCCTCATCGACCGCGAGATCACCTCGGCCGCCCAGGCGGTCGCGAAGCAGCTGCGCAGCTCGCCGTTCATGGTGCTGCTGGCCGCGTTCAACCTGCTGACCCACGAAATCACCGGCGCGACCGACCTCACCGTGCCGACCATCACCTCCGGACGCAGCAACCCCGCGTTCGCCGAGACCGTCGGCCCGTTCTTCAACTTCATGCCGCTGCGCACGGACCTGTCCACCTGCCGCACCTTCCGGGACCTGGTCACGAAGACCCGCGGCACCTGCCTCGAGATGTACTCGCACGAGGTCCCGTTCGGCGAGATCGTCGCCGAGGCGCCGGCCGTGGTCGCCCCGTTCGCCGACTTCACCCAGGCGGTCCAGGCGTTCCAGTGCTTCCAGTTCCCGGTCGGTGCCGAGGGCGCACCGGTGGGGGACATCGAGATCGTCGAGCTGCGCCGCCGGCTCCTGTCCGACCCGGACACGTCCGACATCCCCGACGGCGTCGTGTGGGCCCTGGACCTCGACCCGGAAGGCGACATCGTCGGCAGCGTCCGGTTCAACAGCAACGACTTCGACGCCGCGACGCTGGAGGGCCTGGTCACCAGGTACATCGAGCTGCTGCGGGTCGCGGTCGCCGACATGGACGCCCCGTTCGGCACGCCGCTCGCCGCGTAGCGACGGCGAACGCGAAAATCCCGTCCGGCGGATCGCCGGACGGGATTTTTTCGCTGCCGTGTGCGCTCAGCCGGCCTGGAGGGCCTCCGGCGTCACCGGCGGGTAGGCCAGGCACGCCTCGTTGTACCGGTCGAGCCGGGCCTGCGCGCGCTCGGTCGCCGTCCGCAGCCGGGCCGCCGGGTCCGCCCCGGAGAGCAGGATGTCGTGCATCGCCGAGGTCAGCTCTTCGTTGATGCCGTTGATGTCCCCGAGCAGGGCACCGGTCGCCGCCGGCGTCCGGTCCGACGCCATGACCTGCTCCGCCGCGACGCGGAAGCCGGGTTCCCGGTCGGCCCAGCCGTCGGCGAGGACCTGCTCCCACGCCGGCTGCATCACCGGCAGGGAACCGGCGTGCAGCCGCCGCACCGCGTGGTCCGGGTTGAGCAGGTGCTGGGTGAACGCGAGCGCGCCGTCCTCCTTCTCCTTCGGCAGGCCCGCCGCGAGGAACATCGACTGGCCGCCGAGGCTCCGGCCGGCGTAGGGCGCATCCTCGTTGCGCGGCAGCGCGCCCGTCGCGAGCTCGAACCCGGCCTTGCCGGCCAGGTCCGTCAGGAACGGCCCGGTCGCCGAAGACGTGATGACGAACGCGGTCTCCTGGCGCGTGAACGCTTCCATGGCACCCCAGAAGTCACGCGGCTCACCGGTGTACAGGTAGTGGCCGCTCTGGTGCAGGCTCTGCCACCACCGCGCGTAGGCGACGATCTCGGGTGAATCGAGGGTCACCCGGGTCGACCGGCCGGACCGGCCGTTGCCGCTGTTGCTCAGCAACCCGCCCTGCGCGGCCAGCTCCATCTGGATCAGCCAGCCGTGGTTGGGCCAGGCGATCCCGTGCGCCGGGCCGTCCGGCAGCGCGGCGACGGCGGCGCACGCGTCCGTGAGCTCACGCCAGGTCGACGGCAGCCGGTCGATCCCGGCGCGCCGCAGGAGGCCCTGGTTGGCGAACAGGATGGCGGTCGACACCATCGTCGGCATGGACACCAGCTCGCCGCCGCGGCTGTAGTAGTCCCGCACGACGGGCACGATGTCGTCGAGGACGACCGGCTCGCCGAGGATCTTCGTGCGGTCCCCGATCGCGCGCTCGAGCGGCACGAACAGCTCCGAGCCGTCGGCGGCACGCGTATCGAGCGCCACCTGGCCTGCCGGGAAGTAGTACTCGGCGATGTCCGGCGGGTTGCCCGCCGCCACCGCCTCGGCGACGGCGGCCGGGAGATCGCGGTAGCCGATCTCCCGGATCCGGATCCGGTAGCCGGGGTGCGCCCGTTCGAACGTCTCGGCCGCCGCCTTGACCGGCGCGTTGAAGTCCGGGATCGGGTGATCGGTGAGCCAGACGTCGAGCGTCGTCGTTCCGGCCGGGGCAGCAGCGTCCGACACGGCATCCTCCAATGGGTCAGTGCGTATTGGTCTGCGCCGCGACGAACTCGGCGACGCGGCGGGGGCGCAGGTCGGTCCAGTGCTCTCGGACGTAGGCCAGGCACTCCTCGCGGCGGGCCGGCCCGTGCGCGACGGTCCAGCCGGCCGGCACCTCGGCGAAGCCCGGCCACAGGGAGTGCTGGCCTTCCTCGTTGCGCAGGACGGTGTAGTGGGCGTCCGGCTCTTCGAACGGGTTGCTCATCGGCTCTTCTCCTCTCGGCTCAGGCCGCGGCCGCGGCCGACTCGCCCTCGATGTGCTTGGCCAGCCCGGCCACGGTCGGCACGTCGAAAAGCACGTTGATCAGCAGGTCGACGTCGAGGTCGGTGCGGATCCGGCTGAGCAGCCGCATCGCCTGCAGGGACTGGCCGCCGAGGTCGAAGAAGCTGTCGTGGATGCCGACTTCGCCCACCTCCAGCACCGAGCCGAAGATCGCGCACAGCTTCTCCTGCAACGGTGTCTCCGGCGGCTGGTAGGCCGAGCTGCTGTCGAAGTCGGGCTCCGGCATCGCCTTGCGGTCGAGCTTCCCGTTGGCGGTCAGCGGAAGCGACGGCAGCTGGACGAAGGCCGCCGGGACCATGTAGTCGGGCAGCGTCTCCCGCACGTGTTCGCGCAGGCCGGCGATGTCCAGGTCACCGGACTCGGGCACGACGTAGGCGACCAGGCGCTTCTCCCCCGACTCCAGTTCGCGCACCACCACGACGACCTGGGCGAGCCCGGGGTAACCGGTCAGCGCCGCCTCGACCTCGGCCAGCTCGATCCGGAAGCCGAGGATCTTCACCTGGCTGCTGGCCCGGCCGATGAACTCGATCAGGCCGTCGTCGTCGCGGCGGGCCAGGTCCCCGGTCCGGTACATGCGGGCGCCCGGCTCGCCGTACGGGTCCGCGACGAACTGCTCCGCGGTCAGGTCCGTGCGGCCGAAGTAGCCCCGCGCCACGCCGCGGCCGGCGATGTAGATCTCGCCTTCGATACCCGGTGGCACCGGTGAGAGGCGGTCGTCCAGGATGCGGATCTCGACGTCGTCGAACGCCGCGCCCACCGGCACCAGCTTGCCCGGCCGGTAGGTCGCCGACAGCGGGTTGTGCGCGGAGAACAGGGACGTCTCCGTGACGCCGTACATCGCCCGGATCACGATGTCCGGGCAGGCGTCGAACACCCGGCGTACCGCGCCCGGCGAAATCACGTCACCGCCGGTCAGGATCTCCTGCACGCCGGTGAACATCTCCGGCGACTCTTCGGCCAGCACCCGGAAGAGCCCGGCGGTGAGGTGGATCCCGGTGATCCGCTTCTCGGTGATCAACCGGCGCAGCGTCGCCGGCTCCAGGTGCCCGGCCGGGGCGAGGACGACCTCGCCGCCGTGCAGCAACGGCATCCAGAGCTCGTACGTCGACACGTTGAACGCGTAGGGCGCCACCATCAGCACCCGCGCGTGTCGCTCGACCGTCCACTGCGGGTTGAAGATCAGCCGCACGACATCCCGCTGCGTGACCGCGACACCCTTGGGGTGGCCGGTGGAACCCGACGTGTGGATCACGTAGGCCAGCTGGTCGGGGTGGATGGGCACGGCGGGATCGGTGGCGGGCTGCTCGAGGGTGGCCGCGTCGTCGTCGACGACCACGGTGGGCACCCCGGTGGGCAGCCCGCCCGCGCGCTGGGCGGTGTCGGCGAGCAGCACCGCCACCTCGGCGTGGTCCACGACCCACTGACGGCGCTCGGGTGGGTAGTCCTCGTGCACCGGGACGTACGCGGCGCCGGCCTTGAGGGTCGCGAGGATCGCCACCACGAGGTCGATCGACCGTTCCAGCAGCACCGCGACCCGGTCGTCCTGGCGGACGCCGAGCCCGATGAGCCGGTGCGCGAGCCGGTTGGCCCGCTCGTCGAGGTCCCGGTAGGTCAGCTCGACCGCACCGGCGGACACCGCTACCGCGTCCGGCGTCCGCGCGACCTGCTCCGCGAACCGGACGGGGATCGTGAATGCTTCCATCTGCGTGTTCCCCATCCCTACCCGGCCAGCGTGTCCGGCGTCTGCGGCGCGTCGGAGTCCCGGAAGGCCCGCAGCGCCAGCGGTCCGTCGAAGATGTCGCGCATGCCGGAGACACCGGACAGCATCCGGGCGAAGTCGATCTTGCGCGGCCGCAGGCGCTTCGGGTCGATGCTCTGCTGCGCCGCCTCGAAGTAGTCCTCCTTGGACTTCGTGCGGTCGTAGAAGAACCGGACGAACTCCAGCAGCGAGTTGAGGAACTCGCGGTAGTTGCGCTCGTAGCGCTCGTAGAGGGCCTTCTCCTGGTCCGGGTTGCGCAGCGCGAGGTTGGCCGTCTCGAACAGGCCGAGCGAGCCGCGCAGGGTCAGGCCGACGCCGGTGGACAGCAGCGGGTCGATGAACGCCGCCGCGTCGCCGACCAGCGCCCAGCCGGGTCCGTAGAACTTCTTGCAGGTGTAGGACCAGTCCTTGATCGTGCGGTACCCGCTGACCCGGGTGGCCGGCGCGGTGAGCGAGGTGATCTCGTCCGCCGCGGCCAGCTCGCTCGCGTGCAGCTCCTCGAGCGACTTGCCCGCCTTCTTGTACTCGTCGATGGGCGTCACGTAGCCGACGCTCACCGTGCTGTCCGAAAGCGGGATGAACCAGAACCAGCCGTGCGGGCGGTTCTCGGTGAGCGTGTCGCCCCACCGCGTCCCGCTGTAGCGGTTGCAGTTCTGGAAGTACGCCCAGACCGCGATGTTGCGCAGGTCGTTGTGGTACTCGATGAGGTCGAGCTTGCGCGCGAGCAGGTGCTGCTGGCCGGACGCGTCGATCACCAGCTTGGAACCGACGGTCGTCGCCTCCGCGTCGCCCTTGCGCTGGAACCGCACGCCGACGGCGCGGTCGCCCTCGAAGAGCACGTCCTGGACGGAGGCCTCCTCGATGACCAGCGCGCCGAGCTCACGGGCCCGCCCCAGCAGGACCGAGTCGAAGTCGGCCCGCCGAACCTGGAAGGTGTACTCGTACTCCGACGCCTCGGTGAACCGGAAGTCCCAGGCCCCCTGGTTGCGCCCCCACAGCAGGGTGCCGCCGTACTTGCGGACGTAGCCCATCCGGTCCAGCTTGTCGCGCAGGCCGAGCGCCTCGATCGTCGGCATCGAGCCGGTGATGAGCGACTCGCCGATGTGGTAGCGGGGGAACTTCTCCTTTTCCAGCACGAGCACCTTGTGGCCCTGCTGGGCCAGCAGCCCGGCCGTCGCCGAACCGCCGGGACCGCCACCGATGACGACGACGTCGAAGTCTTCCTTGCCAGTCATGGTCGTGCTTCCTCCGTAAGGTAGCTTCGGGTGCTCAGTCGCCGTTCCGGTGACGCTGGGTCTCGACGGCCTCGTACAGGGACTTGATGTTCGAGCTGCCGAACGTGCTCGCGCCCGCCCGCTCGATGATCTCCAGGAAGATCGTGTTCCGCGGGTGCACCGACTTCGCGAAGATCTGGTACAGCTGGCCGTCGTGGTCCTCGTCGAGCAGGATGTTCAGCGCGCGGAGGTCCTCGACGTCGTGCCGGTCCGGCTGCACGCGCTCGGCCAGCAGCGTGTAGTAGGCGTCCGGAGTGGACAGCAGCTCGACGCTGCGCGCGCGCAGCTGCCCGACCGTGCCGAGGATGTCGTCGGTGCGCAGGGCCATGTGCTGCACACCCGGTCCGCCGTGGTCCTTCAGGAACTCGTCGACGTGCCCGGATTCCATCGAGGCGTCGGACTCGATCAGGGTCAGGGTGACCGCGCGCGACTTGCTCTGCACGACCTTGATGAACATCGCCTGGTCGCCGGTCTCGATGCGCTCGGCGAGGGTGAGCTCGAAGTCCAGCGCCTGCCGGTAGAACTCGACGGTCTCGTCGAGCCGGCCCGGCTCCACGACGACCGCGAAGTGGTCGACGACGAGCAGGCCGGTGCCGGTGCCGGTGCCGTCGGCGGGGACCGCGGCCAGCTCGTACACCTCGTGGGCGGCGGAACCGGCCGGACGCTGCACGAACGTGTGCGTCACGTCGCCGAACCCGATGATCGACGCGGTCACCACGCCGTCGCGCTCCGACGGCGGCGCGACCGGGCGCGCCCCTCCGCGGACGGCCTCTTCGAACGCGGCCGCGGCGTCCGGCACGCGCAGGCCGATGTTGGCCACGCCGTCACCGTGGCGCTCGACGTAGGCGGCCACCGGGTGGTCCTGCGCGACCGGCTGGGTCAGCACCAGGTCGATGCCGCCCTGCCCGACCACGACCGAGCGGACCGGCCCCGGCTCGTCCCCCGAAGTCGCGCGGACCGCGCAGCCGTACCCGTCCACGAGCCACTTGATGGTTCTTTCGATGTCCTCGACGTAGAACTCGACATGATCAATGGTCACGTTTTCGGATGCTCGCGCTCGCGACATCGTCACCCAACCTCCAAAGGAGCCGTCACCGACCGGGAAAACCGGAGACCGTCAGCCATCGACAGTGACAGCCGGGCCCACGCGAAGGCATCTCTCCGATTGCCGGGCCCCCTGCGCACGCGGGGAGACGCTCCCGGACCGGCGCGCCGGAATGCTGGGCTGGACCTGATGCCTGACGGGAGAATTCCGTGAGCGAACTGAACTGGACACCGCCCGAGGTCGCTGAGTTCTACGACGGCTCGAGCCCGATGGCCGACAAGTACTACTTCGGTTACCAGCACCTGGGTTACTGGTACGACGAAACCGACGACGCCTCGCTGGAGGACGCCACCAAGCGCCTGACCAGCAAGATCGTCGACACCCTCGGCCTGCGCCGCGGTGAGCACCTGCTGGACGCCGGCTGCGGCCTCGGCGCGCCGGCGATCCACATCGCGGACGAGTACGGTGCCCGCGTCACCGGCATCACGATCAGCCCGGTCGAGGCCGCCCGCGCCGAGGCGCGGGCCCAGGAGAGCGGGGTGTCGGACCTCGTCGGGTTCGAGGTCGCCGACTACCACTCGCTGCCGCACGCCGAGAACCACTTCGACGCCGTGGTCGCGATCGAGTCGCTCTTCAACGCCTTCGACCTGGACAAGGCTCTCCTGGAGTTCCACCGGGTGCTCCGGCCCGGCGGCCGCGTCGCCTTCTCGGAGATGATCAAGACGAACGCGGCCTCGCAGGCGAAGAAGCCGTTCCCCCAAGCTCGCGAGCCGATGACGGCCGACGACTGGACCAAGGCGTTCGAGTCCGCGGGCTTCGTGGTCGAAGAGCAGGTCAGGTGCGGCCGCCGCGTGTACGTCAACAGCGGCAAGCGCTACCTCAACCGGCACGACGAGGTCAGCGGCCTGCTCGCCGGCGAATTCGGCGAAGAGATCACCGCGGACATCCGGAAGGGCATGCAGACCGCCTTCCACCTGGGCCCGGAAGACGTGGACTACCTGATCCTCTGCGCCAGAAAGCCCTGACAAAGCACGCCGCCCCCGGTGGGCGGCAGCACGGCGGAGATCGACGGACGGCCGGGTGGCGGACGCCACCCGGCCGTTACCCCTGCCCGCCGTACGGCACCACGACAAGACCCAGCCGGCACCACCCGGGAATACGATTTCCGTAGTGGGAACGGCTGAATGAAGAGCATTTCGGAGGATGTCCGCCCGAGGTCACGAATGCGACGCTCGGAGGGACTTCATGTGGGGAAGGAACACCACGACATGACAGCCGCCAGGAGCCTGCCAGCCGAAGGCCACCCGTCGCCGCCCGAGCCGGGCCTGACGACGGAGGAGGTCTTGGCCCGTGCGGCCCGCATCGCGGACCGCCTCGCCGACCGGCAACAGGAGACGGAAGAACGCGGGTACTACGGGCTCGACACCCACAACGAACTCCTCGAGGCCGGCTTCTACCGCCTCCTGGTACCGAAGCGCTACGGCGGCTACGAATTCGGTCTCGACACCTACGTGCGGGTGGTGTCCGAACTCGCCCGCGGATGCGCGTCCACGGCCTGGATGTACACCTTCGGCCACTCGCACGCCCACACCGCCGCCACGCTGTTCGGCGAAGAGGCGCAGGACGAACTGTTCGCCGGCGGCGACTTCATCTCCCCGGCCACCATCGGGCCGGTCGGGTTCGCCGAGCCGGCCGAGGACGGCGGCTGGGTCGTCGACGGCGTCCACCGCTACAGCTCCGGCTCGCCGTACGCCACGCACTTCATCGGCCACACCCTCTTCTTCGCCGCCGAAGGGGAACCGCCCGCGCCGATGCTCTTCGCCGTCCCCCGCGACCAGTGGGAGCGGCTGGACGACTGGGAAGGGCAGCTGGGCCTGAAGGGCAGCGGCTCCCACAGCGTCAAGCTCGACAAGGTGCACGTCCCGGCCCACCGCGCGTTGCCCGGCACGCACATGGGCATGACTTCGGTCGTCGACGGCACGCCCGGGCTCGAGCTGCACGGCAACCCGCTGTACGGCGGCGGGGTGCTCAGCATGATCCAGTTCCAGGTCGGTGCGCTGGCGGTCGGCATGGCCACCGGCGCCCTCGGCGAATACGCCCGCCTGATGCGGGAACGCACCACGATCTACCCGCCGATCGTCCCGCGCAGCGAAGACCCGGACTTCCAGCTCCACTACGGCGAAGCGGCCGGCCGGATCGCCGCCGCGCGCGCCGCGCTCTCGGACGCGGTGCGGCACTGGCACGAGACGGCGGAGCGCGGATCCGCCGCGTTCACCCGCGACGTGGACGTGCGGCTGTCGCTGATCAGCCACGAAGCCGTCCGGCTGTCCTGGAGCGCGGTGTCGGAGAACCTCTTCCCGACCGCCGGGTCGAGCGCCGTGCGGGCGGGCGAGCGGATCGAGCGGATCTGGCGCGACATCTCGACCCTGCACAGCCACGCCGGGGTGAGCCTGTTCCTGGCCAAGGTGGCCCGGCGCGAACTCGCCGCGCTGGAAACCGGCGCGGCGCACTGACCGCCGCAGGTCGCCCTTGATCGTCCCGTCGACGCCGAGACCCCAGATTTACCCAGGTCCCAACGCCGAAAAACCCGGAGGCCGCGATGAGCGCAGAACGCCCCTTCACCTTGGACCCCACGGGCCGGGACATCCACGCCGAAGCCGACCACCTGCGCGAGCTGGGCCCCGCCACCCGGGTGCAGCTCCCGGGTGGCGTGCTGGCCTGGTCGATCAACAGCTACGAGGTCAGCAAGAAGGTGCTGGGCGACCCGAACGTCAGCAAAAGCGCCCGCCGGCACTGGCCGGCCTTCGTCAACGGCGAGGTCGCGCCCGACTGGGAGATGATCAGCTGGGTGGCGATGGACAACATCTCCACGACCTTCGGCAAGGACCACCGCCGGCTGCGCAGGCTGACCAGCAAGGCGTTCAACGCGCGCCGGCCGGAGGAGGTGCGGCCCCGGGCGCAGGCGATGATCGACGCCCTGCTCGACCGCATCGCGGCCGCCGAGGCCGCCGGCGAGGTGGTCGACCTGAAGACGTCGTTCGCCTACCCGCTGCCCGGCATGCTGGTGGCCGAGCTGATCGGCATGTCGGACGAGGCCCGGGTGGCCGCGGCGAAGATGATCGACCTGATGGTCGCCACCAACGTGACCCCGGAGCAGGCCCAGGACACGCTCCTGGGCTGGCGCACCGCCATCGCGAACCTCATCGCGCAGAAGCGCGAGAACCCCGGCGCGGACATCACGAGCGATCTGATCGCGGCGCGGGACGAGGACGGCTCGCGGATGACCGAGCAGGAGATGACCGACACGGTCTTCGCGATCCTCGGCGCCGGCTCCGAGACCACGATCAACTTCATCGACAACGCGGTCACCGCGCTGCTCACCCACCCCGAGCAGCTCGAACTGGTCAAGACGGGCCGCGTCTCGTGGGACGAGGTCATCGAAGAGGTGCTGCGGCTGCAGTCGCCCCTGGCGAGCCTGCCCCTGCGGTTCGCGGTGGAGGACATCCCCCTGGACGGGGTGACCATCCCGAAGGGCGACCCGATCCTGGTCAACTACGCGGCGATCGGCCGGGACCCCGCTCTGCACGGCGAGTCGGCCGCCGCGTTCGACATCACGCGGGAGTCGAAGGAGCACCTGTCGTTCGGGCACGGGCCGCACTACTGCCTCGGCGCCGGCATCGCCCGGATGCTGGCCAAGGCGAGCCTGTCCGCGCTTTTCGAGCGCTTCCCCGACCTGACGCTCGCCGTCGACCCGGCGGACCTCGTGCCCTACCCCAGCTTCATCATGAACGGTCACCGCCACCTGCCCGTCCGGCTTTCGCAGGCGCTCCCGGAGCTTTCGGAGCTCCCGGCGGCGGCCTGAGCCGACGACAGCGGCCGGTGGCCGGGTGTGTTCGCGCACCCGGCCACCGGCCGTTTTCCGTGGGCCCGGGCGGGCTTTCCTCCGGGCTGCGGACTTCGCGTCGCGGCCTGTCGCGCCGCCGGGGAGGTCGTTAGCTTGGGTGGTATGGCCTCCCCTGTCGACGACCTGCTGGCGGTGCTGCCCGCCGGCCGGGTGTTCACCGACCCGGACCTGCTTTCCGCCCACAGCCGCGACGAAGCCGATTTGTGCGACGCCGGCACCCCGCTCGCCGTGGTGCGCCCGCAGGACACCGCGGAGGTCGCCGCGACCGTCCGGGTGGCCGCCGCGCACGGGATCCCGGTCGTCCCCCAGGGGGCGCGGACCGGGCTCGCCGGCGGGGCCAACGCCGTCGACGGGGCCCTGGTCGTGTCGCTGACCGGGCTGAACCGGATCCTCGAGATCGACCCCGGGGAGCGGATCGCCGTCGTGCAGCCGGGCGTGGTGAACGCCGAGCTGCGCCGGGCCGCCGCCAAGGAGGACCTCACCTACCCGCCGGACCCCGGCTCCTGGGAGTCCTCGACCATCGGCGGCAACGTCTCGACCGACGCGGGCGGGATGTGCTGCGTCAAGTACGGCGTCACCGGCGAGTACGTGCTCGGCCTGGAGGTGGTGCTCGCCGACGGCGAGGTCCTGCGCTGCGGCCGCCGCACGGTGAAGGGCGTCGCGGGCTACGACCTGACGCGGCTGTTCGTCGGCGCGGAGGGCACGCTCGGCATCATCACCGAGATCACCGTCCGGCTCCGTCCCGCGGCCGAGCCGGCCCTCACCCTGGTGGCGGTGTACCCGGACCTGGCGGCCGCCGGCCGGGCGGTGTCCGCGGTGACCGCCGCGGGCCACGTGCCGAGCATGCTGGAACTGCTCGACCGCACGCACCTGCGCGCGATCGAGGCGTACCGGCCGATGGGCCTGGACACCGAAGCCGCGGCGATGCTGCTGATCGCGGCCGACACCGGCGACCGCGCCGCGGCGGACCTCGAGCGGATCGCCGCGTGCTGCCGGGAAGCCGGGGCGAGCGAACTGTACGTCGCCGGTGACGCGGCCGAGGCCGAGGCGCTGACCGCAGCTCGCCGGCTCGCCCACCCGGCGATGGAACAGCTGGCCCGGCAGGCGTTCCCGGCCGGGCGGGGCGGCCTCGTGGTCGACGACGTCGCCGTGCCGCGGTCGCGGATCGTCGACCTCGTCACCGGCGTCGAGGCGATCGCCGCCCGGCACGACGTGCTCGTCGGCGTGGTCGGGCACGCCGGGGACGGGAACCTCCACCCGGTGATCGTGGTCGACCGGGCCGATCCGTCCAGTGTGGACCGCGGGCGGGTGGTGTTCGACGAGATCATGCGGCTGGGCCTCGGCCTCGGCGGCACCTGCACCGGCGAGCACGGCGTCGGCCTGCTCAAGCGGGACTGGCTCGCGCACGAGATCGGCCCGGCCGGCGTGCGGGTCCACCGGGCGCTCAAGGCCGCGCTCGACCCGGCGGGGATCCTCAACCCGGGCAAGGTGATCGCGCCGGGCTGACGGCAACCGAGGAGACGGCGGCGGCCGGCTCCCCTTGGGAGTATCCAGGGAGCGGATCTTCGGCGGGACGGAGGCGGCGATGGCGTTCGACGGCGGCCCGGTGGCGGTGATCGCCGGCACCCCGTACGACTCCGGCCTCGGGGCCGCGTTGCTCCGGGCGCGGGGCGTGCCCGCGGTCGCGTACGCCATGGCGGCGTCGCCCGACGAGCAGGACGCGTTGCAGTACAAGGATCCCGGCGCGCTGTCGGCGGCGTTCCACGACCGGCTCGGCCGGCTGCGCACGCAGGGGACGCCGCTGGCGATGCTGTTCTGCAACTCGCTGGCCGCGGTGGTGGAGCACGACGACACCGCGATCCCCGTGGTCTCCCCGGTCACCGTCTACCGGGAACGGCTGCCGGTCCTGCGCTCTTCGCTGGCGGTCACCGGGAACGCGAACGCCGCGCTCGGCGTCGAGCGCACCGTCCGGCTGGCCAACCCGGACCACCGGGTGCTGGGGGTTTCGGATCCCGCGCTCGTCCGCGGGATCGAGGCCGGCGACCCGGAGGCCGCGTTCGAGGCTTCGCACCTGCCGGCCACCCTGCGCCTCGCCGAGCGCCTCGGCCTGGAAACGGTCGTCCTGGCCTGCACGCACTTCACGTCCATCCTGCCGTTCGTGACCGCCGTCTGCGACCTGCCCGTCATCGACGTCGGCACCCGGCTGGTCGAGCTGACCCGGCGGGCCGCCGGATTGGGGAACCATGACTGACCTGTCCCGCGCCGACCTGCACGTTTCGGTCTCCGACCCGGTGGCGACGTCGATGAACTTCCTGAACGAGGTCGCCGGCCGGTACCCGGACGCGATCTCGCTCGCCGCCGGCCGGCCGTACGACGGCTTCTACTCGGCCGGCGACATCGCCCGCTACCAGCAGTCCTATGTGGACCACCTGCGAGCCGGCGGGCTGGACGAGGCCGGGGTGCGGCGGCTGCTGCTGCAGTACGGGCGCACCAACGGCCAGCTCGGCGAGCTGATCGCCCGGATGCTGGAGATCGACGAGGGCATCGTCGTGCCGCCGGAGGCGGTGATGGTCACGTCGGGCTGCCAGGAGGCCATGGTGGTCGCGCTGCGGGCGTTGTGCGCGGGGCCGGACGACGTCGTGCTCGTGACCGATCCCTGCTACGTCGGGCTGACCGGCGCGGCGCGGATCCTCGGTGTCGAGGTGGTGCCCGTACCCGAGGGGCCCGGCGGCCTCGATCCGCGGACCGTCGCCGGCGTCGCCCAGCGCGTCCGCGCGGCGGGCAAGCGGCCGCGCGCGCTCTACCTGGTGCCGAACTTCTCCAACCCGTCCGGGGTTTCGCTGCCCGTGCCGACCCGCCGCCTGCTGCTCGACACCGCCGCCGAGCAGGACCTGCTGCTGCTCGAAGACGACCCGTACGGGTTGTTCGGGCTGGACGACGAGCCGCGCCCGACGCTGAAGTCGCTCGACACCGACGGCCGCGTGCTCTACCTCGGCTCGTTCGCGAAGTCCGTTTTCCCCGGCGCGCGCGTGGGTTTCCTCGTCGCCGACCAGGCCGTGGTCGACGAGCAGGGCCGGCGCACCCTGCTGGCCGAGGAGATGTCGGCCGTGAAGAGCATGCTGACCGTGAACACCTCGCCGATCGCGCAGGCGGTCATCGGCGGCGTGCTCGTCGAGGCGGGCGGCAGCCTGCGCGCGGCCAACCGGGACAAGATCGCGTTCTACCGGAACAACCTGCGGACCTTGCTCGCCGCGCTGGAGGAACACTTCCCGCTCCCCGGCCGCGCCGAGCGCGGGGTGCGCTGGAACGTGCCGAGCGGCGGGTTTTTCGCGGTCGTCGACGTGCCGTTCCGCGCTGACGAAAAGCTGCTCGAACTCTCCGCGGAGCAGTTCGGCGTGCTGTGGACGCCGATGAGCTTCTTCTACGCCGACGGCGGCCAGGAGGCGCTCCGCCTGTCCTGCAGCTACCTGGAGGCGGCCGAGATCGCGGAGGGCGTGCGGCGGCTGTCCCGGCTGGTCGCCGAGCACGCGTGAGAAGGGTGGGGTGGGTGCGCGGTCCGCCCCACGCACCCGCTCCCTACTTGACGACGCGGTAGAGCATCCGGAAGGTCTCCGGCCCCTCCTTCGTGTGCAGCAGCTCGAGCTCCTGCTGGCCGCCGAGGTGGTCGAACAGCCGGATGCCCGAGCCGAGCAGCACCGGCACGACGTGCAGCCAAAGCTCGTCGACCAGGCCGGCCTTGAGGCACTGCTGGATGACGTCGGCGCCACCCATCACCCCCACCGAGCGGCCGCCGGCGACCTCGCCCGCCTTGGCCATCGCGGTTTCGATGTCCCCGGAAACGAAGACGAACCGCGACCACTCGCCGGACTTCACCTTTTCCGGAACGTCGTGCGAAAGAATGACGTACGGCACCGGAACAGGGGGGTTGCCGCTCCACGCCCCGGACACCTCGTACGTTCGCCGCCCGGCGACAATCGCTCCGAATTCGTTCTTCTCGAACAGTTCCCGCGCTTCGGCGGTGTACTCGTCGGCCGCGCCGATGCTCGTGAAAGCCCACCGGTGCAGGCGTTCCACGTCATCGTCCGGCGTGGCGATGAACCCGTCCAGCGACACTGTGATGTCGACGATGACCTTTCCCAAGATCCCGCTCCCTTTCCGCGTAGGAATCAACCGATCCGGGCGAGCATACCGTCATGCCTGGATGACCCCGGTTCGATGGCGCACCTTCGGAGGCTCGAAAGGAACGGTCCCGGGCACAACTCCGAACGTGCTCTTTTTTCCGGACGCCAGGGTCAGGCGGCGTTCGGCCGCCGTCGCTGCACGGCCAGCGCGGTCAGGTCGCCGGCCACCTCAGCCAGCGACGGCTGCCGGGCGATCTCGGCCGCGATCCCCGCCGCGGCCTGGCGGAACACCGGCCGCCCCAGCAGTTCCGCGCAGTGGTCCGCCACCGTGGCCGGGTCCGCCTCCCCCGGCGGCAGCTGCAGGCCCGCGCCCGCCGTCACCACCGCGGCCGCGTTGTCCAGCTGGTCGTCGAAGGCCGGCAGGACCAGCTGCGGCCGGCCCGCGCCCAACGCGGTCAGCGACGTCCCCTGTCCGCCGTGGTGGATGGCGACGTCGCAGGCCCGCAGCACGTGCGACAGCGGCAGCCGGCCGACGTGCGTCGCCACCGCGGGCAGCGGGGGCCAGCCGGCCGCGACCTCGTCCTCCACCGCCACCACCACGTCCGCCTCGAGGCGGGCGAGCGCACGCAGCATGGGGACGACCACCCCCGCCCCGCCGTCGAGGCCGAGGCGGGGCAGCACCGTGCCCAGCGTGAGGCAGATCCTCGGCCGGCTCCGCGGCTGCCACACCCAGGCGGGGACCCGGGCCTGGCCGTCGTAGGGCACGTTGCGCATCCGGCGCTGGGTGAGCGCGTGCGACCGGCGCATGCTGGGCGGCCACGGGTTCAGCACGGTGACCGGCGGCGGCACCGACTGCAGGCCGAGGCCCGCCAGGTGCGGCGCGAGTTCGTCGCCGGCCGCCGCCCGGTATTCGCGCAGCAGCGGGATCCCCCACTGCAGCTCCACCGAGGGCACGCCGAACACCGACGCCGCCACCGGGCCGGCGGCCTCGGCGCGCTCGCTGAGCACCAGTTCCGGCCGCCACGACTCCACGATGGACAGCAGGCCGGGCAGGTTCTGCGCCGCGTTGCGGCCGAACACCCGCCCGTTGCCGTACCGCCGCTCCGCCAGCCGGCCGGGCTCGCCCTCGGCCGCGAACCCGGTGAAGTCCGCCGCCGGTCCACACGAGACGGACGGGAGGCCGGCCCGCAGCACCTCGGGGACGAAGTCGTCGGCGACCGCGACGAGCACCTCGTGGCCGAGCCCGCGGAACGCCCACGCGAGCGGCACGAGCGGGTAGAAATGGCCACACAGGGCCGCGGACGTGAACAGGACCCGCATGCTCTTCTCCCCGTCTCCGGCGCCGGTTCGCCTTGCTGCGGACCCTAGGGCCGGGCCGCGGGCCGGCTCGTCTCCGCGGCTGCGGTGTCGGCGCAACGGCGGAGATGCGGGCCGTCCGGTACGGGGCGATGGTCGGTGACGCGCAGCCCCGGCACGCCCTTCCGCTCGGACGCACTGCGCATTCCTGAAGGTGCCGCGAACGGGGTGTCTCCGTGAAAATGGTTCGCGCTCCGTCGCACGAGCGGCATCCGACGCGGACAATCGGCAGAGCAAGACGAGAGGACTGAAAAGTGACTGGCGAACAGGGTCCGCCTCTGGCAGGGCGGCGGGAATGGATCGGGCTGGCGATACTCGCCCTGCCCACCATGCTGACGATGCTCGACAACGGTGTGTTGTTCCTCGCGGTGCCCCACCTGAGCGAAAGCCTCGGTGCGAGCAGCCTGGAACAGCTGTGGATCACGGACATCTACGGCTTCCTCATCGCCGGCTTCCTCGTCACCATGGGCACGTTGGGTGACCGGATCGGCCGGCGCCGGCTGCTCCTCATCGGGGCGGCGGCCTTCGGCCTGCTGTCCATCGTCGCGGCGTACTCGACGAGCCCGGAGATGCTCATCGTCGCCCGGGCGTTGATGGGTGTGGCGGGGGCGACGATCATGCCGTCGACCCTCGCGTTGATCATGAACATGTTCCCGAACCCCAAGCAGATGGGCGCGGCGATCGGGATCTGGTCCACGGCCATGATGGCCGGCGTGGCCCTCGGCCCGGTGATCGGTGGCGCGCTGCTGAACTCCTTCTGGTGGGGCTCGGTCTTCCTGATCGGCGTGCCGGTCATGGTCCTGCTGCTGGCGGCCGGCCCGTTCCTGCTGCCGGAGTCGAAGAACCCGCACGCGGGCCGCGTGGACCTGTTCAGCGTCGCGCTGTCGCTGGTCGCGATCCTGCCCATCATCTACGGCCTCAAGGAGCTGGCCCGCTCCGGCGCCGGTGCCCTCCAGATCATCGCGGTGGTCGTCGGCGTGGTGTTCGGCATCGTGTTCGTGCTGCGGCAGCGCGGCCTGGACCACCCGCTGCTGGACATCCGGCTGTTCGCCATCCCCGCGGTGAGCGGCGCGCTGATCCTGAGCCTGCTGGTGGCCTCGGTGCAGGGCGGCGCGGCCTTCCTGCTGACCCAGCACATGCAGCTGGTCGACGACCTGTCGCCGCTCGCGGCCGGGTTGTGGATGCTGGTGCCGTCCTTCGCGCTGATCATGGGCATCCAGGTGGTCACGAACCTGTCGGCGAAGGTGCGCCCGGCCTACCTCCTGATCGGCGGGGCGCTCATCTCCGCCGTCGGCATGGTGGTGCTCACGCAGGTCAGCGTGGGTGGGCTCGGCACGCTGATCCTCGGGCTGAGCATCGTGTTCCTCGGGGTGAGCCCGGTCGGCCCGCTGGTCAGCCAGCTGGTCATGCGGGCGGCTCCGCCGGAGCGCGCCGGCTCGGCGGCCTCGCTCGCCTCCACCGGCGGCGAGCTCGGGCTCGCGCTGGGCATCGCGGCGCTGGGCAGTCTCGCCACGGCCGTGTACCAGTCCAAGGTGACCGTGCCCGCGAACGTGCCGGCCGACCTGGCCGGCCAGGCGCACGAAAGCATCGCCGGGGCGTTCATCGGGGCGTCGAAGGTGCCGGGCGAAATCGCGAGCAACCTGCTGGCGACCGCCCGCGAGGCGTTCAACTCCTCGGTCTCGCTGGCCGCGACGGTCTGTGCGGTCGCCTTCGCCGCGCTGGCCGTGCTGACCTACGCCACCCTGCGGTCGCTCGCGCCGCTGGGCGCGCCCGGCGGCCCGCCGCCGGAGGAGGAAATTCCGGCGCCGGCCGGCCAGGAGGACGGCCAGGTGCCGACCTCCGCGGTCTGACCCGCACCGCGACACGACTTTGCCGGGACCCCGCCCCCAGGCCAGGGTCCCGGCAAAGTCGTGTCGTCACGGCAGGCACGGCTCTCGGTGGTGATCATGTGGTTGTCGAAGCCCATGATCTGCGAGAGCCGTGCCTGCCGTTGTATTTCCCCCGTTTCCGCCGTGCCGGCTGCCCGATCTCCGCAAGCTGCGAGGCAGCTTCGCGCGCACCGCCACCGGCGTCGGACACGGCCGCCTCGAGCAACGCGCCATCGAAGTCGTGCCCGCCCCGGAAGACCTCGGCTTCCCCGACGCGGCGACGGTTTTCCCGATCACCCCCCATCAGCGCCTTGCGCGCAAGCAGCCACCCCGGCAGCGCCCCAGGCGGGGCCACTCGTCGTTTTCCGTGCGGAACGGGAATTTCCCCGGCGGGATCGCATGAACGGAGTCGAGCGGCGCGGGCCCCGCGGAGAACCATGGACGCCAGGTGTGTCGCATCCGAAAGTGATGTAGCCAATCCGACGGAGGAACCATGGCGGACAGTCGCAAGGTAACCATCTCTGAGGCCGACTATCTGCGGATCCTGGTCCACGGCACCTCCGCGTTCGAGGTGCTGCGCACCGCCCTCGAGTTCGAGCTGTTCGAGAAGCTGGACGCGGCGGGCGGCATGGACGTCGACGAGACGGCGGCCGCGCTCGGCGTCGAGCGCCAGCCGGCCCGGATCCTGCTGCTGGGGCTCGCTTCCCTGCTGCTGCTGGAAAAGCGCGGCGACAAGTACGTCAACAGCAAGATGGTCGAGCGCAAGCTGCTGCGCGAGGGCGAGCGGTTCCTCGGCCCGCTCGTCGACATCCAGGCGAAGATCATCAACGCCACGATGGTCGACTTCGCCGAGTCCATCCGGCAGAACACCAACGTCGGCCTGCGCCGGCTCGAAGGCCCGGGCGACACGCTCTACGAGCGCCTGACCGCGACCCCGGACCTGCAGAAGGTGTTCTACGACAACATGGGTGACGCCTCGCGGCGCGCGTTCGCGCAGATCCTGGAGAAGTACGACTTCTCCGGCATCCGCCACGCCATCGACCTCGCGGGCGGGGACGGCAGCAACTCCGTGGAGCTGGCCAAGCGCTACCCGGAGCTCGAGGTCACGGTGATGGACCAGGAAAGCGTGACGCAGCTGGCCGCCGGCCGCATCGAGGACCCGGACGTGCGCAAGCGCGTGCACTTCCACGCCGGCGACATCCTCCACGACGCCTACCCCGAGGGCGCGGACGCGATCTTCGTGTTCCACATCTTCGAAATCTGGTCGCTGGAGCGCAACACCGAGCTGCTGCGCCGGTGCTACGACGCCCTCCCCGAGGGCGGCGTCTGCCTGGTCTACAACTGGGTCTGCAACGAAGAGGGCACCGGGTCGATGGCGGCCGGGCTGGTCTCGCCGTACTTCCTCACGCTCGCTTCGGGCGAGGGCATGACCTACGCGCCGGGCGACATGGAGCGCGCCGCGCTCGACGCCGGCTTCGCGCGCGTCGACCTGCACCAGGACATGGGCTTCAGCCACGCGCTCGTCGTCGCCCACAAGGAAACCGCCGGCCAGGAGGGTCGATGACCGAGGGGCTCGAGCACTCCGGTGCACGGCCGGAGCCGATCGCCGTGATCGGGATGGCCTGCCGCTTCGCCGGCGGGATCGACTCGCCGGCGAAGTTCTGGCGGCTGCTGCGCGATGGTGCGGACACGATCGGCGAGGTCCCGGAGGACCGCTGGGCGTGGTACGCGCGGCAGAGCGGCGCCCACGCGGCCGCGCTGCGTGATGTCACCCGCTCCGGCGCCTTCCTCGACGACATCAAGGGCTTCGACGCGGACTTCTTCGACCTGACCCCGCGCGAGGCCGCGTTGATGGATCCGCAGCAGCGGATCGTCCTGGAACTGGCCTGGGAGGCGCTCGAGCACGCGGGCATCCCGCCGCGGTCGCTCGCCGGCACCGACACCGGCGTCTTCATGGGGGTCGGCGCCGACGACTACGGCCGCCGGCTGCTGGAGGACCTGCCGCGGATCGAGGCGTGGACCGGCATCGGCAGCTCGTACTGCGCGGTGGCCAACCGGGTTTCCTACGCGCTGGACCTGCGCGGGCCGAGCGCGGTGGTGGACACCGCGTGCTCGTCGTCGCTGGTGTCCATCCACCTGGCGGCGCAGGCCCTGCGGGCCGGCGAGTGCCCGGTGGCGCTGGCCGGCGGGGTGCTGGTGATGGCCGCGCCCGGGCTTTCGCTCGTCCTGGACGCGGCCGGGGCCACCTCGCCCGACGGCCGCTGCAAGTCGTTCGCCGCCGACGCCGACGGCTACGGCCGCGGCGAGGGCGGCGGGATGGTCGTGCTCAAGCGGCTGTCCGACGCCCGGCGCGACGGCGACCCCGTGCTCGCCGTGCTGCGCGGCAGTGCGGTGCACCAGGACGGCCGCACGAACGGCATCATGGCCCCGAGCGGCGACGCGCAGGCCCACCTGATGCGCCGCACCTACGAGGCCGCGGGCATCGACCCGGCGACCGTCGGCTACGTCGAGGCGCACGGCACCGGGACCCGCGCGGGCGACCCGCTCGAGGCCGCGGCGATGGCTTCGGTGTTCGGCAAGGGCCGGGCCGCCGAAGAGCCCTGCCTGATCGGCTCGGTCAAGCCCAACATCGGTCACCTGGAGGCCGGCGCGGGCGTCGCCGGCGTCATCAAGGCCGTGCTGGCACTGCAGCACGCCGAGATCCCGCCGAGCCTCAACTGCGACACGCCCAACCCGGCCATCCCCTGGGACGAGGCCCGGCTGCGGGTGGTGACCGAGCCGACGCCGTTCCCGGAGCAGGCCGGCCCGCGCCGCGCCGGGGTCTCCGGGTACGGCTACGGCGGCACGATCGCGCACGTCATCCTCGAAGAGGCGGACGCGACCGCGGAGCGTCCGTCCACAGAGGACACCGGGCCCGCCCTGTACCCGGTGTCCGGGGCCAGCGCCGAGGCGGTGCGGCAGAACGCGGGCCGGCTCGTCGGCTGGCTGACCGCGCACCGGGACACGAGCCTGGCCGACGTCGGCCACACCCTGGCCGTGCGCCGCCCGCACCTGCCGCACCGGGCCGCGGTCTTCGCCGAGGACCGCACCGAGCTGATCAACCGGCTCGGCGAGCTGGCCGTCTCGGGACCGGAATCGGTCGCCGGCCCGGCCGCCGGGCCGGGAGCCGTCTGGGTGTTCTCGGGACACGGTTCGCAGTGGGTCGGGATGGGCCGCGAGCTGATGGACACCGATCCCGCCTTCACCGCGGTGCTCGACGAAATCGACCCGGTCTTCGTCGCGGAGCTCGGGGTGTCGCCGAAGGCCGTCGTGCGGTCCGACGCCCGGCAGCCGGTGGACGTCATCCAGCCGATGATCTTCGCGATGCAGGTGGCGCTGGCCGCGACCTGGCGCGCGCGGGGCCTGCGCCCGGCCGCGGTGCTCGGGCACTCGGTCGGCGAGATCGCCGCGGCGGTCACCGCCGGGGTGCTGACCCTCGAAGAGGGCGCCCGGCTGGTCTGCCGGCGCTCGGCGCTGCTGCGCCGGGTCGCGGGGCAGGGCGGCATGGTCATGGTGGCGCTGCCGCCCGAGGACGTGGAACGGCGGCTGGCCGGCCGCACCGACCTCGCGGTCGCGGTCGCCGCGGCCACCACGTCGACCGTGGTGTCCGGGGACGTCACCGCGATCCAGCAGTTCACCGAGCGGCTGCGCGCCGAAGGCACCGGTGGCCGGCTGGTCGACTCGGACGTCGCCTTCCACAGCGCGCAGATGGACCCGCTGCTCGACGAACTGGCCGCGGCCGCGGCCGACCTCGAACCGCGGCCGGCCACCGTCCCGCTCTACAGCACCGCGCTCGCCGACCCCCGCACGGACAGCCCGCGCGACGGCGCCTACTGGGCCGCCAACCTGCGCAACACGGTGCGTTTCGTGCAGGCCCTGACCGCCGCCCTGGAGGACGGCCACCGGCTGTTCCTCGAGGTCTCGCCGCACCCGGTGGTCGAGCACTCGATCAACGAGACCTTCGACGGCCTCGGCATCACGGACGGGTTCGTCACCCACACCCTGCGGCGAGCCAAGCCGGAACGCGAAACCCTGCTGACCAACCTCGGCCTGCTGCACGGGCAGGGCGCCGACGTCGACTGGCGGGCCCTGTGGCCCGAAGGCGACGTCGCCGACCTGCCCACGACCGCGTGGCAGCACAAACCCCACTGGGCGGAGGAACCGGACCCGCCCACCGCGGCGGCCGAGCACCACGACGTCGCCGGGCACACGCTGCTCGGCGGGCGGACCGTCGTGCGCGGCACCACGCCGGCGCACGTCTGGTCGACCCGGCTGGACCGCGAGTCGCGGCCCTACCCCGGCAACCACCCGGTGCGCAACGTCGAGATCATCCCGGCGGCCGTGCTGCTGAACACCTTCGCCACCGCGGCGGCCGCGGTCGGCCCGCGGGCCGACCTGGCCGAGGTCGCCCTGCGCGTCCCGGTCAGCGTCACCAGCACGCGGGACCTGCAGGTGGTGCTGCAGGACGGGACGATCCGGCTGTCGAGCCGGCTGAGCGGGCGCGGGACACCCGGCGAGGACACCGCCGAGCAGGGCTGGGCCACCCACACCACGGCCACGCTCGAGCCGCGCACCGACCCCGCCGCGGAGCCGGCTGGGGACGCCGCCACCACCGAGGAACTGCCCGCCGGGTTCGTGATCGACCGGCTGGCCTCGCTCGGCGTCGCCGCCATGGGGTTCCCGTGGGTCGTGGAGCAGCTCCACCGCGGCGAGGGCACGCTCGTGGCCACCGTCCGCGCGGATCCCGACCCGCAGCGCCGTCCGGACACCTGGGCCTCGGTCCTCGACGCCGCCCTGTCGACCGCGTCGGTCGTGTTCACCGGGGAGCCGATCCTGCGCATGCCCGCGCACATCACGCGGGTCTCGCTGGCGGACACGCCGCCCGCGCAGGCCGTGATCACCGTGCGGCAGACCGGCGAGCTCACCGTGGACGTCGAGATCGCCGACGGCGAAGGTGCCGTGGTGGGCAGGCTCACCGGGCTGCGCTACGGCGTCCTGGACGGTGCCCCGGCGGCGGACGCCGGCACCGGGGTCGGCCCGCACAAGCTGGTCCACCCTCTCGGCTGGGTGGCGCTGGAGAGCGGGGAACCGCAGCCGCGGCGGGCCGCCGTGCTCCTCGGGCCGGACAGCGCGCTGATCGGCCGGCTCACCGAGCGGCTGGCCGGTGCGGCGGTGCCGTTCCGCGTCATCGGCGCGCCGGACGAGCTGACCGAGGACGAACTGACCGGCGAGTACGACATCCTGGTCGTGCCGGGCCGGGCCCGGCCGGCGACGGTCGCCTCGGCGGCCGCCGAGGCGTCGTGGCTGCTCTCGGCCACGGCCCAGCGGCTGGCCTCGACGCAGGCCCGCCTCTGGTGCGTCACGCAGGGCGTGCGGTCCGGCGCGGACGAAGCCGCGCTCGCGCACGCGTCCACGTGGGGCGTCGGCCGGATCGTCGGCGGCGAGCACCCGGAGATCTGGGGCGGGGTCGTCGACGTCGGCGACTCCCCCGAGGACGTCCCGGCCCTGCTCGACGTGCTGACGACGGCTCGCGGCGAAGACGTCGTCGCGATCCGGGACGGCGAACCGCTGGTCCCCCGCCTGCTCCCGCTCGAAGGCGAGCCGGCCGGACGGGCACGCGGCTGCCAGCCGGACGGCACCTACCTGGTCACCGGCGGGCTGGGCGTGCTCGGCCTGCGGGTCGCGCAGTGGCTGGCCGACCGGGGGGCGCGGCGCATCGTGCTCGCCGGCCGCCAGGGGCTGCCGCCCCGCGACACCTGGGACACCGTCACGGATCCCGAGGCGAAGGCGAAGCTCGACGCCGTGCGCTCCCTGGAGCGGCTGGGCGTCACCGTGGTCCCGGTCGCGGTCGACATCGCCGACCACGCCGAGGCCGCCCGGCTGCTCGCCCCCGCCGCGCTCGGGCTGCCGCCCGTCCGCGGGGTGGTGCACGCGGCCGGCGTGCTCGACAACCGCGAGCTGCGCACGCTCGACGAGGAGTCCCTGCGCACGGTGCTGCGGCCCAAGGTGGACGGCGGGCTCACGCTGCACCGGCTGTACCCGCCGGGGAGCGTGGACTTCTTCGCGCTGTTCTCCTCCAGCGGCTACCTGCTCGGCCTGCCCGGGCAGGCCAGCTACGCGGCGGCCAACGCGTTCCTCGACGCGCTCGCCGCGCACCGGCGCGCCGCCGGGGACACCGGGACGACCAGCTTCGGCTGGACGTCGTGGCGCGGGCTCGGCATGTCGACGTCGTCGGAGATCATCGACGTCGAGCTCGCCGCTCGCGGCACCGCGGACATCGCCCCGGCCGACGCGTTCGCCGCGTGGGAGCTGATCGAGCGGCACGACCTCGGCTACGCGGCCGTGCTGCGCACGGTGCCCCTGGGCCCGGGTGACCGCCGGCTGCCGCTGCTCTCGGCGCTGCCCGAGGACACGACGGGCCAGGACGGCGAACCGGAGCACGACGAGCCGTGGGCCGGGCTGACCGGGGCGGAGCTCACGGCGGTGCTGACCGCGGAGATCCGAGACCAGGTGTCGGCGGAGACGAAGCTGCCGGCCGCCGAGGTGGACCCCCGCCGGCCCCTGGTCGAGATGGGTCTCGACTCGGTGATGACGGTGCGGATCCGCCGCGGCCTCGAGCGGCGGTTCGGTCTGCAGCTGCCGTCGACGCTGTTCTGGGACCGGCCGACCGTCGAGGCCGTGGCCGAGCTGCTCGCCGAGCGGCTCGACCCGGCGGAACTGGAGCAGGCGGCGTGAGCGAACTCCTGGCGGACAACGGGATCACCGAGCGGGTCGTGCCGTGGCCCGCCGACCTCGCGCACGCCTACCGGGCGGCCGGCTGCTGGCGCGGCCGGCCGCTGGGCGCCTCCCTGTGGGAGTGGGCGGCGCGCCGGCCCGAGCGGGTCGCGGTGGTGGACGGCGACGTCCGGCTCACCTACCGCGACCTCGCCGAGCACGCCGACGGCCTGGCCACCGGGCTGGCCGCGAGCGGGCTCGGCCGGGGCGACACGGTGCTCGTGCAGCTGCCGAACCAGTGGGAGTTCGTAGTCGTCACGTTCGCCTGCTTCCGGCTCGGGCTGGTGCCGGTGATGATGCTGCCGCCGCACCGCGAGCACGAGCTGGCCTCGATCGGCGCGCACGTGGGGGCGAAGGCGATCGTCGTGCCGGACAGCTGGAAGGGCTACGACCACCAGGACCTCGCGGAGCGGGTCGCGGCCACGCTGCCGCACCCGGTGCGGGTGCTGGTGGTGGGCGACGAGGTGCGGGCGGGCCACGTCGACGTGCGGGGCCTGATCAAGCAGTCCGGCGACCCGGCCGCCCGGCGGCAGTGGCTGGACGAGCACGCGCCGTCCGGCTCCGACGTCGCCGTCTTCCTGCTCTCCGGCGGGACGACGGGCACGCCCAAGGTGATCGCCCGCACCCACGACGACTACGAGTACAACATCCGCCGGTGCGCGGCGGCCTGCGGGTTCGGCCCGGACACCGTGTACCTGGCGGTGCTCCCGGCCGGCCACAACTTCCCGCTCGCCAACCCGGGGATCCTGGGCGCGCTGTACGCCGGCGGCCGGGCGGTCCTGCTGCCGTCGCCGCGGCCGGACGCGGTGTTCGAGGCGATCGAGGCGGAGGGCGTCACGGCCACCTCGGCCGTCCCGGCGGTCGCGCTCAGGTGGATCGAGGCGGCCGCGGAGAACACGCGCGACCTCGGCAGCCTGCAGCACCTGCACGTGGGCGGTTCGGTGCTGGCACCGGAGGTGGCGGCGCGCATCGGGCCGGCGCTGGGCTGCGGGCTGCAGCAGGTGTACGGGATGGCGGAGGGCCTGGTCTGCTACACGGCACCGGGCGCGTCCGACGAGGAGGCGCACGGCACGCAGGGCAAGCCGATCAGCCCGTTCGACGAGCTGCTGCTGGTGGACCCGGACGGCGAGCCGGTGGCCCCGGGCGAGGTGGGCGAACTGCTCACGCGGGGGCCGTACACGCCCCGCGGCTACTTCGGGGTCCCGGAGGTGAACCGCCAGTCGTTCACCCCGGACGGCTGGTTCCGCACGGGCGACCTGGTCCGCATCACCCCGGCGGGCGACCTCGTCGTGTGCGGCCGGGTCAAGGACCTGATCAACCGCGGCGGCGAGAAGATCTCGGCGGCGGAGGTGGAACTGCTGGCCCAGGAACTCCCGGCGGTGGCGGAAGCGGCGGCGGTGCCGATGCCGGACCTCGAGCTGGGCGAGCGGGTGTGCCTGTTCGTCCGCCTGCACCCGGGGCACTCGCTGACGCTCGAGCAGCTGTGCACCGCGCTGACGGCCCGCGGGCTGGCGGCGTTCAAGCTCCCGGAACGCCTGGAGGTGCTGGACGCGTTCCGGCACACCGCGGTCGGCAAGGCGGACAAGAAAGTGCTGCGGGAGCTGCTTTAGTCCTGCGGAAGGCAACCGGGGCCCGGCGTTCGCGCCGGGCCCCGGTTTTTTGCTTCCCCGGGGCACTTGATCCACAAAGGACCACCCGGAACGCCGAAGGCCCCGCACGCGGCCGAAGCCGCGTGCGGGGCCGGAGAAACCGGTCAGCGCGACCGGTGGTGCGCCGTCAGGACCTCCAGCGTCGGGACGATGTCGTTGGGGCCCGGGGTCGCCAGCCACTCGTCGTGCAGGGCGCGGGCGCCGTCGCGGTACGACGGGTTCTCCAGGACCTGCTGGATCAGCTTGCGCATCTCCTCGACCGACTGCGTCTTGTGGTTGAGGCGCTCGCCGGCGCCGTGGTCCATCACGAACGTGGACGTCCAGGTCGCCTCGACCTTCTTGTCCGGCATCGCGTACTCGATGGTGCCGTCCTCCTGGACCGTCACCACCACGCGGGCCGCTTCGCCGGTGTCGAAGATCAGCTGGGGGATCTCCGCGCCGGTCGCCGCGGCCAGGGTGCCGATGCCGCCGTGGTGGATCAGGGCCGTGCACGTCGGCAGGAGCTGGGGCAGCGGGAGGTAGTGCACCGCGCGGACGTTGGCCGGCAGCGGCGGGATGCCCGCGAGCTGGCCCTCGCTCAACGTCGCGATCACCTCGACGTCCAGCTCGCCCAGCGCCTCCATCAGCATGGTCAGCCGGACGACCTCCGGGTTCGCCTCGAACTCGAACGCGTTCTCGCCGCGTTCGGCCTCGTCCCGCACGTGCGAGCCGGCGTACGCCTGGCGGGTCGACACCCCGAGCGAGACCGCGACGCGCGGGCGTTCCGGCTTCTCGTACAGCCAGCTCGGCAGCTCGGACGCGCCCGCGAAGGGCACGTACCGGACCGGGACCGTCTTGGCGCTCGTCGGCATCCGGAGGCCGGGCGACACCGCGTCCAGTGACCAATGTCCGTACAGCAGGTCGTCGCCCATCTCGACGCCCAGCCGCTCCGCCACCGGCGCGATCATCGAGCCGAGCGGGTTCTCGTCGAGGCCGGCGGCGAGCACCTGCTCGCGGTACCTCGCGAGCCGGTCGAGGCTCCACGCGTAGATGTCCGGGCCGAGCAAGAACCGGGCCTGCGCCGCACCGCACGCCTTCGCCGCGATGGCGGCGATCGGGAACGTCGGGTCGTAGATCACCAGATCCGGTTGCCACGTACGGGTGAACTCGACCAGCTGGGCCGCCTCCGGCCGGTCCGGGCGCAGGTAGTCGCCGCACGGCAGCAGCATGTACTGGTAGAACACGTCCCACGCGTCGCGCTCGTGCGGCTCGATCGCCAGCGCCTGGGCGTAGCGGTCGATCTCGTCGCCGGCGCTCGGGAGCCCGGCGTCCTCGAGGAAGCGGGCCTCGATCGAATCCGGGTCGCCGAGCGGCACCGGCGTGAGCCCCGCGGCCGCGATGATGTTCGTCAGGCCGTGGAAGGTCGCGACGCGCACGTCGTGGCCCGCGCTCTGCAGCGCCCACGCGGTGGTGGCGAACGGGTAGAAGTGCGCGTGCGCCGGGTAGCAGGCAAACAGGACGCGCATGGGGATCTCCTTCTCGTGGCGGGGCTCGGCGGGCGAGTTCATCTCAGCGCCCGGACGTGCGGCGTCGCATCTCCGCGGTTGCGCGTTACCCGTGGTCGGCTGGGTAACCATCGGCGCGGCTATCGCGGGCGGCGGGCGGTGAGCAGCTCGGACAGGGCGTCGGCGAACGCCGCCGGGTGGGTGACGAACCCGACGTGGCCGCCGGGGAAGTGGGTGATCGGGACGCCGAGGCGGGCCGAGAGCACCCGGTTCGGCTGGTAGGGGAAGTCGTCGCGGGACTTGTCGCCGCCGCCGAGCACCAGCCGGCCGGCGAGCGGCCGGAGCGCCTCGACGTCCGGGACGAGGGCCGGGTAGGCACGGACCTCCCGCTCGAACCACAGCGTGTGGTTGGCCCGGATCCGCGCCAGCATGGCGGCCAGCTCGTCCGGCGGGAGCTGCGCGTCGTCCGGGGGCTTCGTCGTGCCCCGCATGCCCATCCGCTCGCGGAAGACGCCCATCGCGACCGACGGCCCGGAGTCCTGGTAGGTCCGGTAGAGGTCCGCGTAGAACGCCAGCCACCCGGCGGCGTCCGGCAGGACCGACGCCAGCGGCGGCTCGTGCACGACCGCGGTGCCGACGCACTCCGGGTGCCGCGTGAGCAGTTCCAGCGCCACGATGGCCCCCGAGCTGCCGCCCAGCACGTCGGCCCGGCCGCCCGCCACGTGCTCGATGAGCGCGCGGGCGTCCTCGACATCGGCCCGCACCCGGTCCGCCCCCTCGTCCGGGGCGTCGAGCGGGCTGCGCGAATAGGCGCGCTTGTCGTAGGTGATCACGGTGTGCCGACCGGCCAGCGCCTCGGCGAGCGGGGTGTACGGGCCGCCGTCGCCGTTGCCGGTCGGGATCAGCAGCAGCGCCGGGCCCGTTCCGCGCACCTCGTAGTACAGGCTCGCGCCCGGAACGCGCAGCCGACCGGCCACGAGTTCGTCCACAGTGGATGGTCGGGGACCGCCACCTGCTCCGGTGGCGAACCGCGGCTCGTTCATTCAGCGCTCCGCTCCTCGCCGGTCCAGCCGAGTATGGCCGGGCCGGGTGCGGCGGGGCATCTCCTCGAAAGCCCGGTTCGGCGGGGGGTCACCGGCCCGGGACGCGGTCGCCGTCCTCCGCGTCCTCGGCCGTCCGCGGGGCCGGGCACCGCCGCGAAACCACCACCAGCACCGCCGGTTGCCCGTCGCCGCCGCGGATCGCCGGCACCAGGGCCTTCGAGAAGGCCAGCACCGAGCCGGGCCCGAACCGGGCGTGCCCGCCGTCGGCCGTCAGCACCTCGAGCGTGCCGCGCCGGACCACGACCAGCCCGTCCGGCCACCCGGGCCCGATGGCCTGCGGCCGGTCGGAGGGGACGACCACCTCCCGGCGGCGGAACGCCCGCGGCGGCGGTCCGTGCGGCAGGGCCGGCGGGTCATGCTCATCGCGCCGCATCTCGCTCGCCCAGCTCCCACGTCGGCGGCAGGCCGAACGCGGAGAACACGTCCGGCATGAACGTGGTGATCTCCGCGACCTTCCCGTCGGCGAAGCGGAGCACGTCGAGCGACTGGGCCCGGAACTGGTCGTCCCCGGCCCGGCGCACGTACTTCGCGCACGCGGGCTGCCGGTTGGCGCGCGTCGGCAGCACGCGGAACTCGCCGTAGCGGCCTTCGCCGACCGTCCGGCCGGCGAACTCGACGATCGCGTCCCGGCCGAGGAACGCCGCCGGGTGCGGCGGCATCGTCAGCCGCGCGTCCGCGCACAGCAGCTCGGTGATCGCGTCGAGGTCGACGCGCTCGTGGGCGTCCATGTACTGCTGCAGCAGGGCGCGCTCGGCCGTGGTCGGGTCGGTGTCCGGCGCCCATTCGGAGCGCTGCGGTGGCAGGTGCTCCTTGAGCGAGGCGCGGGCCCGCTGCAGCCCGCTGTTCGCCGACGCGACCGTCATCCCGAGCAGCTCGGCCGCGTCCTTGGCCGGCCAGCCCAGCACGTCCCGCATCACCAGGATCGCGCGCTGCCGCGGGGGCAGGTACTGGATAGCGGTCAGGAACGCGAGTTCGATCGTCTCCTTGGCGATGACGACCGCCTGCGGGTCGCTCTCGGCGGAGACCGCCTCGTCGAGCAGCCGGTCCGGCACCGGCTGCAGCCACGGCACCTCACCCGGCGACGCCGTCGATTCGGCACTCGGCCCGAGGTCGGCCGGCACGGCCTGGCGCCCGCGCCGGTCGAGGTGGTCGAGGCACGCGTTGGTGGCGATCCGGTACAGCCACGAGCGGAACGCCGAGCGGCGCTCGAAGCTCGCCCGCTTGTTCCAGGCCCGCAGGAACGTCTCCTGGACCATGTCTTCCGCGTCGTCGAGCGAACCGAGCATCCGGTAGCAGTGCACCTGCAGCGCCGCCCGGTACCGCTCGACGAAGCCGCCGAACGCCTCACGGTCTCCCGCCAGGGCGGCGGCGACCTGCGTGCGGTCCTCGTCGACCGTTCCCTGTGTACTCATGAAATCCTCCGTGATCGATTCACGTGAAAGACCTGCGACGCGTTTCCGCCACGACCATACGGCTTGGCGTGACGGCCGATCACCACGCTGTGACCCCGCCTGCCGGTTTTCCCGCCGAAAGCGCACTTTCCGAGAAGCGTCGCGGCCGTCCCGCACGGCGGCGGGCGGGACGGCCGCGGCCGCCGGTCATCGCCGGAACCGGTTCACCAGCTCGGCGGTGCGCCCGCGACGGCCCCACGCGACCACCGCGGCGATCACGAACAGCACGATCGTGATGGTGGGGTTCGTGTGCAGCACGAACAGGTTGGTGATGGTCGCGCCGACGCTCAGGGCCGCGAGGCCGAGCCCGGCCAGGCCGCACAGCGCGGGAATCGCCAGTCCGATGGCGCCCGCCAGCTCCAGGACGCCGGTCAGCACGCGGAACCACTGCCCGGCGCCGATCTCGGCGAACATGTCGACCATCTGCGGGTTGGCCGTGACCTTGGCGATGCCGGCCAGCGCGAACTCGGCCAGCAGGCCGATCTGCAGCACCCACAGCACGATGTTCAGGGCCTTGCCCGGCCGCTTGGCCGTCGTGCCCGGGACCTGGCGGGTGGCGACGTTCTGCTGAGTCATGACGATCTCCCTCGTTTCGGTGTCCGGCGTGTTCGCCGCCTCTGCCCAATACGACGGCCGGGCTCGCCGAAACTCATCGGTCGTCGCGCGAATTTCCCACAAAACGTCCCTGGGCAGCACAAAGGGGGCCGCCACCGGATCACTCCGGTGGCGGCCCCCTGCTCCCGGCCTGGGTCAGATCACCTCGACGTCGGGCACGAAGCGGATCCACTTCCCCCCGGCCTCGCGGAACGCCTGCTCCTTGGCCATGATCTCCTCGGCGTGGTTCCACGCGAACAGCAGCGCGTAGTCCGGGTACGGGTCGGCGAAGTCCGCCGGCGGGCGGACCGGCAGGTGCGAGCCGGGCAGCAGGCGGCCCTGCTTCGCCGGCGTCGAGTCGCACACGAACGGCACCAGGTCGGTGCCGATGCCGCAGTAGTTGGTCACCGTCGAGCTCTTGCCCGGTGCGCCGTAGCCGACGACCCGCTTCCCGTCCGCCCGCAGCTGCCGCAGCAGCGTCATCAGGTCGTCGCGGATGCGAGCGACGTTGCGCCCGAACTCGGCGAGCGTGGCCGGCTCGTTGAGCTTGCTCGCCTCCTCCTCGGCCAGCAGCCCCGCCAGCCGGGCCGACGGCACCCGCGCGCCCGGGCGGGCGATCGTGTAGCGCACTTCGCCGCCGTGCATGGCGATGCGCTCGGCGTCGACCAGCTCGAACCCGAACCGCTCGGCCATCGCCCGCACCGAAGCGACGCTGAAGTAGTACACGTGCTCGTCGTAGATCTGGTCGAACGCCATCCCGCTGACGATCGTCTCCAGGTACGGCTCTTCGAAGACGAACACCCCGCCCGGGGTGAGCAGCGTGTCCAGGCCGCGGAACACCGAGTCGATGTGGGCGATGTGGCAGATGGTGTTGGCCCCGAAGACGACGTCGGCCGGGCCGTGCTCGGCCCGCACCGCGGCCGCGCACTCCTCGTCGAAGAACGCCGACAGCACCCGGATGCCCTTCTCCCGGGCGATGTCCGCGACGTTCCCGGACGGCTCGACACCCAGGTGGCGGACGCCCGCGGCGGCGATGGTGCCGAGCATGACGCCGTCGTTGCAGCCGATCTCGACGATGAACGGGTCCGGCCCGGTCAGTTCCGCTTCGAGGAAGTGCCGGGCGTCGGCCGCGAAGTGGTCGCGGTGGCTGGCGGAGCCGGACGCGTGGTAGCGGTAGCCCGCGTGGTAGCGCAGTTCCTGCGGCACCACGGTGACCAGCTGGACCAGGCGGCACCGGGTGCAGGCGCCGACCGCGAGGCGGAACCGGAACTCCCCGGCCACCTCCTCGGGCAGCAGGAACCCGTTGGCCGTCGGCTGGTCGCCCAGGTCGGCGAACTCGAGCACCGCTGCACCGCAGACCCGGCAAGTGGTTTCTTCCATTGCTCTCTCACTGTCCTTTCGCGACCGGGGCCGGCCGTCAGACGGCTCCGTTGTCGGACAGGTTGAGCCACCAGTCGCTCGCCCGTGCCCACTCGATGGTCTTGATCAGTCCGTCCCGCAACGAGGTTTCCGGTCGCCAGCCGAGGATCCGGCCCGCCTTGGCGTTGTCCGGCACGCGCCGCAGCAGGTCCTCGTAGGACGAGCCGAGCTTCTCCGCGGTGTCGACCTCGACCGTGCCGGGGGCACCGGTCAGCTCCGCGACGAGCCGGACGACCTCCCCCACCGTGGTCTCGACCATGCTGCCGATGTTGAACGCCTCGCCGACCGCCCCGGGCAGGTCCGCCGCGCGCAGCGTGCCCTCCACCGCGTCGTCGATGTAGGTGAAGCACCGGGTCTGCTCGCCGCGGTCGTAGATCACGAGCGGCTTGCCGTTGAGCGCGCGGTGCACCGACCGGCTGACCACGTACGCCGGGCGCTGCCGGGGGCCGTACACGTTGAAGTACCGCACGATCGTCGCCTCGATGCCGTGCTGGCGCGCGTAGGCGTAGGTCAGGTGCTCCGCCAGCGCCTTGCTCGAGGAGTAGGACCAGCGGTCCGACGACGTCGGGCCGAGCACCCGGTCGCCGTCCTCGCGCCACGGCACGGTCGGGTTCTTGCCGAACACCTCGCTGGTCGAGCTGAGCACCACCCGCGCCCCCGCGGCGTCGGCGGCCTCGAGCACGTTGCGGGTGCCGGTGAAGTTGATGTCGACCACGTCGAGCGGGCGCGCCAGGTACTGGTCCACCCCGACCACGGCGGCGAGGTGGAACACGACCTCGGCGCCGGCCGTGGCCCGGCCGAGCGCCGCGCTGTCCCGGAGGTCGCCTTCGACGACCCGGACGCCTTCCCGCACCGCGCCGCGCGGCGCGACCGCGTCGAACACGGTCACCTCGTCGCCGCGGTCCAGCAGGCGTTCGACGAGGTGGTGACCGATGAACCCGGAGCCGCCGGTGACCAGGACCCGGCGTGCGCTGCGTCCCGCCATCAGCCGGCCTCCGCCCACTCGACGCCGGATTCGAGGTCGCGCAGAGCGGTCCCCCGGCCGATCCCCCGGTAGGTGTACCCCGCGGCGACCAGCTCGGCGATCCGCTCCTTCGAGTAGTACGCGCGCCCGTCGAGCAGGACGCACTTCGGCGCCACCGGCAGGGCCGCGAAGTCGATGTCCTCGAAGTCCCGGTGCAGGGCGAGCACCGCGATGCAGTCGGCGTCGCGGACCGTCTCGGCCACCGACGCGGACGGCGCGATGCCGAACATCGGCTCGATCTGTTTCGCTTCCACGAGCGGGTCGTACACGCGCACGGTCGCACCCGCCTTCTTCAGCGCCTTCACGGTCGCCTCCGTCGGCGTCGCCCGCAGGTCGCCGGTGTTGTTCTTGAACGCCAGGCCGAGCACGCCGACGACGGACCGCGCCGGGTCCTTGCCCTGGCGGACCAGCTCGTCGATCGCCAGCTGGGCGGCGTACTCCGGCATGCCCGCGTTGACCTCGCGGCCGGTGGGCGCGGTGCGGATGTCGACCCCGTGCTCCTGGGCGGACTTCCAGACCATCCACGGGTCCTTGGTCAGGCAGGAGCCGCCGACGCCGACGCTCGGCAGCAGGATGTTGACGTTGCCGGTGCCCTTGGGGATCGTGTTGGCCGCGGAGACGACGTCGAGCACGTCCACGCCGTAGACGGCGCAGAACTTGGCGAGCTCGTTGGCCAGCGCGATGTTCAGGTCGATCCACCAGTTGCTGGCGAGCTTGATGATCTCCGCCGCCTCCAGCGAGTCGCGCTGGATGACCTCGACGCCCAGCCCGCGCCGCCAGAACTCGACGGCGGCCTGCACGCAGTCGGCCCCGTACCCGCCGGCGACGATCGGGAACGCGCGCAGCTCGGCGAGGGCGGTGCCCTCCGCCAGCCGTTCCGGGGTGAACGCGAGGCCGAAGTCGACGCCGCCGCGCAGTCCCCCGCCCTCCAGCTCGGGGAGCACGACCTCCCGGGTCGTGCCGGGCGGGACGGTGCTCTTGAGCACCACGAGCTGACCGGTCCGCAGGTGGGCGCGAAGCTCGCGGCAGGCGCCGATGAGCTGCTCCGAGGACAGCGAACCGTCGTCGCGGACCGGCGTGCCGACGCAGATCAGGATCACGTCCGCGGCGGCCGTCTCGGCGAAGTCGGTGGTGACCCGCAGCCGGCCCGCCTCCATGCCGCGGAAGACCATGTCGGGCAGACCCGCTTCCTCGATCCGGAAGTAGCCCCACGAAAGCTCTTCGACCAGCTGCGGGTCGCTGTCGACGGCAACGACGTCGAAGCCGCGGTCGGCCAGCGTCGCGGCGACGCACGAGCCGACGTAGCCGAAGCCGATCACGGCCACCGTGATCGGCTTGTTCTCAGACAGGAAACGCATCCGTGTCTCCAATCGAATGTCGCGGTCCGGACAGCCGGCCGCCTGGGTCCCAGGGTCACGGACCGTCGCCGCCGGCGGCCTCTCCTCGGTTGCCGGCGCGGCGAACAGAGCACGCCGGGAGGAGGTCCGGCCGAGCCCGCACTCCGGGAGGTGCCCGCCGGGGGCGCGCGATGGGAGCGTTCGGGAACAGTGTCCGTCCGTAGGGGAGCCCATGAGCGACGACCTCATCAACGTGATGCAGCCCTGTCTCGGCGAACGAGAGCTCGCCGCGGTGCGGGAAGTCTTCGAGAGCAACTGGATCGGCCGCGGACGGCGTACCGCCGAGTTCGAGACGCGGTTCGCCGAGCACCTCGGTGTCGGGCGCGAGCACGTGGTTTCGGTCAACTCCTGCACCGAGGGCACGTTCATCGCCATGGAACTGCTCGGCGTGGGCCCCGGCGACGAGGTCGTCCTGCCGTCGATCAGCTTTGTCGGCGCGGCCAACGCGATCGCCTCGCGCGGCGCGCGGCCGGTGTTCTGCGACGTGGACCCGCACACGCTCAACCCGCGGGTGGCGGACATCGAGGCCGTGCTGAGCCCGCGGACCAAGGCGGTCGTGATCCTGCACTACGGCGGGCACCCCGGCGACGTCGTCGCGATCGCCGCGCTGTGCCGGAACCGCGGCATCAAGCTCGTCGAGGACGCGGCCATCGCCGTCGACTCGCGGGTGGACGGCCAGGCGTGCGGCACGTTCGGCGACATCGCCGTGTGGAGCTTCGACCACGGCAAGATCGTGGTGACCGTGGACGGCGGCATGCTGTACGTCCGCGACCCGGAACTGGCGGCCCGCGCGCCCAAGGTGGCCTACCTCGGCATGGAACAGCGCAGCGGCTTCGACCAGGCCATGCGCGCGAGCACCCGCTGGTGGGACTTCGACGTCACGTCGTTCTCCCGCCGTTCGACGACGAACGACGTGCTCAGCGCGATCGGCATCGTGCAGCTCGAGCGGCTGCCGGAGTTCATGGCCCGCCGGGCCGAGGTCGCGGCGAGCTACGACGAGGGCTTCGCCGGGCTGGCCGGCCTGCGGCGGCCGCCGCGGCTGCCGGCCGGGCACCGGACGTCCCACTACATGTACTGGGTGCAGCTCGACCCGGCGTTGCGCGACGTCATCGCCCGCGACCTCTACGCCCGCGGCGTCTACACGACGTTCCGGTACCCGCCGCTGCACGAGGTGCCGGCGTACGGCTGGGACACGCCGTTGCCGGGCTCGGAGGCGGCCGCGGCGCAGACCCTGCTGCTGCCCATGCACCAGGGCCTGAGCGACGGCGACGTGCGCCGGGTGGTCGACGCCGTGCGCGACTGCGTGACGGCCCGCACCACCGACCTGGCCGCGTAGGTGATCCGCCAGTTGTCGTCGCGCCTGGTGTACCGCAACGAGTGGCTCGCGTTGCGCGAAGACCGCATCGAGCGCCAGGACGGCTCCCAGGGCATCTACTCGGTGATCGAGCGCCCCGACTTCGCGGTGGTGATCGCGGTCGAGAACGGCGGGTTCCACCTGGTCGACCAGTACCGCTACCCGGTGGGCGGGCGGTTCTGGGAGTTCCCCCAGGGCTGTTTCCCGGCGGGCCGGACGGGAACGCCGACGGAGCTCGCGTACGCGGAACTGTCCGAGGAGACGGGCCTGCGCGCGGGCGGGCTGCGCCACCTGGGTCACCTGTTCGGCTGGCACGGCGCGAGCCCGCAGGCGTGCGACGTGTTCGTGGCGACGGACCTCACCCCGGGCCCGCCCGCGCGGGAAGCGACGGAGCAGGACATGCGCCACCGCTGGTTCCCGCGCGAGGAAGTCGAGCGGATGATGCGGGACGGCCGGATCAGGGACAATTCGACGCTGGCGGCGTATGCGTTGTACCTGCTGGAGGAGCGCGACGCGGGTTGAGGCGGCTGCGGCACCCACGCACAAAGGGCGGGTCTCCCCGGAGACCCGCCCTTCCCGTCACCCGAGCTCAGCCGGCGAGGAACGCCTCGACCTCGAGCTCGATCTCCACCTTGTCCCCCACGACGATCTTCGCGCCTTCGACCAGGCCGAAGTCGATGCCGAAGTCGCTGCGGGTGATCGACGTGCGGCCGCCGAAGCCGACCCGCGGCTCGCCCTGGACACCCGTGGGGTCCGCGCCGAGGAACTCCAGCTCGATCTCCACGCCCTTGGTGACGTCGCGGATCTCCAGGTCGCCGGTGAGCAGCCACCGCGAGCCGTCCTGGCGGAGGCCGGTGCTCGTGAACGTCATCTTCGGCGCCTGCTCGACGTCGAAGAAGTCCCTGGTGCGCAGGTGGTTGTCGCGCATCTCGTTGCCGGTGTCCACCGAGGCCATGTCGATCGACACCGACGCCGACGAGCGCGCCGGGTCCTCGTCGATCACCAGCTGGCCTTCGAACGCGGTGAACCGGCCGCGCACCTTGCTCATCAGGTGGCGCACCGCGAACCCGACGTTCGAGTGGGCCGGGTCGATCACCCAGGTGCCGGCGGTCACGCCGGGCAATGCGTCAGGCATAACGTCCTCCTCGTCGAGCGGGCCGGGGCCCCGCGAGGAGCCCCGGCCGCTTGGCTGACTGCATACGTTCCCGGATCCTCCCGGACGCGCCCGGCGCCCGGCATCTTCCGGCATGCCTTCCCCAGTCAAGTCCACATAGGACGGACGTCAGTCACGTGTGGACGAAGTCAGGGGATGATCTCCATCTGCGCCATCATGCCGATGGACGAGTGGTCCAGGAAGTGGCAGTGGTAGACGTACTTGCCGGTGTACTCGGTGAACGTGGCCTGCACCCGGATCGACTCGCCCGGCATGATGAGCACCGTGTCCTTGCGGCCCGCGTCGTCCGGGCCCGGTGCCGCGCCGTTGCGGTCGAGCACCCGGAACTGCTCCAGGTGCAGGTGGAACGTGTGCGGCGCACCCCAGACCGTGTCGGTGTTGGTGACCGTCCAGATCTCCGTCGCCCCGCGCTTGACCTGGAAGTCGACCCGGTTCACGTCGTAGGCCAGGTCGTTGACGAGCCCGACGTTCCCCGAGTCGTCGAACCTCATCGTGACCTGCCGCCGCACGGTCGGGGTCCCCAGCGCGGGCAGCGGCCGCAGGGTGGCCGGCACCCGGCTGGTGTCGGCCGCCGTGCGCGTCACGTCGAACCGGAGCACCGGGCCCGACACGTCGGAAAGCACGAACTTCGACCCGATCGGCTGGTTGGTGAAGTCGACCACGATGTCCACCCGTTCCCCGGAGGTGAACGTGATGTCCGAACGCGTCACCGGCGCCGGCAGCAGGCCGCCGTCGGAGCCGATCTGCGTCATCGCCAGGCCGCCCAGGGTGAGGCGGAACCCGCGTTCGTTGCCGGTGTTGAGCAACCGGAAGCGGTACTTGCGCGCCGCGACCGGGAAGTACGGCGCGACCACCCCGTTGGTGAGCACCGTGGTGCGGTCCGGCGCGAAGTTCGGCCAGACGAGCGCGCCGTTGGCGTCGATCTGGGCGTCGCGGAGCATGATCGGCACGTCGTACTGCCCGCTGGGCAGGTTCAGGCCCTTTTCCGCGTCGTCGTCGAGGATGTAGAAGCCGTGTAGTCCCTTGTAGACGTTCTCGGCCTCGGTGCCGTGCGAGTGGTCGTGGTACCAGAGCGTCGCGCCCTGCTGCTGGTTCGGGTACCGGTAGGTGCGGCTCTGGCCCGGCTGGATCAGGTCCATCGGGTAGCCGTCACTGACCTGTGGGTTGTGCCCGCCGTGCAGGTGCACATTGGACGCCACGGTCAGCTCGTTGCAGAAGGTGACCTCGACCGGGGTGCCCGTCTTGGCCCGGATCAGCGGCCCGATGAACTGGCCACCGAACGTCCGCACCGGCGTCGGCTTGCCGGGGGTGAACGCGAACTGGGCCGTCTGGATCGGAATCCGGTAGGTCTCGGTGCCGTCCGCCCGGCGCACCGGCGTCAGCGTCTGCGGCACCGGCATGACCTGGGTGAACTGGGTGACCCCCAGGGACCGCCGCGCCGCGGGTTCCGACCCGGCGGCCGCCCCGTGTCCGGTGTGGTCCACCCCGGCGGGCGCGGCTCCGGCGGTCAACGCCGACGGCAGTAGTGCCGCCCCGCTCGCGACGCCGCCCGCCGTCATCCACCCCAGCATCTTTCTTCGATTCAACATCGACCGCTCCTCGGATCTCGTTGTCCCATCCCACGGCGCCGAGCCCGGCGCCGTCCCCCCGACCGAGCGATCCTCTGTTGCCGGGGGTGGCGCGGACATCTCTGTACATGCGCGAATAGGTGGGAAAAACGGACCGGTTGAGCGCAAAACGGGATGATGTGTCACCGATGTCTACGCCCCGCAACGAATCCGGTACGCGGGGTGGTGCTCAGGACTTCAGGACCTCCGCCAGTGCGTCGTCGATCGCGGCGACGTCTTCGGGCAGCAGGCCGAACATCGTGAAGTGCCCGAGCGGGCTGTCGATCACGCGCAGCCGCGCGTCGCGGATCAGGGCGACGTCCGGCTCGTGGTCCTCGGCGGGGAAGAACTCGTCGCCGCCGAACGGGTAGGCGAAGAACCGGGCGGTGATCCGGCCGAGCGCGGCCGCCATGTCCCCGCCGGTGTGCCGGCTCACGTCGGCGTCGCGCCACTTCGCCGCCTGGCAGAGGAGGTTGTTCGGGTCCATCGGCGCGAAGTGCCCGCGCATGAAGCCGAGCGTGAACTCCTCGACCGCCGAGAACCCGAGCCGGCGCCAGACCTCCTCGCGGAAGAAACGGCGGCTGGTGGCCGCCGCGGCGAACGCCATCGCGTGCCGGGCGAGACCGACGTGCACGTCGTCGGAGTCGGCATAGGACCCGTCCGCGAAGGCCGGGTCCGAACGCAGCAGCTCGGTGTGCACGTCGATGAACAGCCGGTTCTGCACCGGGGTCTTCGCGGTCGCCGCGAACACCCCGGCGCGCTGAACCGTTTCCGGGTAGCGGACCGCCCACTCGTAGGTCTGCAGCCCGCCCATCGACCAGCCGATCACCGCGTGCAGGCTGGTGAGCCCGAACTGCTCGGTGACCAGCCGGTACTGGGCCCGCACGTCGTCGGCGACGGTGACGGCCGGGAACCGGGGCCCGTCGAACGGCGCCGGGGTGTTGCTCGGCGAGGAGGACAGGCCGCTGCCGAGCTGGTCGGGCAGGATGATGAAGTACCGCGACGGGTCGAGCGCGCGGCCCTCGCCGATCAGGCCCTCCATCGCGGCCGACGTGCCCGAGTACATGTGCGGCACGAGCACGGCGTTGTCGCGTGCGGCGTTCAGGCGCCCGTGCGTGCGGTAGGCCAGCCGCGCGTCCGGCAGGGTCACCCCGCTGTCCACTGTGCACGCTCCGAGTGCGAAGTGTTCGTGCGGTCCCTGCACCGCCGCCGTGTAGTAGTCGCGGCCCATCGTGACCTCCCGGGGATCGTGGTGCCCCAGACTTTCCCGCTCCCGATCGACGCGTCTTCTCCGCCGCTGCGCGGTCGGCCCAGCGCCGCAAGGGAAGAGAGTCACGGGCCGCGGCCGCGGCTAACGTGGTGGCCACGGCGATCTCGCCCGTTCCCGGTGGCCGGCGCGTCCCGGTACCGCCCGCGGTAGAGAGGATGACCCCATGGCCAGTGCGGCCGAAGAACTCGATGCTGTCGTCGTGGGTGCCGGCTTCGCCGGGCTCTACATGCTTCACCGCCTCCGCGGCCAGGGGCTGTCCGTCAAGGTCTTCGAAGCCGGTGCCGACGTCGGCGGGACCTGGTACTGGAACCGGTACCCGGGCGCCCGGTGCGACGTGGACAGCCTGAACTACTCGTACTCCTTCGACCCGGACCTCGAGCAGGACTGGGAGTGGACGGAGAAGTACGCGAGCCAGCCGGAGATCCACGCTTACCTGCGGCACGTGGCCGACCGCCACGACCTGCGCCGGGACATCGTCCTGCGGACGCGGGTGACGGCGGCGGTGTTCGACGAGGACACCGCCCGGTGGACCGTCCGCACCGACGGCGGGCACGAGGTTTCGGCGCGGTTCTGCATCATGGCCACCGGCTGCCTCTCGACGCCGAAGTTCCCGGAAGTGCCCGGGCTGGAACGGTTTTCCGGTCCCTGGTACCACACCGCGCGGTGGCCGGAGGACGACCCGGGCTTCCGGGGGCAGCGGCTGGGCGTGATCGGCACCGGGTCCTCCGGTGTGCAGGCCATCCCCTTCCTCGCCGGGCAGGCGAGTGAGCTGACGGTCTTCCAGCGCACCCCGAACTTCGTCTTCCCCGCGTTCAACGGGCCCATCGACCGGTCGGTCGTCGCCGAAACCAAGGCGCACTACCGGGAAGCCCGCACCGCGGCCCGCCACTCGCTCTTCGGCGTCGCGATGGACATGCCGACGCAGTCCGCCCTCGAGGTGAGCGACGACGAGCGCCGCGCGGTCTACCAGGAGTGCTGGGACCGCGGGCACGTCTTCGCCCTCGTGCAGTCGTTCACCGATCTCATCTTCGACGCCGGGTCCAACGAGACCGCCGCCGAGTTCCTCCGGGAGAAGGTGCGCGACCGGGTCGACGACCCCGAGCTCGCGCGCAAGCTCGAACCGCGCGGCTACCCGTTCGCGACCAAGCGCCCCTGCCTCGACACCGGCTACTACGAGACCTACAACCGCGAGCACGTCCACCTGGTGGACCTGCGCGAGGAGGACCTCGTCGAAATCACCGCGAAGGGTGTGCTGACCACCGAGCGCGAGTACGAGTTCGACAGCCTGGTCATCGCGACCGGCTTCGACGCCATGACCGGCGCGCTGCTCGCCGTGGACATCCGCGGCCGCGACGGCGTCGCGCTGCGGGACAAGTGGCGCGACGGCCCGGAGACCTACCTCGGCGTCGCCGTGGCCGGCTTCCCGAACCTGTTCACGATCACCGGCCCGGGCAGCCCCTCGGTGTTCGGCAACATGATCGTCTCGATCGAACAGCACGTCGAGTGGATCGGCGACCTGGTCGACCACATGGCCCGGCACGACCGGTCCGTCGTCGAGGCGGTGGACACCGCCGAGAAGGAGTGGACCGAGCACGTCCGCGCGGTCAGCGACGCGACGCTCCTCCCGCGCGCGGACTCGTTCTACCTGGGCGCCAACGTCCCCGGGAAGCCACGGGTCTTCATGCCCTACGTCGGCGGCGTCGGGCCGTACCGGGCGAAGTGCGACGAAGTCGCCGGCAACGGCTACGAAGGTTTCGTGTTGCGGTGAGCCGATCGGCCGCCGACCCCGCAACGGCAGAGATGCCGGACGCGGGCGGCGGGTGTGAGGCTGGCAACACGGCTGGATCACCGGCGGGGCGATCTGCTCGCCCGCCCGGAATGTCAACCACGGAATCAAGGAGGTGACCGCGATGGGCCAGGGAGCTGGGACTCGCGCGGTGGTGCTGGGCGGCAGCATTGCCGGCCTGTTTGCGGCCAGGGTGCTCGCGGACGCCTACGACGAGGTCCTGATCGTGGACCGCGACAAGCTCGTCGGTGTCAAGGGCGTGCGGCGGTTCTGCCCGCAGAGCCACCAGGCCAACGGTCTGCTCGCCCGCGGCGTGCAGGTGATGGAGGAGCTCTTCCCGGGGCTCACCCAGGAGATGGTCGACTACGGCGTGCCGACCGGCGACCTGTCCGGCTCGTGCCGCTGGTACGCCCGGGGCAACCGCCTCAAGCAGCAGCACGCCGGGCTGACCACCCTCGGGGTGGTGCGGCCGTTGTTCGAGTACTTCATCCGCGAGCGCGTGCAGCAGTTCGCCAACGTGACCTTCGTCGAGGAGCACGACATCCTCGGCCTCACCACGACGGCCGACAAGAGCCAGGTCACCGGGGCCCGGGTGCAGAAGCGCGGCACGGACACCGACGAGGTCATCGAGGCCGACCTGGTGGTCGACGCCACCGGCCGCGGCTCGCGGACCCCGGTCTGGCTGGAGCAGCTCGGCTACGAGAAGCCGTTCGAGGAGCGCAAGAAGATCGACCTCGGCTACGTGACGCAGCACTTCCGGCTGCGCGAGGGCGCCAACGGGTTCCAGAACGACGTGGCGATCAACCAGATCGCGCACGCCGCCGTGCCCCGGGGCAACGTCTTCTTCCTGGTCGAGGACGGCAAGGTCGAGCTGACCACCTACGGCATCCTCGGCGACCACCCGCCCACCGACTACGACGACCTGATGGCGTGGCTGAAGTCGTTGCCCGCCAAGGACGTGTACAACACGCTGCGGTACGCGGACCCGGTCGACAAGGCGATGCCGTTCAAGTTCCCGACGACCCTGCGCCGCCACTACCACAAGCTGCGCCGCTTCCCCGAGGGCCTGCTCGTCACCGGGGACGCCGTCACCACCTTCAACCCCGTGTACGCGCAGGGCATGAGCGTCGCCGCGCTGTGCGCCCTCGTCCTGCGCCAGCACCTGCACAGCGGGGCCGCGCCGGTGCCGCAGGACTACTTCCGCGACCTGGCCACGGACGCCATCGACCAGGCGTGGGAGATGACCAACCAGATCGACCTGAGCCTGCCGGGCGTCGAAGGCGAGCGCCCGTTCAAGGTCCGGATGGGCAACTGGTTCCTGAAGCGGGTGCAGATCGCCGCCACCCACGACGGCGCGATCACCGCCGAGTACTTCAAGACCGCGGGGCTCGTCCAGAAGCCGGAGGCGCTGATGCGGCCGGGCTTCGCCCTGAAGGTGCTGTGGAAGTCGCTGTTCGGACCGGCGAAGGAAAGCCGGGAGCCGTTCACGTTCCCGGTGGCCGACGGCGTCGAACCCGCGTTCGGCGGAACCGCCGAGCTGCCGAAGGCGGCATGACCGTTCTCCCTGTTCACCACGGCCACGGCAGTCCCGGCGGGACTGCCGTGGCCGTGCCCGTATGGGCGATCCCACCCCTGGAGTACCGATGACCACCGCCCACCGGACGTGTCCCATCTGCGACGCCGTCTGCGGACTGAAGATCGACCTCGACCCCGCCGGCCGCGTCACGAAGGTGCGCGGTGACTCCGACGACCCGTTCACCGCCGGCTACATCTGCCCGAAGGGCGCCAGCCTCGGCCAGCTCGACGAAGACCCCGACCGCCTGCGCCACCCCATGATCCGCGAGGGGGACGAATGGCGGGAAGCCTCCTGGGAGGAGGCGTTCGAGGCCGTCGAGCGCGGAATCGCCGGCGTCATCGAGAAGTACGGCCGGGACGCGGTCGCCGTCTACTTCGGCAACCCGACCTACCACACGATGGCCGGTTTCCTGTACCGCGTGCCGCTGATCCAATCGCTAGCGACGAAGAACGTCTACTCCTCCGGCACCATCGACCACATGCCCAAGCACGTCGCCTGCGCACACCTCTACGGCGACCCGTTCGCCATCGCCGTGCCGGACATCGACCGGACCGACTACCTCCTCGTCCTCGGCGCGAACCCGATGGAGTCGCACGGTTCCCTGTTCTGCGCCCCCGACATGCCCGCGCGGCTGCGGGCGCTGCGCGAGCGCGGCGGCAAGCTGGTCGTGGTGGACCCGCGCCGCACCCGTACCGCGAAGAACTGCGACGAGCACTTCTTCGTCCGGCCGGGCACGGATTCCGTGCTGCTGCTGGGGATCGTCCACACTCTGCTGCAGGAGAACCTCGCCGAGGTCAGCCTCGACGTCGCGGGGCTCGACGAGCTCCGCGCGCTGACGGAGGAGTTTTCGCCGGCGGCGGCCGAGCTGTTGTGCGGCGTGCCCGCGGCCGACATCGCGCGGCTCGCCCGCGAGCTGGCCGCGGCGCCGACGGCGGTCGTGTACTCGCGCATGGGCGGGTCGGTGGTGGAGTTCGGGACGATCACGCAGTGGCTCGTCGACGTGATCAACATCCTCACCGGCAACCTGGACCGGCCCGGCGGCCCGATGTTCACGCGGACCGCCGCGCTCGAGGTGTTCCGCACCGGGCAGCCGTTCGAGTACGGCCGCTGGCACAGCCGCGTGAAGGGCTTCCCGGAGGTGCTCGGCGAACTGCCGACGGCCACGCTGCCGGACGAGATCGAGACACCGGGTGAGGGCCAGGTCCGGGCCCTGATCAACATCGCCGCCAACCAGGTGGTGGCCGCGCCCAACGGGCCGCGGTTCGGGCGGGCGTTCGACTCGCTGGACTTCATGGTCTGCGTCGACCCGTACCTCACCGAGACCACCCGGCGCGCCCACGTGATCCTGCCGCCGCCGCGCATCCTGCAGATGCCGCACTACGACTTCCTGATGCAGATCGTCATGGTGCGCAACTACACCCGCTACTCCCCGGCGGTGCTGCCGCTCGAGGCGGACCAGCGGTCGGAGGCGGAGATCCTCGCCCGGCTGACGCTGATCGCGGGCGGCGCGCCCCTGCAGGTGCCGGCGTCCGCCGTGGACGAGGGCTTCATCGAGCAGCTGCTGACCGGCGCCACGCAGATGCCCGGCTCGCCGGTCGAGGGCATGGACGTCGCCACGCTGCGCGCCACGATCGAGGGCGACGACGGACCCGAGCAGATCCTGGACACCCTGCTGAAGTTCGGCCCCTACGGGCTTTCCCTGGCGAAGCTGAAGGAAAAGCCGAACGGCATCGACCTCGGCCCGCTCGAGCCGCGCCTGAAGGAACTGGTGTGCACGCCGTCCGGCAAGATCGAGCTCACCCCGGAGCCGATCGTCGCCGACTTCGCGCGGCTGCGGGCCCGGCTGGCCGCGCCGGTCCCGGAGATGCTGCTGATCGGACGGCGCCAGCTGCGGTCCAACAACAGCTGGCTGCACAACGTCCCGTCGCTCGTCGGCGGCAGCAACCGCTGCACCCTGCACGTCAACCCGGCCGACGTCAGCAGGCTCGGGCTGGGCGACCGGGCGATCGTGCGCTCCTCGGCGGGCGAGGTGGTCGTCGACGTCGAGCCGACCGACACGATCATGCCGGGGGTCGTGAGCCTGCCCCACGGCTGGGGACACGCGGGCAGCTCCCAGCGCGTCGCCGCCCAGCACCCCGGGGTCAACGCGAACGCGCTGACCGACGAGCTGGTCGTGGACGTCCCGTCCGGCAATGCGGTGTTCAACGGCGTACCGGTCACGGTCGGCCCGTACACGCTCTGACGAAACAGGAGATCACCCATGGCGGAAAGCAAGCAGAGGTACGGCCGGCGGGCGCTGGCGGTCTACGGCCTGCTCGTCGTGATACCGGTGCTGGCCAGCATCGTCCTGCTCACCCGGGAGGACACCGGGACCGGGGTCGCGACCAAGTCGTCGGCGGCCCCCGGGCACCCGGTGGCCCAGCTGCTGCTGGCGATCGCGGTCGTCATCGCCGCGTGCAAGGCGGCCGGCTGGGTGATGCGGCGGATCGGCCAGCCGCCGGTGGTCGGGGAGATCGCCGCGGGCATCGTGCTCGGCCCGTCGGTGCTCGGGGCGGTCTGGCCGGCGGGCGCGTCGGCGTTGCTGCCGGCCGTGATCATGCCCCAGCTGAACGTGCTGGCCCAGGTGGGCATCGTCCTGTTCGTGTTCCTGACCGGGCTCGAGCTGAACACGCGGCTGATGCGCGGGCGCGGGCACCTGGCCCTGGTGGTCAGCCACGTCAGCATCGCGGTGCCGTTCGTGCTGGGCGTCCTGCTCGCCGTCTTCGCCTACGCCAAGTTCGCGCCGCAGGGCGTCGGCTCGCTGGCCTTCGCCCTGTTCATCGGCGTCTCGATGAGCATCACGGCGCTGCCGGTGCTCGTCCGGATCCTCCAGGACACCGGCATGTTCCACAGCCGCATCGGGGTCGTCGCGCTCACCTGCGCGGTGGTCGACGACGTCACCGCCTGGTCCCTGCTCGCGCTGGTGGTCGCGCTGGTCACCGCGTCCTCGCTCCTCGGCGTGCTCCTGACCCTCGGCCTGGCCGTGGCCTTCGCCGGTCTGCTGTACTTCGTCGTCCGCCCGCTGCTGGCGAAGTTCTTCACCCGGACCGCCGAGCCGGTGCTGCGCCGCCTCGCCCCGCTGGCCCTCGTCGGCGTGCTGCTGTGCGCGATGGCCACCGAGTGGATCGGCGTGCACGCGATGTTCGGGGCCTTCATGTTCGGCCTGGTCTTCCCGCGCGGCAACGTGGTCGAGAAGTGGCTGCACCAGAACGCCAGCGGGCTCACCACGGCGTTGATGCTGCCGCTGTTCTTCGCCTACAGCGGCCTCCGCACGAACATCGGGCTCCTCGGTGACCCCACGCTGTGGCTGTGGTGCGCCGCGATCCTCGTGGTCGCGGTGACCGGGAAGCTCGTCAGCGCGACGGTGGCGGCCCGCAGCGTCGGGGAAAGCTTCTGCCGGGCGCTGCAGATCGGCGTCCTGATGAACTGCCGGGGCCTCACCGAGCTCATCGTGCTGAACGTGGGCCTGGACCTCGGGGTGCTGTCGCCGGAGATGTTCACCATGCTGGTGCTGATGGCCCTGATCTCCACGGCGATGACGGCCCCGATGGCGCTGTACCTGGACAAGCGGGCGGGCCGCCGGGAGGCGCGGCTGCGGACGGAGGTCCATCAGCTGGAGGACGAGCTGCCCCGGGCCGCCTGACGGGGAGCGTGAAAACGGGTTGCCGGCCATCAGCCGGCAACCCGTTTTTCGTCGTGGCCCGCCGCAGACGGTGAGGTGTACGGGGTTGCGGGAGCCGGGCTGCGCGAGTGGGTCACCGGCGAAACAGCCCGGGCCCGGCGGGCGGAGGCCGAGCCCGGCCCGGTCACCGCCGACACCCATGCCGGGCCTCGGCTGCCGGGCGTCGTCACCAAGCGGGGCAGGCGGTTCTGTTCGCCAGCCCCGCTTTCACCCGAAGCGCAACGGCAGCGTGTTCGGGCCGTAGATGCCGATCGGCGGGCGCCAGGTGAACGGGCCGGCGACGGACGGCGGGCCCAGCCGGGTGGCGAGCGCGGGCAGCGCCTCGGCCAGCTCGGCCTTGGCGAGCGCGATGCCGAGGCAGTGGTGCGGTCCCGCGCCGAACTGCAGGAGCGGGGCCTCGCGGGGGACCGTGATGTCGAACTTCGCGCCGTCGCGGAAGACCCGGGGGTCACGCTGGGCGGCCGTCACGCACACGGTGAGGAAGGTGTCCTTGGTGATCTGCAGGCCCTGGTACTCGAAGTCCTGCGCGGCGAACCGGTAGATCGTCGGCGAGGAGGGGAGCCAGCGCATCACCTCGTCGACCGCCTGGTCCGCCAGGTCCGGCCTGCTGCCCAGCAGCCGCCATTGGTCAGGATGCCCGGCGAACGCCACCATCGCGTTGGCGAGCTGGTGGCGGGTCGTGTCGTGCGCGGCGAACACCGTGGTGATGATGAGGTTGCGCAGTTCTTCCGTGCTGATCAGCGGGTCGTCCTGCTGGGCGGCGACCAGCGCGGAGATGAGGTCGCCGGCCGGGGCGGCCTTCTTCCGCGCCATCAGCGCGTCGATGTACTCGCCGAGCCCGACGAGCGCGGACTCGACGCGCGCCACGACGTCACCCCCGAGCGCGATGCTGAAGACCAGCCCGACGTCGGTCGTCCACGTGTGGAAGACGTCGTGGTCTTCGGACGGCACGCCGAGCATCTCGCTCATGACCGCGAGCGGCAGCGGGTTGGCGAAGTCCCCGATGAACTCGCACTCCGCCGCCGCGGCCAGTTCCTCGGCCAGCTCCTTCGCCCTGGCCTGGACGAACGGGCGCAGCCCGGCGATCATCTTCGGCGTGAAAGCCTTGCTCACCAGGCCGCGCAGCCGGCGGTGGTGCGCCCCGTCGTGGTTCATGATCATCGGGACGAACCAGTCGTGGATCGGGCCGCCGGTGACGCCGTTCATCTCCATGAAGCGCTTGCCGTTGTGGTCGAGGCGCTGGTCGCGCAGCAGCGCGTGCCCCTCGGCGTAGCGCAGCACGAGAAGGCCGACCGGGCTTTCCGCGTACCAGTTCTTCGCCTGGGCCTCGGCCACCTCCGGCGTGCCGAAGCCGAAGCCGGGTGCGGTGACGTCCAGGAAGGGCACGTCGCCGGACGACGGCCCACTGTCCACTGTGGTCGACATTCTCGTGCCCCTCGAGGATTACTGCTGGGGAGTCGCGAAGTAGTCCCGCACAACGCTGATCTGGTTCTCCATCATGGCCATCAGCCCCTCCACGATCTCCGGCGCGGCGTCGTCGGTGACCATGAACTCACGGCGGTACTCGAAGAAACTGCGGCCGGGTTCGTTGGTCACCGGCAGGACGCGGTAGGTGGCGACGTAGTCGTAGAGGCACAGCACCGGGGCCACCGTGCGGTAGGTGAGGGACCGGTCCACCTCGTTGCGGCCGGCGACCTCCTGCTGCACCAGACCCTGGTTCTGCAGCATCGTGAACTCGTACCGCGAGGGCACCAGTTCCGGCGTTCCGCCGTCGACCCAGTGCGTGTCCCCCACCGTGTCCCCGAACAGGATCTTCACCAGTTTCAGGACGTCACGGACCTCGGCCCACACCGTGTCCGGATCGGCGTCGAGCACGGTGGTCTGGTACATCGTGTGCTTCGGCTTGATTGTCACGAGATCTCCGCGGGATCGATGGGAACCGTCATCGCAAGTTAGCCGGAATTGCTTGCTGCACGGAACATTCGAGCGTGCCAACCTGGCGCCGGCCGGCTGGTCAGCCGGCCAGGAGGCGCCGGTTCCACCACGTCGGCGGCTTCCGGCCGAGCACCGCGGCGAGGTCCTCCAGGGAGCGCTGCAGGACGCGCAGGTCGTCGGCGACCAGCGCCTGCGGGCCGTCGCACCGGGCCTCTTCGGGGTGCGGGTGGACGTCGACGAGCACGCCGTCGGCGCCGACCGCGACCGCCGCGCGCGAGAGCGGCAGCACGAGGTCGCGCCGCCCGCCGGAGTGGGACGGGTCGATCATCACCGGCAGGTGCGAAAGCCGCTGGACCACCGGCACGGCGGAGATGTCGAGGGTGTTGCGGGTGGCGGTCTCGAACGTGCGGATTCCCCGCTCGCACAGCACGATGTCGAGGTTGCCGCGCTGGGCGATGTACTCGGCGGCCATCAGCCACTCGTCGATGGTGGCGCTCATGCCGCGCTTGAGCAGCACCGGCTTGCCGGCCTCCCCCACGGCCTGCAGCAGCGCGAAGTTCTGCATGTTCCGCGTGCCGATCTGGAGCATGTCGGCGTACTGGGCGACCATTTCGACGTCGTGCGCCGTGACCACCTCGGTGACCACCGGCAGGCCGGTCTCGGCCCGGACGTCGGCCAGGATCCGCAGGCCGAGTTCGCCGAGCCCCTGGAACGCGTAGGGCGACGAGCGCGGCTTGAACGCCCCGCCGCGCAGCAGGGTCGCGCCGGCGGCCTGGGCCATCCGCGCCGCCTCCAGGGTCTGCTCCGGCGTCTCCACCGCGCACGGGCCGGCGATCAGGGTGACCGTGTCCGGGCCGATCGGCACGCCGCGGACGTGCACCGTGGACCGTTCCGGGTGGTGCTCCAGGCTCACCAGCTTGTACTTGGCGGAAATCCGGGTGACGCTGCGCACCCCCCGCATCCCGCCGAGGTTGAGGGCCTCGAACCGGTCGACCTCGCCGACCAGCCCGACGACCGTGCGGCTCACCCCGCGGCTGACGAAGGCTTCGCCGCCCGCCGCCGTCACCCGGTCGACGATCGCTTCGACGTCCCCGGCCGTGGCATCGACAGCCATGACGATGACCATGATTTCCGCACCCTCCAGCCCTACGGCCGCCGCCGGCGGGCGCCGGCGGGTCTGCTGCCGGATCGAGCATCCGGCCGGACGGCGGATACCTGCGTCTCCACGGTTGCGCACCCACCCGGTGCGGCAAGGTGGCGCGGTTCAATTCTCCGCGGGGAGCAACCCGGCCAGGCCCGCGTAACCGATCTCGCGCAGCCGCAGGCCGGACGTCGTCGCGTAGGCGTCGTCGGCACGCAGGCCCACGCCCTCCACCACGCGGTTCATGAAGTTGAACAGGGCGCAGACCTGGATCGCGTCGTGCAGGGCGCGGTCGTCCCAGCCCGCGGCGAACACGGCTTCGGCGTCGGCCTCGGTCATCCGGGACGGCGTCCGGGTCAGCTTGCCGACGTACGCCAGCACCGGCCGGATCTTCTCGTCCACCGGCGCGGTGTCCAGGTCGCGCACCGCGGCGGCGAGCAGCCCTTCGGGCACGCCGAACGCTTCCGCGGTGATCGTGTGGATCCCGTGGCAGTAGCCGCAGCTGTTCACCCCCGACACGTACGCCGCGATCAGCTCGCGCTCGCCCGGGGTGAACGGGGAGTCGGCGCGCATCACCTGCTCGTGCAGGTCCAGCAGCGGCCGGGCCGGACCGGGATAGGCCTCGAACACGTGCAGCAGGCGGGTTTCAGCCGGCAGGGACTTCAAGTACGACATCGGGTTCTCCGTCTCCGTCGGCCAGCCGGTCGACTTCCCCGCGGCGCAGGGAACAGGCGGTCAGGTAGGCGATCGAGGCCGGGCCGGCCTCGGGCACGGCGGCGGCGACGCGCTCGATGGCCTCGACCCACGCCCCCCGCAACGCGGCGGGAGACGAGGTCCCGGGCGGGTCGCCGACGGCGTCCCGGACCCCGCGCCAGCGCGCGCACCCGCCCGCGACCAGGCCGGGGAACCCGAACCCGGCCACGCCGTGCCGGGCCTGGTCGACCGCCTGCGTCACCAGCGCCGGATCGTCCGCGAGCCGGGCGAACCCGACCCCGGCCAGCAGACGCTCCGCGTCGAGGCCGAGCAGGATGATGCCCACCTCGGTCGAGCCCGGGTCGTCGATCGCGGGGAGGGCGAACCGCGTGTCAGGCACCGGTCACCACCGGGACGCGCTCCTGCCGCAGGCTGTGCGCGATCGACGCGGCCACCCGCGCGGTCGCCACGCGGTGCCCGTCGATGTTGCGCGCCGCCGGGCCGAGCATCAGCCCGGCCGCCGCGCCGACCACCGAAACCCGGGGTGCGCGGGTGTAGTGCAGCGTCCGCTCGTCCAGGTCCGGCCAGCCGTCCCGCTCGCCCACGAGGTCCGGGGGCAGCAGCCCGGCGCCGCTGGCCGGCGTGGTGCCGAGGGCCAGCACGGCGGTGTCCGCCTCGACCAGGCGCCCGCTCTCCAGCCGGCAGACCACGCCGTCGCCGATCTCCTTCACCGCCTCGCCGCGGTGGACGACCAGCCGCCCGTCGGCTTCAGCCTGCTGCAGCAGCGGCCGGAACTCGAACATGACCGACGCCCGCCGGTGGCGGCGCATCAGCTCCAGCCGGCCGGCCCGGTCGACGCCGTCGAAGCGGGCCCGGCCCTCCGGGCGGAAGAAGGACGAGTTGACGTCGGCGCACTGGTAGCGCTCGGCCGTCTCCCGGACCACCCAGTGCACCTGGCGGCCCGCCTCGAGCGCGCCGGTGATCAGGTGCGCCGCGGTGAGCCCGGCGCCGACCACGATCTGGCGCCCGGCCGCGGGCACCGGTTCGTCCCAATAGGACACTCCGGCCGGCGGCCGGCCGCCGCCCCACCAGGCGTCGGGCGCCGGGCGGCGCTCCTCGCCGAGGCAGAGCACGGCGTGTTGCGCGGTCACGGTGAACCGGTTGGCGCGCACCGTCACCGCCTCGGACGTCGGCAGCACCTCGCGGACGGACGCCTGCCACGTCTTCTCCGCGACGTGGTGGCTCGTCACCAGGTGGTCGCAGTAGGCCTCGAAGACGTCGACCGGCACGACCGAGCGGTGCCCGGCCTGCGCCATCCGGATCTCCCGCCGCTCGGTGCGGGTCAGCCGCGACCAGTGCAGCCGGGCGAAGTCCAGCAGCTCGCAGTCGCGGAACCCCTCCACGCCGGGGTGGTGCTCGTACGGCGAACGCAGCACCCGCTGGCCGAGGCGGTCGATCCGGCCGAAGAACCGCCCGCAGGGACGGCCGGTCCGGTCGAGCACCACGACGTCGCGGACGCCGTGGTGCCACAGCGCGGAAGCGACCGCGAGCCCCGCCGGGCCGGCCCCGACGATGACGACGTCGGCGGCGTTCCCCGGGCTGCTGCCGGGGCCCGGCAAGGCGGGCGCGGTCAGGCGCGGCCAGTCACGCCCGCGGGGTGAGTCGAGCAGGTGCGGCTCCGGCACGAACGTGATCACGAGGCCCCTGCCGGGCTCAGTCGACGACGGAGATCGGCACGATCAGCTCGATCACCGGGCGTTGCTGCATCCCGTCGCTGACCAGCTGTTCCAGTGTCGCCTGCGACTGTTCGGCACTGTCGGTGGCGATCGGGCTGTAGCGGGAGTAGAAGTACCCCGGCTTGCGGCCGCTCGTCTCCATCGAATACATCTTCAGCACGGACTCACCCGGGCGCACTTCGCCGTCGTAGAAGGTGAGCCGCCGCTGGTCCGGCGTCATGAAGCTCTTGGCGAACTGCGGGGACATCACCGCCGTGCCGGGGTCGTCGACGAACGTCGAATCCTCGTCCAGCACCGCCTGCATGGCCACCCAGGTCCGGTCGGTGAGGTTCGTCTCGGCCTTGATGACCTGCCAGCGCCCCGGCTCCGGCAAGGTCACGTTCACCGCGACGTCGTGGTCGGTGGTGTCGATCGCGCCGGTGATCATCAACACCCGGCGGCCGAGATCGGCCACGCCGGTCATCTGGATATCACGGGCCCGCACTCGGCCGGAGACATCCAGCCCCGGCAAATCAGGTGATGACATGGTGCAGCCTCCTATGTTGAAGACCCCAGTTATGCGGGCTGACCAGCAACACAAAAAGGCTTCCACACGCAATGAGAGGCTGTCAAGGTGAGGAATGCACGATCGACGACCCGTGATCGGCGTGGCCGCGGCGGACGCCTGAATTAGCCCGTTCGGCCTAGGCACCTTCCGGGCTGCTCGGTTCCTCGCGGGCCGGCGCGGTGGTCCCGGCCGCGTCGCCGCGGTCGCCGTCCGGGGCACCGAGGTAGCGGATCGCGAACGACGAATCCGCGCGCCGCAGAAAAACCTTCAGCACCAGACCCGGTTTCACCGCGACAATGAAATTGCTCCGGTCACGCGGGTCACCGAAAATGTCGTAAATCAGGAAAGCGGATCCGTCGCCGACCGCGAACAATGCGTCGTACATGACATTCCGCTCGGCCTGCGACGCCGATTCGGCCCACTCTTCCAGCAACTCGAACCCATCGGTGAGCTGGAGGCGCATCGCCATCAGCCGGCCTCCCCATCAACGTCCGTCGGGAACCCGGGACGGGTCGCGGGCCTGGTCCGCGCCGGGCTCGGTGACACTCCGGCCCACACAGCCTCCAGTCTGGCCGGGGCACGGCGGCGAGGGCATCTCCGACCGTGCGCTGGCGCGCCGGGGCGATCCGCCATACCGCGGGTTTGCGCAGTGCACAAGACGTCCCGCCGAAGCCGTGCGGTGTGCACTGGCCGGACCGGAGTTCCGCACACCGCCCGGTGACGACACCGGCGTCCGCACAGGAGGTGCCCCATGACCGAGCAGCCCACCACGCCCCGCGGCCTGGCCCCGGCCGGCGCGGCCGCGCGCCAGCGCACCTGCGCGGCGTGCGGCGCGCCGTTCGAGCCGGGCCGGCGGACCGAGCTCGAGGTGCTGATCGACGGCGCAATCCGGTACGTCGCGGTGCATTCCGGGCACAGCACCCACGCGCCGGCCCGGGAGCGGCTGTTCACGTCCCGGCTGCCCGCGGCCCGGGCCCACGGATCGGCGGCCTGACCGCGGCACTCCGCACTGCGGGAGACGTGGCCGGCGCAGCGCCGGTGCGAATGTGGAGGGGCCGGCTGGGAGACGAGCGCCCGCGTTCGGGGCCAGTTTCCTTCCTCCGCCCGCGGTTTCTTCTCGCTCGCGCCGAAAGGAAGCACCATGACCACGACCGAGGTGTCGCCCGCCGACCAGGCGGCCGTCGCAGTGCTCACCCAGCGGCTTCTCGCCGCCTGGGTCCACCAGGACGCCGCGTCGATCGCCGATCTGTTCACCGACGACGGCACCCTGATCCTGCCCGGCATCTTCAAGCAGGGCCGGCCGGAGATCCAGGCCTTCTTCAAGGACGCCTTCGACAACCAGTACGCCGGCACCCAGGTCGTCGGCAAGCCGATCGGCCTGCGGTTCCTCGGCGCCGACGTCGCCCTGCTGCTGTCCTCGGGCGGCGTCGTGGCGGCCGGCGAGACCGAGGTGTCCGACGCCCAGGCCATCCGGGCCTCCTGGTTCGCCGTGCGCACCGACGGCCAGTGGAAGCTCGCCGCGTACCAGAACACCCCGGCGAAGCACGGCCTGCCCGTCCCCGGCACGAACGCCACCTCGGCATGACCGGCGCCATCCGCCGCGTCCCCCCGGGACCCCCGCGCCGGGCGGCCCCGGGGATCCTGCGCAAGCTGCGCGCGGACCGGCTGGGCCTGATGAGCGAGGCGGTCCGCGAGTACGGCGACGCGGTGCGGGTGGCGATCGGCCCGAAGACCCTCTACATCTTCAACCACCCCGACCACGCCAAGCACGTGCTCGCGGACAACGCGGCCAACTACCACAAGGGCATCGGCTACACCGAGGCCAAACGCGCGCTGGGCGACGGGCTGCTGACGTCGGAGGGCGCGCTGTGGAAGGAACAGCGGCGCACCATCCAGCCGGTGTTCCAGCACAAGCGGATCGCCGCGCAGGCCGACGTGATCATCGACGAGGCGCTGCGCCTGGTCGAACGGCTCACGGCGCACCGGGACACCGGCCGGCCGGTGGACGTGCTGACCGAGGTCACCGCCCTCACCCTCGGCGTGCTCGGCAGCACCCTGCTGGACATCGACCTCGGCGAGTTCGACGGCGTCGAGCACTCCTTCGAGGCCGTCCAGGACCAGGCCATGTTCGAGATGGAGACCCTGGGCCTGGTGCCACGGTGGCTGCCGCTGAAGGGGCAGCGGGCGTTCCGGTCGGCGCGCGACCACCTCCAGGAGGTCGTCGGGGTCCTCGTCGAGCGGCGGAAGGCGCAGCCGTCGGCCGCCGGCGACGACGTGCTGACCCGGCTCATCGCCTCCACCGCCAAGGAGACCGACCGGCGCGTCGCCGACCGCCGCATGCGCGACGAGCTGGTGACGCTGCTGCTGGCCGGCCACGAGACGACCGCCAGCACCGTCGGCTGGACGCTGGACCACGTGAGCAGGCACCCGGAGGTCCGGGAGCGGCTGCACGAGGAGGCGGTGGCGGTCTACGGCGATCGCCGCCCGGAGTACGCGGACCTGACCCGGCTGCGCTACACGCACATGGTGCTGCAGGAGGCCATGCGGCTGAACCCGCCGGTGTGGATCCTGCCGCGCCGGGCGGTCGCCGACGACGAGGTCGGCGGCTACCACGTGCCGGCCGGCGCCGAAGTGCTGATCTGCCCGTACACCCTGCACCGGCACCCGAGGTACTGGCCGGAGCCGGACCGGTTCGACCCGGAGCGGTTCGACCCCGACGTGCCGGCGGACCGGCCGCGCTACGCCCACATCCCGTTCGGCGCCGGTCCCCGGTTCTGCGTCGGCAACCACCTGGGGATGATGGAGGCCACCTTCATCATCTCCACGCTGCTGCGCGATCTGCGCTTCGAGACAGTGCCCGGCCGAACGGTCGTGCCGGAGCCGATGATGTCGCTGCGCCTCGGCGGCGGGCTCCCCCTGACCGTCCGCTCGTTCCCGGACGCCGGCCGTTCCGCGGCCTGATCGGCGTCCGACGTCGCGAAAGTGAGTGAAATACATGAGTGACCAGGCGGAGAGCCCCTACGGTCAGCCCGAACAGCACCCGAAGGCGGCGGAGTTCGCGAAGCTGCGGGCCGCCATCGCCGACGAACGCGTCCGCGAGCACTTCCCGTTCCGGTTCCTGGCGGCCAACGAGACCTTCGCCCGCCTGGTCGACGCGACGGCGCACCGGATCCTGGCGTCGATCGGCGCCCTGCCGTCCACCGACGGGATTTCGGTCCAGCAGGCGAAACAGGAGCTGTCGATCCCGTGGCGCCGGACGATCCCGCTGCACTTCCTCTACGAGAAGCTGTCGGACTCGGGGATCCTCGCCCGCGACGGCGGCCGCTTCGTCCCCGGTCCGGTGGCCGTCCCGGTGTTCGACGACGTCGCAGCCGAGCTCGCCGCGCGGGAGCCGGGTGCCGCCGTCGCCGTCGAGATCCTGCAGACCTTGATCGACGAGGCGAAGAAGTTCTTCGCCGGCGAGGCGACGGGCGACGAGATCCTCTTCGCGCCGGCCCAGCTTCCGCTGTGGCTGAAGTACTTCTCCAACGACAACCTGCTGTACTCGATCAACAACAAGGTGGGTGCGGAAGCGCTGTCCCGCCTCGTGCCCGCGGACGGCGGGATCGAGATCCTCGAGATCGGCGGCGGCTGCGGCAGCGGCGCCGAGCAGGTGCTCCGCACGCTCGGGTCCGACGTCAAGCGCTACCGGTTCACCGAGGTCGCCGAGACGTTCGCCCGGCACGGCGAGAAGGCGGCGGCGGCCGCGGCGTCGCCGTCGACGACGGTCGAGTCGGCCCGCATCGACATGACGCTGCCCTGGGCGGCGCAGGGCGTCGAGCCCGGCACGTTCGACGCGGTGTACGCGGTCAACTGCTTCCACGTGGCGCCCGACCTCGACTTCGTCGTCGCCGAGGCGGCGAAGGCGCTGAAGCCGGGCGGAGCGGTCGTGGTGTCCGAGTGCGTGCGTCCCACGAAGCTCGCCCGGCCCATCCACGCCGAGATCATCTTCGACTTCCTGGACAGCTTCACCGACGTCATCACCGACCCGGTGAAGCGGCCGACGCACGGCTTCCTGACCCCCGCGGCCTGGCGCGCCACGTTCGAGGCGGCCGGGCTCGGCGACGTGACGATCCTCCCGGACGTGGACGCCATCGCCGAGGAGTACCCCGACTTCGTGGTGGGCGCCGTGATCGCCCGCGCGGCACGGTAGGGGGGCGCGCGATGGTCGCCGGTCTGGTCCGGCTCGCCGTGCGCCGGTCCCTGCGGGACACCCGGTACGTCCGGGTCGTGCCACGGCGCCGGGCCACGGGTCTGGTCGCCGAGGTGTACCGGCAGGTGGAGCGGGACTTCAGCATGCTCGCGCCACCGGTCGCGCTGCACTCGGCGGCGCCGGAAGCGATGGCCGCCGCGTGGGCGGTCCTGCGGGAAACCCTGCTGGCGCAGGGTGTCGCCGGCCGGGCCGCCAAGGAGGCGGTGGCCACCGGGGTGTCGGCGGCGAACAGCTGCCCGTACTGCGTGGACGTCCACGGCATGACGCTGGCCGCGATCCCGGCCGGCCCGGACGGGGCCGACCGCGACGCGCTCGAGGACTGGGCGCGCGCGTCCGCGACGGGAGCGGCGGACGCACCGCCGTTCCCGCCGGCGCAGGCGCCCGAGCTGATCGGCGTCGCCGTGGCTTTCCAGTACTACAACCGCATGGTCAACGTGTTCCTCCGCGAGTCGCCGTTCCCGGCGCACGTGCCGGAGTCGGCCAAGCCGCAGGCGCGGCGCGTGCTCGGCGGCGTGCTGCGGCCGCCGGCGGGCCCGGGCCCGCGGGCGGGTGACTCGCTGAAGCTGCTGCCGGAGGCACCGGTCTCGGAGGACCTGGGCTGGGCGAGCTCGAACGCGGTCGTGGCCGACGCGTTCGCCCGCGCCTACGCGGCGACGGAGGCCGCGGGCGCCCGGTCGGTGCCCCCCGCCGTCCGCACGCTCCTGCACGACCGGCTGTCCACCTGGGACGGACAGCCGCCGGGGCTCAGCCGGTCCTGGCTCGAGGAAGCGGTGGCCGGGCTCGCCGAGGCCGACCGCCCGGCCGGCCGGCTCGCCCTGGCCGTCGCGCTGGCGTCCTACCAGGTCGACGAGGGCCTGGTGGACGCGTTCCGCGCCACGGCCCCCGGCGACGGCACGCTGGTCGAGCTGGCCGCGTGGGCGAGCATGGCCGCGGCCCGCCGGGTCAGCACCTGGCTGGCCGGCAGCCTGGACCCCGCCTGAGCGGCGGAACCGGGCGAACTCGCGTGCCCGGGCGGACAGCGTCGTCCGCCCAGGCACGCGAGTTCGCCTTCCAGCCACACAACCCCCCCCAGCCCCGCGTACCCAGCCGGACGACACGCGTGCTTGAACGGACGACACGCGTACCTGACTGGACGACACGACGAGCTGTTCGTGTCGTCCGGCGGGGTACGCGTGTCGTCCGCGCAGGTACGCGTGTCGTCCGTTCGGGTTCAGCGCGGCAGGCCCGAGCGGCGCCACGCGCCGGGGCCGCGCCCCCAGGACTCGCCGGCCCAGGCCGAACGCGCGGGCGGCGGGGGTTCTCCGGACGCGGCGGCGAGCCCGGCGAGCACCGTCACCAGCGCCGCCAGGCTCGCGTCGTCCGCTTCGCCGCGCACGACCAGGACCAGCTGCTTCGTCACCGACATCGCCGCCCCGTCAGATCGGCAGGTTGCCGTGTTTGCGGGCGGGTCCGGGCTTGCGCTTGTCCTGCAGCATCGCCAGCCCGCGCGCGATCGCGGCCCGGGTTTCGGCCGGGTCGATGATGTCGTCGACCAGGCCGCGCTCGGCGGCGTACTGCGGGTTGAGGTACTCCTCGGTGTACTCCGCGACGAGCCGGGCGCGCAGCGCCGCCGGGTCCGCCGCGGCCGCGAGGTCCCGGCGGTACAGCACGTTCACCGCGCCCTCGGCCCCCATCACCGCGATCTCGTTCGTCGGCCAGGCCAGCGACAGATCGCACCCGATGGACCGCGAGTCCATCACGATGTACGCGCCGCCGTAAGCCTTGCGCAGGATCACCTGGATCCGCGGCACGGTGGCTTCGCAGTAGGCGTGCAGCAGCTGGGCGCCCTGGCGGATGATCCCGCCGCGCTCCTGCTCGACGCCGGGCAGGAAGCCGGGGACGTCGACCAGGCTGACCAGGGGGATGCCGAAGGCGTCGCAGAACCGCACGAACCGCGCGGCCTTCTGCGACGCCGGCCCGTCGAGCACCCCCGCGAACACCACGGGCTGGTTGCCGACGAGCCCGACGACCCGGCCGTCGACGCGCGCGAGCGCGCACAGCACGTTGCGGGCCCAGCCCGCGTGCAGCTCGAAGAACTCTTCGTCGTCGGCGATCTCCGCGAACACGTCGCGCATGTCGTACGGCTGGTTCGGCTCCGACGGGACGATCTCCGCCAGTTTCGGCCGGTAGTCCTCCGCCGCCCCGGTCGACGCGGTCACCGGCGGCTGCTCCAGGTAGTTCGACGGCAGCAGGGAAATCAGGTGGCGGACGTCGGCGAGGCACTCCTGCTCGTCGTCGTGCACGACGGTGGCGACGCCGGAATGCGACCCGTGCACGTCGGCCCCGCCGAGTTCCTCGTGGCTGACGCGCCGGCCGGTCACGGCCTCGACGACGTCGGGGCCGGTCAGGTACATCCGCGCGGTGTCGCGGACCATGAAGGTGAAGTCCGCCAACGCCGGCGAGTAGGCGGCGCCGCCGGCGCACGGCCCGAGGATCACGCTGATCTGCGGCACCACACCGGAAGCGTCGACCTGACGGCGGAAGATGCCGCCGTAGCCGTCGAGCGCGAGCACGCCTTCCTGGATCCGCGCGCCCCCGCTGTCGTTCAGCGCGATCACCGGGGCGCCGTTCGCCACCGCGAGGTCCAGCACCTTCTGGATCTTCGCCGCGTGCGCCTCCCCCAGTGACCCGCCGAAGAGCGTGAAGTCCTGGGCGTAAACGAATACGCGACGGCCGTCGATCGTGCCGGAGCCGGTGACGACGCCGTCGGTGTGCGGCCGGTTCGCGGCCAGCCCCGGCCCGGTGGCCTGGTGACGGCGGTACGGCTCGAGCTCCAGGAACGAGTCCTCGTCCAGCAGGAGCGCGAGCCGTTCACGGGCGGTCAGCTTGCCCAGCGAATGCTGGCGCCGCACCGCGTCGAGCTTCCCGTCGACGATGTGCCCGCGCAGCTCGCGCCGCCGCTGCCGCAGCAACGGCATGCCGGGCGGCGGCGCGGGCACCGAGTCGGCGGTCGTGGCGAGCGCGATCACCTGGGCGTCGCCGGGTTCCGCGCTCCGGCCGAGCCGGCGGCGCCCGGCGCGGAGTTCGGCCGGGACGGGCACCACGTCCGTCTCGTCCGCGCGCTGGGCGCCGCTGTCGGAGGGACCGCTCACGCGGCATCCCTCATCCGCTCTTCCCGGTCACGTTCGATCTCGGCGACGATGTCCGACCACACGATGCCCCGGCCGAGCCGCGGCATCGGGTGGGTGATCACCTCGGCCGGCGCCTCGGGAACGAGCCGCACCGGTGCCGCGCCGGACTCCGGGCGCCCTGCCTCACTGGCGGTCACGGGTAGACCTCCTCCATCAACGCGGTCCCGGCTCGTCCGGGACCGGCATCCTTGGTGCGTGACGTCCTCACGCCGCGCGGGCCCGGGCGTCGACGTTGTGGTAGCCGCCGCCGTAGAAGACGAGCGCGTGCTCGCCGGTGCCCGAGTTGGCCGCGAGCACGCGGCCGAGGAAGATCGAGTGGTCACCGCCCTGGACGACCTGCGCCACTTCGCACTCGAGCCAGGCCAGCGCGCCGGTGAGCAGTGGCGCGCCGGTGTTCGCGCCGAGGGTGCAGGCCACCGAGTCGAACTGGGCCATCCCGTCCGGCCGCCGCCAGTCGGCGAAGTACTTCGACAGGCCCTGCTGGTCGGACGCGAGGATGTTCACCGCGAACGAGCCCGCGGCGACGATCGAAGCGTGCATCCGGGCCGCCTTCGACACGCAGCAGAGCACGAGCGGCGGGTCCAGCGACACCGACGTGAACGCGTTCGCCGTCATGGCGTGGGCGCCCTCGCCGCCGACGGTGAGGACCGTGACACCCGTCGCGAAGCGCGCCATCACCTGCCGCAGCGCCGGTTGCGGCGACAGGTCCCGCCGGCCTGGTGACTTCGGCAGCCGCTTCAGCGGCCGCCGTTCGACGGAGTTCCCTCCTGCCTGGGCCACTTCACACTCCCTTGCCGTTGAGCGCCGAAGCCACCGTGTACGGCTTCAGCGCCTCCAGCAGCGCCTCGGGCACCCGGGACGGCACGGTCGCGTTGTTCGGCCCGCGCATGCACGCGATCCGCTGCCGCCCGCGCGCCACCAGCCGCTCGCCGTCCGGGTGCAGGTGCACGTAGTCGAACGTGAACTGCAGCTGCGTCTGGGTCAGCTGCTCCAGGCGCATCCGGATGGACAGCTCGTCGAACCCGGTGATCTCGGCGAAGTACTCGCACTCCACCCGCAGCGTGTAGAGCTTGAGGTCGCCGCGGATGTCCTCCAGGACCGCCGGTGCCTTCTCCAGGAGGAACATCTCGCGGCAGCGCCCCTGCCACCGGACGTAGTTGACGTAGTAGACGTTGCCCACCATGTTGGTCTCTTCGAAGCCGACCGTGTGGCGGAGCTCGTAGTAGTCGGTCATCTCAGTTCCCCTCTGCCTGGAGCACGGCGAAGACCACGGGGTCCGGCCGGTCGTTGACCGTCGTGGACCAGGTCGCGATCAGGGCCTCGCCGCAGGCGAGCAGGGCCCACCCGTCGGGCTCGACCCGGCGGACGGTGAGCGCCTGGGTCATCAGGCCGGTCTTGCGCACGCATTCCAGTGCGCTCCACACCCGGGTGTTGGCCACCGCGAGCGGCTCGCCGGTGTCCGCGGCCAGGAGCCGGCCGACGGCGACGAGTTCTTCGCCCAGCAGCCCGGCCCAGTCCTCGTCGGTCCGCTCGATCGCGCTCTCGATGTCGCACGTGAGCTGCCCCGTTCCGGTGACGGCCAGGGTCAGCTGTGCCGTGTGGGACGCGCTCACCTCGACCCCGTCCGCCTCCGGCTTGCCGTCGGGGCGGTAGCGGATCTCGAGCTGCCGGTCGAGGCTCCGGCTCGCGGCCAGCGCCGTCTGGGCCCGCCGCTCGACGATGCCTTCGGCCGGGCTGCCCACCGGGTCCGGCTCGACGACCACGGACCGGGTCCCGCCGAGCAGGCGCTCACACGCCCGCTCCACGTGGGAGCCGAGCATCGACGGGACCCAGGGGCCCGCGCCGTCGCGCTTGCGCACCGCGCGCAGCATCAGCCCTTCCCAGCGTTCGACCAGGGTGCCGTCCGGGTTGCGGACGTCGAGGTCGTAGACGTAGCTGTCGTCGTCCTGGAACCGTTCGCGGGCGTCGAGCAGGACGTACTCGTCGTGCTGCGCGCCCGGCTCGGCCAGGTACAGCTTCTCGATGCTCTGCGGCAGCAGGGTCGCGTCGGGGATGCAGCACTGGATCGCGTGCATCATCGCGTCGCGGGTCCCCGGGTCGGCGAGCAGCTGCTCCTGCGGCAGGAACGGCGCGAACCAGGAGACGTTCGCGGTCGTCGCGATCTCGGCGACGGCGTGCCGGGCACTGGCCCGGCGGTAGCCGACGACGCGCTGGAACCGCTTGCCCTGGAACAGGACCGTGCCGTAGAGCTCGCTGATCGGCTCCACCGGGACCGGCGGCAGCGGGACGTCCCGGCGCACGGCTTCCCCGAGCTCCGCCGGGCGGGCGAAGTTCAGCCGGGCGCGGAAGTGGTCGGCGCTGAAGCCGGTCTCGTCACTGCGGAGGACGACGTCCACGGTGTCGGCGTCCCGGGCCAGCGTGGCCAGCCGGATCGTCGTCGACCGGCCGGGCGAGACGATGATCGGCCGGAGGAACTCGACGTTCTCGAGCACCGGGGTACCGCCGCGGCCGAGCGTGGCCGTCGCGGCCTGGGTCATCGCCTCCATGCCGAGCACGGCCGGGAAGAGCAGCTGGCCGTCGAGCAGGTGGTCGACCAGGTACGGGTCGCTGCCCGCGGACAGCTCGGCCTCGGTGATCAGCTCGACGCCGGGGTAGTGCACGACCGCCCGGTCGATGAACCGGGTCAGCGGCAGCTCGCGCCGCTGGATCGGCAGCGTGGGCAGGCCGTTCATCCGGCCGCAGATCACCAGCACCGGCGGGGTGGCCGGGTCGGAGAGCAGCCGCCGCAGGATGGCGATGCCGTCGTCGAGCGGGATCGGCGTGATGCCGTCGCGCTGCAGGGCGGTGACCACGCCGAGCTTCTCGCCCATGCCGGCACCGGACCAGACCGACCACTCCAGCGCGATCGCCCGCGCCTGCGGGTACTCGCGGCCGAAGCGCAGGGTCGCCTCGGTCAGCCAGTCGTTCGCCGTGGAGTAGTGCGCCTCACCGCGCAGGCCGGCGCGGCCGATGATGCTGCCGAAGGTGACCAGCAGCTTGATGCGGTTCTTGTCGACCGCGTCGAGCACGGCGTTCAGGCCGCCGATCTTCGGCGCGAGCGTCTTGCGGAAGGTGTCTTCGGTCAGGCTGAACAAGGCGGCCGGCTCGTTGCGGCCCGCGCCGTGCATCACCGCGGTGACCGGGCCGAGGTCGGCCTGCATCCGGGCGACGGCCTCGGCGACCTGCGCGGCGTTGGTGACGTCGGCTCGCTCGTAGCGGTACCGGACGCCGGCCGCTTCCATGCGGTCGAGGTTCTCCGCCAGTTCGGCGTCCTGCTCCGGGTCGCTGCGGCCGAGGAGGGCGAGCTTCGCCCCGGAGTCCTTCGCCAGCGCCAGCGCGCTTTCCGCGGTGATGCCCTTGCCACCGCCGGTGACCAGCAGGACGTCGGTGCGGTCGAGGGTTTCCGGGATGGGCCCGGCCGGCGCGGCCGGCAGCCCGACCAGGCGCGGCACCGTGCGGCCGCCCTCGCTGTCGTAGCGGGCTTCGGTGAAGTCCGTGGTCGCGGCGACCTCGGCGACCACCGCGGCCACCGCCGCCTCGATCGCCGCGGGCTCCGCCGGGGTCGGGTCGGCCAGGTCGACGATCGTGGTCTTCGCCGACGGGTCCTCCAGCCGCAGCGTCTTCGCCAGGCCGGAAGCGCCGTACCCGTGGTGCACGACGACGAACCGCGTGCCGTTGGGCGCGGCCAGCAGGGTCCGGGCCGCGTCGAGGAACAGCCCGACGTGGCTCGAGTCGCAGTCGGCGGGCAGGCACAGCAGCACGCCGTCGCCGGCCCCGCTGCGGGCCAGCGCCGTCCGCAGCGGCTCGGCGAGCGGGTTCCTCGGCGTGGCGAACACCTGCCACTCCGCCGAACCGGTGCCCGAGGTGAGGTCCGCGGCCGGGCGTGCCGCGGGCAGGTACTCGACCGCGAACGGGCGGACCCACGGCCCGATCCCGGGCGCCTCGCCCTTGCCGGCGGCGTCGTCCGGCTTCGCGGTCTGCGCCAGCTCGTCGATCATCTCGGCGAGCTCGCCGAGGCAGACCGTGGCGAAGTTCGGCATGCCCTCCAGCGCCGGCCGGCCCAGTGCGCGGGTGACGTCGTTGACCAGCTGCCCCACGGTGATCGACGACAGGTGCAGGTCGTCGAGCGGGTGGGTGTCGGCGGTGACGGACTCCAGCGGCAGCTCGACGCGCTCGGCGGCGAGCCTGCGGAGCAGGTCGAGGGTGCTGCCGCTGTCCGCGGTGGCGTCGGCCTCGGCCTCGGTGGCCTGGGAACGCTCCGCGGCCAGCTCGGCGGCGAGGTCGGCGTCGATCGCCGGCGCGGCCTCGCACGGGCTGGCCAGGAACCGGAACACCCCGTCGGCGGGCAGTTCCCGGACCACCCGGCCGGCGAACAGCCGTTCCGGCGTGACCGGTGCGCCCAGCGCGAACGCCGCGCCCAGCACCCGCAGCACCCCGGCGAGGGAACCGTTGTCCGTGTCCAGGGCGAGCACCGGTGTGCCCGGCGCGATCTCCTCGAACAGCCCGGTGAGCACCCGGCCGGGGCCGACCTCGATCACCAGGTCGCTGCGCTCGGCGACCTTCGCGGCCGCTTCGCGGAACCGGACCGGCAGCACGATCTGGTCGCGCAGCAGCTCCGACAGGTTCTCCGCGGCGTGCAGGACGTCGCCGGTCACCGTGGAGACGACCGGACGCTCGAGCCGCGCGAAGGAGAACTCGGAGAGCCGCTCGATCATCGCGGTCGCCGCGGGCTCGACCTCCGGGGAGTGGAAGGCGTGCGACACCTTGATCCGGCCGGCGCCGACCCCCTGGGCCTTCGCCCGGTCGATCACCCGGTCGACCGCGGCGGCCGGCCCGGAGATCACCGTCTGCTGGGGTGCGTTGTAGCCGGCGATGACGACGTCCGAACCCAGCCCGAGTTCTTCCGTCCGGCCGGGCGAGGCCGCGACGCTGGCCATCGCGCCGGTGCCCGGGCCGACCTCGGTCGCCATCACCTTGCCGCGGATCTTCGCCAGCTTCAGCACGTCCCGCTCGCCGACCGCGCCCGCCCAGTGCAGGGCGGTCAGTTCGCCGAGGCTGTGCCCGGTGGCGGTGTTCGCTTCGATGCCGAACGCGCGCAGCACGCGCAGCCCGGCCAGCGATCCGGTGACGATCCGCGGCTGCGCCACCTCGGTGGCGACCTGGTCGCCGGTCACCGGCAGCCCCGCCGCGTCGTGGATCTCGGCGGCCACGGCGAACCGGCGGCGCAGCGCGCTGTCCCCGCCGCGCCCCGACCCCTGGCCGGGGAACAGGAACCCGATCTTCGGCGCGGACGGGCGCGAGCTCGCGAAGATGCCGTCGGCGGCGTCGAAGACCGAGGCGCCCTCCTCGAGCAGTTCGAGCAGCCTGGTCAGCTTCCGCTCGGCCTGTTCGGGGTTCGCCGCGACGACCGCGGCCCGGACCGGCTTGCCCGACAGCTCCCCGGCCAGCCCGCCGGCCAGGTCGGTCAGCTCGGCGAAGGACAGCTTGGGCACCAGTTCGAGCAGCGCGGCGATCCGGCCGCGCAGGGTGGCGACGTCGTCGGCGTCGAGCAGCAGGAGTTCGGCGTCCTGGCGGCCGGCGACGAGGGTGCGCGAGCGGTCGTCGAGGTCGGCGCGGCGCGCCGCGTTCGGCGCCTCGGCCACCGTGACGTGCGAGTTGATCCCGCCGAAGCCCATCGCGGACACGCCGGCGCGCACCGGCTGGTCCGACGGCCACAGCGTCGCGTCGCGCGGCACGTACATCCGGGCGGAGTCGCCGGTCAGCGACTCGTGCGGGACGAAGTGCCCGGTGGCGGGCGGAATGACCTGGTGGTACACCGACAGCGTGGCCTTGATCAGCCCGGCGACGCCGGCCGCGGCCTTGGTGTGCCCGATGTTGCCCTTGATCGTGGACAGCGCGGCCGGCTTGGCCAGCGGGTCGGCCTCCCGGCGCGCGGTGGAGAGCGCCTCGATCTCCGTGGCGTCCCCGAGCGCGGTGCCGGTGCCGTGGCCCTCGAAGTAGGAGACGGTCTCGACCCCGTAGCCGGCGCGGGTGTAGGCGCGCTTCAGGGCGAGCTGGTGGCCGGCGGCTTCCGGCCGCGTGATGCCGCCCTTGCCGTCGGACGAGATGCCCCAGCCGGCGACGGTGGCGTAGATCCGCTTGCCCTGCTCGATCGCGTCGGCTTCGCGCATCAGGACGAGCATGCCCGAGCCTTCACCCGGCCAGAAGCCGTTCGAGTCGGCGTCGTAGACCTTCATCTCGCGCTTGGCGAGCGCACCGGTCTTGGCGAAGCCGATCACCTCGAACGGGTCGATCGAGAGGTCGACACCACCGGCGATGGCGACGTCGAGGTCGCCCTGCGCCAGCGCGTTCGCGGCGCTGACCACGGACAGCAGCGAGGACGAGCACGCGCCGTCCACGGTGTAGCCGCCACCGGCGAAGTCGAAGTAGTTGCAGACCCGCCCGGCGATGGTGTTCGCGAGGCCGCCGGCGAGGGTGTCCTCGTTGATCTCCGGGAACGGCTCCTTGTACTGGACCTCCAGCTCACGCAGGAAGTCCGCGGTCTCGTCGTCGGCCCAGCCGCGCTCGGCCAGCGCCGCGGCGACCGTGCGCCGGACGTAGGGCCAGCGCAGCCGCAGCACGTTGGCGCGGGAGAACTCGCCGGTGAGGCTGTTGCCGATGACCACGCCGGTGGCCGTCTTCGGTGCCCCGTCACCCTCGGGGAACCCGGCGTCGGCGAGCGCCTGCTGGGCGACTTCGAGGGCGAGCCAGTGCGTCGTGTCGGTGGCGCGGAAGGTGCTGCCCGCGACCTTGTGGGCGACGCGGTCGAACTCGTAGTCGCGCAGCACCGCCGCGTTCTGCGCGTAGAACCGGTCCGGCGCCTTCGGGTCGGGCGAGTAGTAGTCCGCCCGGTTCATCCGCTCGTCGGGCAGCCGGCGGAAGGCCCGGCGACCGGCCAGCACGTTCTCCCAGAGCTCCTCCGGGGAACTTGCGTCCGGGTACCGGAGGCCGATACCCACGATCGAAATCCGCTCACCGCTCATGCCAACGCACTCCCACTGGCTCTTGTGCCCCAGTAACCGATCCGGTTCCAGCATGGCTCCACTTGCCGGTCACGTCTTCTTTCTCCATGCCTGCGGCCACTTTCTCCGCACGCAGCGACAACCTTGATTCCACAGTGGACAGACGCCGCTCAGTCGGCGAACTGCCCCGGCGCCCGGCCTTCGCCGGCCGGGCCGCGATAGGCCTGCGCGATGTCGAGCCACCCGTCGGCCAGCGCACCCTCGGCCCGCAGGTCGAGGTCGTCGCGGTGCCGGCGCCGGGTGACCAGCAGGCAGAAGTCTTCGGCGCTGCCGGTGACCCGCTCCGGCGAGTCCTCCGGCCCGAACGTCCACCGCGCCCCCGACGGACCGGTGATCTCGAACCGGAACTCGACGTCCGGCGGCGTGAGGTTCCGCGCCTGGTAGCCGAAGTCGCGGACGCGGACGGCGAACCCGACGAGGTGGCGCAACCGGTCGGTGCGGGTGGGCCGGACGCCGAGCGCGTCGGCGATGTCCTGGCCGTGCCCGAACAGCTCCATCATCCCGGCGCAGGCGAGGACGTAGGGCGGCAGCGGGTTCACCAGCCACGGCACGAGCTGGTCGCCCGGCACCGCGGCGAGCGCCTTGATGGCGGTGTCCCGCTCGGCCCGCCACCGGTTCAGCAGCACCTCGGCCGGGTCGTGCTCGAACTCCTTCAGCGCCGCGTTGACGGCAGCGTCGAGCCCGCCGGTCAGCGACTTCGTCATCGCGACGAAGGTTTCCGGCTGGGCTGCGGCCAGCCCGGCGATGCGGAGGATGAACGTGAGGTGGGCGATCTGCTCCCGGATCCGCCAGCCCGGCGCGGGGGTCGGGGTCTCCCACTCCGCTTCGGCGAGGCGCGCCACGAGCTCGTCGACCACGTCGGCCTCGGCGGTCAAGTCGGCGATCACGCCCGTCGTGTCAGTCACCTTGCCGTCCTTTCGAACATCGGATAAGTCCTGGGGTGCGCCCGCGATGGCCGCGGGGCGGGGGTACCGCCACCGCGGCCATCGCGGGACGGCGGATCGGGTGCGCCGGAGCGACGGCCAAACCCGGACTCGGGGTCGGTTGTCCCGGGGCTGCGAAGTTCCGGCGCCCGATCTGCCTTCCGATCGTCACGTGCCGCGGCGATCGGAGCCTTCTCTTGCCTGGCAATGGCGCCAGGCCGGTCGTCCAGGTGCTCAGTTGCCGGCCACCAGGTCCAGTTTGGACACCGCGCGGCGGCCGGTGATGGATCCGTCGGGGGCCGGGGCGCCGTACTTGACGTCGACGCCGCGGTCCTGCAGCGCCCGGACGATGCCGGGCACGGCCCGCTCGGCCAGCGCGGCGATCGTCATGGCCGGGTTCACCGTCAGCGCCCCGGGCACCGACGCGCTGTCGGTCACGAAGATGCCCTCGTGGTCGCGCAGCTCGTGGCTGGGGTGCAGGGCGGACGTCGCCGGATCGTCACCGATGCGGCAGGACGCCAGCGGGTGCACGGTGTACGCGCCGACGACGTCGTTGGTCCACGGCGCGACCTTCGCCAGGCCGTCCTTCTCGATGATCGCCTTGCAGTCCGCGTCCGCCAGTGCCCACCCGCGCAGGGTGTTCGCCGTCGGCTCGTAGCGCAACGGCCCGCGGCCCAGCATCTGCTGCGAGATGCGGTACGCGTTGCCGGTGGGCGGCGGGGTCCCGAAGACGCCCTCGTTGTCGTCCTCGGTCATCAGGAAGATCGTCAGCCAGTTGGACCACTGCTTGAGGATTTCCTTCTTCTCCGCGCCGAACCACCGGGGCTCCTCGCCGCCGGGGGCCTGGGCGAGGATCGTGCCGAGGCCGGGCGGGAAGTACAGCTGCTCCAGCGAGTACCGCTCGTACTCGGGCAGCGAGCCGTCGAGCTTGTCCCAGTTCGCCACCGTCGGGCCCTTGCCGATGTGGTTGGCCGCGTAGACGGCACCGTCCTCACGGGACAGCCCGAGCACCTCGCGCACGCGGTCCTCGTCGATGATCGCGGTGTTCAGCCGCTCGCCGTTGCCGGAGAAGTACCGGCCGACGCCGTGCGGCATCGTGCCCAGCGCCGCCTCGGAGCGCTGCAGGATCACCGGCGTCGCGCCGGCCCCCGCGGCGATGATGACGATCTTCGCCTCGATCACACCGGAGCCGGTGTGGATCCGGTAGTCCTCTTCGTCGATCAGGTCGAAGTGGACGCGGTAGCCGCCGTCCTCCGTCCGCTCCAGCCGCTCCACCTCGTGCAGCGGCCGGATCTGCGCGCCGTGCGCCAGCGCGGCCGGGAGGTAGTTCGTCAGCATCGACCGCTTCGCGTCGAACCGGCAGCCCGCCATCTGGAAGTTGCAGTTGGTGCACCGGTCGTTGTCCACCGCCACCGGGGCCGGGTTCGCCGTGCGGCCCGAGTGGTTGCAGGCCGCGGCCCACAGCCCGCCCGCGTACGAGACGTCCGTCCAGTCCTGCTTGGACACCGGGATCGACTCGTCCACCCGGTCGTACCACGGCTCGAGTGAGTCCCGGCTGATCTCCGCCGGCCACATGCGGCGGCCGATGCTGCCGTGGCGGTCGAAGACGAACTTCGGCGCCCGCGGCATCGCGGCGAAGTACACGACGCTGCCGCCCCCGACGCAGTTGCCGCCGAGCACGCTCATCCCTTCACCGGCGACGAAGTCGAACACCCGCGTGTACGACGAACCCAGCAGGTAGTCGTGGTCGAAGTCCTCCGCGGCCAGCCACGGCCCGCGTTCGAGCACGACCACCTTCGCACCACCCGCCGCGAGGTGGTACGCCGGGATCGAACCGCCGAAGCCGCTCCCGACGATGACGACGTCGGTCTTCTCGATCGCGCTCATGCGGGGCTCCCCGAAGGTGTGGTGTCGGGATGGAGATCGGCCAGCTTGCGGCCGTAGGAGAACTTCGGGAACCGCCACAGCCCGTCGGCGTCCGGGGGCCGGTAGCCGAGTGCGAGCAGACCGGGGTGCCCGGCCGCCAGCGCCTCCGCGGTGTGCCGGTGGGGGGCGGTGTCGTAGGCCATGTTGCAGAACAGGGCCAGGCTCACCCACCCCTCCTTCTCCGGGTGCCCCGGCTTGGTCAGCCGGGTCACCAGCGCCCGGCGGTGCTCGTACGGCAACGCGACGAACGGCGGGACGTCGGTGTCGATCTCCAGCTCGACCTCACCGGCGTACGACTTCGCGTGGTCGTTGAGCGACTGCACCAGGTACGGCAAGCCGGCGGTGATGCCGGTGGCGTCGTAGTTGAGCAGATCCAGCGCGCCCGCCTCCACCGCACCGGGCCCCGGTGCGGCACCCGCCACCGCGCGGTCCTCGGGGAACCGCTTCTCCCCCGGCACGATCGTGTCGGCGTACGCCTCCAGGGTCAGCACCTGGACCTCTTCTTCGCTTGCCACCGGCCTACCTCCTCACCAGACTGTCCAAAGCAGAGCGCCGTCGGCGCTCTCCGCACTCACGCCGCGAGGGGCTTTTCGTCGCCGGCCGGTGCGGGCGGCGCCGCGGCGAGTTTCACCGTCTGCGCGGCCTGCTCGGCCTCGAACTTGATCCGCGCCTTGTTCGAGAAGTGCAGGCCCCACAGGTACATCCCGCGGATCAGGCACACCGAAGCGGTGGCGAAGAACAGCCCGTAGGCGATGTGCGCGGCGGTGAAGAACCCGTACATCATCGCGATCCCGGCCCCGAAGGCGAACTGCGAAACCGGCTTCGACGGCGACGTGCCCGGGTCGGTCACCATGTAGTTCGTGTAGAGCACGAACGCGATCCCCGTGCCCATCGCCAGCGCGCCGGGGATGGCCGTGTCGAAGAGCACGCCGCGCAGGACCGCCTGGACGACGAAGAACGACAGCCAGCCCGCGATCAGCCACATCCGGCCGGTCAGCAGCGAGTTGAGCACCGTGCCCGAGATCAGGATGACCGCCACGATCAGCCAGCCGACCCAGGTGTCGACCTTCTCCGAGAAGTGGTACGGCGGCGTCATGTTGACCCACGGGAACACCAGCAGCATCACGGTGATGCCGAAGTTCGACGGGTTCATGTAGTGCCGCAGCCGGCCGTACACCGGCGCCTGCAGCACCCACTTGGCGCCGACCGCGACGACGACCCCGAAGATCATCGCCCAGACGTGGTCGTTGACGTAGGTCAGCATGTTCAGCGCCAGGCCGCTGATGTGCGCGGGGAACAGGAACTCCACCAGGCCCCGGAACCCGTTGCCGCGGAAGCGGACCTCCCGCTTGGTGACCTTGGCGTTGATGATCTCCAGCAGGATCTCCGTGGTGTACGCGGTGCCCACAGCGATGAAGGGGTACAGCCACGGCTGCTCGAAGCCGAGCACGGTGTAGCCGAGGATGTTGAAGATCGTGATCGAGATGGCGAAGCGGCGCAGGGCCGTGATGACCTTGTTGGTCCGCTTCGGCGGTGCAGTGTCCAATTTGGTCGTTATGGGCGTCGCCATGACGTCACATCTCTTCCTTCGCCTGGGTACCGAGCTGGTACATGTGGCAGCCCGGTGCGAGCTTCAGGTCCTGAGTGCGCAGCTGCCCGGTGCGGTCCCGCCACTGCAGGTGCACCGCCAGCGGGCCGGAGACGTGCTCGCCCAGCCCGATCTGGACGTCGAAGCTGCGGCGGCCGGCGTGCCCGCTGCTGCCGTCGACGCGACCCACGTACTTCTTGCCGTCCGCGGTGGTCACCGTGACCTCGGCGCCGATCGCCGGCGAACCGGCCGACGGCAGGGGGCCCGGCGCCACGGGGGCATCGGTGCTCAGCTTCAGCTGCAGGAACTTGCCGGTCTTGGGGCTGTCGTTGTGGTAGAAGACGGGCTGCTCCCACTGCCGCGCGACGGCGAACTCCGGCAGGCCGTCACCGTCCGCGTCGCCGACCCCGATGCCGCGGGTGGGCACCGGAACGGCCAGGCCGAGCTTCGGCGCGAGATCGACGTAGGTGCCGTCCGAGCGCTTCACGAAGAAGTGCAGGGTCTGGTCGCCGGCGAGGTCGTCGCCCGGGCGGGCGTTCGGCCACCAGAACGGGTTGGACGTCATGCCGTCGTTGGCCACCGCCAGCTCCTGCAGCTGCGGCCAGCGGTTGACCTGGCCCTTGATGAACCCGGTCGCCTGGGCGATCTGGACGTCACCACTGTTGTTGAAGTCCTCGATCTTGGGGTCCCAGCCCCAGCCCGACCACGCCGTCCGCGTGTCGCCGCTTTCGTCGTGGAAGGGGGCCACGCCGTCCTTCAGCTGGTTGCGCAGGTCCGTCAGGTCCTTGGCGGTGTTGACGAACTGGAGGTTCGATTCTTCGACACCCCACGAGGTCGTGATGTTGCTGACGAAGATGTCGTAGAGCCCGTCGTGGTTGAAGTCGCCGAAGTCGACGCCCATGCCCTTGAACGAGTCGTTGCCGAGCACCTTCGACTTCGGTTCGGTGACCCCGCGGATCCCGGTGACCTCGCCGAACTCCACGCTCCCCGGCCGCGACTTGTTGTAGAGCAGGTGGTCGTGCCCGAAGTCGTTGGCGATGTAGAGCTCGGGCAGGCCGTCGGCGTCGATGTCGGTGGCGCTCGCGCCCAGCGTCCACCCGCTGCGCGCGGCCTCGGGGATGCCCGTCGACGCGTCCACGAACGACGCCGTCGGGTGGGTGCCCGCGGTGGCCCCGGTCCAGCGGAAGATGTACTTCCCGCCGCCGTTCTTCGCGTGCGACATCGACTGGTTCATCGTGATGCCGCCGTCGGCGTTCGGGTCGAGGACCTTGCTGTCCGGGAAGTAGTTGCCGACGAAGACGTCCACGTGCCCGTCGCCGTCGAAGTCGCCGATGGTGGCCGCGTTGCTGTTCCACAGCGGGCCGTTGTACTTCCCGTCCGGGCCGCGCTTGCTGCCCGGCACGAGTTCGGCCGGCTCGTAGGCGGCGGGGGCGAGCTTGGTGGCGCCGGCCTTCTGCAGGAACACCACCGGGGTGCGGCCCCAGTAGTAGGCCAGGATGTCCATCCGGCCGTCTTCGTTGAAGTCACCGGGGATGCAGCCCATCGGGGCCATGTACTGCCACGTCGGCAGCGGCGCCGGGTCGAGGGCGAACGGGGCGTAGCGCTCCTGGCCCTTCCCCGGCGCCGGCGTGACGACGACCTGGTCGCTGCGCGGGTCGACGAGGCAGAGGTCGTTGGCCAGGCCGTCGCCGTCGAGGTCGTTCATCGCGATGGCGGCGCCGGTCGAGGACATCCACGCCGAGATGTGCTCGTACTGCTTGTTCAGCGTCCGGACGTACTGCGACTTCGCCGCCGCCGGCAACGCGATGGTCATCGGGGTGAACTGGAACTTGCCTGCCAGCTGGTCCTGCTCGGCGGCCGAGACGCTCGGCAGGCGCGCGACGAAGAACAACGTCAGCACCAGCGCGATCGCCACGAGGCCCGCGAGCTGCCGACGCAGCCAGCGTGTGGTCGCGGTCATTTGTTCACTCCTCCGTGGGTCAGCACTTCACCGGCGATCCGCTGCCGCCAGGCCTCGAATGCCGGGAGCTCGCCGTCGACGACCTCCGCCGGGCGCACTTCCTGGGTGATCGCCGCCGCGCGCTCGGCGGGCAGCCCGCAGATCGCCCGCGTGGCGACCTCGGTCTGGGGGATCAGCAAGCCGGCACGCACCCGGGCGTCGGCCGCGAAGGCGCTGCCCTGCGCGAGCTGCCCGCGGTGCTTGCCCGCGCGGCGGGCGAGCTCGGTCAGCTCGGCTTCGTCGACACCGCACGCGTACGTCGACGCCAGGCCGACGCCGGCGTACAGGTCACCGTGACGGGACGGGTCGAACCCGGCGATGGTCTTCGTCACCAGGTCGACGTCCGTGCCGCAGATGAACCACAGCGCGCGGCCGATGCCCTGGTCCATGGCCCGCAGCGAGTAGCCCCTGTACTGCCGGGACGGCCACGGGAAGTCCCGCTCCTGGTACTGCTGCCGCACGTACTTCTCGGTCTTGAAGTACGCCTGGTGGAAGCCGTAGCCGTCGAGCACCAGCCAGCGCAGCAGCGGGTCGAACCGCTCCGCCTTCGGCCAGGCGAACCGCGGCAGCCGCGCCATCGCCCAGCCGACGCCGACCAGGATGATGTAGTGCTGCTGCGTGCCGCCCGGGCCCGCGACGAAGTCCTCGATGTGCCGGCGGCCGCCGAACGGCAGCCCGTCGAGCATCGCGTAGCCCATTCCCGCGCCTTCGTAGGCGAATCCGCGGAACTGTTCCGGAATGCGACCGAGCCATTCCTCGCACTGGGCGGGGGTTCGCGCTTCGACGGCGTGTGCGTAGCCGAGCAGGAACTTCTCCCCCACCGTCTCCAGCAATTCCTGAGCCTGCGGGCTCTTCTTGTGGAAACCACGCTTGTCCAGCGACGTCTCGGAGACGTCCGGTGTCAGGATGCGGCGCCTCAGCGCGCGCCAGCCGTCGCCCAACGCACTTCCCCCTTACGGGTAGCATATTTCTTTGCCGAATGGTTCCACGGTCACAGATTCCGCACCGGAAGCTCTACTCCACGTTTGCCGGCGAGCCGGCGGACCTGGCGGTTCAGCTCGCTGCCCGGCGCGCTTCGGGCCGGAATTCCGCCCGGATCCGCTCGCGCCAGACCTCGTACAGCGGCAGCGATCCGTCGTCGCCACCGGCGGCTTCGGTCCGGTCGGAGATCTCCCGCAGCGCCTGCACGGACAGGCCGGTGAGGACCTCGGCCGCGAGGTGGGTGTGCGTGGGTACGTAGGCGGCGTAGGTCCGCGCCTTGACCGCGAAGACCACGCCCAGGGCCAGTTCGTCGTAGTACTCACCCGCCGCGCGGCGCAGGATCCCCAGCCCGCGCTGGTCGGCTCCACCGGCGAAGGTCGAGGCGAGCCCGACCCCGCTCCACAGGTCCGCCCGGCGGTGTTCGGCGAACCGCCCCACCGCGGCGGCCGCCGCGGTGGGGTTCCCGCCGTGGATGAACCAGAGCGCCCGGCCGACCCCCTGGTCGAAGGCGCGGGCGAAGTACTCCGGGCGGCCGGCCCACGGGTAGGGCACCGGCTCGGCCTGCTCACCGACCCACTTCTCCGTGTCGAAGTAGGCCCGGTCGAAGCCGTAGCCGTCGACGGCGAGCCAGCTCATCGTCGGGTGGTAGGCCACGTCGGTCAGCTCCGGCAGGATGTTCTTCCACAGCGGCCGCGGCAGCCGCGCCATCGCGAAGCCGATCCCGATGTAGGTCAGGAAGATGTACGGGCGCGCCGGCCCCTCCAGCAGTTCCCGCGTGCGGTCGCGGCCGCCGCCGGGCATCGCGTCGAGGATGGTGTAGCCCATCGTCGCGCCCTCGTAGGCGAACCCGCGCTGCTCCGGCTCGATCAGGGCGAGCCGGCGCTCGACCTCCCACAGCGACGCGCCTTCGATGGCCCATTCGAACCCGCAGATGACCGCCTGCGGCACCGCCTCCAGCCGGGCCGTCGCGTCGGTGTGGGTGACCGGGAAGCCGCGTTCGGCGAAGCCGACCGAAGCGAGCGAAGGAGCGAGAAGCCGCTTGCGCAGAACTCCGATTACGGTGGACATCGTGTCTTGGTCCCTTGTTCGGCGGCGGATCAGGCGACAGCGCGCAGGTGCGGCCGCGCCGCGGCGAGCATGCGCTGGGTGAACGGCGACTGCTTCGACGCGAGCGTGATCGCGATCGGTGCGTCGGTCGGTGCCGGCGCGCGCAGCCCGATCCGGGTGGCGGACCGGCCGTGCGGCGCCACGTGCACGGTCGAATAGGCGATCGAGAACTGCGGCCCGGCGGCGCCCGGCTGGTGCTGCGCGACCGCGATCGCCGTCCACTGGCCGGACGGCGCGCCGTGGATGGTCAGCTCGCCCGAGTTCATGTTCGCCATGCCGGTGAAGGCGACCGGGCCACACTGGGGCACCGGGTCGGCGAACAGCCCGACCAGCGTGTCCGCGGGGGCCGCGCCACCGGGCAGGTCCAGCTGGATCGCCAGCTCGCCGGTACCCACCTGCAGCGACGCGCAGTTGCGGCCGGCCGCGCGCAGCGTCCGCAACGGCGGAAGCCGCCGCAGCGTCGGGGAGATCGCCACGAGCAACTCGGCGACCTGCGGTTCCCGGTACTGCGTCGGCGTCATCCCGACCGCCCGCGAGAACCGGCTGGTGAACGTGCCGACACTGCTGTAGCCGACGCTGCACACGATGTCGGAGACGTTCAGCGACGTCGTCAGCAGCAGCCGCTTCGCCTCGAAGAGCCGCACGGCGGTGAGGAAGCGGCCAGGCGTCACCCCGGTGGCGTCGGCGAACATCCGGGAGAAGTGGAACCGGCTGACGAACACCTCGGACGCCAGGTCGGCGAGCGTGATCGGTTCGAAGTACCGCTCCCGGATCGACGAAATGGCCTGCAGCACCGCGGGCCGGACCGACTTGTCCACTCTCTCGAGCGCCGGCTCGCGGGCTGGAGCGTCGAACTCGCTGCCGTGTCCGACAGCCGCAATCGATCGCAACATCATCAGTCCAACCTCAAATCCCCTGGTGGAAGTTCTCCTTCTCCTCGTGCCAGGGAAGACGCCGTGTCTCGGAGATCGATTGACGAGCGATGGAGGACACCGGCGGCCCGGTTCACCCGTCCGCGGGACACCCGGTCGTGGGCGGGTGGTCCACCCGGACCGCCGCGTGCGGAACGCCCGGGTTCGGTGTGCCGGACGCCCGCCACCATGATCGGCAGCGGTCCCGCGGGACGCGCGTTTGGTCCGATCCGGGGAGACCGCCGCCCGGTGGGCGACGGGTTCCACTCGACGGCGGCGGGTGCGCCGCGCACCCCCGAGACCTGCGAAACGCATGCGGGGGCAGGACGAACGCACGCCGGGTCCGGTGGGCCGTTCACTGGCCGCCGGGACGACGCTCTGTCACATTCGGATAGAAGCCCGGAGTTCGGCCGTCCACCGACCCGCGCGGCACGACCTGGGGAGCGCGAGGACGCCTTGACGATGCTGGAGGCCAGCCATGTACTCCGAACAGCAGCGAACCGACGAGCCGGCCGACGGCGGCGTCCACTTCAGCGTGCTGGGGCCGCTGGAAGTGCTGCGCGACGGCGTCGACTACGCCCCGAGCGCGCCGAAGGTGCTGGCGCTGCTCGCCGTGCTCGTGATGCGTCCGGGCAAGATGGTACACATCGACACCCTGATCCGGGAGCTGTGGTCCGACAACCCACCCCGCACGGTGCGGACCACTTTGCACACCTACGTCTACCACCTGCGTCGCTGCATCATGCAGAACGACCTCGCGGAAGACGCCGAGAAACTGCTGGTCACCAGGCAGTCCGGCTACACCTTCAACATCGATCCGTCCCAAGTGGACATCCACCGGTTCGTCCGGCTGCAGCAGCTGAGCCACGAGCGCCAGGGAGCCGGCGACCACGCCGGGGCCGCCGACGCCTGCCGCGCCGCGCTCGACCTCTGGTCCGGGCCGCCGCTGGCGAACATCCACTGTGGACCGGTGCTGTCCGCGTACCGGACCGAGCTGCTCGAACTGCGGCGCAGCGTCCTGCACCTGCGGATCGAAGCGGAGATCGTCAGCGGGCGGCACCGCGAGCTGATCGGCGAGCTGCGTTCGCTGACCACCGGCAGTCCCCTGGACGAAACCCTGCACGGACAGCTGATGCGGGCGCTCGGCCGCAGCGGCAGGCGGTCCGACGCGATGGCCGTCTACCGCAAGCTCCGCACGCGGCTGGCCGGCGAGCTGGGTGTCGAACCCTGTGACGACCTGCAGTCCCTGCACCGAGAGCTGATTTCCGAAGGCGACCACCGGTGAGCCGCCCCGACCACGTCCCCGGCTCCCGCCGGGCCGTCGCATCGCCCGAGAAGAAGTGAGGAACGTTCGATGCCCACTCCGCACACCCGTGCCTACGGCCAGTTCTGCGGCGTCGCCCGCGCGCTCGAGCTCATCGGTGAGCGCTGGTCGCTGCTGATCATCCGTGACCTGGTGCTCGGCGCCAAGCGGTACGACGAGCTGCAGGCCGGCCTGCCGAAGATCCCGCCGTCCATCCTGTCCGCCCGGCTCAACGACCTGGAGGCCACCGGCGTGATCCGCCGCCGCGTCCGCGCCGAGCTCGACGCGGGCCTGGTCTACGAGCTGACCCAGTACGGCAGCGAGCTCGACCACATCGTGCTCGACCTCGGCCTGTGGGGCGCCCGCTCGCTGAACAAGCCGGCGGCCGACGACGTGGTCACCCTCGACGCGGCCATCCTGTCCCTGTACACGACGTTCCGCCCCGAGAGCGCCGAAGGCGTGCAGATCAACTTCGAGATCCGCTACGACGACCGCATGACGGTGCACGCCCTCGTCGAGGACGGCGCGGTCAAGGTCGGCGAAGGTCGGTTCCCCGGGGCGGAGCTGGTGATCCGGACCGGCCACAACGCCGCGCTGCTGGACCTGATGAGCGGCCAGCTCAGCGCGGCGGCGGCGATCCGCTCGGGCAAGCTCGCCATCGAAGGCGAAGCGGCGGACCTGGAGCTGTTCGCGCAGCTGTTCCACGTCCCGGCGGCCCCGGAGCCGGCGAGCGGCATCGCGGTCCACTGAACCGGTGCCGGGCCTGCCCCTCCGGCAGGTCCGGCCCGGTCAGGACTCCGCCTGCGCCACCCCGACCCGCGCCGCCCGCGCCTCGAGATACCGCCGTTCGGGGCCGCTCTCCGTCCGCTTCGCCGCCCGCAGGTAGTGCTCGCGCGCGTCCGCCGGGCGGCCCGCGCGCTCCAGCAGGTGCGCCCGGACCGCGTCCGCCCGGCGGCCGACGTCCAGCTTGGCGTCGATCCCGTCCAGCACCGCCAGCCCGGCGTCGGGGCCCGCCACCTGGGCGAGAGCCACGGCCAGGTTCACCGTCACCACCGGACCCGGCATGAGCTCGCCGAGCACGCCGTACAGCTCGACGATCTGCGGCCAGTCGGTCTCGTCGGTGCCGGGTGCCTCGTCGTGCAGGGCCGCGATCGCCGCCTGGACCTGGTACGGCCCCACCGGGCCCCGGCCCAGCGTCGAGCGCACCAGCGAGACGCCCTCCTCGATCATCGCCGCGTCCCAGCGGCCGCGGTCCTGCTCCGGGAGCGGCACCAGCTCGCCGTCCGGGCCGGTGCGGGCCTCCCGGCGGGCGTCGGTCAGGAGCATCAGCGCCAGCAGGCCCGCGACCTCGCCCTCGCCGGGGATCAGCGCGTGCACCGCGCGGGTCAGCCGGATCGCCTCCGTGGCCAGCTCGACGCGCAGCAGGTTCTCCCCCGACGTCGCCGTGTACCCCTCGTTGAAGATCAGGTACAGCACCTGGAGCACCACCCGCAGCCGCGCCGGGAAGTCGTCCGGCGACGGCTCGCTGAAGGCCGACCCCGCGGCGGCGATGCTCTCCTTCGCGCGCGTGATGCGCCGCGTCATGGTCGCCTCGGGCACCAGGAAGGCGCTCGCGATCTGGGCCGTGGTCAGGCCGCCGACCGCGCGCAGCGTCAGTGCGACCTGCGACGGCGGCGAAACCGCCGGGTGGCAGCACAGGAACAGCAGCGACAGCGTGTCGTCTTCGGCGGCGGGCTGCTCCTCGCCCGGCCCGGCGACGACCGTCACCGGCTCCCGCACGGCGACCGACTCCTCACGCCGCCGTCGCGCGCTCTCGCTGCGCCAGTGGTCGGTGAGCCGCCGGGTCGCGACCGTGATCAGCCAGCTGCGCGGGTTGTCCGGGACGCCGTCGGCCGGCCACTGCTCGCTGGCCGCCAGCAGCGCCTCCTGGACCGCGTCCTCGCACGCGTCGAACTGGCCGTACCGGCGGACCAGCACGCCCAGCACCTGCGGCACGAGCGGCCGCAGCACTTCCGCGACTGCGGTCACGCCATGGGCACTTCGGATTCGGCGTCGGCGAAGAAGACCACCTCGCGGACCTCGATGCCGAGCCCTTCGACGGCGGCGTCCGGGATCATCCCCGCGAGCTCGACGGCGCGTTCCTTGCTCGCGCACTCCACGAGGTAGTAGCCGGCCAGGAACTCCTTCGACTCCAGGAACGGGCCGTCGGTGACGGCCGGCAGGCCCCCGCGCACCCGCACGACGCTGCTGTCGGCGACCGCGCCGAGCGCCTGGGTGCTGATCATCTCGCCGGTTTCCCGGATGGTGCGGATGAACTCCTGGTGCCCGGTCATGATGGCGTTCATGTCCTCCTCGGACAGCTTCGCCATCACGTCGGGGTTCAGGTACATCGCCAGCAGGTACTTCACGTCCGGGCTCCCTTCAGCCACCCTCGCCGCGTCCGTGGCCGAACATAGCCGACCACGCCGCAAGCGCGGAGTGGAGCCGCCGCGCGGCCGCCTGCCAGGCTTGATCCGGGCAGCCCCGGCTACCCGGACCAGGAGGTTGGCGCCGATGGCCGACGTGTTCACGGACCTGCAGACCGAGACCGAGGCCCTGGCCGCGCTGGCCGAGCGGCACGGGTACGGCCCCGGCCCGGACCTCACCGGGTACTTCGCCCGGCTGACGTCGACCGCGCGGCTGGTCCGGCTCAGCGTCGAGCACCCGGCCGCGTTCGGGGTCACCCCGCAGATCTCCTACGACTCGCTCGACGAGGCGATCGTGAGCTGGCTGATCGAGCAGCGGAAGGCCACGGCCCTGCTCGCCTCGGCCCCGCCGTCGCCGGAGCTGCCGTGGAGCGACGGCCCGCTGCGCCCGTCGGTGCTGGCCGCGGCCGTGCTGACCGAGCTGTTCGCCTGCGGCCAGGACATCGCCGACGCGTTCGGGATCCGCCCGCGGCGCACCGACGCCATCGGGCACGTCGCCTACTACGGCGTCCGGACGCGCGACCGCCTCTACCACCGGCACCAGGAAACGCCGCCCGGCCCGTTCCGGTTCGAGCTGGGCGCCCCGTCGGGCGAGCTCTGGCTCTTCGGACCGGAGGACGCCCGCGACCGCATCACCGGCCCCGCCGAGGACTTCTGCCTGCTGGTGACCGGCCGCCGCTTCGCCGAGGACCTCTCGCTGGCCTTCACCGGCGGGCACACCGCCGACTGGCTGGAACTGCTGGAGCGCTGAGCCCTACGGGGTTTTCTGCCGATCGGCGCCGCAGCTGCGGCGGTCCGTGCGGTTCCTGGCGGCGTCGGCGGGTTCGCGCTCCGGACGGCAAACGGCCGATCGGGCCCGCCACGCCGCCGGGACCGGCAACCCGCCGCACGGCCGGCTGCGCCCTTGTGGCGGACGCGCGCCACCGTTCTCGAACCCGCCGGCCGGCACCACGGACGCCACCGCCGAGCCCTACTCGAACGGCGCCGGGTCGCCCGCGCCGACGCGCAGGATTTCCGCCTCGCCGGAGGAGAAGTCGACGACGGTCGTCGGTTCGACCCCGCAGTCGCCGGAGTCGAGGACCGCTTCCAGCGCGTTGTCCAGCTCTTCCTTGATCTCCCAGCCCTGCGTCATCGGCTCGCCCTCGCCGGGCAGCAGCAGCGTGCTCGACAGCAGCGGTTCGCCGAGCTCGGCCAGCAACGCCTGGGTGACGCGGTGGTCGGGGATGCGCACACCGACGGTCTTCTTCTTCTCGTGCATCAGCCGCCGCGGCACCTCCCTGGTGGCGGGCAGGATGAACGTGTAGCTGCCCGGGGTCGCCGCCTTGATCGCGCGGAACACCGCGTTGTCGATGTGCACGAACTGGCCGAGCTGGGCGAAGTTCTGGCAGACCAGGGTGAAGTGGTGCCGGTGGTCCAGCTTGCGGATGGAGCGGATCCGGTCGAGCCCGTCGCGGTTGCCCGGACGGCACCCGAGGGCGAAGCACGAGTCGGTCGGGTAGGCGATCAGCCCGTCGTTCCGGAGGATCTCGACGACCTGGCCGAGCGCCCGCTTCTGGGGGTTCTCCGGGTGGAGGTCGAAATAGCGTGCCATGGGCAGAGCCTAGGGTCGGCGGCCGGCCGCGGCACGGCGGGCCCCGCGCGTCTCCCACGTTGCGGTACCCGGGCCGAACGCTGGGCCCGCCCGTGGGCTGCGGCCCACAATCCGCAGTGGACCACAGCCAGGGAGGGCGAGTCATGACGGAGCTGACCGTGCCGGAACTCGACCGTCCCCGTGTCGTCGCCGGGGCAAGGTACCTGCTCGAAGGCCCGGGTGGCCGGGTTTCGCTGACCGAGCTGTTCCGGGGGCACCGGCGGCTCGCCGTGCACCACCCGATGGCCGACCACAGCGGACCCGCGGACGTCATCCCGATCGCCGAGGTCACCGCCGCGCTGCGCGACCCCGGCCTGCGGCTGGTGCTCGTCTCCCGCGCGCCCTACGCCAAGCTCGAGCAGTACCGGCGCCACCTCGGCTGGGACGTGGCCGCGTACTCGGCCGCGGGCACGGCGTTCACCGACGACTTCCGGGCGACCCGGCACGTGCCCGGCGCCGCGGGCGGCGACTCCTGGGACGACGACGAGTCCGGGCTCAGCTTCTTCCGGCTGGTGGACGGTTCCGTGCTGCACACCGGCTCGGTCGCGGTGCCGCACCTGGACTTCCTGGGCCTGCTCGCGAACACCGGCGGGCTCCCGCCCACACCGGACCGGCCCTGACCCGATCGGACGCGACCGGACCGCGTTCCCACTGTCCCCTGCCCGATCGTCCGCTGTCCCCTGCCCGATCACGCGTTTTTCGCACCGCTTCCGGGGCGCTCCCTTGAGTTATGCTCAGCCGTCAGCACGCACACACAGCGCCCAGACCCGGCCTCCTGGGCGGCCCGGTCGCCGCGCAGATCCCGGAGGGTCCGCATTGATGTCTCCGGTCTCCGCACTCGAACCCTCCACCGGGCGCTCGGCGACCGCCGAACCCCGCGGCACCACCGCGGCGGACCGGCGCCCGCGGCTGGCCACCTACCTGGCCTCGGCCATCATCGTCGTGGTCATCGCCGGGTTCAGCGTGATCGGCGTCGTCGGCCTCCTGCCGGCTTCGGTCGACGGCCTCCACGCCCTGTACGCCGTCGCCACCCTCGTCGGCCTGCTCGGGATCCAGCTGCTGTGGTTCAGCCGCCCGTCCGCCCGGCTCGACTCGGTCACCAGCCGGGTGCTGCTCGCCGTGGTGGTCGTGCTGGCCTACGTCCCGTTGCCGACCTTCGGCATCCTGTGGGCGGACATGCCGGACTTCGTCGGCGGCGCGGCGCTGCTGGTGCTGCCGCCGCGGTACGCGTGGCCGACGCTGGGCGTGGTCGCCCTCAGCGAGGTGTGGGTCTACCACATATTCGGCGCATCGCCGCTGGACACGATCTACATCGGCTTTTCGGCCTGCTTCTACAGCATCCTGTACTACCTGCTGGCCCGGCTCGCGCGGATGGTCCACGAGCTCCACCGGGCCCGCACCGAACTCGCCCAGCGCGCGGTCTCCGAGCAGCGGCTCGCCTTCGCCCGCGACCTGCACGACCTGCTCGGGCTGAGCCTGTCCGCGATCGCGCTCAAGGGCGAGCTCGCGCAGCGGCTGATGCGGAAGTCCGTCGACGCGGCCAAGGCCGAACTCGGCGAGATCACCGCGACCGCCCAGCGCGCCCTGTCCGACGTCCGCGCGGTCTCGCACGGCTACCGCGAGCTTTCGCTGGAGAAGGAGTCGCGGACGGCCGAAACGCTGCTGTCGGCGTCCGAGATCGCCGTCCAGGTCCACCTCGACCAGGGCGACCTGCCGGTCCAGGCGCGCACACTGCTGGCCAAGGTGCTGCGCGAAGGGGTCACGAACGTCCTGCGCTACAGCGACGTCGAACACTGCGAGATCGACGTCCGGCACCACGACGGCAAGGTCACCCTGGAGATCGTCAACGACGGCGTGACGGCGGAGGACCCGGCGACCACGCTGGCGGCCCTGCCCGGCGAGGTCGCCGCGCTCGGCGGCACGGCGACCTCGAAGTCCGATGCGGACGGCCGCTTCCGGCTGCGGGTCGAGCTCCCGGTCCCGGAACCCTTGGCCGGCGGGGGCGCGCACGAGGCCGAGCGGCAGGCCGAGACCGAGTCCAAGCGGATCCGCCGGCTGCTGCCGGTGGTGATGTCCCTGATGGCGTGCGGCGCCACGCTGCACGTGCTCGAGCTGACCACCCGGCCGTGGCAGGTGATCCTGGTCATCGGCTCGATCGTGGCGTTGCTGGCGCTGCAGTTCTCCTACTTCAACCGGCCGGCCACCCACCTGCGCACGGCGCAGAGCTACGGCATGTTGTTCGTGCAGGCCTGCCTGATCTACCTCCCGCTGCTCCCGCTGGGCCCGAACTGGGTCAGCCTGCCCGGGCTGCTGATCGGCAGCGCGCTGCTGGTCCTGCCGCCGGTCGCGGGCTGGGTGTTCTTCGCGCTCAACATCGCCGCCTACGCGGAGATCCAGCGGATCTCGGGCGCGGACATCACGTCGACGGTCTTCTACACCGCCGCGACGGTGATGACCGGGCTGGCCGTGTTCGGGCTGTTGTGGCTGGTCCGGCTGGTCACCGAGCTCGACAACACGCGGCGGCGGCTGGCCGAGATGGCCCTCGCCGAGGAGCGGCTGCGCTTCGCCCGCGACCTGCACGACCTGCTCGGCATGAGCCTGTCGGCGATCGCGCTCAAGAGCGAGCTGACGGCCCGGATCCTGCCGCTGGACCGCCACCGCGCCGCCGACGAGCTCGCCGAGGTCCTCGGCCTGACCCGGCAGGCCCTGTCCGACGTGCGGTCGGTGGCCAGCGGCTACCGCGAACTGTCACTGGACAGCGAGTCGCGCACCGCGAAGTCGGTGCTGACCTCCGCCGACGTCCGGGTGCGCATGGAGATGCTCGAAGACGAGCTGCCCACGCCGGTGCGCACGGTGCTGGCCGTGGTGCTGCGCGAAGGCGTCACGAACGTGTTGCGGCACAGCAAGGTGGAGAGCTGCGAGATCGCCATGCACCGTACGGACGGCGGGATCAGCCTCGACATCGTCAACGACGGCGTCGGGGACGGCGTCGGGGACGCGCGGTCCGAAGACCCCGGGAACCCCGGAGACCCGGGGGAGCCGGCGGAGCCGGTGGTGCCCGCGCCACGCGCCGTGCCCCGCGATTCGTCTCCCGGCAGCGGGATCGGCAACCTCTCGCACCGGGTCGCCGACCTCGGCGGCGAACTGACCGCGGGGGTCGAGCCGGACGGCCGGTTCCGGCTGCGGGCCGTGGTCCCGGTCTGATCCTTACTGGTCTATACCTGTTCGGAGCTCAGAGCCAGCCGGACTCCTCGGCGATGCGGATGGCGTCGACCCGGTTGCGCGCGTTGAGCTTCGCGACCACCGTCGTCAGATAGTTCCGGACCGTGCCGGCGGACAGGTAGAGCCGCGCGGCGACCTCCACCGTCCCGTAGCCCTGCGCGGTCATCCGGAGCACGTCCAGTTCGCGGCCGGTGAGCGGGCAGTCGACGCTGTCCCACGCGGCCAAAGCGAGGTCGCCGTCCACCATCCGGCGACCGGCGAGGACCCCGCGGACGGCGTTGGCCAGCTTGTCGGGCGGTGCGTCCTTCAGCAGGAACCCGCTGACCTTGGCGTCCAGCGCCCGCCGCAGCGTCCCCGGCCGGCCCAGGCTGGTCAGGATGAGGGTCCGGCAGCCGGGCAGCTGTTCGTGCAGCTCACCGGCGGCGGTGAGGCCGTCCTTGCCCGGCAGGTCGATGTCGATGACCGCCACCTGCGCCCGGTTGGCGCGGGCCGCGGGCAGGATCTCCAGGCCGGACGCGACCTCCGCGACCACGTCGATGTCGGGTTCCAGCCGCAGCAGGGCGACCAGCGCGCCCCGCACGATGTGCATGTCCTCGGCAACCAGCACTCTGATCACGGGTGCCTCCGCACTCACGATTCCCCAGAAGACAAGTCAACCATTCTGCTCGACGAATCGGTTGCACCGTTCGGGCATCCTCCGAGGTCACTGCCGCGAAATGCACGGGCACAGGCAAATGCCCGGCCGGAAATGCCTTGGCGCGATCGCGCGACTACCACCCGTAACGGTTTTCGCCATGATCGGACGACTGTTGGAAATTTTCCCGTCACGTCGTTTGTGGACGCTGCCGCGCTCCACATGCGACGAGCCGGCCACCGCCGGCGCGCGGTGCGCGCCCGGTGTGACCGGCTCGGCAGACACGAGAGCAGCGGAAATTACACTCAGGCCGCTTCGAGGACGTCGAGCCGGCAGATGCTACCCAGGATCGGCCGGACGTCGGCGGTGCCGTCGCTCCACTGCTCGAACCGGTCGATCGACAGGTCGGTGACGGTCTTCTCGACCTCAATGCCCAGATCGGCGAAAAGTGCGCGGACGTTGACAGAAACCTGTGCGGACATTGTGTGCTCCCAGTGGCGAAGATGAATGCTTCACGTGACATAAATCGTCGCCCAGTGGTGCGGCCACAGCCAGTGCCCGCGTCATCGGGCCGCCGTGGCTTACACATGGTCCGTGCGGTTTCGGAAAGGAGGCCGAACGGCGTAACCAGCCGCCGAATGAAGGTCGAATCACGCTGATTTCGTCACCATGCGCGATCGACCGGATGCGCGGTGCTGTCATCGACAGGTTCCGATGTGCATCCGTCATGGCGGGGATACCCCGCTTCGGCGGCACCAAACCCGGCATGTGCAAAACGCATGTCGACCATCGGTGAAATCCATCCGCACCGGTGCACAGAGCACTTAAGAAGTAGACGGCCGCCGTCCTACAGTTTTGGTCGGAATCGTTTTTCCCGCACCCGGACGCCTTCGCCGGAAGGCCCGGACGCGGCACCGTCGACCGGAGGGGACGGCCCACCATGGATGAGATCGTCCGGCAAGCCGTGGCACGTGCCATCGTGACCATGCGAGACAACCTGGGTGAGCGGCTCACGATCGACGACCTCGCCCGCGCGGCCATGTTCAGCAAGTTCCACTTCACCCGGGTGTTCCTGCGGGTCACCGGGCTGTCGCCGGGCCGGTTCCTGTCGGCCCTGCGGCTGGCGGAGGCCAAGCGCCTGCTGGCCACGACCGTGATCTCGGTGGCCGACATCAGCCACCAGGTCGGGTACAACAGCGTCGGCACGTTCAGCGCGCGGTTCAGCGGCAGCGTCGGCGTTTCGCCGTCCGGCTACCGCCAGCTGCACGGCATGGCGCCGCGGATCGCCGACCGGCAGGCCCAGCCGGGTTCCGGGGCGACCGTGCGCGGTCAGCTGCGCGTCGCCGCCGCCGAGGTCGGGCCGGTGTTCGTCGGGCTCTTCGCCGCCCGGATCGCCGAAGGCGCGCCCGCCCGGTACGCGATCCTGCCCGGACCGGGGCCGTACGCGCTGACCGACGTCCCGCTGGGGTCCTGGTACGTCCTGACGCACGCCTACGGGACCACCCCGCTCGACAACCACGGGCTGCGGCCGTTCACCGGCCTGACCGGGCCGGTGACCATCCACCGCGGCGTCACGGCGAGCCTCGCCGACGTCCGGCTGCGCCCGCGGCACGGTTTCGACCCGCCCGTCCTGCTGGCCCTGCCGGACCTGCGCCAGGCGGCGGTCTCCCGCCCGCTCGCGAGCTGAGCGTGCAATTGCGGGACACCGAATCCGCCGTCCGTTAATCCGCGGGCGGCGGACTCACCTGTTCGGGGGATGCACAGCCATTCGGCCCAGCAGCCGGCATCGGCAGCCGGATTGCCCGCACCGGCCGGGATCGGGTAGGTGACGGACGAATTCGGTTTTCCGCCGGTCCCATCGCGAGAAACACCGGCGGAGCCGCGCAATGGCGTACAATTGCGGTTCGGAGTCGCCGGACTGGGGTGCGAGGTACCGACGTGATCAAGGTGTTGCTGGCCGAGGACATGCACATGGTCCGCGGCGCCCTGGTCGCCCTGCTGAACCTGGAATCCGACATCGAAGTGGTGGCCGAGGTGTCCTCGGGCGACCAGATCCTCCCCGCCGCGAAGGCGTCCCACCCCGACGTCGCGGTCATCGACATCGACCTGCCGGGCAAGGACGGGCTGTCCGCGGCGATCGAGATCCACGAAAGCCTGCCCGACTGCCACACGCTCATCCTCACCAGCCTCGGCCGCCCGGGCACGGTGCGCCGGGCGCTGGACGCCAAGGTGAACGGCTTCCTGCTGAAGGACGCGCCGTCGGACAAGCTGGCGAACGCCGTGCGGTCGGTAGCCATCGGCCGCCGGGTCATCGACAGCGAACTGGCCCTGGCCGCCTGGGAGACCGACGACTGCCCGCTGACCCCGCGCGAGGTCGAAATCCTGGGCCTGGCCGCGAAGGGGCGCACGGTCTCCGACATCGCCTCCGAGCTGTTCCTTTCGGCCGGCACGGTCCGCAACTACCTGGCCTCCGTCGTGACGAAGCTGAACGCCCGCAACAGGGTCCACGCCATCCGCATCGCCATCGAAGCCGAGTGGCTCTGATTCCCGTCCCGCCGCGCCCGCGAACACTCGGGCACCGGCAGAGAAAGCTCCGCGGAAAACGCTTACCGAGATCCGCCGCCGGCTAGGGCGTGGCGCGTCCCAAGGGGATCGCCACCAGCAGCCGGTGGGTGCCGTCGGGCCCCGCTTCGGCCGTCAACGTGCCGTTCAGGACGTCGATGCGGTCGCGGAGGTTGCGCAGGCCCGCCCCGGCGTCCACGCCGCCGTCGGCCGCGCCGGCCGCTCCGTCGTTGACGATCTCCAGCCAGGCCGTCCCGTCCTCGGTGCTCACCGACAACGCGCACCAGCTGGCCGTGCTGTGGCGCACCACGTTCGTCACGCCTTCGCGCAGCGCCGTCCCGAGCGCGGTGGCCACCCGCGGGGGCAGGTCGTCGAGCCCGGAACGGGCCACCGTCACGCGGGTCCCGGCCGCGCTCAGCACGTCGGCCGCGGCCCGGCACTCCTCCTCGAGCGACAGTTCGCGGTAGCCCGCCGAGATCGTCCGGACGTCGGCCAGCGCGCGCCGCGACATCACCAGCAGCTCGGCCAGCTCCTCCGTCGCCTGCGCGGGCCGGGTGGGCACCAGGCGGGTGACAAGTTCACCCTTGAGGGTGATCGCCGAGAGGCTGAGACCCAGCAGGTCGTGGAGGTCCCGGGAGAACCGCTTGCGTTCTTCGGCGATGGCCTGGCGCTTCAGCTCGCGCACCTCCACGTCCCGCTCGGCCACCAGCCGCGCGGACGTGCCGAGCCCGAACAGCGTCAGGGCGGCGACCCCGGCGACCACCGCACCGGCCACGCCCGCGTGCACCGAGGCACCGGGCCACACCGAGCCGAGCCCGGCCACGACGCACGCCAGCAGCGCAGCGGGCACCGCCTTGGCCGGCGGGAGCGCCAGCAGCAGCCCGCCGGCCAAGAACCCGCTCGCCGGGCTCCACTGGACGCCGAACTGCAGCAACGGCACGAAGCCCAGCGCGGCCTGGACGGCGAGGACCACGATCCGGCGGCCGGCCCGGCCGGGCGCGAACCAGATCAGGTGCCCGGCCGCGAGGGCCGCCGCACAGGCCAGCGCGGCCAGCCGGTCCGGCCAGGACGTCCGGCCGGTCAGCACGAGCAGGAACGCGAGCAGGGCGACCGCGACCGGCTGCACGCCGAACACGAGCGCCCGGACCCCGGGCCGCTCCTCCCGCCACGAAGGAGAAGGCTGCCCGGCGGCCCGTCGCCGGGCTCCCTTACCGCGAATGCGCACCGGCCGAACGACGGCCCCCTCCCGCATACCCCCCGTGCCCCAGTGCTACCAAGGTAACAGGGCCGGACGGTGCCGATCGATCATCGGCTACCGGGAGAACGGGAAGTCCAGGACGCACTCGCCGACGCTCACCTCCGTCGGCCACTCCAGTTTCAGCGAGCGGTCGACGCGGTCGCCGGCGTCGACCGGGACGGCGTGCGCGGTCAGGCCCATCGCCTTCGCCGCGAGGTAGAGGACCTGCTGCAGGGCCCCCACGTGCACCAGCGTCGTCGCGTACGCGGCACTGCCGAGCACCCAGGCGATCCGCGACATCCGCGCCGTCATCGTCAGCAGCACCGAGGGCCTGCGGCGGCTGCCGGCGCCGATCATCGCCACGTCGAGCATGCCGTCCAGCACCCCCATGTCGTCGTTGATCAGCGTCAGCGTGTGCCACAGCGGGTCGTAGTGGTAGATCCCCCGCGCCAGGCCCGCGCAGCGGTTGATCCCGACGTAGATTTCGAGCTCGTACAGGCAGGCGACGCTGAAGTACGGCCGCTGCGACGCCTCGTGGCCGGGGCCGCCGGGCAGGTGGGCCGGCCCGACCGACCGCACCCGCGCCGCGCGGTAGAGCAGCTCGCCGAGCTGCTCGGCGGACAACGCGCGCTCGGTGACCTCGGGGCACGTGTGGTCGTGTTCGAGCAGCGTGGTCAACGCCGGATCGGTCGCCTCGATCACCGCCGGGTCGGGCCGGTGCAGCGGGACGGTCGGGCCGGCGGTGAGCTGCTTGACCACCGGCGGTTCGGCACCCGCCCGGTGCGCCTCGGGGTCCGGCGGCCTGCCCTTCTGCCACGTCCTGCTGCGGGCGTGGAACATCAGGTCGTCGGGCGACCAGACGGCCAGTTCGGCGTCGGTGTCTTCGGCGAACGCCGCCCAGTCGTCGGCCACCAGCACCACGCCCGCGGCCACCAGGAACCCCACGACGTCCGCCACCAGCGGCTCGGCCAGCCCGGTGGACTCGGCGACCTGCGCGACGGTGACCGGGCCGGCCAGCGACGACGCCACGGTCACCGCGGGTGGCCGCAGCAGCGCGACCCGGTACCGGGCGCGGGGCGACTCGAGCAGCAGGCCGCCGTCGTCCGGGCGCATCGCCGAGAACCGCGACAGCTTGATCAGCCGTCCGGGTGGCACCGGATCGGCCGGGAAGACCGGGGACTGGGTCACCGGGATCGCCGACAGGACCGGCCCGCGGCCGTCGTTGAGCGCCAGCGAGTGCACGACCGAGCCGGACAGCCGGTTGAGGACCTTGCGCAGCGGACCCGCCCAGGCTTCCGCGCCGCCGCTCACCGACGACGCGAGGTTGCCCATCGACACCGGCCCGAGCACCATCCGGCTCAGCGACTCGCGGACCGGCCCGGGTATGCCCGGCAGCTCGTACTCGCCCCACCAGGTGATCGCGACGACCGTGTCGTCGTCCCCCGCCTCCAGCAAGGTGTCTTCGGTGAGGGACCAGAGCCGGACGGTCTCCGGGATCCCCTCCGGGCGGTCAGCAGGCAAGGCCAACTCCTCAGGCGAGCCAACGAACACGGACGGCCGGGAGCCGCCCTCACAGGAACATCGGGAACGGGTTGAGCCGCTCGTACGGGGTCGGCGCGTCGAGCCGGCCCAGCCGGACCGGGACGTCGAAGAGCCGGCCGGGCGCGAACCGGGCCCAGAACGGGCGGAGCCCCGGCACGACCACCTTGACCACCGGGATCCCGACGTCGGGCCGGGTCTGGTCGAGCACCAGCAGCTCCAGCCCGGCGCGGCCGAACAACCGGTCCAGCGCCTCGACGTCGTCGCGGACGTCGGTCCGGTTGACGAACGGGAAGTCCGCGGCGGTCCGCATCCGCCGGCCCGCCGCGGGCCGCAGGTACGGCTGGTTCGCGACGGTGGCGTGGGCGAGCCAGCGCCGCGCGTCCGGGTCGTCGAGACCCTCGCCGGCGGCCCGCACGATGGGCAGCATCTGGTTGAGCTCGGTCACCGCGCGGCGCACCGCGATCCGCGGGTCGAGGTGCGCACCGAAGCCGAGCATGATGTCTTCGTGCGGGCCGTCGGTCCGCCGGGACAGCGCGACGGTCACCGGGATCCCCAGGTCCGCGGTCACGTCGAGGACCCACAGCTCGCGGCCGATCGCCGCGTAGTTCGCGGACATCTCCGCCAGCCACGGGTCGGCGAAGGACGCGAGGTCGACGCCCGGCACCGGCGTGCGGTTGTACCACCACAGCGCGACGGCGTCGCGCTCGACTAGCTCCAGGGCGCCCTGCAGGATCGCGTCCTCCAGGCTGCTGCCCGCCGCGGCGCCGTTCGAGTCGGCACGCACCCCGCGCGCCGCGCTCTCCCGCGGGGTGCCGTAGTACAGGTAGGACGTCGGCAGCAGGCGGCGGCGCCCGGAGATCGACCACACCGGCGTCCAGTCGATCCGGGCGGTGGTGTCGAACGGCTCGCCGACGCGCTGGAAGTCCGCGTGCTCGGGGTTCCAGGCCGCGCGCTCGGCGTACTGCCGGTCCGCGAACAGCATGCACTCGTTGGGGTGGACGGCCTGCTCGCCCAGCTCGTCGCAGGACCCGTGGATCCGCAGTTCGTCACCCTGGAAGTTGCCGGAGAACCGTTCGGCGGCCTCGCAGAGCGCGCTGACCTCGGCGTCGAGCGGGCTGACGCCCTTGCCGCCGTTCTCGCAGCGCAGCCCGGCCCGCAGCGCCGCCATGCCGGTGACGCCCCGGGCGATGTTGGGCCCGGAGCGGTAGGCGTTGGCGAACCACGGCGCGGCCGGGTCGGGCTGGATCTCCTTGACGATCCCGGTGATCGGGCTGACCAGGTGCCGGTGCCGGTCGAGCATCTGCGCCGGCGTCGCCGTGCGGTGCCCGCCGCCCCCGGTGGTCGCCTTCTTGGCCGGCTGCAGCACAACCGGGCGGGCCGAGCGCCAGGCCACCAGCCACGGGTCGCCGCAGCGGGGGCACTGCGGGCGGCGGCGCAGCTGGTGCAGCCGGCCCTGCAGGTCGAGCGTGTCGAGCGTCCACACGCACTGCTGGCCCGGGTACCGGTACCCCGCCATCCACTTGGCCGCCTCCAGCGCGACGAGGTGCGCCGCGGCCGCGGTCAGCGGCGGCAGGGCGGCCACCGGATGGCGCGCCGGGCCGTCGTGGCCGAGTTCCTCCTGCACGCACGCCTCGGCGTGCCGGTGGCCCCACAGCCGGTGGGTCAGGCAGTGCCAGCACGCGCCGCCCGGCTGCAGCACGGGACCGATCCACACGTGGGCGCCCCACGGGCGCGCCAGCAGCCACGGCCGCCCGGCCCGCCGGTGCTCCGCGTCGATCCGGGCCAGCCGGGGGTCGAGGTAGTCGGCGCACAGCACGACCGACAGGTCGGCGGGGCCGCTGTCGGTGCGCACGCCGAGCCCGGCGCCGGCCAGGGCCCGCTCGACCGCGCCCGGGTCGACGCCGTCGGCGTCGTCGCCCACCGCGGTCAGCCGCACGGTGCCCTGCCGCGCGGCCGCGAGGTCGGCGTCGACGCCGCACGCGTCCCAGTAGGCCAGCACGCCTTCGTCGCCGGGGCGGGGTTCGGCGGGCCTGCTGCGCAACGTCACCAGGCCGGCGTCGACCAGCTGCGTCAGCACCGCGGCGACCTCCTCCGGCGCCATCCCTCCGGGACGGCCGCGCAGCAGCCGTTCGAGGTCGTGCGTGCCGTCCAGCAGTGCGGCCAGCGACTCGATCTTGGCGCCGCGCATCGCGATGACGCCCTGTTCGGAGAACAGGTAGGCCCCTTTGCCTGCCCGCACTTCCGCCCGCAGGTGCCGTCGGAACGCGGGAGCCGGGGTGGCGGCCGGCGCGGGCGCGGGCTCGCCGTCGCCTGCCGGAACCCGCGCGTCCACCGCTGCGTTGCGCATGCGCTCTCCTGCCGGTCGTCGGGTGGGCGGGACGAGGAATCAGAATCCTGCTCCACCTGGTGACCGCGCGGCCAGTGCCGCGAGCACGGGCGAAGACGTGCGTTTTCCACGTTTGAACATGGGAAACGCATGGGGTGGGAGTGCACGGCTCACTGGCCGCGCGGGGTAGGCAACCGTCACCGTAGACAGCGACGCCCATAGCGGCACGGCGCACCGTAACCGAAGTCGCGGCCCTGCGCGAATCGGACCGCTCCCGGGCCGGCACTCCGAGACAAGTGAGGACCCGAGTATGCCTACCTCTGCTCGCACCTACGGACAGTTCTGCGGCCTCGCCCGGGCACTCGAAATCGTCGGAGAACGGTGGTCGCTGCTCGTCGTGCGTGACCTCGTGCTCGGCCCGAAGCGGTTCAACGACCTGCAGCGCACGCTCCCGCGCATCCCGGTGAGCATCCTGACCTCGCGCCTCAACGAGCTCGAGGAGGCGGGTGTCCTCCGCCGCCGCGTCCTGTCGCAGCTGGACGCCGGCGTCGTCTACGAACTCACCGAGTACGGCGCCGAGCTCGACCAGATCGTGCTCGACCTCGGCCTGTGGGGCGCGCGCTCGCTGAGCTACCCGAAGCCGGACGACGCGTTCACGCTGGACACGGCGATCATCTCGCTGTACGCGACCTTCCAGGAGGAGGCCGCCGCGGGCGTCCACCTCAACTACGAGCTGCACCACCTCGGCGGCGAGATGATCGTGCACGCGATGGTCGACGACGGCGCGCTCAAGGCGTCCGCCGGCGCGCTGCCCGACGCCGACCTGGTGATCGAACCGCAGGGACCGGCGCTGTTCGACCTGCTCACCGGCAGCCTGTCGGCGCAGGAGGCCATCGACGGCGGCAAGGTCCGGCTGGAGGGCGACCCCGCCCACCTCGACGTGTTCACCCGGCTGTTCCACATCCCGCCGGCACCGGAGCGCTCGACCGGCCTCTCGCTCCACTGACCCGCCGCCTGTCCGGAGCTCCGGCGCCGCGGTTCCCGGCGCAATCCGCCGGGTGCCGCAATTTCCGTTCCGGAATCAGCACTCTGGAGTAATCGGCGGCCGTCCGCGGACCGATATCGTCGACACCATCGAAATGCCGCATTCGCGAACCCTGGGGTGAACATGTCGACGTCCGAAGTCGTCCGGCCGGGCGGGTTCCTCGGCGAGCTCAACAGCCGCCACCACCACCGCGCACTCACCGTGTTCATGGTCATCGTGGTCGCGCACTGGGCCGAGCACATCGTCCAGGCCGTCCAGATCTACGGCTTCGGCTGGCCCACCTCGCGGGCGCGCGGCGTGCTCGGGATGCCGTTCCCGTGGCTGATCTCGCAGGAGTGGCTGCACTACGGCTACGCGCTGGTGATGCTGGTCTTCCTGTGGGTCCTGCGCCACGGCTTCGCGGGCCGGTCGCGGCAGTGGTGGAACCTCGCGCTGGGCATCCAGTTCTGGCACCACATCGAGCACCTGCTGCTGTTCATCCAGGCGCAGTCCGGCTGGCGGCTGGCCGGGCAGAAGGTGCCCACCAGCATCATCCAGCTGCTCGTGCCCCGCGTGGAGCTGCACCTGTTCTACAACACGATCGTCACCATCCCGATGATCGTCGCGGTGGTCCTGCACCGGCGGGCCTCGGCCGCCGAGCGCAAGCTGACCGGCTGCTCCTGCGGTGTGCCCAGGCGGCCTGTGCTCGCCGCCTCGTGAAGCGGGCGCTGGCGCTGCTGGCGCTCCTCGCCGGCTGGCTGCTGTTCAGCGCCACACCGGCTTCGGCCCACGTCGAGATCATCTCGTCGACCCCCGGGGACGGCGCCCGCCTGAGCGCGGCGCCGCCGGAGGTGTCGGTCACCCTGTCGGAGAACGTCGGGATCCAGCCCGGGTCGATCAAGGTCGTCGACCTCGAAGGCCGGCAGGTGGACTCCGGGCCGGTGTTCCAGCCCGGCGACGTCGCCGAGCAGGTCGCGGTGCGGCTGCGGCCCGGCCTGCCGGACGGCAGCTACCTCGCCGAATACGCCTTCGTCTCGGCCGACTCGCACCCCGTGCGCGGCACCTTCGCCTTCGTGGTCGGCACCGGGCCGCTGGTGACGTCGGCGGGCGCGGTGTCCGCGGCCACCGGGACCGACGCGGCCGTCGGCACGCTGTCGACGGTGGTGCGCTGGCTCGCCTACCTGGGGGTGGTGCTGCTCGGCGGGCTGGCGTTCGTGGTGCTGTGCCGCCCGGCGGCCCGCACCGACCCCCGCGCCCGGCGGCTCCTGAACTGGGGCGCCGGGCTGGTCGCGGCGACCACCGTCGCCACTTTCGTGCTGCAGGGCCCGTACGCGGCCGGCCGGAACCTCGAAGCGGTGTTCGACACCGGCCTGCTCGCGGACACCTGGCGCGTCGCCTACGGGAAACTCCTGCTCCTGCGGCTGGCGGGGGTGGGGGCGCTGGCCGTGCTCCTGCCCGGCCTGCTGCGACCCCGGCTCCCGGACCGGCTGCGCTCCCGCTACGAGAACCTGGCCATCGTGAGCGGCTTCGTCGTGCTGCTGACGTTCTCGGCCACCGGCCACCCGGTCACCGACCCGATCATGTTCGTGTCGGTCACGGCCGACCTGGTGCACTTCGGCGCCATCGCCCTCTGGGCGGGCGGCCTGACCCAGCTGGCGCCGGCCCTGTACCGCCCGGCCGACGGCGAGGACCTGGTCCCGGTCGCGGCGCGGTTCTCCCGCATCGCGTCGGGGTGCGTGGGGGCCATCGCGCTCAGCGGCGCGGTGCTGGCCCTGCGCATCATGCCGTCCCTGTCCACCCTGTGGACCACCGAGTTCGGGTTGCTGGTGCTGCTGAAGATCGCCGGCTTCGCGCTGCTGCTGGCGGTGGCGAGCCGCTCGCGCCGGGCGGTGCAGCGAAGCCTGTCCGGGCCGGGCCCCGGCACGACGACCATCACGGCGGACCTACGCCGGTTGCGGCAGGCGGTGGCCGTGGAAGTCCTGCTCAGCACCGTGGTGCTGGCGCTCGCCGCAGTGCTCACGGTCACCCCGCCTGCCGGCTGAGCGGCAGCCGGCCTTCAGGTCCGTGAAGGCGGCATTCACGGGCCGGGAGCCGAGCTCACAGCCCCGGCTGCCGCGGCGGAACGAACGGCCCCCAGCTGAACGCGGGCAGCCACGGTCCCGGCGCCTCGCTCCAGTCCAGCGCCGCCAGCTGGACGTGCGAGCGCCGCCCGGCGAGTGCGCGGTAGAGGTCGTGGGCCGGGGCCGTCATCGCTGCCTTCGGCCGTCCCGTACCCGCCGTCCACGCCGATCCGCCGGTCGTGCGCAGGCGCAGCGGCCGGAGCCCGCGCCCGGCGAGCGAGCCGGAAAAGCCGCGGACCAGCACGTCGAAGCTCGGCGCCCAGGCCGCGTGCTCGACGGCCGGCGGGACGCCGAGCGCGGCGCACAGGTCGAGTTCGTGGGTGTAGGCGTCCATGACCATGATCTCGCCGCTGTGCCCGCCCGCGGCCGCGAGCCGCCGGTCGACCTCGGCGCCGACGTCGTCCCAGCGGTCGAGCAGGGCGGGGACGCCGAGCGGCTCGTCCGGGACGGGCGGCGGGGTGCCGCCGTGGCGGGCGAGCACGCGCTCGGCGATGCCGGTGAGGTGACCGAGCAGGTCGGCGACGGTCCACTCCGGACACGCCGGGACCGGGTGGCCGCCGGTGCCGGGGCGCCCATCGAGCAGGGCGCGGACGCTGCGCCGCACTTCCGGGTAGCCCACGAAGTCCGGTGCCGGGACCGGCCGAGTCGCTGTCAACGCGTTCCACCTCACCCTGGCACGATCGGTGCTCGGGGCCCAGTATGCCCTGGTGACGGCGTCGGCAGTTCTTCTCGCGTGCCGCCACCCGAATCCCTTGGAGGTCGTGTCCTTGCCCACACTGTGGTCCACCTCGGCGCAGTGGGAGCTGCTGCCGCCGGTCCTGCTGGCGCTCGTGCTGAGCGTCGCCATCGGGCTCGAGCGCGAGGCCGGCATGAAGGCCGCCGGGCTGCGCACGCACAGCCTGGTCGGCGTCGGCTCGGCCGTGTTCATGCTGGTGTCGAAGTACGGCTTCGCCGACCTGCTCGGCCTCGCCCAGGTCTCGCTCGACCCGTCGCGGATCGCCGCGCAGATCGTGTCCGGGATCGGCTTCATCGGCGGCGGCCTGATCTTCGTCCGCCGCGACGCGGTGCGCGGGCTGACGACGGCGGCGACGATCTGGCTCACCGCCGCCGTCGGCACCGCGTGCGGCGCCGGACTGCCGGTGCTCGCGGCGGGCACGACGATCGGTCACTTCGTGGTGACCCGCGGCTTGCCGCCGCTGCAGCGGTTCGTCGCGCGGCACCGGCGTGAGCCACCGGTGATCCGGTTGAGCTATCTCGACGGTCACGGCGTCCTGCGTGCGGCCCTCGCCGTCTGCACCGGACGCGGCTGGTCCGTGCACCACGTCGACGTCGACCACGAGCCCCTTTCCGAAGAGGGCCAACGGATCGCGGTCGTCACCCTGCGCCTCGACGGGCGTGGTGATCTCTACGACCTCGCCGGGGAACTGGCCGAACTGCCCGGTGTGCGGAGCACGTCCACCGGCCGCGGGGAACCGTTCGACGAATGATCGGCCGCCCGGGGAGCGCGCGGCGGTGAGTTTGCGGCACACTGGGGTGCACGTGAAATTCCCCGGTACCGCAACGAAATCACGCGGCCGGGGAGAAACCATCCAATTCGGAGGTGAGGCATGGCCCCCGGCGGTGGCGAGGACGTGGCACTCGCGTTGCCCGAATTCGACCTGGCGTGGCGCGGTTTCCAGCGCGCACAGGTCACCGAGTACGTCGCGTGGGCCGAGGCCGAGATCCGCAGGCTCACCGCCGAACGCGACGCGGCACAGCGGCGCGGAACCGCGCTCGCCGAGGAGAACCGTGAGCTCCGCGTGAAGATCGATCGGATCAGCCTGACTCCGATCCCCGCGGACGCGCTGCAGGAGCGCTCCCGCCGGATGATCGAGCTGACCCGCGAAGAAGCGGCGGAAATCACCACGCAGGCAACGGAAACGGCGGAGCGGATCCGCCGCGAGGCCGAGGCGGAGGCCGTCCGGCTCACCGAGAAGGAACGCCGGCTGGTCGCCGAAGCCGAGGCCGAGCGCGAGCGGCAGCGCGCCGAGCACGAGGAATTCGTGCGCGCGGCCGAGCAGCGTCGCCGTGATCTCGACGAGGCCGCGGCGCACCGCCGGGCCCAGCTGGAAGAGGACCACACGCGGGCCATGACGGTCCGGCGCGCCGACGCGATGCGCGAACTGGCCGAGCAGGAAGCGGCCGCCCGGGCGAAGGCGGATCAGCTGGTCACGACGGCCGAAGGCGAGCTGATCGCGGCCCGGAAGCAGGCGGCGCAGCTGGTCACCGACGCGACCCGCCACGGCGAAACGCTGATCGAGGCGGCCGAACGCGAAGTCGCGGCGCTGGCCGAAGTCCGCGACAAGCTCCACGCGAGCCTGACGGGCTGCCGCACCCTCCTGGCGGACGCGGCGATCGCCCTCGACGACCGCCCGGCGCCGTTCGACCCCGAGGCCACGCTCCCGATGTCGAAGAGAGTGCCGATCCAGCGCCGTTCACCCGCGGACGACCTCACCGACGCGGTCGGTTGAGCACGCGTTGACGGAAGCCGCGCCGGCCCTCACCCGGCGAGTGCCGGCCGTGGTCGCGGCGGTGCTGACGCTGGCGGCGTCGACCACGCTGGCCAACCGCGTGCTGCCCGGCTGGGCGTACCCGCTGTGCGGCCTGGTGGCGACGGCGGTCCTGGTCCTGCTGGGGCGCGCGGCCGGCTGCTCGTGGCACGACCTGGGCTTGCGCACGGTCCGCCGTCCGGCGCTGGTCGGCCTGGCCGGAGCGGGTCTGGTGGCAGCGGTGTTCGGCATCGCGCTGGCGGTGCCCGCGTTGCGCACGGTGTACCAGGACGGCCGGGTCGGCGACCCGGACTTCGGCCAGCTGCTGTGGCTGACGTGCGGCCGCATCCTGTTCGGGACGGTGCTGATCGAGGAGGTGGCGTTCCGCGGAGTCCTCCCGGCCTTGTTCGGGGCAGGGGACGAGCAGTGGCGCTGGCGGCCGATCCTGGCCGCGGCGGCGTTGTTCGGGCTGTGGCACGCGCTCCCGGCGCTGGCGATCGGCCGGAACGCCGCGGTGCACGCGGTGTTCGGCTCGACGCCGGCGGTGGTGCTGCAGGTTCTGGCCATGGCGGCGGCGGCCATCGCGGGGATCTTCCTGCACTGGTGGCGCCACACAGGCCGGGGCGTGCTGGCGTCGGTGATCGTGCACTTCACGACCAACGCGGGCGGCCTCACCCTGGCTGTGCTGGTCCGCTGACGGCGGTCGACGACGTGCGCCCGCTGCTGCCGACCTACGAGCGAACCAGCCGCGCGATCGCGTCCGAGGCTTCCCGGACCTTCAAATCCGCCTCCTCGCCGCCCGCGGCGGCCGCCTGGACCACACACGTCGCCAGGTGCTCGTCCAGCAGCTCCAGCGAGAACGACTGCAGGGCCTTCGTCGCCGCCGAGACCTGGGTCAGGATGTCGATGCAGTACTTGTCCTGCTCGACCATGCGCTGCAAGCCGCGGATCTGCCCCTCGATCCGGCGCAGCCGCTTGAGATAGGCGTCCCGCTCAGTGCCGTAACCCGTCATCGCCCACCTGTCCCCATCGTCGGCATCCCTCACCGCGACTATACCCTCCCGGGGTGTCAGCGGAACCGGCGCAAGCGGAGGCTGTTGCTCACCACGAACGCCGACGAGCACGCCATCGCCGCCCCCGCGATCATCGGATCGAGCAGGCCGACCGCGGCCAGCGGCAGCGCCGCCACGTTGTACGCGAACGCCCAGAACAAGTTGCCCTTGATCGTCGACAGGGTCCGCCGGGCCAGCCGGATCGCGTCGGCCGCCACCCGCAGGTCGCCGCGCACCAACGTCAGGTCGCTCGCCTCGATCGCCGCGTCGGTGCCGGTGCCCATCGCCAGGCCCAGGTCGGCCTGCGCGAGCGCGGCCGCGTCGTTGACACCGTCGCCGACCATCGCGACCACGCGGCCCTCGGCCTGCAGCCGCTTGACGACGGCGACCTTCTCCTCGGGCAGCACCTCGGCGATGACCTCGGCGATCCCCGCCTGAGCGGCGATCGCCCGCGCCGCGCCGGCGTTGTCACCGGTCAGCAGGACCGGCATCAGGCCGAGTTCGCGCAGCTCGGCGACCGCCCGCGCGGACGTCGGCTTGATCGTGTCGGCGACGACCAGCCGTCCACGGACCTCGCCGTCCCAGGCCACGCCGACCGTGGTGGCACCTTCCGTCCGGGCCAGTTCGCCGCCGACGAACGCCGCCCGCCCGACGGCGACCTCGCGCCCTTCCACCACCCCGGTCACGCCGAGGCCCGCGGTGCTGCGGAACTCCGTGACGGCGGGCAGGGCGCCGAAACGCTCCCGGGCCGCGTCCGCGATGGCGCGGGCGATCGGGTGCTCGGAGGCGGCCTCCACGGCGCCCGCGAGCCGGAGCACCTCGCCGTCACCCTCGACGAGCGCCATCCGGCCGGTGGTGACCGTGCCCGTCTTGTCCAGGACCACGGTGTCGACCCGGCGAGTGGACTCGAGCACCTCGGGTCCCTTGATGAGGATGCCCAGCTGCGCGCCGCGGCCGGTGCCGACCAGCAGCGCCGTCGGCGTCGCGAGGCCGAGCGCGCACGGGCAGGCGATGATCAGGACGGCGACGGCCGCGGTGAACGCGGCGTCCGCTGTGCCGCCGGTCGCGAGCCAGCCGACCAGGGTCGCCAAAGCCGCGAGGACGACCGCCGGGACGAACACTGCGGAGACGCGGTCGGCCAGCCGCTGGACCTCGGCCTTGCCGTTCTGCGCGGCTTCGACGAGCCGCGCCATCTGCGCCAGCCGGGTGTGCGCGCCGACGCGGGTCGCGCGCACGAGCAGCCGCCCGCCGACGTTGACGGTCGCCCCGGTGACCGCGTCCCCGGGCCCGACCTCGACCGGCACGGATTCTCCGGTGAGCATGCTGGTGTCGACCGCGGAGCCGCCTTCGGTGACCACGCCGTCGGTGGCGATCTTCTCGCCGGGCCGGACCACGAAAACGGCGCCGACCTGCAGGTTTTCGACCGCGACGAGATGCTCGTCGCCGTCGCGGAGCACGGTGACCTCCTTCGCGCCGAGGTCCATGAGCGCGCGGAGGGCGGCACCGGCGCGGCGCTTCGACCGCGTCTCGAAGTAGCGGCCGGCCAGGATGAACGTGGTGACCGCGGCGGCCACCTCGAAGTACAGGTGGCGCTGCCCGGCCATGCCGAAGAGCAGCGCGTACAGCGACCAGGCCACGGAAGCGACGACGCCGAGCGAGATCAGCGTGTCCATGGTGGCGGTCGCGTGGCGCAGGTTGACCGCGGCGGCGCGGTGGAACGGCCACGCACCCCAGGTCACGACCGGGGCGGCGAGGGCGAGCGAGACCCACGGCCAGGCGGCGAACTGCCCAGCGGGGACCATCGCGACGACGATCAGCGGGACGGTGAGCCCGGCGGAGACCAGCAACCGTTTGCGCAGCGTCGGCGTCTCGTCGGGCGTTTCGGGCTCGGGGAGCCGCGCGGAGTAGCCGGCGGCTTCGACGACGGCCGCGAGGTCGTCGACCGACAGCGCACTCGGGTAGCTGACCTGGGCTTTTTCGGTGGCGTAGTTGACCGTCGCGGTGACACCGTCGACCTTGTTGAGCTTGCGCTCGACGCGCGCGGCGCAGGACGCGCACGTCATCCCGCCGATGGCGAGCTCGACCCGGGCCGCGGTGGGCACCTCGGCCCGGCTCACGCGACCAGGCGGTAGCCGGCCTCGGTGACAGCGGCGGCGACCGCATCGGTGGTGAGCGGGGTGTCGCTGGTCACGGTCACGCGGCCGCTTTCGACGTCGACGTCCACCTGCCGGACGCCGTCGAGCTCGGAGACCTCCTCGCGGACCGAGGTGGCGCAGTGCCCGCAGGTCATGCCCTCGACGGTGTAGGTCGTTTCGGCCATTTCCCGTTCCTTTCGTCGTCTCCCTTTATACCCATCGGGGGTAGGGGTTACCCACCGGGGGACGTCAGACTCGCGGCATGCGGAAGCTCTACGCGATCGGGATCGGCGCCGGCGACCCGGAACACCTCACGGTGCAGGCGATCGACCGCCTCAACCGCGTCGACGTCTTCTTCGTGCTCGACAAGGGCGACACGAAGGCCGACCTGGTCCGGTTGCGGCAGGAGATCCTCGACCGGTTCGTCACGCGGGACTACCGGGTGGTCCTGGCGGCGGACCCGCCACGCGACCGCACGCCGGCGGACTACCGGGCGCGCACGCCGGCGGACTACCGGGCGGCGGTGGCCGACTGGCACGCGGCGCGGGCCGCGGTGTACGAGGAGCTGATCCTTTCCGAGCTCTCTCCGGACTCGGTGGGTGCCTTCCTGGTGTGGGGCGACCCGTCGCTGTACGACAGCACGATCGCGTTGATCGAGGCGGTGCTGGCGCGGGGGAACGTCAAGTTCGAATACGAGGTGGTGCCGGGGATCAGCAGCATCTCGGCCCTGGTGGCCCGCCACCGGACGACGATGAACCAGATCGGCCGCGCAGTCCAGCTGACGACGGGCCGCCGGCTCGCCGAGGGCTGGCCCGACGGGGTGGACGACGTGTTCGTGCTCCTGGACGCCCACGCGACGTTCGACCGATTCACTTCCCTCGGCCTGACGATCTACTGGGGCGCCTACGTGGGTACGCCCGACGAGATCCTGATCTCGGGCCCGCTGACGCCGGCCTTGGCGGCGCAAATCCGCAAGACCCGCGCGGAGGCCCGGGAACGCCACGGCTGGATCATGGACACGTACCTGCTTCGCCGTCCGGCGCCGTAAGCCGGTTTTTCGGGCATGGGGAAAGGCCCCGGGAGAACCTGTGGGGTTCTCGACCGGGGCCTTTCCATTGGTTAAGTTCGGCGGTGTCCTACTCTCCCACAACCCTTCGGTTGCAGTACCATCGGCGCTGTCAGGCTTAGCTTCCGGGTTCGGAATGGGACCGGGCG